>JBGVQX010000029.1:0-33567 GCA_045127905.1 Candidatus Cryptobacteroides sp.
GTGAGACGACGAGGAAGGATCTTACCCTGCTCGTTAAGGAATCTCTTGAGGAACTCAGCATCCTTGTAATCAACATACTTGATACCTGCCTTCTTGAAACGGCAGTACTTCTTCTTTCTAACCTCTACTGTAGGAGGGTTGAGATAACGGATTTCATTGTTCTGTGCCATAATTCTTGTCCTCCTGATTATTTAGCCTGTTTGTTAGCTCTTCTCTTCTCAGCATATGCGATTGCATGCTTGTCCATTGCGAAAGTGAGGAATCTCATGATTCTCTCATCGCGACGATACTGAGTCTCGAGTCTTGCGATCACCTGAGTGTCAGCCTTGAACTCGATCATGTAATAGAATCCTGTGGTCTTCTTCTGGATTGGGTAAGCAAGCTGCCTGAGTCCCCAGTCCTCCTCGTACACGATTTCACCGCCCTTTGAAACGATGTAATCAACGTACTTCTTTACCGCTTCCTTCATCTGAGCTTCAGACAAAACGGGAGTTGCAATGAAAACGGTTTCGTACTGTTTAATCATTTTGTTTGTAATTAATTGTTTAATAATAATTTGCGCCCACCTGCGAGCACTAAATCTCACAAATGGGCTGCAAATATAGGAATAATTATCTAATTATCAAAGCTTTTTCTCATTATTCCGCGACTGCAAGGGGCGAAGGAACATTATACACACGTGCTGCCAGTTCCTTGTCCAGCATGTACATACCGTATTTATTATCTTCGACTGCACCTACAGTACCTATCATCTCTCTTGCCGACTCCTCTTCCTCAACCTGCTCGTCGATAAACCAGTTCAGGCGGTTTACGGAAGCATAATCACGGTCTTCGTTGGCGATGGCAGCAAGATTGTTTATGAGGGAAGTCACCTTCTTCTCATGTTCCAGTGTCTGCTTGAACATATCCAGTACGGTATTCCATGAAGTCGGAACAGCCTCGATAGGCTTGAGCTCCACCTTAGCATCACGTGAATTCAAATAGTTCATGAAGATGCGTGCATGAGCCTGCTCCTCCTGGAACTGCACATAAAACCAGTTCGCGACTCCTTTGTATCCCTTGGTTTCTGCGTCAAGAGACATTGCAAGATATAGATATGCTGACCATAGCTCGGCATTCACCTGAGCATTCATGGCCTCGTGTAATTTCTGACTCAACATAATTTCAATTTATTTTACAGGGATATTCTCAAGAACTGCCTTGAGGAAGTCCCAACATTTAGCTACTGAAGGAATATTTGCACGCTCGTCCGGGCTGTGAGGGCTCATGAGGGTCGGACCGCATGAGACCATATCCCAATGAGGATATGCACCGCTTAGGATGCCGCACTCGAGACCGGCATGGATTGCCATAACTGCAGGTTCCTTGCCATATAGATTCTTATACACTGTCTTCATGGTAGTCAGGATTGCCGACTCCGGATTTGGAGCCCATCCGGAATATCCACCTGTAAATGTTGTCTTTATGCCGGCAAGCGCAAATACTGCTTCAAACTTCTGAGACAGAACGTATTTTGAAATTTCTACTGAACTTCTCATAAGCGTCTTTACACTGAATTCGCCTCCTGCAATCTTTACCATCGCCAGATTATTTGAAGTCTCGACAAGATCAGAGATTTCGCTGCTCATTCTCTTCACACCATCCGGACAAGCGAGAACCGCACGGATATATCGGAAGGCATCTGCATCAGGAACATACTTGCATTCATCGCCGCCGCAGCACTCTCCATCAACGCATTCATATGGCTTGAACACAAACTGGGAATCAGGGTCAGTAGCAGCATACTCCTTCTTAATTGCTGCAGAAAACCTATCAAAAATCATCTTTGCCTCTTCCACCTTATCTACAGGAACATAGACGGTAGCAAAAGCCTCACGAGGTATGGCATTTCTCAGAGTACCTCCTTCGAAATCAAGAAGCTTGACACCGGCATATGTCATCAAAGCATAAATTATTCTGGCAGCCACCTTGTTCGCATTACCTCTATACAGCACAATATCCATTCCCGAATGTCCACCCTTGAATCCCTTGACCTCCAGCGACCAGCACTCCCAAGACTTGTCATATTCGGCCGGAACGTAAGTATCATATGCAGATGCATCCAGACCACCGGCACAGCCCACATAAAGTTCGCCCTCCGTCTCTGAATCAAGATTAATCAGAATATCTCCGTTAAGCATACCAGGCTGAAGAGCCATGGCACCGGTCATTCCGGTTTCTTCATCAACAGTACAGAGGAACTCAAGAGGTCCATGCTTGATATCATCAGACTCAAGAACAGCCATAGCCATCGCAACTCCAAGTCCATTGTCTGCACCAAGGGTCGTACCCTTCGCCTTCACCCAGTCACCATCAATATAGGTCTGGATAGGATCCTTTTCGAAATCATGGACTGTATCCGCGTTCTTCTGAGGAACCATATCGATATGTCCCTGAAGAATCACACCTTTCATATTCTCACATCCTGGAGTAGCCGGCTTGCGGATGATGATATTTCCAACCTCATCCTTGATGGTCTCAAGACCATGTTCCTTGCCCCAGTTATACAAATATTCCACAGCAAGCTCCTCGTGTTTTGAAGGACGCGGAATCTGAGTCAATGCATAAAAATTCTTCCACACTATCTGTGGATCAAGATCTTTGATAGTCATAGTATCATTATTTATTTAAGTATAACATTCATTGGAAGCGAACTTTCCTGACCGAGCTGATAAACAGGCATACGACTCTGGAGAAGGAGTCTGCCACCCTCCGTCAGCTTAACTGTACACATGGCCGGAATACGGTAATATGCCACCACAGCAGGAGTCGGATTCTTACTCTTCGACTTCGGAGCAGAAACCGCAAGTGTATCAGCGGCATTCTCAATCTGCCTGAACTCCGGAACAACAATCTCCATCACCACAGGCTTTCCGGACAGATTGTCCGCAGGAACCAGACCGGCGGAATCAGAAAGTCTGAAAGCAATATACATCTGGCTCTCACGTCCTGCCTCAGGAATAACATCGAAATTCATCTTCTGAGTCTGAGTCTCCGAATATCCGGTAAAAAGAGTCATATATTCTTTCTCAAGCCTGGTAAGTTCTTCTATTGCCGCTCCCATAGCTTCTCCACTGTATGTAGCGTCAGTATCGCCCGTAACAATCTGGAGCCTCTGCTTGCGGAGCTTCAAAATCATATCGGCAGCTTCTGCAGCCCTCTTCTCAAGCGACTTGGCTACGACCATATCCTGCTGCACAGCCACCTTGCTGAATGCTGATTCTCCCTTTTCCTTGCCGTAAAGAGTTGCTGAAGCAGATGTGAGGTTCGAAAGAACACCCATATCCGCAAAATCACCTTCACTCCTTATAGGGAAACGCCAGTTGGTGCGTCCACCGAAATCTGCATCAGAGAAAGAAACAAGTCCGGCAGCAGAAAGCTTAAGAAATGTAGTCTCTATCTTTCCTTTAGACACGGTAACAGAATACCTTCTGCTCTGATCAGCCTCAACAAGAGGAGTCATCGTCACTGATGTAAGCTGAAAGAAAGTCTCATCTTTCTGTCTCACCTTGACTCCAAGATACTTCTCGGCATATTTTGCATATGGTCCTGCAAAAAACTTTTCCTGCACAGCCTCTACTTCAAGTGAAATGGTCGTTGAAGGCAGACAGTAGGTCAGATGTCCCTCAGGATCTGATTTAGCCGAAGAACACAGCATCTGCGACAGCATAAGTGTCATCGCAGCAATCGCGAATCTGATTGTCTTATTCATATATTCAGTCAATTGTTATTTCCATCTCTTGTGGGACCACAGCCAATTTGCCGGTGTCTCACATATTTCTTCCTCAAGGATATCGAAATACCTGCGCGTAATCTGTTCTGGAGTCTGTTCCGACGCATTCATGCATATCGGAACAAAAGTCATCTCATATCTGCCTCTCTCCACCCTTTTCATCTTCAGATAAATCACGCTATGCCCCAATTTGCATGCCACTCCTGCAGCACCGAGCATGGCAGTTGTCTTCTGATTCAGAAACATGCCTATATCATGTGGTGTCTTATACGGGTACTGGTCAGCTATATAGATATAAACGTTCTTTTCATTGCGATGCTTAATAGCATAACGAAGAATATTGGAAGATTCTATTTCGCAAGTAGTACCGACCTTCTCAAGAGGAGCCACTCTATTATGTTTAAAAAACTCATTTGAGAATGCACTATGAAGCTCCTTATACACAACCTTGATCTGCTCTTCTTTAAGATCAAGCTCCACCCCGTCCGCTGTACGATAGCCAAGAAAACCGCCAAGAATCTCCCAATTGCCACAATGCGAAAACATCACTGTCATATTGTCGGCACCGCCCAGATACTCGTTAAGAATTTCAGGATTGGTAATTGTCACTATCCCGCTATCATGAAGACGTTTATAATCTGAAGCGCCGAACCATATCGCCTCAACGAATATCTCAGCGAAATGACGGTAAAATTCATTCCTTATCTTCTGGAGTTCGCGATACTTCTTATCCGGGAAAGACCTTGAAAGGTTTATCATCACGACATCATCGCGGTAACCCACCACCTTTCCTGCAAGCCATGCGACAACGTCCGCAAAGACATAATGCACCTTAAGAGGCATTCTTCCCACAATCTTCACCACCGCACGGGCAACATCAACACCTAATTTACTCATTTTCAGTTAAATATAAATTTCATACTGATTCTATGCGACCGCATCGCATCAACCCAAATAGCAAATATACTGATTTTCCTGCGTATTTCCGATATTTTGCCTGTAAATTAAAATTATTATCTTTGCAGACTTTGAAAACTGAAACAACTAAATAAAACACTAAAAATTATGTTCAAAGGACAACCTAAAGGCCTTTTCGCCCTTGCCCTCGCCAACACCGGTGAGCGTTTCGGCTACTACACCATGCTGGCCATCTTCCTCCTGTTCATCCAGGCTAAGTTCGGATTCAGCGCGGCTACAGCCACACAGATCTATTCAATTTTCCTCGCCGGAGTATATTTCATGCCTTTCTTCGGAGGTATTCTTGCCGATAAGTTCGGATATGGAAAATGCGTCACACTCGGTATCGGAGTGATGTTCCTAGGATATCTCTGCCTTGCAATCCCTACAGGAGCTGATCTTACTGGCAAGATCATGATGTTCGGAGCCCTCGCCCTCATTGCAATAGGAACAGGACTCTTCAAAGGAAACCTTCAGGTTATGGTAGGTAATCTCTACGATGACCCTAAGTATTCAGCAAAACGCGACTCCGCATTCAGCCTCTTCTACATGGCTATAAACATCGGAGCAATGTTTGCACCGTCAATGGCAAAGTATGTAACCAACTTCTTCCTTTCGAAGTCGGAACTCTTCTACGATGCCAACATCCCTGCGCTGGCACATCAGTGCATGGACGGCACCATTACAGCTGACAACCTCTCAAGACTCGAAGGTCTCGCTTCACAGATGACTGGCGCTGCAGGAATGGATATGGTGAACTTCAGCAACTTCTACATCGAAAAGCTTTCTACTGCATACAACTACGGTTTTGCCGTAGCATGTGTTTCGCTCGTGCTTTCAGTAATCATCTACTTCAGCTGCCGTTCATGGTTCAAGCATGCTGACGTGAATGCAAAGCAGGCAAAAGCTGCAAATGTATCGAATGAGCCTGAACTCACTCCTGAGCAGACAAAGAGCCGCATCACTGCGCTTGTTCTCGTGTTCGCTGTCGTTATCTTCTTCTGGATGGCATTCCACCAGAACGGAGCCACAATGACTCTCTTCGCACGCGACTACACCGCAAATGCAACAGAAGGAATAACACGAATCGGATTCAACATCTGGAGCCTTGCTCTTATTGCAATCTCCATTTACACCCTCTTCAGTGTATTCCAGTCTGAGACAACAAAGGGTAAGGTTACCTCAGGCATCGCTACACTCGCACTATGGGGCGGTGCAGCAGCACTTTACCTCGGCATGCCTTCGGTGGTAAACATCCAGCCTTCTGACTTCCAGCAGTTCAACCCATTCTTCGTGGTAGCCCTTACTCCGGTTTCACTTGCTATCTTCAGCGCCCTTGCCAAGAAGGACAAGGAGCCTTCTGCACCTCGCAAGATCGGACTCGGAATGTTCGTGGCTGCAGCCGGATTCCTCATCCTCACAGTAGGTTCGATGGGACTTGCTTCTCCTAAGGAGCTCGGCGGAACAGTGAGTCCGGACCTCATCTCTCCTACTTGGCTTATCTCTACTTACCTTGTACTTACTTTTGCTGAGCTTCTCCTCTCACCTATGGGAATCTCATTCGTATCGAAGGTTGCTCCTCCAAAGTACAAGGGTATGATGATGGGTGGCTGGTTCGCTGCTACTGCAATCGGAAACTACCTCGTATCAATCCCTGGTCTCCTTTGGGACAAGCTTCCTCTTTGGGGCGTATGGACTGTACTCATCGCTCTCTGTCTCATTTCAGGACTCTTCATGTTCGCAATGATGAAGAAACTCGAGGCTGCTACCAAGTAAGAACACAGCACAAAATATTTTTATGGTCGGTTGCATATGTAACCGACCATTTTTATGTATATTTGTAGGTTATATGGACGTAAAACTCAAGGAGACTTTAATCGGGTGGGCAAATGAATATAATGACCCGAAATATTTTCAGGAAGACCCTATAATCTTCCCTGCTCATTTTGCGCGAAGACACAAAGCCGGCGAAGCTTCGCTGGCCGACGTGGAGATTGCAGCACTCATGTCCGCACATCTTGCCTGGGGCAGACGCGCCATGATTGTCCGGGACTGCGAAAGGCTGTTCGATCATATGGAGTGGAGTCCCTATGAATATGTAATGTCCGGAGAATACAGAGACGACGACACAAGCCTGCACCGCACCATCAAATGGAGTGAGATTGCAGCCATATGCAGGCGCATGAAGTCGATATACACGGAAAGGGACAGCATAGAAGGCTTGAGCGACATGGAAATAAGATGCAGGATATTCGGTCAGAAGGAAGACCATAAGGCTCCTAACAAAAAGATAAGCATGATGCGCAGGTGGATGGTAAGGGATGACGGCAAGGTTGATCTCGGCATATGGAGAAATTCAGAAAAAAGCCGGCTTATCCTGCCTCTCGACGTACATGTGTACGCACAGGCGACATCTTTGGGACTTACATCCAGAAAGCAGAAGGACATCATGACAGCACTCGAAATAACGGATGCATTCAGAGAAATATGGCCAGATGACCCATGCCTCGGAGACTTCGCACTCTTCGGATACGGAGTTACAAATAAATGACTTAACTAATTATTATAATTACAGACAATGCCAAGACTTTATATAATATCAGGATGCAACGGTGCAGGCAAGACAACTGCATCATATTCGCTTTTGCCTGAGATGCTTGACTGCAAGGAATTCGTAAACTCTGACGAGTTTGCAAAAGGGCTATCCCCTTTCGACCCCTCGAAAGCATCCATCCAGGCCAGCAGATACATGCTGATGAAGATCCGCTATCTTCTCCAGAGACAGCAGGACTTCGCGGTCGAGACAACTCTGGCTACCAGGACCCTGATGAAGATCGTCAAGCAGGCTCAGGCGGCAGGCTACACCGTGACATTGCTATACTTCTGGCTGAGAAGTCCGGAACTGGCCATTGAAAGAGTCAAGGCAAGGGTTGAGGCAGGAGGACACAACATTCCAGAAGAAACCATACGCAGAAGATATCAGGTCGGCATCTATTATTTCTTTAACAACTATGCACCTCTATGCGAAAGATGGATACTTGCGGACAATTCCCAGATTCCGTTCAGGGTGATAGCAGAAGGATCCAAGGACGACCTTATCAACATCAAGGATGAAGAGACATATGCAAGGATCCACGCCATTGCCGAAGAGAAGCATAGATCAATGGAGGAAAACGGTGAAATCCTTTCATTATAACGATTGCACATGAATTGTAGACAATATTACTTTGATACTTTCGGAGTCACAAGACCTCAGCTTGAGGAACTGACAGCCATTGCCCTCCGCCATGGAGGTGACTATGCTGACCTATACTTCGAATATACCACATACTTCAATCTCCTGCTTAAGGACGGAGTCGTATCTTCGGGAGGTTTCCACACCGATTTCGGAGTCGGCATCAGAGTGCTCAAAGGCGAAAAGACAGGATATGCATATTCTGAGAATACAGAGATGCCGGACATGATAAAGGCGGCTAAGGCAGCCTCTGCCATAGCATTGGGAGCAGACGGCTCGATGAATTATACAAAAGTAAGCGACCCCGGAAATGACTTTTACCCGACCGTGGATTCATGGCGTGACAAGGATGCCGACGCCTTGCTGCCGTTCCTCACATCGCTTGAAAAAGCCATCACCTCAAAAGACGCCAGGATAATAAAGGTAATCGCACGTCTTTCCGACTCTGTAAGCGATGTAATGATGTTCAATTCACTGGGGGAACTGACATGTGACACAAGGCCTATGGGCAGCGTGACTGCAACAGCCATTTTCCAGCATAACGGAAAGACGGAGAACAAAAGCGTATCCAGGAGTTTCAGACACGGCAGCGAAATGATAGGTCAATCACTAATCGAAGAGATTGCAGACGATATTGTAGAGGGTATAGACGCAAGGTTCGAGGCCACACGTCCGAAAGGAGGACAGATGAATGTGGTCATGGGCGCGGGAGCCTCCGGAATACTTCTCCATGAAGCTATGGGGCATGCATTTGAAGCAGACTTCAACCGCAAAGGCCAATCAATATTCTCCGAAAAAATGGGGACACAGGTGTGTCCGCAGGGCGTGAGTGTAGTGGACGACGGTACACTATTATGGAACAGAGGCTCAGGAAACCACGACGACGAGGGTGTGCCTGGTGAAAAGACATATATGGTCAAGGATGGTATACTCAATTCATACCTTCACGACAGGATAAGCGCCGCATCTTACGGTGTCAAGCCAACCGGAAACGGCAGAAGGGAAAATTTCCGATACAATCCTATTCCTCGCATGAGAGCGACATACATGGAAAACGGAAATGCTGATCCTGAGTCCATCATAGCCTCGGTACGCAACGGCATCTATGTGGACGAGTTCTCCAACGGACAGGTCAAAATCGGAGAAGGAGACTTCACATTTTATGTCAAGAGCGGTTTCATGATAGAGAACGGCCGACTCACAGCACCTGTAAAAGATATAAACATCATAGGAAACGGCCCGCAGGCCCTGTCTGACATTCTGGCGGTAGGCAACGACTTGAAAATCGACAACGGCACATGGACATGCGGCAAGGAACAGAGTGTACCGGTGTCGTGCGGCATGCCGACAGTCCTTATAAGCAGTCTTACGGTAGGAGGAGAATAGAATGAGCGTTATTACAGATAAGGAAAAGGCGATTGCACACAAATGTGTGGAATATGCCCTTAAACATGGGGCTTCGGCAGCACGCGTATCACTGAACAAAAGCACCAACGACGGATGCACAATCCTGAACGGAGTTCTTGACAAGGTAACTCACGCGGCAGACAGGTCGGTGTTCATATATATTTACGCCGACAACAGATATGGTACGTTCTCCACAAACAAGCTTTCAGACACAGAACTGGAAGAATTCATAGCAGGCGCCATACGTATGGTGAAGATGCTCGGAGAAGATGAATGCAGAAAGCTCCCGGAGACAGAAAGAACCGCCAAGGACGCAGTGACAGGATTGGAACTCGGTCTGTATGACGAGAGATACCTTGAGGCCGATGTGCATGACAGGCTGGAAAGAGCCCATGCAATATCCATCAATGGAGCGAATGCCGGGGAAGGATGGACAGTACTGTCGGAGGAATGCGAATACAACGAATCATTCGACGACATGTATCTTATCGACTCACAAGGATTTGAAGGGCGTCATACAGAAACTTCCTTCTCATGCTTCTCGGAAATAACCATAGCGGACAAGGAAGGCAACAGATACAGCGGATACTGGTGGGACATGTCGCCGGAATATGACGGCCTGGACCTGCGTGAATGCGGAATGGCTGCCCTGCGCAAGGCAATCAGCCAGATCGGTCCAAAGAAACGACGAAGCGGAAGATACAGAATGGTGGTGGACAGAAATGTTGCATCAAGGCTTGTATCCCCCATCATAAATGCACTAAACGCGACCTCGATCCAGCAGAAGATGTCATTCCTGGAAGACACCATGAACAGGAAGATATTCTCCGATGGAATGACATTGAATGACATGGCCAGAACTCCGGGAAAGACCGGTTCGAGGCTGTTCGACTCAGAAGGAGTAGCTACAGAGAACGCTCCGGTCATTGAAAAAGGAGTGATAAGAAAGTACTTTGTGAACACCTACATGGCAGCAAAGATGGGCATCCTTCCTACAGTAGAAGACATATCAAGACCATGCCTGATGCCATATCTGAAAGACAAATCATTGATGTCCGGAGAAAAAACAATATCTTTGGAAGATATTTTGCGCTATTGCGGCAGCGGAATTCTGGTGACCGGCTTCAACGGCGGCAACAGCAATCCTGTCACCGGAGATTTCTCATTCGGTATTGAAGGTTTCGCTTTCAGCCGAGGGAAAATAACCCATCCTGTAAGGGAGATGCTCATAACAGGCAATCTGATCGAGCTGTGGAACAATCTTACTGCGGTGGGAACAGATGCGCGCAGCAGCTCAAGATGGCAGATTCCGAGCCTGGCATTTGAAAACGTGTCATTCTCGGGAGAATAAACGATAATATTTAAAAGCACATAGAAATGAAAATCGAGAACAACAAAGTAGTGGAGTTCGCATACGAACTCGAAGTGGACGGCAACGTAGTAGATCACACGACAAAGGAAAGACCTCTTGACTATATCCATGGAACAGGCAGCCTGCTCCCTAAGCTCGAAGCACATATCGAAGGCATGGAACCTGGTGACAAGTTTGACGTGACACTCTCTCCTGCCGACGGATACGGTGAAATTGACCCTGACAGGATCATAGATCTTCCTAAGGCAGCCTTCGAAGTAAACGGAGAGATTCGTGAAGACCTTCTGGTTCCAGGCAACACCATCCCTATGATGAACAGCATGGGCGCCGTCATCCCAGGTGTAGTCGTAGAAGTAAGCGAGGATACAGTGAAAATGGACCTCAACCATCAGATGGCAGGTAAGACACTGCATTTTACAGGTGAGATCGTTACCGTACGCGAAGCAACGGAAAAAGAACTGACAGAAGGGCTCCACGGCGAATTCGTGCATACATGCGGATGCGGAGGATGTCATGGTCATGACGGCGGATGCGGAGGAAACTGCGGCGACGGACATTGCGGTGAAGGACACGACGGAGACTGCGGATGCGGATGCCATTAATATAGGACACTGCGCATGAAGACTGCTGTCGTCATACTCAACTGGAACACGGAAGGCTTTCTGAGAGACTTCCTGCCTCCCCTGCTGGATTCTGTAAAAGACACAGCAGGGGCTGAAGTAGTAGTGGCGGATAACGCATCGGAAGACGGCAGCATGCAACTGATGGAGAGCAGCTTCCCGGATGTCAAAACCATAAAATTCAGTTCAAATCTCGGTTTCACAGGGGGGTATAATGAGGCATTCAGGCAGCTTGATTCCGATGAATCTCCGGAATATCTTGTCCTGATCAACTCAGATATAGAAGTAAGTGACGGCTGGCTTAATCCCCTTGTGGATTGGATGGACAACCATCCGGAATGCGGGGCGTGCGCCCCAAAACTGCACAGCTGGTATGACCGGAACAAATTCGAATATGCAGGAGCAGCGGGAGGATACATTGACAGATATGGTTATCCGTTCTGCCGCGGAAGGGTCTTGAAACATCTTGACACGGATCGCGGGCAGTATGACATGACTGCAGATGTATTCTGGGCGACAGGAGCATGTCTGATGGTAAGGGCAGAAGCATTCTGGAAAGCCGGAGGACTCGACGGAAGATTCTTCGCACATATGGAGGAAATAGATCTGTGCTGGAAAATGCAGCTCCACGGATGGAAAGTGACGGTAGTACCGGAATCGGTTGTATATCACGTAGGAGGTGGGACTCTCCCGGCAGAATCTCCGTTCAAGCTTTACCTCAACTACAGGAACAACCTGCTGATGCTCGAAAACAATCTCGCGAAGACCTACGCCCTTCAGGAATTCAGGAAAGGGCGGCCGGCGGATAAGGCCGCAAAGTACGGAATGGACAGAGCTATAAGAAGAATCCGCTTCAGAAAATGCTTGGACGGGCTTTCTGCTGCCGTTTATCTCCTGACATTCCGCAAAAAATGTTTTGAAGCAGTAGTAAAAGCCCATAAGGATGCCTCTCAGATGGGAAGAATGCCTGATATACATGAAATCACGGAATATCTGCAGATTGGATTGCAGGTGAATGCCTCTGTAAAAGGTATATATCGGAAGTGGATAATTTCCGAAGCTTTGCTCAAAGGAAAGCGTATTTTCTCGGGCATAACGGAACATGATTTTGTAAATATATAAAGAACATGAAGATAATTATTGCAGGAGCAGGAGAAGTAGGCTCACATCTGGCAAAACTTCTCAGCAACGAATCAAATGAGATTACTGTCATCGACAGCAATCAGGAAAGACTCGAGGCTCTGAGAAACAACACGGACGTAATAACAGTTGAAGGAAATCCGTCCGCAATCAAGGTGCTTCAGGAAGCTGGTGCAGCCTCAGCTGACCTGTTCATTGCAGTGAATCCGTCCCAATCGCAGGATGTGAATATCGTCAGCGCGATGCTGGCAAAGAAGCTCGGCAGCAAAAGGGCGACGGCTCGTATCAACAACGAGGAATACCTTTCCTATGAGAACAAATATCTGTTCACGGAAATGGGAATCGACCTCCTGTTCTATCCTGAAAAGATAGCAGCAGGCGAAATCATGGACCTCCTCAAACGCACCGCCTCATCGGATTCCCTCGACTTCGCAAGAGGAAAACTTCACATGGCAGTGTTCAAGCTGGAAGAGGAATCCCCTCTCATCGGCATGAACATGGCTGAGTTCAGTGAACTCGCGGCTAAGGAAGGTCTGAAATTCAGAGTAGTAGCCATCGCGAGACATAACGACACTATCATCCCTAAGTTCGACACTAAATTCAAGTACCACGACCTGGTATTCATCATCTCCAAGCGTGAAGGCATGGATATGCTGATGCAATATGTAGGCAAGCAGAATATCGAGGTAAACAATGTAATGATTCTTGGAGGCAGTCCGATCGGTGAGATGCTGGCAAAGCAGCTGGCAAAGCAGATTGACACGGTCAAGATTATCGAGATGAACAGGGATAAGTGTATGGAACTTTCCGAAAAACTTCCTGATAATGTGATAGTTGTGAACGGAGACGGAAGAAATTCAGACATGCTTCTCGAAGAGTCGATCAAGGAATATGACGCCTTCGTGGCAGTCACCAACAACACTGAGACCAATATCCTTGCATGCGTGGCTGCAAAGCGTCTCGGCATCCCGAGGACAATCGCGGAAGTAGAGAACCTCGAATACATAAAGCTCGCTGAGAGCATCGGAGTGGACGCTGTCATCAACAAGAAACTGATCACAGCAGGAAGAATATTCAAGTTCACTCTCAGCAACAAGGTCCGTTTCGTGAAATACATGAGCGGAACCAATGCGGAAGTGCTGGAATTCATCGTGGCTCCGGACACAAAGATAACGAAGGTTCCACTCAAGGACATGAATTTCCCACGCAACGCCATCATCGGCGGCATAATCAGAGGAAACGAATCATATATCGCTGTGGGAGACACGCAGATCCAGGCATATGACCGTGTCGCGGTCTTTGCTCTCCCTGAAGCCGTAAAGGAAGTCGATAAATTCTTCAAGTAGAGATTCATGGCCAGTTATCTTCAGATAGAGAACATATCCAAAAGCTACGGACCCAAGATTCTGTTCGAGAAAATCGGATTCAATATAAATGAGGGCGACAAAATCGCTCTCATTGCCCCTAACGGTACCGGCAAGACCTCGCTCATGAGGATTCTTGCAGGAAAGGACAAGTCAGACTCAGGAGGAAAGATAATGTTCCTCAAGGACATCAAGATTGCATTTCTGGAGCAGGACTACCCTTTCGACCCGGACAAGACCATATTCGACCAGGTGATGTCCTCAAGCACAGACTTCACCAGTGGTCTGGATCAGGAGCATCTCTGGGAATATGAGCACAGAGTCATGAAATTCCTTACGAATTTCAATCTGCCCGACCCAGGACAGAAGATGAAGGAACTCTCCGGAGGAGAGGTAAAGAGAGTAGCATTGACCCAGATGCTCGCAAGCGAGGCCGAATTCCTGATTATGGACGAGCCTACGAACCATCTTGATATCGATGCCATCGAGTTTCTCGAGGGTTACCTGAGCCGTTCAAGATGCACACTCCTGATGGTGACACACGACCGTTATTTCCTTGATAGAGTGTGCAATACCGTCATGGAAATGGACCACGGAGCAATATACACATACCGTGGAAACTACCAGAATTTCCTCGAGAAACGCGAAGAAAGAATAGCAAATTACAACTCGGAAACAGATAAGGTACGCAACATCCTCCGCCGTGAACTCGAGTGGATACGAAGCACTCCATGCGCACGCACCGGGAAAGCCCGTTACCGCATCAACGCATTCTATGACCTCAAGGACAGAGCTTCGCAGGTATATACCCAGAAACAGGTGAACATGGATCCTATGAAGGGTTCGACACGTCTTGGAACAAAAATCATCAATTGCAAGGATTTGAGTTTCTACTATGGTGACCAGTGTTATCTTGACAAGTTTACATATAATTTCCAGCGATATGAGAAGGTCGGGATTGTGGGACGCAACGGGGCAGGTAAATCCACATTCCTCAACATTCTGACGGGAAATTATACTGCGGACATGGTTACCGGCATGACCGGCTCGATCGAACGTGGAGAATCTTTGAAGATAGGCTACTACCACCAGAGCAGCATGTCCTTCAACCCGGACGACACCGTCCTGGACATCGTCAACGACACATGGCTTCTCAACCGTTTCCTCTTCCCTCATGAGATGCTCAACAATAAAGTGGAGAAGCTCAGTGGAGGAGAAAGGCGCAGACTGTATCTCCTTACGATACTCATGCAGCAGCCTAACCTGCTGATTCTGGACGAGCCCACCAACGACCTGGATATCGTCACCCTGAATATTCTGGAAGAATACCTCAAGGAATTCAGCGGATCGCTGATCATCGTATCGCACGACCGTCATTTCCTTGACAAGCTTGTAGACCATCTCTTCATCTTCTGCGGGAATGGACTTGTCAAGGACTTCGTGGGAAGCTACAGCGAATATAGGGAATTCATCAAGGAGTACGAGGCTGAGCAGCGTTCTCTTGCGCGGACAGAAGAAAAGGCAGCAAAGGAGAAGGCGGCAAAGTCAGCTCCGGCGGAAACTCCAGCAAAGAAAAAGAAACTGACATACAAGGAGCAAAAGGAACTTGAGCAGCTGGAGGCTGATCTTGAAGCACTTGCAGCGGAAAGGGATAAACTGGAGACACAGCTCAGCAGCGGCACGATGCCGTTCGACAAACTTCAGGAAGCATCGGAACGGATCGGAGTCATAATGAGCGAGACAGACGAAAAAGAGCTCCGTCTTCTGGAGCTCTACGAAATTCAGTCCTAAGAATATTACATGTAGTAATCGCAGTTGTAGATATTAAGTATATCCATCTGCGTATAATTGTCCCTCTTGAGCGGATGCTTGCCCATCAGGAGATAATCGACCATGGCATTCACCGCAGCCACTGTCTGTGTATCCGTGTGCTGTGCGATAAGTACCTGAACCTGTCCGGACCTGAGGAATGAAAGATTTTTATCCAGAACATCATAACCCACCACACGGCAGTCCTTAAGTCCTTTACGTCGTATGTAGTCCGCAACAAGATGGACGCGCGAATTGAACATTACAATGAACTTTTCCCCTACAACTCCCTTAAACACCGCATCAAGTGTCGCGTCAATCGAATCTCTGTCCATTGGATCAATGAACACATTCTCAATGACAGTGTCAGGATAATGTTCTCCAATATAATCGACAAAACCAGTCCTGCGCACAACAGTAGGGTCAGACAGTCCTTTCTTATCACGGGCGATCCTCACCACATATATCCTTTCGGGCACTTTGCGTCCGTCCGTAAGTATATCAGCACAAAGATATCCGCTCTGATACATCGGCATTCCGAAATACGCAAGATAAGAGTCGTCTTCAAGTTTCGAATCTATATATATATATGGGATCCCGCGCTGTGAGAGTTCCTGAGTGAACTTTATGGTCTCAGAACGGAACATCGGTGCGATCAGCACTCCTGAAGGCTGGTCATCAAGTATCTGCCTGCACACATTCTGAAATGATTCCAGATCATACTGGTCATATTTCACAGGCCGCACTTCAATGCCGTATCTCGACACAAGTTCAGCAGCCTCCTTGATGCCCTTATCCGTCAAGGACCAGAATTCCCCGGTAAAATATTCAGGAATCACACACAATATGACACGTTCTTTCTGAGAGGCCAGAAGCGAAGCATGAAGATTCGGTTTGAAACCCAGTTCTTCAATAACTTTCAGGACCTTATCCTTACTCTTGGCAGAGACCTCGCCACGATTGTGCAAAACGCGGTCCACCGTGCCTTTCGACACGCCGGCAACGCGAGCTACATCGTTGATTGTCACCTTATTACACTCCTTATTCATAAGTCACCGAGCATTTATCCTACAAATATCCGAAATTTATTTTTTATATCAAACATCAATTTCCCGTGAACGGGCACGGAAAATTGAGAAATTATTGCTATTTTTGCGCCGATACTGATTTATATTAAAAACATCATAAACCTTAAAACAATGCCAAAAGTAATCACATTCGGAGAGATCATGCTCAGACTATCTACTCCAGGTTATCTCAGATTTTCACAGGCCAAGCAGTTCGAGGCCACTTTCGGAGGCGGTGAAGCCAACGTAGCCGTATCACTTGCAAATTATGGTATCGACGCTGAATTTGTGACAAGATTCCCTAAGAACGACATTGCAGCCAGCTGCATCAAGGACCTTCACAGCTATGGTGTAGGCACAAAGCACTGCGTGTTCGGTGGCGACAGACTCGGAATCTATTTCCTTGAGACTGGTGCAGTCGCACGTCCAAGCAAGGTTGTTTATGACCGTGCATATTCATCTATCGCTCAGATAGAGAAAGGAATGATCGACTGGGAGAAGGTGTTCGAAGGAGCTGACTGGTTCCACTGGACCGGAATTACTCCTGCCATCAGCCAGGGAGCAGCAGACGTATGTCTCGAAGCCATCAAGGCAGCGAACAAGCTCGGCGTGACAGTGTCATGTGACCTCAACTACCGCAAGAACCTCTGGAAATACGGTAAGACCGCTTCTGAAGTTATGCCAGAGCTCGTAGCAGGATGTGATGTAATCCTCGGTAACGAGGAGGACGCTGAGAAGGTATTCGGCATAAAGCCAGAAGGATTCGACGTGACAGCTACTCACGGAGAGGTGAATGCAGCTGAATTCGAAAGCGTTTGCAAGCAGCTCATGGCCAAATTCCCACGTGCAAAGAAGGTGATCATCACCCTACGCGGCTCAATCAACGCCAACCACAACACTTGGGGCGGCGTTCTCTACAGCAACGGAACACTCTACCAGTCGCCACGCTACGACATCACCCATATCGTGGACCGCGTAGGAGGTGGAGACTCATTCATGGGAGGTCTCATCTACGGTCTTCTAACATATACTGAAGACGATCAGAAGGCCCTCAACTTCGCAGTTGCAGCTTCATGCCTCAAGCACACAATCTTCGGCGACTACAACCAGGTGACTGTAGCCGAGGTTGAAAACCTTATGAAGGGTGACGGTTCAGGACGAGTATCTAGATAATACGATCATGGCAAAATACAACAAACAGCAGGTAATAACTGCAATGAAGGAGACAGGAATGGTTCCTGTATTCTATCACGCAGACATTGAGACCGCAAAGGAGGTACTCAAGGCATGTTACGAAGGTGGCGTACGCGCCTTCGAGTTCACCAACCGCGGCGACTTCGCTCAGGAAGTGTTCGGCGAGCTTGTAAAATTCGCGAACAAGGAACTTCCTGGTATGATTCTCGGCATCGGATCTATTGTTGACCCTGCTACTGCCGCACTATATCTTCAGCTTGGAGCTAACTTCGTTGTAGGTCCGCTCTTCAATCCGGAGATTGCCCCTATCTGCAACCGCCGTCTCGTGCCATATTGCCCTGGTTGCGGCACCGTATCTGAAGTCGGTAAGGCTCAGGAACTCGGATGCGACCTCTGCAAGGTATTCCCTGGCGATGTACTCGGGCCTGCTTTCGTAAAGGGTCTCAAGGCTCCTATGCCATGGAGCCAGCTGATGGTGACCGGCGGCGTAAAGCCTACCAAGGAGAACCTCGAGGGATGGTTCAAGGCAGGTGTAACCTGCGTAGGAATGGGCAGCAACCTCTTCCCTAAGGAAGCTATTGCAGCCAAGGACTGGGCAGCTATCACCAAGCTCTGCAAGGATGCACTCGAGATCATCAAGGAAATCAGATAAGAAATCACAAAATCATAATCAAAATGAACAACACAGGAAAACAACTAATGACTAACTGGCGCTGGTGGATGGTGGTGCTGCTTTTCGTAGCTACAACCGTAAACTACATGGACCGCCAGGTGCTTTCCCTTACATGGAAGGAGTTCATCGCACCTGAGTTCCACTGGACAGACAGCGACTACGGTACAATTACAGCCTTCTTCTCTCTCTTTTACGCAGTCTGCATGCTTTTCGCAGGCAAGTTCGTAGACTGGATGGGAACAAAGAAGGGTTACCTTTGGGCAATCGGAGTATGGTCTCTCGGAGCATGCATTCATGCTGTATGCGGATGGGCGACAATGCACATCGAGGGATATGAGAGTATCGAAGCAATGAAGGCTGTGGAAGCAGGTTCATCAGCTGCACTGGCAATCGCTTCTGTAAGTGTATGGCTCTTCCTGGCTGCACGAGGCATCCTCGCTCTTGGAGAGGCAGGAAACTTCCCTGCTGCCATCAAGACAACAGCCGAGTACTTCCCTAAGAAAGACCGCGCATTCGCAACATCTATCTTTAATGCAGGTGCATCTGTGGGCGCTCTTGTTGCTCCAGCTACTATTCCACCTCTTGCTGCCGCTTTCGGATGGGAGATGTCATTCATTATCATCGGAGCTCTCGGTTTCCTCTGGATGGGATTCTGGGTATTCATGTATGACAAGCCACAGAACTCGAAGTTTGTAAACAAGGCGGAGCTCGAATATATCCAGCAGGATGAGGAAGAGGCACCGACAGCAGAAGCTGCAGTAGAAAAGAAGACTATTCCTTTCCTCAAGTGCTTCACTTTCCGTCAGACATGGTCATTCATCGTAGGTAAATTCTTCACTGACGGTGTATGGTGGTTCTATCTTTTCTGGGCTCCGGCTTACTTCCAGGACCAGTTCGGTTACAAGGCATCATCAGGAACCGGTATGGCTCTCATCGTTACACTTTATGCAATTGTGACAGTGATTTCCATTTTCGGAGGATACCTGCCTAAACTGTTCGTTGAAAAGAAGGGAATGCATCCATATAACGGACGTATGCTTGCAATGCTCATCTTCGCATTCTTCCCGCTCTTTGCACTTTTTGCACAGCCTATGGGTCAGTTCTCGGCATGGTGGCCTGCAGTGATCATCGGTCTGGCAGGAGCAGGACATCAGGCATGGTCTGCAAACCTCTTCTCGACAATCGGTGACATGTTCCCTAAGTCAGCAATCGCAACCATTACAGGTATCGGCGGTATGGCCGGCGGTCTGGGTTCATTCCTCATCAATAAGGGAGCAGGTGCGCTCTTCACTTATTCAGAGAACATGGGTGCAGCATTCTCATTCCTCAGCTTTGAGGGCAAGGAAGCCGGTTATATGATTGTCTTCTGTTTCTGCGCAGTTGCTTACCTCATCGCATGGAGCATTATGAAGGCTCTCGTACCTAAGTACAAGAAGATTGAAGAATAACACAAAACCATAATACCAATCTATAATCGTTGAGGCTGGCAGATGCGAGATCTGTCAGCCTCTTTTCTGCCATATTGTCAGTATTTCGGAGGTGGCAGATTATTTGTTATCTTTGCAGCGTCATTATAAATGACAGTGACACATAGAGTATTCATATATAATATATAAGGAAATGTCAGAAGCTAAAGAGAAGGAGCAGGAAAAGGACCTTGCACAGGAACAGGTGAAGGAAGACACAAAGAAGAGTTCTAAAAAGGAAAAGAAGGAAAAAACAAAGATAGAGGAACTGGAAAAGAAAGTTGCTGAACTCGAAGAGAAGATAGCCAAGGATAAGGATGACTACATCAGACTAATGGCTGAGTTTGACAACTACCGTAGGCGCACATCCCAGGAGAAGCTGGAGCTTGTCAGCATGGCTTCTACCGACACTATAAAAGGGCTGCTTCCGGTTCTGGATGACTGCGAGAGAGCCTTGAAAGTACTTATGGATTCCGATGACAGCGACGCTGCCAAGGAAGGTACAGAACTGATTTACAGTAAGCTCATGAGCTACCTAAAGAGCAAGGGATTGGCTGTAATCGAAGCTTTCGGACAGCCGTTCGACACCGATCTTCACGAAGCTGTAGCCCAGTTCCCTGTTCAGGAAGAGGAGAAGAAAGGCAAAGTATTCGACGTCGTACAGACTGGTTACACTCTCAACGGAAAGGTAATCCGCTACGCAAAAGTTGTTGTAGGCATCTAATAAGCATACTATGGCAAGCAAAAGAGACTACTATGAGGTGCTGGGCGTCGGAAAGGGCGCATCAGCAGATGAAATAAAGAAGGCATACAGGAAACTGGCTGTCAAATACCACCCTGACAAGAATCCGGGAGACAAGGAAGCAGAGGAGAAGTTCAAGGAGGCTGCAGAAGCCTATGCCATCCTCAGCGATCCGGACAAGAAGGCAAGATACGACCAGTTCGGCCATGCAGGCGTAGAAGGAGCCGGTCCTGACTTCAGCCATGGATTCGGAGACCTGAACGATCTGTTCAGAGACCTGTTCGGAAGTGCATTCGGTGGAGGATTCGGTGGATTTGAAGGATTCGGAGGATTCAATGGATTCAGACGTGAAGAGCCTCAGAAGCGTGTTTATAGAGGTCGTGATATACGCGTACGCGTGAAGCTTACTCTTGAAGAAATCGCAAAGGGCGTCGATAAGGAAGTTACTATCGAAAAAAATGTACCTTGCCAGGAATGTGGCGGCAAGGGAGCAAAAAATGCATCAGATATCAAGACATGCCCTGCCTGCGGAGGAACAGGACAGATACGTAGAGTAGTTAATCACGCATTCGGACAAAGCGTAGGATATTCTACCTGCCAGCAGTGCGGAGGAGAAGGCAAGATCATCTCCAACCCATGTCGCAGCTGCAACGGAACCGGACTTGTACGAAAACGTGAAAAGATTACAGTAAGGATTCCTGCAGGAGTAGAGGCAGGCATGCAGCTGACGCTATCAGGAGAAGGACACGCTGCAAAGAACAACGGCATCAACGGAGATCTTCTCGTAGTAATCGAGGAACAGGAGCATCCTACACTCAAGCGCGAAGGCAACAATCTCTACTGCACAACAGTTATATCTGTGCCGGATGCGATACTCGGAGCAGAAGTGGAAGTGCCGACACTCGACGGCCCGCATAAACTGAAGATAGAAGCCGGAACACAGTCAGGAACAGTCGTAAGACTCAGAGGAAAGGGACTCCCTACAGTAAATGGCTACGGCGGAACTGGTGATCTCTACGTAAAGATTGCAGTCTGGATTCCTAAGAAACTGGACAAGGACGAGAAGCAGGCAGTCGAAGCGCTGCGTTTGAAAGAGGGATTCAGGCCTAATCCGAACAAGGACGACAGGAATTTCTTCGAAAAGATCAAAGACCTTTTTGACTAGAATGATTTTTTAGAAATATTTTATCAAAAAAGTTTGCAGTTTTAAAATTAATTCCTACCTTTGCAATCCCAAAATCAAAGCAACCTCTCGTGCAGGGTGAAAAAAGACATGATGTTGCCACAAAATTAAATTAAAAGAAAATGGATCTTATTAAAGTAGTAGAGCAGGCATTTGCAAACGATAAAGTAGCCAGCTACCCTAAATTCAAGGCCGGTGACACAATCACCGTTACTTACAGAATCAAGGAGGGTGACAAGGAAAGACTTCAGAAGTTCAGAGGAACTGTAATCCAGCTTCGCGGAGCTTCAGCAGCAACAAGAACATTCACTATCCGCCGTGTGGCAAGTGGAGTTGGCGTTGAGAGAATCTTCCCATTCGAATCACCATTCATCGAGTCTATCGAGCTCAACAAGGTTGGTAAAGTTCGTCGCGCACGTATCTTCTACCTCCGTGAACTCTCAGGTAAGAAGGCTCGTATCAAGGAGAAGAAGTCTGCTACTGTCAAGGCAGAGTAAGAAATACGCAGCATAGCTGCAATCGGCCCCATAGCTCAACTGAATAGAGCATTTGACTACGGATCAAAAGGTTTCAGGTTTGAATCCTGATGGGGTCACAAAATTTGAGAAGCCGACCAGATGGTCGGTTTCTTTTTATTCCATAGGATGGCATTAGGTAAAAATTTCGCTATCTTTGTAAAGATAGACACTGAATGCCATGAAACCATTAAACAACCTCCTGGAACAGGTCAAGTCCACCTTGAATCTGACAGGCTATATAGATACGGAAGCAGCCGAGAAAGCCATACGCGGCAATATCTATTTTAAAGGACCTAACGCATGGATCCTAGCAATAGCTACTATTATAGCGTCCATAGGACTAAATGTCAATTCCATTCCTGTTGTCATAGGAGCGATGCTCATATCCCCTCTCATGGGTCCGATATTCGGACTCGGTCTGGGACTTGGTGTCAATGACATGCCCCTGATGAAACTTTCAGGAAAAAATCTGCTGATAATGGTAAGCATCAG
Source organism: Candidatus Cryptobacteroides sp. (assembly GCA_045127905.1). GTDB lineage: Bacteria > Bacteroidota > Bacteroidia > Bacteroidales > UBA932 > Cryptobacteroides. The sequence goes on from JBGVQX010000029.1 coordinate 23,012, forward strand.
CCTTGCCGCTTCATTCATTTACTTTCTTATAACACCCCTTAGCCTGAGCAATCCGACTGAGCTGCTGGCAAGAACCAACCCGACAATATATGATGTTCTGATAGCCGTATTCGGAGGATTTGCCGGAATCCTGGAACAATGTAAAAAGGAAAAGGGCACGGTGTTCTCGGGAGTAGCCATTGCCACAGCCCTGATGCCTCCACTTTGTACAGCCGGTTTCGGACTGGCAAGCGGAAACATAACATATTTCCTTGGAGCCCTGTATCTTTTCGTCATCAACTGTCTTTTCATCATGCTGGCAACTTACTTCAGCGTAAAGTACTTCAAGTTCAGACAGACAGAATTTGAAGACCAGGCTGTAGGGGCAAAGGCCAGAAGAATCAGCACAGTATTGATTGTTATTTTCATTGTGCCAAGCATATGGTCTGCTGTAACCCTCATCCAGCACAATAACTTTGAAGATAATGCCACAGCATTTGCCGAGCACAGCAAGGCCTACGACAGAAGTATCATCTATGACTATCGCATCAACCACTCGGACGGTTCCTCAATAGAGCTTTTCTTCACCGGTGACCCATTGAGTGAGAACACACGTAACCTAATCTTCAAGACGGCCGCTGAATACGGAATCACTGAAGATCAGATAATAATAAACGAACATACGACCAGCGAAAACGAAAACAACATAGAACTCGTCAAAGGAATCTATGACAAGATGGACATCGAAGTCGGCAAGAGAGATGAGGAAATCCGAAGACTACGTCAGGAACTGAGAGCAGCAAAAGGCTCTGCCATACCGTATGTACAGATCACCCGGGAAATAATAAACTCATACCCAAGCGTTCATAATGTACATATAACCCAGGGGGCATCAGTATCAAAAGACTCGCTCAACACAACACCATCCATGATGGTCATGGTATATACAGACAGTCTCCTGCCATGCGAATCGGCGACCAACCTGAAGTCATGGTTGAAGATACGTCTCAACGCGGAAAACTTAACTCTGGTGAACCACTGTCAGGAAATAACAAACTTACAATAAGGAAAAGGTCCTGTAAGGCTTAGAGCACTTCCAGGACCTTTTCCATTCTGGTTCCTCGGGAACCTTTGATAAGGATGACCGCTTCATCCACAGGATTATCCTTAAACCATTCTGCCAATTCTGAGGACGTCGCAAACCATTTGACACCAGCCTCATCCACCTTTTCCAAGGCAGACCCAAATTCCTTGCCGACAAGGCAGACTAAGGAATAAGAACTGGAGGACAATCTCCTTATTACCTTCAGATGTTCTTCCACAGAATCCTCACCAAGCTCAAGCATATCCCCCAGAAGCACAATCTTCTTGTCGGCCTGCACACCGGCAAAATTAGACAATGCTGCCTCCATACTGGTAGGGTTGGCATTATATGCATCCACAATCAGGGTATTTGCCTGAGTCTTTACCATCTGGGAACGGTTGTTGGACGGAACATACGCCTCAATAGCCTTTACTGCATCATCGAATGAAACTCCGAAATGGGCTCCTACTGCAATTGCAGCCATCACATTGTCGGCATTGTATGATCCGACAAGATTGGTATTGATGACAACACCGTTCATGTGTATTCTAAGGAACGGAGACTCCGGGCTTGAAGGAAGCACTTCAGCACCGCTATAATCCAGTCCGTAAGGGAGAACCAACGAATATGGCCGTTCAGGGTCGCTCTGCAGATTCCTCTCAGCAGCCATATGGCAGAGATAAGGATTATCAACATTAAGGAAGACCTTATCGGATGTCCTGCGTAGATAATCATAGAGTTCGCCTTTAGTCTTCATGACTCCTTCAAAGCTTCCGAATCCCAGGAGATGTGCCTTACCGACATTGGTGACAAGACCATAGTTCGGAAGGGCTATCTCCACCAGTTCCTTTATGTCTCCCGGATGACTTGCCCCCATCTCCACCACAGCAATCTCTGTATCGGGACATACGGAAAGAAGGGTAAGCGGAACACCTATATTATTGTTCAGATTGCCCTTGGTTGCAGTCACATTAAACTTTACAGAAAGAACTTCACGGATAAGTTCCTTGGTCGTAGTCTTTCCATTGGTACCGGTAAGAGCGACAACAGGAAGCGGCTTCCCGTCAACAAAGGTCATAGACCTATGCCATCTTGCAAGTTCCTGCAATGTCTTCAAAGTATCATCAACAGGAATAATGCGAGGGTCGCCAGAAGAGGCAGCAGCTGAATCCTCAGCCACAACTGCATAGGACGCACCGGCCTCAAGGGCTTTGAACGCATATTCGTTGCCGTCAAAGTTTTCTCCCTTGAGAGCAAAGAACATGTCACCTGCAGAAAGAGTGCGGGTGTCAGTTGTCACACGCCCGCACTCCTTGAATTTAGCATATATAGATATAATCTTCATAAATGTCAGATTAACGTCCTGTAGATCCGAATCCTCCGGCTCCGCGCTCAGTTTCATCCAGAACTTCCACCTCACTCCACTCTATCTTCTCATAACGTGCAATAACCAGCTGGGCTATACGTTCTCCCGGGTTCACGGTAAAGGGTTCGTTTGAAAGGTTAACAAGGATGACCTTGATCTCTCCGCGATAGTCAGCATCAATCGTTCCTGGAGAATTAAGCACAGATATGCCATGCTTGGCTGCAAGACCGCTTCGGGGTCTTACCTGAGCCTCTGTGCCATCAGGAAGAGCGATGAAGAGTCCTGTAGGAATCATAGCCCTTTCAAGAGGTCCCAATGTCACAGGTTCAGTCAGATTGGCCTTGAGGTCAATTCCGGCAGACTTTTCTGTAGCATAGGCAGGGGTCGGATATGCAGACTTATTAACGATATTGACCTTCATGACTACATTCTTTCAGGAAGTGTGATGCCGAGGATAGACATGGCCTTTCCAAGGACTTTTGCGATTGTCTCAACCAATACAAGACGATACTGCAGAAGTTCCTGATTCTCTTCACGGAGAATAGGTGTATCGTGGTAATACTGGTTGAATTCCTTTGCAAGCTCATAAGCATAATTAGCCACCAGAGCAGGTGAATGGGCAGCTCCAGCCTCTGCTATCTTAGCAGGGAAAGTGTTGAGTATCTTTATTATACGCACCTCCTTAGGAGTCAGAGCCGATGAAGCCTTCACCGATTCGGCAGAATGAGGCACTCCCCTTTCGTCCGCCTTGCGCAAAATCGATTTGATACGTGCATGCGTATACTGGATGAAAGGACCTGTATTTCCGTTGAAATCGATAGACTCCTTTGGATCGAAGAGCATTGTCTTACGAGGGTCCACCTTGAGGATGAAATACTTGAGAGCACCGAGGCTGATCATCCTGAAGAGAGCATCCTGCTCCTCCTCTGAAAGATTGTCTATCTTGCCGAGTTCAAGAGAAGTCTCCTTGGCAGTGTTGTACATGCCTGCAATAAGGTCGTCAGCATCAACAACAGTTCCTTCACGTGACTTCATCTTACCCTCTGGAAGCTCTACCATGCCATATGAAAGATGGTAAATGCTGTCCGCCCAATCAAATCCAAGCTTGCCGAGAATAAGTTTAAGCACCTGGAAGTGATAGTTCTGCTCGTTACCCACAACATATATATGCTCGTCGAGGCTATACTCAGCGAAACGCTGCTCTGCAGTGCCAAGGTCCTGGGTCATATATACAGAGGTGCCGTCTCCACGAAGAAGCAGCTTTCTGTCGAGTCCGTCAGCTGTAAGGTCACACCACACAGATCCGTCCTCCTGAGTTTCAAAGATGCCGGACTCAAGTCCTTTCTGCACGAGAGCCTTTCCGAAGAGGTAGGTCTGAGACTCATAATAAGTACGGTCGAAGCTTATGCCAAGATCTGCATATGTCTTGTCAAATCCTTCATAAACCCAACCGTTCATAGTCTTCCATAGTTCCACAACTTCCTGATCGCCGTTCTCCCACTTGAAAAGCATCTCCTGTGCAGCCTTGAGCGAAGGAGCATTCTTCTCGGCATCCTCCTTGGCCATTCCGCCAGCAACAAGTTCATCGACTTCCTGCTTATAAAGGTTGTTGAATGCTACATAGTAGTCACCCACGAGATGGTCACCCTTCTTTCCGCTTGATGCAGGAGTCTCGCCGTTTCCGAGCACCTTCCATGCATACATCGACTTGCAGATATGGATACCACGGTCATTCACAAGATTCACTTTCATGACCTTGTTTCCACACACCTCGAGAAGTTTTGCAACGGACCATCCGAGCAGGTTATTACGGATGTGCCCGAGGTGGAGAGGTTTGTTGGTGTTAGGCGAAGAATACTCCACCATGATGGTCTTGCCGGTAGGTGCAAGCTGACCGAAATCTTCGGCAGCAGCTATTTCGGCAAATACATTATTCCAATATACCTCAGAGAAGGAAATATTTAGAAAACCCTTTACCGTATTGTATGCGGCTATTTCCGGTGTATTGGCCTTGAGCCACTCACCTATCGCATTGCCGGTATTCTCGGGAGTCGTCTTCGATATCTTGAGAAGAGGGAAAACAACCAGAGTATAGTCTCCCTCAAATTCCTTTCTTGTAACCTGTACCTGAAGCTGAGCCTCTGGTATTTCAACGTTGTAAAGCGCCTGAATTGCTTCAGACGCTTTAGCTATAATGAATTGTTCCGGTGTCATTATCCTAAATAGCTTTTCAAAAGTTTGCTTCGCGAATTATTCTTGAGCTTGCGGATCGCCTTTTCCTTGATCTGGCGCACACGCTCCCTCGTAAGGCCGAATCTCTCGCCGATCTCCTCAAGGGTCATCTCCTGACATCCTATTCCGAAGAACGACTTTATAATCTCTCTCTCACGAGTAGCAAGAGTTGAAAGTGCTCTTTCGATTTCCTTGTTGAGAGACTCGTTCACCAGACCACGGTCTGCACTAGGAGAGTCATTGTTAACAAGTACGTCAAGAAGACTGTTATCCTCACCCTCCACAAAAGGAGCATCCACTGATACGTGTCGTCCTGAAACTCTGAGGGTGTCGGCAATCTTGTCCTTCGGCACATCAATCATCTCTGAAAGTTCTTCGCTTGAAGGCATACGCTCGTTCTCCTGCTCGAACTTCTGGAGAGCCTTGTTTATCTTGTTGAGAGAGCCCACCTGATTAAGAGGAAGCCTGACGATTCTCGACTGCTCGGCAAGAGCCTGAAGAATAGACTGACGGATCCACCACACTGCATAAGAAATGAACTTGAATCCTCTTGTCTCGTCGAACTTCTCGGCAGCCTTGATCAGACCAAGATTTCCTTCGTTAATAAGGTCAGGAAGGCTGAGTCCCTGATTCTGATACTGCTTTGCAACAGAAACCACGAATCTGAGGTTTGCCCTTGTAAGCTTCTCAAGGGCAGCCTGGTCACCTTTCCTTATCCGCTGGGCGAGCTCGACTTCTTCCTCCACAGTAATGAGTTCTTCCCTTCCGATCTCCTGAAGATACTTGTCAAGCGACGCACTCTCACGATTGGTAATCGATTTTGTAATCTTAAGTTGTCTCATGTATAACTATTAAATTTGTACTTCTACACTCCAAAGCCGAAGAATCCTGTCCTTCCTGACGGAGTCACACCTTCGACGAGCACTGAGCGCTTAGCCTTCTTTACCGCATCAATGACGTCCTGAGGAGTCTTGACAGGATGCTCGTTCACATAAAGTATGATGAATCCTTCCGTAGCTCCGGCCTCCATAAGTTTTCCTGGTCCTAGATCAATAATCTCCACACCATGCTTAAGGCCGAATTTTTCGAGTGTTTCCTTGGATGCTGCCTTGATGGAAGAGCCATAGAAAGCAATCGAGCCGTCATCGGACATTTCACCGTTCTCCTGAGCTGTTCCCTTGAAAGTAACATCAAGCTTGAGCTCTTTTCCATCCCTGATTACCGTAAGCACAGCCTTATCTCCCGGAGAGAATCTGCTGACTGCCTCCAGAACAGAAGCCGAGTTGGTAATCTTAGTGGAATCTATGGCAGTCAGAACGTCTTTTGCCTTCACACCTGCCTTATCGGCAGCGCCACTTTTAGAAACCTCAACAATATATACGCCGTTTCTTGAAGAAAGTTTCAATTCTTCTGCAATTTTATCATCAATCGGCTGCATTGTAATGCCAAGTACCGCACGTTTCACACTACCGAAGTCCATAAGGTCATACACAATCTTCTTCACAATGTTCGACGGGACTGCAAATGAGTATCCGGTATACGAACCGGTCTGTGAAATTATGGCAGTGTTTATACCCACAAGATTTCCTGCCTTGTCAACAAGAGCACCGCCACTGTTGCCAGGATTCACAGCTGCATCAGTCTGGATGAATGACTCAATCTTGAACTCACCGGTGTAATTAGGCATAGATCTGCCCTTGGCACTGACAATACCGGCAGTGATAGTTGAACGCAGGTCATAAGGTGAACCTATTGCAATCACCCATTCACCGAGTCTAAGCTTGTCAGAGTCTCCGAAAGGTATCACCGGAAGTCCCTTGGCTTCGATTTTCAAGAGAGCCACATCCGTAGCAGGATCCGTACCCACAAGGACTGCACTATAGGTCTGATTGTTATTAAGTGTCACCTCTATCTTGGTAGCGCCATCGATCACATGATTATTAGTGACAATATAGCCGTCTTCACGTATGATCACGCCAGAGCCGCTTCCCACTTTCTCACGCTGCTGAGGAGCACCGCCCTGTGGAAATCCGAAGAAGAAGTCAAATATATCGTTAGGAACCCTTTGAGATGTCTGCGTAGAAGTCACCTTGACATACACAACAGCATCCACAGCACTCTCAGCGGCATATGTAAAGTCTGGCCAGCTGTCCTGATTGAGACTCACTGTCCTGTAGGCTGCAGGATTGTCAGATACAGCCGCATGAAGATCTTCGGGCATTGTGACGGATTTCACCACACCATAAGCTGTCAGCCCTCCAGCCAAAGCCGAGAGCAGCATAATCAAAATTCCTTTTTTCATATTATCTGTCAGTTTTTATAAATTTTGTCAACAAATGTCATGTCAAGCCCGGTTTTTGCTGTCATCCGGGCCTGAATGAATAGCAGACAGCATTTTTTCAAAAAATATGCCATTAAGTTGGAAAAATTTTACTATATTTGTTGAATTATGATGCCGTACTATGCAGTGGCATAAAAACTTGATTATTATTATTAAAGACTATTATAATTATGAAACTGATCATTTCAAGCTCGGAGCTGCTTAAAGGAGTAATGGCCGTATCAAAAGCCATTCCGGCAAAGTCTCCTCTTCCAATTCTTGAAAATTTCCTTTTCAATCTTAAGGACAATGTATTGGAAATCACAGCTTCTGATTCAGAACTGACCCTCAGGACTCAGATCCAGGTTGAGAACATCACAGAGGAAGGCCGTATAGCTGTGCCTGCAAAGCATATGATGGATCTCCTCAAGGAACTCCCTGACCAGCCTCTTGCAATCAGCACTATTTCTGACAGTTCATTCACTTGCAGCTGGGCCAGCGGTGAATCCACCCTGCCATATTTCCCGGCAGAAGACTACCCTGAGATAACAGGCACAGACGAGACTGCAGTAACTCTCCAGTTCCCGGCACAGAGCCTTGTGGATGGTATTTCAAGCACTATCTATGCAACTGCTGATGACGAGATCCGTCCTGCCATGAACGGTATCCTTTTCGATATTGACCTCAATTCGACTACTCTCGTGGCTTCAGACTCTCACAAGCTTATCTGCTATACCACTACTGATGTCAATGCAAGCGAAAAGGCTTCATTCATCCTTCACAAGAAGCCGGCTGCAATCCTCAAGGCCATCATCGGCAAGGACGTGGAGAATGTAGAGATTTCATTTGACTCAAAGAACGCTGTCTTCAGATTCGGTCAGACAGAAGTAATCTGCCGACTCGTGATAGGTAAATACCCAAAGTACCGCGACGTAATCCCTCAGAACAACTCAAACATCTTGAGAATCAATAGAGTACAACTTCTAAACACCGTACGTCGTGTGTCTGTCTGCTCAAACAAGGCATCGAACCATATCAAGCTTGACCTTAAGAGCGGAAACCTTACCATCTCGGCTCAGGACCTCGGATTCTCAATCGCAGCACACGAGACTATGGAGTGTCAGTACGATGGTGAGGACCTCACAATAGGCTTCAAGTCTCCATTCATCATCGAGATCCTCTCGAACATGGGATGCGGAGAAGTTGTCATGAAGTTCCTCGACAGCAAGCGCGCTGCTCTTGTGGTTCCTGCAGAAGAGGAGGAGGAAAGCGAGAAGATTTGTGGAATCATCATGCCTATTATGATATCATAGACAAATGGAACTCAATCTCAAGAAACCTTTATTGTTTTTTGACATAGAAAGTACAGGGCTCAATATCGCATCAGACTCGATCATTGAGCTCTGCTTTGTCAAGATAATGCCTGACAACGAGAAGAAGGTAAAGACATGGCGCGTGAAGCCATGGGACTATGCTAACAACTGTCAGAGAGAGATCAATCCGTCGGCACAGGCAGTGCATGGAATATCTGCTGAAGACCTGAAGGACTGCCCTACATTCTACCAGATTTCGGAGGAAGTGGTAGAATGGATTTCAGACAGCGATCTCGCAGGATTCAACTCAGCGAAATTCGACCTTCCTATGCTGGCAGAGGAGATAGAAAGAGTCAGGAGGTACACCGACAAGAAGCTGGAGGTGGATCTCCATGCGATGCAGATGGTAGATGTTCAGAACATCTTCCATGCGATGGAGCCCCGTACACTCAAGGCAGCATATCTATTCTATTGCGGACTGGAGCTTGAGAATGCACATGCTGCAGAAGCAGATACACTTGCAACATATGAAGTACTCAAGGGACAGCTCGACCGCTATAAAGAAGACCCACGCATCGAAAATGACGTGGACAAGCTCGCTAAATTCTCCACCAAGCAGAGGATAGTGGACTATGCCGGCCGACTGATACTGAACGACAAGGACGAGCCAGTGGTAAGCTTCGGAAAGCACAAGGGAAAGACTGCACGCGAGGTGTATTTCAGCGAACCTTCATATTTTGCCTGGATAGACAACGGAGACTTCACCCTGGATACAAAACGTCAGTTTGCTAATCTGAAAGCATCATACGAAGCTGAAAAGAAGGCAGCTGCAGCAGGCAAAGTCCAGTCGGCTCCGATTCCGAGGACAAAGGGCTACACCCCGTTCGAATCCCTTGGAGATCTTTTTTCACAGGAGAAGTAATTTATAATGAACATAATTGTAAAACCATATGGCAGCGACAGATGTTACTGCCGTCCGGACACGACTTGGGAGAGGGAGAACAGGGATTTCTACTCTCCTGAGTGCGTTTATGAGATATACCATACTCCAGTGCTGTTTGCACGCATATCCAAGGCAGGCAAATGCATAGGACCTAAGTTCGTTTCCAGATATTACGACGGAATCGGTTTCGGCATGCTGATATACTGCAGGTTCGGCGAAAACGAATCACTGGAAAAGACCATAACCTTCGGTTCATGTGCCGATCACACCTCAATACTTCCCCACCCGCTTTATAATCCTGTAGTCCTTGAAAACGAAGACAACACTTTCGAACTGACCGAGGACGGAACCCAGACTTACTCCGTTGCGGGAGGACTGGAGAAGACCAGCATGCTCCAGGAGGCTATATGTAAGGCTTCAGAGATTACATCTCTGCGTATAGGAGACTTCGTGGCAGTTGAACTCACTGAAATGCAACCAGTCAAAGGCAAGCACATCAAGGCCTCTTATTGCGGCAATGACACCATCGACTCCCGGATCATCAAATGACATCAGTACCATCAGAGCGACACCCGCTTGCACCTTTCCTGCCTGAAGGAGCATCTATCCTGATGCTTGGAAGTTTCCCGCCAAAACGTGAGAAATGGTCCATGGAATTCTTCTATCCGAATTGGATAAATGACATGTGGAGAATCATGGGACATATATTCATGTCAGATAAGGATGCGTTTGTCTGCAGGGACAGCGAAGGGAATATGATGAAAAGTTTTGACCGGGAGCGTATCGAGAAGTTCTGCAGGGAACAAGGCATAGCCCTTTTCGACGCGGCCACAGAAGTGAGACGTCTGAAAGACAATGCGTCAGATAAGTTCCTTGAAATAGTTGAGCCGACGGACCTGGGTGAACTTCTGGAAAGGATACCGGACTGTCGGATAATAGTCACAACTGGACAGAAAGCCACTGAAGTTGTGGCGGAAACCTTCGGATGCAGCATACCGGCAGTCGGAGATAAGGTAGAGATAAAGACCGGAGATTGCAGAAAGCTGGATTTCTGGAGAATGCCCTCATCGTCACGCGCCTATCCGATGGCGTTGGAGAAGAAAGCAGAGTTTTACCGAAGGATGTTTGCTGAGATATCCGATAATAACGGATAAAAGACAAGACACCAAGATTGAAATATATAAGTTCCTATGTTTGAAATCCAAATAAAGTTGGAGTGAGCTTTTCAAGCTCATGAGGAGCGCTCAACGGGGCCGTCGGCCCCGGCCGCTAAGGCTAGCCCCGAGAAGTTTTTCATGAGTTTGTTTCAAGAGAAAGAA
>JBGVQX010000030.1:0-9039 GCA_045127905.1 Candidatus Cryptobacteroides sp.
ACCTGCCTTCCGATGCCGCAGTCGAATTCGATGCTGTCGGTTATCGGAAATATGCTCTCCTTGTCGGTTACCATCTCAAGAGTCATATCCCCGAGGTCGAACATCCTTGTATATTCCATCAGAAGGGATATGTTTCCTATGGTATGGTCAGCACGTCCTCCTGTCGCTCCCAGTATGAAGAGGCTTCCGATGCCGGCTACATGTCCGAGGGCCCATCTCACAGCCTTCGTCTGGTCATTATGCTCCTGCTCGTTCTCCTTGATTATGATGTCTGCATATTTTTTCTGCATTCCGGCAGATAACGTGTCCATGTCTCCGATCACAAGGTCCGGGAGTCTTTCCTCACCGAATATCGCCTTGCTTGCACGCAGGAATTTGACCAGCGCACCGTCGCAGCATATGATGAAATCTGCCGTGCGGATAAGGTAGCGCGGGTATTCCGTTTCCGGGAATTTGCCGTCGCATATTATGACGACTCTCTTATGCATGAGTTCCTGTTATCTGTGAGGATGTTCCCTGTGATGTCGTGTAGCTCTGGGCCTCTCTGAAGCCTATCAGGAAGTCCTTCACTGCCATTCGCTTCTTGCCGGAGATCTGCAGCTCCGTTATGCTCAATGCTCCGTCTGCAGAAGCTATCGCGAAATACGTCTTTCCATCTGTAAGTATAGTGCCCGGAGCCGCTTCCTGAAGACCGTTCTGCGCAAGCATTGCGGTGTATTCCTCTCCTGTTATCTTCTCCGTGCGGTAAATCTTCATCTGGATGCTCCTGTCATCCTTGATAAGCTCCGTGTATGCCGCAGGGTAAGGACTCAGACCTCTGATGAGGTTGTATATGTCCTTGGTCCTGCCGTTCCAGTCTATATGGCAAAGCTCTCTTGTGAGCTTAGGTGCAGGACGCAGGATTTCGGAGCCCTGAATGAAGCTTCTCTGCACTCTGAGTTCGGCGCTTCCCTCGATGATGGCCTCAGTGGTCTGCACTACCAGCTTTGCACCCATCTCCATGAGCTTGTCGTGTACGTCTCCCACTGTTTCGTCCGGGCCTATGCGGCAGTCGTAGCGGTACATGATTCCTCCTGTGTCCATGCCGTCGTCAATCATGAATGTGGTCACGCCGGTGGTCTTTTCGCCGTTGATTACGGCCCAGTTGATAGGAGCAGCTCCGCGATACTGAGGCAGGAGTGCAGCATGGAGGTTGAATGTGCCGAGCTTCGGTATGCTCCATACTACCTTCGGAAGCATTCGGAATGCCACTACTACGAAAAGGTCAGCCTTCCATGCCTTGAGAGCCTCAAGGAATTCAGGATCCTTAAGGGAAACAGGCTGAAGTACGGGTATATTGTGCTCCACGGCATATTTCTTCACAGGGCTCTCGTTCACTTTCAGACCACGTCCGCTAGCCTTGTCGGCTACGGTGACCACTCCCACGATGTTGTAACCGTTCTTTATGAGTTCGTCCAGAGGTGCAACGGCAAATTCCGGAGTACCCATATAGACTATTCTTGTCTTCCTGAAGATATTCATGACTGATGTCTTTAGCTTTCTGAACCCGCTCTTGATGGAGTCGAGATTGAAGAATGATGAATCGTTGATTGCCTTCCATGTTAGGAATAATCCAGTAGGCAGAAGTATATAGCTGGAGAAGAAAACTCCATGGAAAGGGCCCACAGCACCGTCACGCGCCAGTTTTGTTCCGGAGATGTCTATCACCCAGTATGCCACGAAGAACAGCACGGAGATGATGGCCGGCGTACCCAATCCACCTTTTCGGATAAGTGCTCCGATAGGCGCACCGATGAAGAAGAATACGAAACATGCGATAGCAAGGGCGAACTTCTTCAGTATCTCGATGTCTATGAGTCTCAGAATGTAGGTGTGGTGGTATCTTTCCCTTGAATATGATGCGAGTGACATCTGCAGCTCTTCCGCCTGCTTTTTTGCCTTTTCTGCAGCCTGAATTTCATCCTGAATCTTACGCCATTTTCCAAGGTCTTTGGCTATGAAAGGAGTCGTCCTCTGTACGCCGGTTGTGTCCAGCTGCTCATTGTAGCGCAGCACCCTTGACCTCTTCATCGACGCCATGTTGTCGCTCTTTCCCTGGGCATTGAGAGCTCCGATCGAGTCCTGGCTGTGATGCAGCTGCTTGAGGTTCATGGACTTCACCTGATCGTTGAACCTGCTGCTGTCCGACTTCTGGAAGGCATAGTTCTCTAGCGGAATGATGAGTTCCTGTCTGTGGAAGTCGATCTTCTGCATCTGAAGTGTAGTATCCCTGTACTTCTTGTTGTTAGTCTCCTCATAGTTCGTTCCGTCGAAGAGGACAAAGGTCAGATAGCTCTTGTCCTTTGACATCTTCATAAGCGCCGAATCGGCCAGGGTCAGACTTGTGTTGCCTTTGTTCTTGGTGTGGTTATACACCATGACGCCATGCATGATGCCGGTCTCGTCATTGCGTTCGTTCACGCGGAGGATATAACCCTCGATGCCGTTATAGAATGTTCCGGTAGGAATCTTGATTTCTTCCTTGGTCTTTCCGATGTCGTCCCTCAGGGTGTATATCTTATTGTAAGCCACAGGGATGAGGTCGTTGGCTATGAAGAACGCAGCTACGCTTATGAGGATGCATACTCCGGCCAAGGGAGCCATTATCCTTTGCAGTGATATTCCGGCAGCCTTGATGGCAAGAAGCTCATTGTTCTCTCCGAGCGTACCCATTGTCATCATGGACGCCAGAAGGGTTGCAAGAGGAAGGGACAGTGGCAGAAGTGTTGCACTGCCCCATGCCAGGAATTCCAGTATCACTTTGAAGCTCAAACCTTTACCGACGAGTTCATCGATATACAGCCATAAGAACTGCATCATCAGGATGAATACGACGACCAGCAGGATCGCTACGAACGGTCCTACGAACGACTTCAATATGAACTGGTCTAACTTCTTCATGTGAAAGTTTTTTCACTATCTAATCCCCCTTTCAGGGGGTGCAGGGGTTGAGATACCCGAAGTCAGTTGAACTAGCGGGTAGCAAGTTCAACTAACTTCGCGGCAGCTGTGGAAAGTCCCTCGAGGGACTTTCCGCCAGCTGTTGCAAGACCTGGCTGTCCGCCACCACCACCCATGATGAGCTTTGCAGCCTCGCGTACGTCAGTGCCTGCATTCTTTCCTGCCCTCACAAGATCCTCAGAGTACATTACCAGAAGCTGAGGTTTGTCTGCAGCTTCGAAAGCAGCGATGATGGCAAACTTTTCTGTCTCTTTCTGGAGCATGAATGCGGCATTCTTGAGCATTACAGGGTCCATAGGAGTGTCGATGGTCACTATGTTGATGCCATTGATTTCCTTTGCCATATCCTTGAGTGAGGCCTTGAGTGCGAGGGTCTTCTCTTTGGCGATCTCTTCCATCTGCTTCTTGAATGCTTCGTTCTCCTCAACCATCTTCCTGATAGCACCGGCAAGGTCCGGTACATTATTGAAGAATGCCTTGGCAGCACGGATCGTCTCCTCCATGCCGTTTACAAGTTCTTCTGCGCCGACTCCTGTCACAGCCTCGATACGGCGTACGCCAGCTGCAATTGCAGATTCGGATGTAATCTTGAAGAAACCGATCTGACCAGTTGCTGCTGCATGTGTACCTCCGCAGAGCTCGCATGACTGACCGAACTTGATCACGCGCACCTTGTCGCCGTACTTCTCTCCGAAAAGCGCCATTGCACCCATCTCCTGAGCCTCTTCCATAGTTGCGCCTCTGTTTTCGTCAAGAGGATAATTCGCGCGGATAAGCTCGTTTACGCGGTTCTCCACGAGGAGAATCTGCTCCTGGCTAAGCTTCTCGAAGTGCGAGAAGTCGAAGCGGAAGTTCTTGTCGCATACGTATGAACCCTTCTGCTCTACATGTGTTCCGAGAATCTCGCGGAGAGCCTGATGGAGGAGGTGGGTTGCTGTGTGGTTATTCTCGATGCGGAGCCTTCTCCCGGTGTCCACGTGGAGGCTGAAACTCTCTGTGCAGTCTGCAGGAATGCGTTCTGCAACATGGATTGTGAGGTTGTTCTCCTTGATAGTGTTTACAATATTGATCTTCTCGCCGCTCTCTGAAAGGATGTATCCGGTATCACCTACCTGTCCTCCCATCTCGGCATAGAAAGGTGTGCGCTCGAATACGAGCTGGAACATTGTCTTGTTCTTTGCCTTCACTGTACGGTGACGTGTGAGCTGTACGCCCTCCAGCTCGGTATAGTCATATCCGAGGAACTCGATATTGTCGCAGTGTGTGAACTCAACCCAGTCGCCGGACTCGATTGCAGTAGCGTTTCTTGCTCTGTCCTTCTGCTTCTGAAGCTCCACCTGGAAGCCCTCGAGGTCGATCTTATAACCTTTCTCCGATGCGATGAGCTCAGAGAGGTCGATAGGGAATCCGAATGTGTCATAAAGCACGAATGCGTCCTCGCCGCTGATAAGCTTTGTCTCGGCTGACTTTGCCATGATGTTGTCCATCAAGCGGATACCTCTGTCGAGAGTGCGGAGGAATGCCATTTCTTCTTCCTTGATCACACGCTCGATCAGGGTCTGCTGCTTCACGATTTCAGGATAGAATTCTCCCATGTCATCCACAAGCTGTCCCACAAGACGGCAAAGGAAAGGCTCGTTGAATCCGAGGAATGTATATCCGTAACGCACTGCGCGGCGGAGGATTCTTCGGATCACATAACCGGCCTTCACATTTGAAGGAAGCTGTCCGTCGGCGATAGAGAAACTGATCGCACGGATATGGTCAGCTATGACGCGCATTGCGATGTCTTCCTGAGCGTCAACTCCATATTTGTGTCCGGAAAGTTCCTCGATCTTTGCTATCATTCCGGTGAATACGTCTGTGTCATAGTTGGATTTCTTGCCCTGAAGAGCCATGCAGAGACGCTCGAATCCCATACCTGTATCCACGTTCTTGTTTGGAAGAAGCTCGAGTTCACCGTTGGCCTTGCGGTTGTACTGCATGAACACGTTATTCCAGATTTCGATTACAAGATGGTGATCCTTGTTTACAAGAGATGCTCCAGGAACAGCTGCGCGCTCCTCGTCGGAACGGAGGTCTATGTGGATCTCCGAACAAGGGCCGCAAGGGCCGGTGTCTCCCATTTCCCAGAAGTTGTCCTTTTTGTTTCCAAGGAGGATACGGTCCTCCGGAAGGTGTTTCTTCCATGCTTCCATTGCCTCTGTGTCGAGAGATGTGCCATCTGCCTCCGAACCTTCGAATACCGTTGCATATAGTCTGTCCTTGTCGAGTTTATACACCTCGGTAAGGAGTTCCCATGCCCAGTCAATTGCCTCTACCTTGAAATAGTCTCCGAAGCTCCAGTTTCCGAGCATCTCGAACATGGTATGGTGGTATGTGTCGCGGCCTACTTCCTCAAGGTCGTTGTGCTTTCCGCTCACTCGGAGACATTTCTGGCTGTCAGCAACCCTCTTCCATTTAGCCGGGCTGTTGCCGAGGAACCAGTCCTTGAACTGGTTCATGCCAGCATTGGTGAACATGAGTGTAGGGTCATTCTTTACGACCATAGGTGCAGATGGGACAATCTGGTGTCCCTTTGAAGCGAAGAAGTCCAAAAAGGCTTTTCTGATTTCTTTTGAAGTCATATTTTGTCGTTTTTTATTTCAAATCCATGCAGCTGTAGCCAGCCTGTGCAAATTAACCCACAAAAATACAATAAATTTCCGTAAATGCCCACAGAAAAACTCTGCTTTCCTACTCAATGTTTAAAATTATATATTTTTTATAGAAGTGTTGCGGAAAATATCTATCTTTGCACGTTATGTCAAAAAGAAGTAAATACGTATTCAACCAAAGAACCCTATCTTACGAGGTCAAGAAGCGTTCGGCGCTGTCACGTGCGCTGAAGTATGCTTCCATGGTCGTCGTGAGTCTGGGTATGGCTGCTATTTATTTCTGGATGTATACATCAGTGCTCGGATGGGAACTTCCTAAGACAGTGCTTCTTAAGAAGGAAAATGCAAAGTGGGCTTCCCGAATGGAGGTCATGAACCGCCAGCTTGACAGATATGACGAAGCTCTGACATCCCTTCAGATGAGGGATGATGATATATATCGTTCCATCTTCGGTATGTATGAGATTCCTCAGGAGGTGAGGAATGCCGGTTTTGGAGGTGTCAACAGGTATGCACATCTGGAAAATGCCGACCGCAACAGTCTTTTGGAAAGTACTATGCGTCGTCTGGATATCCTTACTAAGAAGACATATGTGCAGAGCAAGTCATTTGATGAGATTTCTACCCTGTCGAAGAAAGCAGGTGATATGGCATCATGCATACCTGCAATTCCGCCAGTCAATCCGGATCGTTCCGTCTATAGGCTTTCCAGCGGATTCGGTTATCGAAGCGATCCGTTTACCGGACGCTCGAAGCGGCATACGGGAGTGGATTTCGCCCTTCCTCCAGGCAATCCGATATACGTTACTGGTGATGGCGTTGTGGAGAGCGTGAAGTTTGAATTCTTCGGCTATGGAAATCACGTTGTCATAGACCATGGCTTCGGTTATAAGACAAGATATGCCCACCTCAAGTCGATCGGTGTTGTAGAGGGTATGAAGGTAAAAAGGGGAGAGTGCATTGGGGAAAGCGGAAATTCCGGACGCTCTTCAGGTCCGCATCTGCATTATGAAGTGTTATATAAGGACCGTCCTGTGAATCCGGCCAACTACTATGACCTTAATATAACTACCGAGGAGTTTGCAACCATGGTCCAGAATACGGCCGATGCTTCCGAAAGGATTACAATGCACCCGTCGCATCGCAGAAGGACTAACAGAAGGTCATGAGCAGCCAGTATATATTTGACAGGGATTTCAGATTCCGAAAGGACAAGACGTCAGTCTGGACGATTGTCCGTAAGATATTGTTGTTTTTTCTGACAACCCTTTCCCTGGCGATTCTCTATTATGTGATTTTTGCCCTTGTGTTCAGTACGGATGAGGAACGTTCGCTTATTCAGGAGAACAGGATGTATGAGAAGGTGTTTCCTGAGATGAATGTCAAGGAGGAACTCCTTTCGGATGTGGTTGATGGCCTTGTCATCAAGGATGACATGATATACGAGGAGATATTCCATACGTCGGCTCCTGATATGGATCCCGGGTCTTCTCTTGATTTCCTTATGGGTATTGATTCGACTGGGGATGATGATATCGTCAAGCATTCCGCCTCAAGGCTGAAGATTATGGAGAGGGCCGTAGGTGCTGTGGAAGATAATTTCCGGGATATATTCAGGCTTGTAGCATCGGAAGACATGGTAATGCCTCCGATGTCCAACCCTATGAATGGATTTTCATTTGCGCAGACCGGAGCTTCGGTAGGTGACAGGATAAATCCTTTCTACAAGGTGCAGATCCGTCATGACGGATTGGATATGATTGCCCCTGCGGGTGAACCGGTATATGCTTCGGCGGATGGAAAGGTGAGTAATATAATACGTTCAAGGAAAGGGCTTGGAAATGTGGTGGTGATAGAACACGACGGGGGATATGTGACGAGATATGCCCACCTTGCCGATATAGAAGTAAGGAAAGGCAGGAAAATACGAAAAGGTGACAGGATCGGTTATGTCGGTGTGTCCGGAAATTCCTTCGCTCCTCACCTTCACTATGAAGTGCTGCGCGATACTCTGGTGCTTGATCCTGTGAATTTCATGTTTGCTTCAGTGACACCTGAGGATTATGTAAATATGCTGATTCTGTCGGCTTCGACAGGGCAGTCAATGGATTGATATGGAAAAATATTTGTACACCGTCGGCGAAGTTGCCGAGATTATAGGAGAGAGTACGTCTCTGGTGCGCTTCTGGTCGAATGAATTTCCGAAATTCATCAAGCCGCAGCGCAATGCCAAGGGTAATCGTCTTTTTACTAAGGACGATGTGGACAGGTTCAAGCAGATCCATCATCTTGTCAAGGTCGAGGGACTGACACTTGAAGGTGCAGCCAAAAGACTCAAGGGCGATCTGAAGGGTACCGAGAACAAGACCCGTGTACTTGACACGCTCAGAGCTATCCGTCAGCAGCTGCTCGAGATCAGGGAGAATATATAATATATATAATAGGTATATACCATGGCTTTAAAGGTTAAGAATGTCACGGATGTGATCGAATCATTTGCTCCGCTATCCCTGCAGGAAAAATGGGATAACAGCGGCCTTTGTGTCGGTTCCCCGGAGGCGGAAGTCAACTCCGTGCTGCTCGGGCTCGACTGCACCGAGGAGCTTGTGGATGAAGCTATTGAATGTGGGGCAGATATGATTGTGACACATCATCCGTTGATTTTCTCAGGCCTGAAGAGGATATCTCCCGATGATCAGGTGGGGGCGGCTGTCATAAAGGCAGTCAAGGCCGGTATAAGCATATATGCGGCGCATACCAGTGCTGATAAAGTGATTTCAGGAGTCAGCGGAGCTATGGCTGCAAGGCTTGGACTGGAGAATGTCGAGATACTTGATGAGGACGGAGAGGGAACTGGCTTGGGAGTTGTCGGTAATCTTCCTCAGCCGATGAGTTCCGGAGATGTGCTGGATCTTGTTAAGAGTGCCTTCAACCTTAAGGCTCTCAGGTGTTCGAGACCTGTTGAATGCAAAATCGACCGCATCGCAATGTGTGGTGGATCAGGAGGCTCGCTGATTGGTGCGGCCCGTAAATCCGGGGCTCAGCTTTATATCAGCGGAGATATATCATATCACAATTTCTTTACTCCGGATGACTTTATGATCATGGATATCGGTCATTATGAGAGTGAAATAGAGATAGTTGATATTTTATTTTCATTGTTAAGGAAAAATTTTCCTACCTTTGCAGTTCGCATTACGCAGAATATTTACAGCAACCCGATATTTTATTATTAGAAACACATAACAGTTTTTAAGCGATATGGCTAAAAAGACAAAGAAATTCGAAACGCCGATTGACCAGAGAGAGACCTTCGTGTCGATTCAGAAGACTTTTGCAGACTCGGATCTGAGCGTCAGCGAGAAACTTAAGACTCTGTATG
>JBGVQX010000031.1:0-4081 GCA_045127905.1 Candidatus Cryptobacteroides sp.
AAGGCGATTTTGTCTCAGGGAGGATATGCAATATATGACCTGACTGCTGTTCCCGATGAGAAACTGCTTGAATGCAGGATGGATCTGTCGGAAAGGATGATAAAGGTCGCTCCAGCGGCGCATTCGTCCTTGGGAGGTATAGTCATAGACTCTCAATGTCATGTGCTTGACAAGGATGGAATAGCTGTTCCGGGAGTCTTTGCCTGCGGCGAGGTCACAGCCGGAGTTCACGGACTGAACCGTCTTGGTGGCAACGGAGGTACAGCAGCTATGGTGTTCGGCACGATAGCCGGCCGTGAAGCTGCATTGGAAGTAACCAAATTACATTTATAGACATGAAACCGGAAGAATTACGATGGAAGGGTGATCCCTTTTGGATAGATGTCAGAAAGGCCGGAGAATTTCTCGGGCTTGCAGACAAGACAGTGCTTCATGCCGGTCCGCCGATCGAATATGACAGGATGTGCCTTGGTCATCAGAGAAGCATGGTGAATGCCTGCTTTTTCGAGGGCTGGGCTGCGACTGAGGAAGAAGCAGTGCGTATGCTCCGCTCCGGCGAGGTCAAGGTGGAAGCAGCATATGATTATGCTACTAACGGCTCAGGGTACGGAATCATCACCAAGTCTGTTCCTCTTCTGATTGTTGAAGATCGCGAGACAGGTGGAGTTGCCGGCCTTTTCCCTGCCGAGGGCAAGTTCGGCGGCGGATTCTGCGGCTGGGGCGTATATTCGGAGGAGATTGCAGCAAACCTGAAATGGCTCGGGGATGAACTTTTCCCACCACTTGTAGCTGTTCTGAAGGAAGTAGGAGGTTTTCCGATGAAGGAGCTTTTCCACGAGGCTCTGCGGATGGGAGATGAACTGCATTCGTCCCAGAAGGCGATCGATGCACTGTTTACAAGAGCTATCATCCCTTACGTGCTTAAGTGTGAGAATAGGGATGACCTTCTGGAATATTTTGCAACGACAAACCGTTTTACTCACAATTTCGGCCAGGCAGCCAGCCGCGCTCTTCTTCTTGGTCTTGAAAAACAGGGTGTTAAAGGTCTGATGACTGCAGCCGGAGGCAACGGCGTGGACTATGGAATCAAGGTCGATGGAGTGTGGCACGTGGCCCCTTCACCTATGATCATTGGTCCATATCTGACCCCTGGTGCAAAGAAGGAGAATCAGCTGCCTTGGATCGGCGACAGCTCTGTCGTGGAGTGTCGTGGCTGGGGTGGAACCATTCGTCCTATCAATCCGGATTTCGGAGTCGAAGGAGAGGGACTGGTTATAAACGGCGGTATGATGGATGTGAACGGTGGCTGGATGGGAGCGGGCTCGACCCGTATGCCTATATCCGTAAATGATATTTTATGAAAGGATTAGATATATTGGAACATTGCGGCACCGAGTATCGCCGCCTTGTGAATAATGCCAAGTGGACTCTGGCATCGCTAAACTGGGCTCCGAGGTTTGATGAAAGCAATCTCTGCGAACTGGAGAGGCACAATCTCACCGACGAGACCTTTGTGCTGCTTCAGGGCAGTGCGACTCTCGTTGTGGGAGAGAATGCTGAACGTGTTGAGATGCAGCCGCTTAAATATTATAATGTCAGAGCTGGCATCTGGCATCATATTCTTGTGTCAGAGGATGCCAGAGTATTGGTAGCTGAGAATGCGAATACATCGAAGGACAATACGGAATACCTTTCTCTGGCGACAGGTGAGATCTTCAGGAAGTATCCGGAATTTGAAGAAGTCCTGCCTGACACTTACCTTCTGAAAGTGCCTTTCGGGCCGGTCTGGACAGGAATCATCCTCATCAAGGGTGAGAAGAATATCCTCATCGACTCATCACATCTTGAGCCTGAAAACTACCTGATTCCGGCATTGGATAAGATCGGAATGAAGGTTGGCGACATAGACTGGCTTCTTAATACCCATGTGCACGGCGACCACATCGGAGGTCATCATTCCCTCGTTACGAAATATGGTCTGAAGACAGCCACCCTGAAGAGTTCTGCAGACGCCCTGCGCGATCCTGTGAAGGTCGCAATCCGTGTAAGGACCCGTTTCCCGAAGAACTCACCGGCCCCTCAGAGCTATCTCAAGGGCGTGGAACCTGACAAACTGCTTGAAGAAGGAGAACTCCTTGAAGGACGTTTCCATGCAGTGGCCACTCCTGGTCATGATGACGACTGCCTCACATGGATAGATACGAAGACCGGAACAGCCTTTACCGGAGACTCTGTGCAGGCTAACGGCACACCGACCCAGGGCGTGGGATTCTACCGTGACCTTCAGGCATATATGAAGAGCCTTGACAAAATCTCGGACCTTCATCTTGAAAACATAGTCTGCGGACACGACTATGACGGAATCGGCACAGTGATCAAAGGTGCAGAGGAAGTGTCTGCAGCTCTCCAGTACTGCAAGGATCGCGTAGAACTATACGACAGCACGATAAAGGAATACGTAGCATCAGGAATGTCTGTAGAGGATGAACCGGTAGCAATGGCCTTGAAACTCATCGGCGAGGTAGGCTGCGGAATGCCCGACCAGCTTTTCCTGGCATTACATACAGTATCCGAACATTTGAAGTCAGACATGCAGAATTTTTGACACCAAGAAATAACACTGAATTAACATGAACTATATCGATTACATCGTAATGGCCGCATTCTTTGCGGTGCTCTTCCTCATCCCGGCGATTTCCGCCATGAGGTCTAAATCAAAGGGAGCCAATGAGTACTTCAAGTCTGCCGGCTCTATGCCTTGGTGGCTTATCGGAGTTTCAATGGTAGCAGCGACGACGAGTACCAACAGCGCCAACCTCTTCACAGAAATCATCCGCGAAGACGGACTCAGCGGCAACTGGGCGTGGTGGGCATTCCTTCTGACCGGACTGCTTACAGTTTTCGTCTACTCGAAGCTCTGGGTGCGTTCCGGTGCCACGACCGACATCTCGTTCTATGAACTCCGTTATTCAGGAAAGCCTGCTGCCTTTCTGAGAGGTTTCAGGGCTATTTATCTGGGAGTCATATATAACCTTGTGGTGACCGCGACCGTGCTTCTGGGAGCCGTAAAGATCGGCGTTGTCCTCTTCGGTATATCTCCAGCAGTCATACTTACCGTGACGGCAGTAGTTTCGATTATCTATACGACACTATCCGGCATCCGCGGAACCATCTATACTGACTTCTTCATGTTTGCAGTCGTGATGGGTGGAGCCTGTGCAGTGATGTATTACGGAGTCAATCATCCTGATGTGGGCGGCTGGTCCAGCCTCATGAGCAACCCGGAGGTGACCTCCCGTCTTAACTTCTTCCCATCTCTTTCAAATAAGGAAGCATTCATAGCCATCTTCATCATCCCTGTGGCAGTACAGTGGTGGAACGTGTGGTATTCGGGATCTGAGCCGGGAGGTGGCGGATACATCGTTCAGCGTATGCTCACAGCCAAGAGCCCGAAGCATGCAGTTGGAGGCACATTGTTCTTCAACATCCTTAACTATGCTCTCCGTCCATGGCCTTGGTACATAGCGGCATTCGCATCGCTTCTGATCTTCCCTGACCTTGCATCGATAAGGGAGACCTTCCCGGGTGTCGATCCTAAATTGGTAGGTAATGATATGGCATATCCTGCCCTTATCAGCATCGTTCCTAACGGCTGGTACGGTCTTGTGGCGGCGTCGCTGATGGGAGCCCTGTTCTCTACCATTGCAGCACAGCTTTCGATGGGTGCGAACTATGTGACCAACGATGTATGGAAGCGTTTCGTAAGAAAAGATGCAAGCGACAAGGAACTGATTCTCGTTGCACGCGTGACTTCAATTGTGCTGATTATCCTCGGCTCGCTTATGGTGTCATTGATCGAGAGCGCCAAGTCGGGCTTTGACCTGATGGTACAGATCGGCGCAGGTACAGGTATAATCTTCCTTCTCCGCTGGTTCTGGATGAGAATCAACGCCTGGACAGAGATCGTAGCGATGATAGTGTCGTTCCTTTGTGCCGTCTTCTTTGAAATGATCTGGCCTAACATCAGCGATGTTACGCTTCTTTTCTACGAAAAACTTCTCTGGACCATCGGCGTGACTAC
>JBGVQX010000032.1:0-19410 GCA_045127905.1 Candidatus Cryptobacteroides sp.
GTAATAACTAAATAGTGAAGAAGATTTCTCGACTCGGTCTTCGACCTCGCTCGAAATGACAAATGGAACGATATCGTACTGTCATTTCAACCGAACGAGAGTTACCTTGTCATTTCGACCGAACGAAGTGAGTGGAGAAATCTGTATAATAAAATTCAAATGATTAAAAAGGTATTATTAACAATTGCGGCAGTGCTTTGTGCAGCTTCCCTTTTCGCTCAGAGCGATTTCGGAGGAGTCAAGGGTACGGTAGTGAACCGTGCAGGCAGGGCACCGATTGCCGATGCGACTCTTACTCTTTCACAGAAAGGTGAGACAGTTGCGACAGCTGTTTCTGATGCAGAAGGAAAATTCCTTATCGAGAATCTTCCTAACGGCATCTATGACATGTCCATCAAGGTTCCGGGATTTCTGGATGCGCATGTGAATGTGACAGTCGAAAGCTATGTAAAGGACCTTATTTTTGTGGGTATGACCATAGAACAGGTGGTTGCGGAGGTTGATGACTCTAACTTTGCAGAGTTCGATATGGATGATTCGGGATTTGAGGATGCTCCTTCAATCCTGTTCGGAACAAATGACCCGTTCACAAATATCGCAAGTTTCGGATTTAGCAACATCCGCTTCAAGAACAGGGGTTACACTTCTGAGTCTCAGGATGTTTACCTTAGTGGCGTGAGGATGAACGACGCCATCACAGGCTATTCTCCATTCTCGCTCTGGAGCGGTCTCAACGAGGCTATGAGGTCTAAGGAGACAACGGTCGGAAATGAAGTGTCTGATTATGGTTACGGTGGATATAACGGCGTGACCAATATTCACGCAATGCCTTCAAGCGTGCGCACAGGATGGAGATTCAGTGCCCTGACCAACAGCGCCCTCTACCGTCTCCGTCTTATGGCTACTTATGCTTCCGGCGAGCTGGATAACGGCTGGTCATATGCATTCAATGTGTCTGCACGTGTCGGTGGAAACGATTGGGTGAAAGGTGTGTATTACCGTAACTTCGCATACTATGCAGGTGTGGAGAAGAAATTCGATGACATCCACCGCCTCAGTCTCGTGACTTTCGCGGCTCCTGGCCAGAGAGGTGCTCAGAACGCTTCTACCCAGGAAGTTTACGACATGATGGGCGACAACATGTATAACTCCAACTGGGGTTATCAGAACGGTAAGGTGCGCAACGCCCGTGTCCGCAAGACCTTCGAACCGGTGACCATCCTCAAGTACACCGCTACTCCTTCCGATAATCTCGAGGCATCTGCTACAGTACTCTGGAGGACAGGTAAGAACGGATACACAGCTCTTGACTGGTATGATGCAGCAGATCCACGTCCGGACTACTATCGTAATCTTCCAAGTTATTTCTATATGGAGGATCCTGATTATGACAGATCGAATGAAGAAAAGCACGCTTGGGCGATGGAGGCCTGGACTCAGGGTTATCCTGAATATACTCATCTGAACTGGGACCGTCTTTACAATGTGAACTACAACAGCATTGATGAGAATGGTAACCTTCGTTCGAAATATGTAATCGAGGAGCGTCGCGTGGATCAGAATGACCTGAACTTTGGTGCAAATGCTAAGTGGAATGCGACCAAGTGGTTCACTCTGACCGGCGGAATCAACTACAAGTGGAACCGTACAGAGTACTACAAGAAACTCGACGATCTTCTTGGTGGAGAATATTATCTGAATATTGACCAGTTTGCCGAGCGTGACTTTGCGTCTACTCCAGTGATGGTGCAGAATGACCTGGATTACTACTTTGAGAACGGTGCCGCGCAGGTTCTTCACAAAGGTGACAAGTACGGTTATGATTACTATGCAAATATCCGCAAGGCTGAGATCTGGGCTAATGGTGCGTTCGATCTCGGTGGATTCAAGGCAAACCTTGCTCTTCAGGCCGGTTATGAGAAATTCTGGAGAAACGGTCTTGTGAGAAAGGGTCTCTTCCCTGGACTTAACGAGGACGGCTCAGAGCTGATCATTGATGGCAAGACCCTTACTTCATATGAAAAGGTAAATGGAGAACTTGTTCCGATCACTTCAAAGGGCAAGTCTGCTGTAGCTGATTTCTTTACATATTCTGCAAAGCTCGGCCTCCAGTATCATTTCGAGGGTGGTCACAGAATCTATGCGAACGGAGGCTATTTCAACGACGCTCCAACATTCTCGCAGTCATTCATCTCTCCTCGTACCAGAAACTCGCTTGTTCCGAATCTCACAACCACAAAGACAGCTTCAGCTGACATCAACTACCAGTACAGCAACAACGGCTACAATGTGCGCGTGACCGGATTCTGGACAAAGATTATGGATCAGACCGATATGATGAGCTTCTACGATGACTCGCAGAACTCATTCACCAACTTTGCGATGACCGGCATAGATCAGCGTCATATGGGTATAGAGCTCGGATTCAAGGTTCCGCTCTTTGTTCAGGGACTTTCAGTAGAAGGAGCTCTCAGCTGGGGTGAGTACATCTACACTTCGACTCCTCGTATGACTCAGACCATCGACAACAGTGCGCAGCTGATCGTTGATAATCAGCCGGTTCCGTATTGGGCAAGTCATCCTGTATACAAGAAATTCACTGATGACACCGGCGCTGTGGTTTATGAAACCGATCTGGACGGCAACCCGCTGGTCGAGAAGAACCAGAAGCATTATGTGCCTTCTACTCCTCAGCTTGCTGCGGATCTCGGACTTAACTACCGCACTAATTCATACTGGTTCTTTGAGATAGATGCACAGTACTTTGCAAATTCATACCTTGATATGAACCCGCTTTATAGAACAGATATGGCTGTGAACGGACCAGATGGCATCTGTACTCCTATGGAGGTTGAATATATGGCGGCTCAGGAGAAGTTCGATCCTGTCTTCCTGCTCAACGCAAGCATCGGAAAGTCGTGGTATATCCAGCGTAAGTATAACTTCGGTTTTTCTCTCAATGTCCAGAACATCCTGAACAATAGGAATGTAAAGACCGGCGGATATGAGCAGACACGTCTCATTGACAGCGCCAGCAGAGAGAGATACTATCGTTTCGATTCGAAGTATTTCTATATGCAGGGTATTAACTATATGTTGAACCTCTATTTCAGATTCTAAGATGAAAAGAATATATATAATAATTTTAGCTGCTGCGTCCCTCTTCGCAGGATGCGAGGAGTTCCAGCCGGTGTTTACGGGAAAATACGATAATCCTCCGATGAAAGAGGTTGTCACCGAGGATGACGGAGTTGAGGCGAATACTACAATCGCAGAACTTGCAAAAATGTACAAGGGATATCCTTGGAAGATAGATCAGGATATCGTTATTGCAGGACGGGTTTCAACAACTGATCAGCCGGGTAACTTTTACAAGAGTTTCTATATCCAGGATGAAACTGGAGGAATGGAGATCAAGGTTGGTCGCAATGGCCTTTATAATGAGTACAAACCAGGTCAGACAGTCTATGTCATATGCGAAGGTCTCACTCTTGGAATGTATGGCTTTAAAGAAGGAAATTATGGTGGTCAGGGAATGGTTCAGGTCGGATATCAGGATCCTACCGGCGAGTATGAGACGTCTTATCTGGAGCACCAGATTCTTGTTGATATGCATATTCTCAAAGGAGCATATGGTGACCCTGTCGAGCCGGTAGAACTTACGGAATCGCAGCTCCCAGGTAAAAATGACACACAGGTTCAGAACCCATATCTTGGAACTCTGGTTACTCTCAAGGGACTCAAATATGCAAATGAAACCTTTACCCTCCTCTATCTCGACTCAAATAAGAACAAGAAAGATTCAAAGAACAGAATCTTCCTTTCAGATCAGACTTGGGGAGTGACAACCTGGGCAATGTCTAAAGCCAAGATGCAGGAATATCTCTATTCAGGCATATGGGACAGTTGTAAACTTGGAAATGCCAATGATCAGAACTATGGAACTGTCGGTGATAGAAAGGTTGTCGATTCCAAGACAGGTGAGGTAAGTTATCCTGAGATTGAGAAGGCTGCTTATTCTGTAAGCCAGTATTTCAAGATGGGCAATACGGAGATTCAGATCCGTACCAGTGGCTATTGCAAGTTCAGCGATACTGAGATTGATCCGGATGTGCTTTCTGGGAAGGCTACGATAGATGTGACCGGTATCCTGACAATGTATCAGGGTAGCATCCAGTTCGTTCTTCTTGACCTTAACGGTGTTGTAGTTAACAAATAATCGTCATCCCCGGCCAGACCGGGGATGACTCTTGAATATATTGATATGAAGAAAATACTTTTTGCAATGACGATTATGGTAGCTGTTGCGTGTAATACATCAAATCCTTTCCTATCCAATTGGGACACCCCTTACGGCATTCCGGATTTCGGAGCAGTAAAGGAAAGTCATTATCTTCCTGCAGTCAAGGCCGGTATCGAGCAGCAGCAGGCTGAGATAGATGCCATCATCGCAAACGAGCAGGCTCCTACATTCGAGAATGTTGTGGCAGCCTATGAGCGTTCGGGAGCCATTCTCGACCGTGTGAACGGTGTGCTTTGCAATCTTGCCGAGACTGACGCTACCGAGTCTCTCCAGAAGATAGTGGAGCAGGTCCTCCCTATGCTTTCCGAGCATAGCGACAATATCTTCATGAATCCTGCATTCTTTGCAAAGGTGGATGCTCTCTTTAAGGATATAGACAATCTCGGTCTGAATACCGAGCAGAAGATGACTCTCAAGAAGCTCCATAATGCGTTCGTGAAGAACGGTATCGCCCTTGGTGAGGCGGAACAGGCACGCATGCGTGAGATCAATATGGAGCTTTCGTCGCTTTCAAATACATTCGGAAACCGTCTGCTTGCTGAGAATAATGCCTTTGCGGAAGAGTTCGGCGTGGCTATATCAGAGTATGGCGGAGCGATGGCTTCCACAGAGGACCGTGCTCTCCGCGAGAAGATGTTCAAGGCTTATGCCTCGCGTGGAAACAACGGCAACGAGAACGATACCAAGGATCTCATCATGAGGATGATGTCTCTCCGTATCGAGAAAGCAAAAATGCTTGGATATGAGCATCCTGCGGATTTCTTCCTCGCAGACAAGATGGCCGGTAACGCAAATACTGTGGATAAGTTTCTCAAGGATCTGATGAAGCCGGCTGTACGTAAGGCTAAGGCTGAGATCAAGGATATGCAGAAGATCATGGATAAGGACATCAAGGCAGGCCTACTCCCGAAGGGATCAGAGATCGAGCCTTGGGACTGGGCATATTATGCTGAGAGGGTGCGCAAGGAAAAGTATGCCCTCGATGAGGAACAGCTGAAGCCTTATTTCAGGATGGAGAATGTGCGCGAGGGCGTGTTCTGCACTGCAAACAGACTTTTCGGTCTTAATTTCGAGAAGCTGGAGGATGTTCCTGCATATCATGCAGAGTGCGAGGCCTTTAAGGTGACTGATGCAGACGGCTCTCTCATAGGAGTCCTTATCACTGATTATTTCCCACGTTCTACCAAGAGGGGCGGCGCATGGATGAATAATTTTGTGAACCAGGAGGTGATTGACGGAGTGGACATCCGTCCTGTAATCGTGAACGTGGGCAACTTCTCAAAGCCTGTAGATGGCAAGCCTTCCCTTATGACTCTTGATGAGGTTGAGACTATGTTCCATGAGTTCGGACATGCTCTTCACGGACTTCTCAGCAAGTGTACCTACAAGAGCATAGCAGGTACCTCAGTTGCACGCGACTTCGTGGAGCTTCCTTCACAGATCATGGAGAACTGGGCTTTCCAGAATGATGTCCTGGCAGGATATGCACGTCATTATGAGACTGACGAGGTGATTCCTGACGATCTTATCGCCAAGATCGAGGCTGTGGAGACATTCAACCAGGGATTCATGACCACAGAGCTTGTGGCTGCTTCCATCCTTGACCTTAAGTGGCACATGCTTTCGGAGATTCCTGCTGATGCTTCTTTCGTAGAAGCCTTCGAGGCTCAGGCATGCAAGGAGATGGGACTTATCGATGAGATTATCCCGCGTTACCGCAGCACTTATTTCGCCCATATCTTCAGTGGCGGATACAGCGCCGGCTACTACAGCTATCTCTGGGCTGAGGTTCTTGACAAGGATGCCTTCGAACTTTTCAAGGAAAAGGGAACGTTCGATCATGCAACCGCCATGTCGTTCCGTCATAATGTTCTTGAGAAGGGCGGCAGCGAGGAGCCTATGGTGCTCTATAGAAAGTTCCGTGGCGCAGAGCCGGACCCTGATGCTCTTACAAGAGCCCGTGGCCTTTAATGGCAAATAGAGAGAAGAAGCCGTCCAAAGGGGCGGCTTCTTCTGTTTTATCTGCTGAGCTGGGCGATGGCAAAGGCGTATGCTCCGAGAGATACGGCTTTGTTGGCGCCCAGTTTTGAAAGTGCAATTCCGATCCGTTTCTGGGAGTCATATGTGACCTCTATCTCGCTGTCGTGAATCTTTATGCATTCCTGCCCACCTTTGATGAACTGGCTGAGTTCTTCAGGGTTATCGAGATCGTAGACCTTGCTTGCGAGTTTGTTTACCGGTTCTCCTGAAATACGATGCATGTCGGATCTGAGGGTACGCAACATAGCAGGCTTGATATATTTATAGGCCCCCGCCAGACCTCCTCCGATGACCACGAGGCCGTCTATTATGGAAGCGGTGGTGGCGATAGTGTCGCCGAGGACTTCTCCTAACTGTTCGAAGGCGCCTTGTGCTGCAGCCATATTCCCTTCACGCTGACCTTCAGCTATCTCGAAAATTTCCTTTGGCTCAAATCCGTGTCCCGGATTACCGGCAAGTTCTCCGTATATTCTCTTTACTGCTCTGATGGATACACCTTCCTCGGCGAATACGCCAGGATGGTTCCTATATGGCATGGCAAACATCTCTATGCATGAGTTGTCGCCCCTGTTCATCTGCCCGTTCACGATTACTCCCACTCCGAATCCGGTTCCTAATGTGAATCCGAGAAGGTTATTGTAACGTTTCCGGTTTCCGGCTTCGTCCAGCATCTCGTTGATTCCAGGGGTGATGCCTCCGAGGGCTTCCCCGTAGGCGAAAAGGTCTCCATCGTTATTGATATACACCGGCATGCTGAATTTCTTCTTCAGATACGGCCCGAGTGCCACCGGTTTGCTGAATGAAGGAAAATTCAGGAGAGGTCCTGCGATTATGCCGTTAGGGTAGTCTGCAGGCCCTGGGAACGCGAAGCTTATGGCTGCGGGCCGCTCTTCGAGTCTGTCTATAATGGCATTGAAACCTTCAACCATTGTGGCAAGGCATTTTTCAAGGTTGTCTGCATGTGCATCAAGAACCAGGGGCTCCACTATGAATTCTCCCCTCTGCATGGCTCCGAAAACCATATTTGTACCACCTGTGTCAAGTGTCAGGATGATACGGGAGTCATTTCTGAAATTTATCATGCGTGTAGTATGTCGTTAGTGTTACGAAGATAACAAAGTTTCATGAAAAATAGCTATATTTGCCAAATTTTAGTTTAGAAGTTAATTGGAAATTTAATACTTCTCAAGATGCAGACATTTACAAACTCTCCGATTATTGAAGGCCTTACCTTCGACGACGTCCTGCTGATTCCTGCTCACTCCGAGGTTCTTCCGAGGACTGTGGACGTTTCTACAAAGTTCACCAGAGACATCACTCTTCAGACTCCAATCGTGTCAGCTGCCATGGACACTGTTACAGAGGCAGAACTTGCCATCGCAATGGCTCGTGCCGGAGGTATCGGAGTGATCCATAAGAACATGAGCATCGAGGACCAGATGAATCAGGTGCGCCGTGTGAAGAGGGCTGAGAACGGAATGATTTATGACCCGGTCACTATCCATCCGGATGCAACTGTGGGCCAGGTGCTCGGAATGATGGCTCAGCATCATATCGGAGGTATCCCTGTAGTGGATGACAACGGCTTTCTCGTGGGTATCGTTACCAACCGTGACCTGCGTTTCCAGAGGGATCCGAAGATGCCTGTATCAGAGATTATGACAAAGGAGAATCTTGTTACAGCAAAGAAGGGTATCAGCCTTCCGGATGCGACAGACATTCTTCGTCAGTACAAGATTGAAAAGCTTCCTGTAGTGGATGCAGACGGCAAGCTCGTGGGGCTGATCACCTACAAGGACCTTATGAAGATAAAGGACAACCCTATCGCATCAAAGGATAGCAAGGGACGTCTTCTTGTGGCAGCTGCGGTAGGCGTGAAGTCGGATACGATCGAACGTATCGAGATGCTGGTGAGCGCCGGTGCGGATGCTGTGGTGGTGGATACTGCCCACGGTCACTCACAGGGTGTGCTTGATGTTATCAGGAATGCTTGTCAGGCTCTTCCTGATGTGCAGATTGTGGCTGGAAACGTGGCTACCGCGGAAGGTGCCAAGGCTCTTGCAGATGCAGGTGTAAGTGCCGTGAAGGTGGGTATCGGCCCGGGTTCTATATGTACAACACGTGTGATTGCCGGTGTCGGAATGCCTCAGCTTTCTGCTGTCATGATGGCTTCAGAGGCGCTTAAAGGTACAGGAATTCCTGTAATCGCTGACGGCGGTATCCGTTACTCAGGTGATGTGGTCAAGGCTCTTGCAGCCGGTGCAAGCACCATCATGGCCGGTTCTCTCTTTGCGGGAGTGGAGGAGTCTCCTGGAGAAACCATCATCCTTAACGGCCGTAAGTATAAGTCATATCGTGGAATGGGCTCTCTCGAAGCTATGCAGCAGGGTTCCAAAGATCGTTATTTCCAGGATATGGAAGAAGATATCAAGAAGCTTGTTCCGGAAGGAATCGTGGCTCAGGTGCCGTACAAGGGTACTCTCAATGAGGTTGTTTATCAACTTGTCGGAGGACTTCGTGCCGGTATGGGCTATGTAGGAGCAGCAAACATAGAGAAGCTTCGTGACGCCAAGTTTGTGCGCATCACAAATGCCGGATATCTTGAGGGACATCCGCATGATGTGACTATCACACGCGAGGCTCCGAACTATTCAAGATAATCTGTCTGATGAGGCAGGCCGGACATATCGTTCTGATCATGATGATCGTCCTTACGGCATGTGTGTCGTGCAGGACGATTTCATCCTTTTTGACGGGCGGTGAGGTTGTGGCAGAAGTAGGCAAGACGAAACTCTATCGAAGCGACCTTGACAAGGTTATTCCTAAGGGTATTTCGCGCGAGGACAGTGTCCGTCTGTCAATTCAGTATATAAATACATGGGCGTCCGACCTGGTTTATCTGACTATTGCAGAAGAGCAGCTGTCCAAGGCTGAAAAGGATGTTTCGAAGGAACTGGAAGACTATAGGAAGTCTCTTCTTAAGTACCGGTACGAGCAGCTTTTTGTCAACGAAAGGCTTGATACGGCTGTGAGTCAGGAACTTCTTGAGGAATATTATTTAGGTCACCAGGATAAGTTCAGAATGAAGCGTCCGCTGGTAAAGGCAAGGTTTCTTTGCATCGCGTCTGATTCGCCTGCTTTGGAGCCCATAAGGAAGAGGATGTCTTCGGATGAGATTGAGGATATTATCGAAGCAGACAGCCTTGCGTTTTCCTCTGCGATAAAATTTACCACATGGGAGGACAGGTGGCAGGATATCATGGTGCTGGCAAGGGAATTTGCTATGGATTATGTTACCTTGATGACCAGGATCGACAGGAAAGGATGGATTGAGCATAAGGACACTGCTGGTGTCAGCAGAATAGCTTTCATCAAGGAAATGAATGCCGAAAATGAGGTGGCTCCGATAGAATATTGTGCACCCATGATTAGGGATATGATTATAAGTGCGCGCAAACAGGATCTGGTGAATTCCCTGGAACGGGATTTGCTGAAAGACGCGCGCGAAAACGGACAATTTGTAATTTATTGATTGAATATATGAATAGAATTGTAGCCGCTGTGGCTTTTCTGGCCGTTTCATTTGCCGCTTCTGCGCAGAAGTATCAGGATGGAATAGTGGACAAGACTGTTGCTGTAATCGGCAACGAGGTGATACTCATTTCTCAGCTTGAGGAAGAAGTGAATATGATGAAGGCCTATGGAATGATTTCCGACAAGACCGGACGATGTGAGATTCTTGAGCAGTTGATGACTTCCAAACTCTTCCTTATGCAGTCAAGAGTGGACTCCCTTAAAGTCAATAACGATATGGTGGAGACCAATCTCAGAGAACGCGTGGATAATATCAGAAGTTTTTATGGTGGAGATGAGGGTGTAGAGAAACAGTTTGGAAAACCTCTGTATAAGCTTCGCCAGGAGTGGCGCAAGAGTCTTGAAGAACAGACTCTCACTCAGCAGATGCAGCAGAAGATATCCAGCTCCATTCCGGAGCTGACTCCATATGATGTCAAGAAGTTTGTGGATGAGACTGACAAGGAGGATCTTCCGGTGGTTCCTATAAGATATCAGCTTAGTCAGATATGTATATATCCGGACAGGGAGGCGGCAAATATAGCAGTGAAGGAACGTCTTCTTACGTTACGTGAGCGTATCATCAATGGTGATAAGTTCTCCACTCTTGCTCGAATCTACTCTCAGGATCCGGGAAGTGCAAGAAAGGGAGGAGAACTCGGACTTGCTTCCAAGTCTATATTCTGGCCGGCTTTCTCGGATGCAGCCATGTCTCTCAAGCCTGGAGTTGTGTCTCAGATTGTGGAGACTCCTGACGGATTCCACCTAATCGAGGTTCTGGAAAAGAAAGGCGACATGTTCAATGCCCGCCATATCCTTTTGAAACCTGAATATACATCAGAGGACAGGGAGAAGGGTTTCCGTGTGCTGGATAGCCTTCGTACCGAACTTGCAAATGAAGCTGTGACTTTCGAACTTGCAGCAAAGTTCTATTCGGAAGACCCTGCAACGAGAACAAATGGCGGACAGATGGCCGACCCTATGTCCGGATCGTCATATTTCGAGATTGACCAGCTCAAACCTCAGGATTATGCTGCCATCAGAGATCTCAAGGAAGGTGAAATTTCCGCACCTATCGAGTCCCTTGATAATGAGGGACGCAATGGAAATACTGTCTATAAAATCGTAAAGGTGGATAAGATTCTTCCGGCTCATACTGCGGACTTCAATCAGGATTATACTCTTCTCCTGAATGAGGCAAAGCAGAAACTGTCTATGGATGCTATAGATAAGTTTGTGGACGAGAAAATCAAGACCACGTATATCATTATAGATCCTCTGTTCAAGGACTGTGTGTTCGATCGCGAAGGATGGACTGAGAAGTTCCGTAAGACCGAATAGTACACGATGCGCACACTCGGGAAAACCGTATTCGTCCTCTTGGCTCTAATTGCCGGGTTTGTTTCTGTTTCTGCTCAGGGTAAGCAGGATCAGGATAGCCTTGTCGTGCTCCTGAGTTCAAAGTCGGCACAGATGGTGGACGTTGCCGGCGCCAGCTACAGAAAGGTTGTCGGACCTGCACGTTTCCTCCATAATAATGCATATCTCCTGTGTGATACAGCCCTTTGGAACGTAGATACCGAGATTATTGAGGCCTGGGGTAAGGTAAGCATCATCCAGGATGAGACAGTCCTTACCAGTGACAAGCTTACATATCTGATCAAACAGGATCTTGCGCAGTTCCGAGGCTCGGTCGTACAGCTTACGGATAAAGATCATAATACGCTGAGAACAAGGCATTTGGATTATAACACAAAGGATTCTCTCGCAGTATTTATGAACGGAGGATCCATGCGTGACAAGGACGGGCAGATCATAGAAAGCCGTACCGGAACTTATGACACCAAAGTCAAGACGTTCACATTCAATATCGATGTGAATATGTTCTCCGATTCGGTGTTTGTCAAGACCAGAGACCTGAAGTACGAGTCTGAACTCAATCTGGCCACATTCGGAAGTGCTACTGATGTATGGCAGGAGAACAATATGTTATCTTCGAAAAGAGGATGGTATGACCGTGGAAATGAAGTGTTCTTCTTCACAGATAACGTCCATGTCATGTCTGAAGATCAGGAAGGTTGGTGTGACAGCCTGTATTTCTACAGAAATTCCGCAAATATCAGGATGCTGGGAAATGCCCAGGTGTCAGACACGACACGAAATGTCTTCTCCCTGGCCGGCAGGATAGACTATGTGGATTCTCTCTCGAAGGTAACCCTTACCAGAAAGCCTGCTGTCATTACTCAGACTGAGGAACAGGATGGAAGCATTGATACAGTCTATCTTGGAGCTGAAAAGCTTGTTTATTATACATTGCAGAAATGTGATGTAGATTCCATGGCTGTTGTTGATGCTGAGAAGCGTCTTGCTGCCCTTGATGTGGATCCGGTCGGCGAGTACCGCAAAAAAGCCGCTGAGGCAGCAGCCAAGGCAGCAGCAGAAGAAGCGATGAGTGATCCTAACTATGTCAATAAGCAGGCTGGTCAGCAGAAGGCCAAGGGGAAAAAAGCCGCGGAGAAAAAGTCTGTGGCTCCTGCTGCAGCTGATTCTCTGGCAGTGAAGGACTCGCTTATGACTCGTGATTCGTTGATGAGTGATTCTCTGGCAGTTGTAGATTCCCTTGTTGTGACGGATTCTCTATCAATTGAAGTTCCTGAACAGAAGGATACGACCAAGATCGGATTCCTGGAGGCTCTGAATAATGTCAGGATATATAAGAAGGATATGCAGGTTGTATGCGACTCGCTTGTGTATTCGGATCTTGATTCTCTTGCGCGTCTTTTCAAGGAACCTATCATATGGCAGGATGTCAGACGCCAGTATAATGCGGACAGCATCACAGTGGTTGTCGGCGAAGGCAAGATGGAGATGGCCAGTCTCATGTCCAATGCCTTTGTCACCATTCAGGAGGATGCAAATCTGTTTGACCAGATAAAGGGAACGGAGATGCTGGCATTCTTTGATGAGAAAGGAGGGCTGGAACGGTTTGATGTACTTGGTGGGGCCTCTGCTGTATTCTTTATAGAGGAGAAGAAAGCTTTGGCTACTGTGAACAAAGCTGAGTCGAAGATGCTTTCAGCAATATTCAAGGACGGCAATATCCAGAAGGTACATTATTACGAGCAGCCTAAGAATGATGGTTATCCTATAGTTCAGCTTGCTGATCAGGACCGACAGCTCAAAGGCTTTGCGTGGTATCCGGACAAACGTCCGGCTGACCGTAATGCAGTGACGCCGCTGTCTCTTCGTCCGAGCGAGAGAATAGGCTATTCTGCCCGTCCGAAGACTACTTTCAAGGAGACTGACATATACTTCCCTGGCTATATGACTGATGTATATCGTCAGATTGAAGTGAGGGATTCGCTCCGCAAGGTGCGTGAGGCTGAGAGGCGTCTTGCCGAACAGCTGGAGGCCGACAAGGCTCGTATTGACTCTTTGAGTATTGGGCTTGACTCGCTCTCCATTAAGGATTCGCTTGGTTTAAAGGATAGCCCGGCTGTGAAGGATACCCTTTCTGCGAAGAAGACCATAACAGTCACAGACTCGCTGGCTTTAAAAGATTCGGTGCCTGCTCCGAAGATTATGACCAAGGAAGAGATAAAGGCTGCCAAGAAGGCTGCCGCGGCTGAGAAGAAAAGAAAAGCCCAGGAGGCTAAGGAAGCTCGCTGGGCAGAACTTGACAGGTTGGATGCGGAAAAAGCCAAGAAGAAAGCTGAGGAGAAATTAGCCAAGGAGCGCAAGCGCAAGCGCAAGTCTCTCGAAAAGGCCGCCAAGGAGGCCAAGCAGGAACACGATCTTCTGGAATATTACATAGAATATTACCAGAAGCAGAAAGAACAGGAAGATATTATTCCGCAGCGTAAAGCGAAATAATATTCAGAATCACCTCACTGGCTTTCTCCATGCTCTGAAGAGGCAGGTATTCCATCTTTCCGTGGAAGTTATGTCCTCCTGCGAAGATGTTAGGACATGGAAGTCCCATGAACGACAGATTCGCACCGTCAGTACCTCCGCGGATAGGCTGCACCTTAGGGACTATGCCTGCCATCTCAATTGCCTTCATCGCCTTTTCCACGATATGATAATGCGGCTCCACCTGTTTACGCATATTGTAATACTGGTGCTTCAGGTCAAGAGTCGCTGTACCTTCTCCATACTTCCCGTTGATGAAATCCACACACTTTTGGATGAATTCCTTCTTTTGCTCGAAGAGATTCATATCATGGTCGCGGATGATATATGAGAATGTTGCCTTCTCTACTTCACCGCTAAAGCTGATAAGGTGGTAGAATCCCTCATATCCACATGTGTATTCAGGACGTTGCTCCACAGGAAGAAGCCCATTAAGTTCCATTCCTATGAGGGTGGCGTTCTTCATCTTGCCCTTTGCTGTTCCCGGGTGGACATTGCATCCCTGGATATGGATTGTGGCTCCGGCGGCATTGAAGTTCTCGTACTCGATTTCTCCGATCTGGCCGCCGTCCATGGTGTAGGCGTATTTTGCACCGAACTTTTCTACGTCGAACTTCACCACTCCGCGTCCGATTTCTTCGTCGGGAGTGAATCCGATCTTTATGTCTCCGTGCTTGAATTCAGGATGCTCCACAATATACTGAACGGCATTCATTATCTCGGCGATACCGGCCTTGTCATCCGCTCCGAGAAGGGTAGTGCCGTCCGTGGTGATGATGGTCTGGCCCTTGTAGTTGAGAAGTTCCGGGAATTCCGCAGGTTTTAGACTCAGACCTTGGACACCCTTGAGAGGAATGTCTCCGCCGTCATAGTTCTCGATTATCTGAGGCTTTACGTCATTACCCGGAGCATCCGGAGCAGTGTCGGCATGGGCGATAAATCCGACTGCAGGCACATTCTTGCCGCAGTTTGACGGAATTGTCGCCATTACGTATCCGTATTCGTCAAGCGTGGCCTCGACTCCCATTGACACGAGCTCGTCACGAAGCATCTTCAGAAGGTCAAGCTCTTTTGCTGCACTTGGCTGCGACTCTGACTCCGGGTCAGCCTTGGTATCCACAGAGACGTACCTTAAAAATCTGTCTAAAATATTTTCCATATAATCTTGTTTTATATTGTCTTGTTTTCTGTCCTTTGTCCGTAAAATACCTGATATTTACGGATGGCTACGGTTAAAGTATCAGCAGGCTGACTCCCATGATTGCCATGCCGCCCACAACGCCGGCTATTGCTATATGGTGCTTGCCGTATTTTTCGGCAGTAGGAAGCAGTTCGTCCAGAGAGATGTATATCATGATGCCTGCCACGGCTGCCAGAATGAGCGGGAACACAGGTCCTCCGCCAGTTAGCTCCACTCCGAATATTGCAGTCGCTGCAAGACACAGCAGGGCTCCGAGGACTTCGCTGAGTCCGGAAAGGGTTGCGTAGAGCAGTGCTTTACCCTTGCTTCTGGTGGCGTAATATATCGGTATCGCTATGGCGATCCCCTCCGGAATGTTATGGATGGCTATGGCGAATGTAATACCGGCTCCCATCTGAGGATCATTGAGGGCTCCGATGAATGTAGCGATTCCTTCCGGAAAGTTATGGATTGCTATTGCCAGAGCCGACATGATGCCGAGTCTATGCAGTGCCTTTTCGTTTCCGGTATGCTCCAGCATGCCCACGGCCGGAGTTTTTGCATCAAGCGAAAGTCCGGATGCCTCATGGGGGTTCTCGTATTCGGGAATCAGGAAGTCAATAAGTGTTATGATGCCCATTCCGACGAAGAAAGCAATTAGTACAAGGGCTTCTCCATGTGTAATGGAGCCGGTGGACATGATTTCAGTTTGAGCCTCCGGATATAGTTCGGCCAGCGAAATGAATATCATCACTCCTGCGCTCAGTCCTAATGCCCCAGCCAGGAAGTTGCTGCTCAGTTTCTTCTTGAAGAGCACGAGAGCTCCGCCGATGCCCGTAGCGGCACCTGCGGCGAGTGTCAATATCAATGCTCCTAAAATCCCTGTCATCTGAAAGTCTTATTTTCTTGTCTTTAAAGCTGCATATATCATGTAGATGATAATTGCGGCATAAGGTATGATGGCAACAGGCTCTGTCCATGGCGATGGCTTCATGAACATATCCACTTCCGCAAATCTCAGGATTGCGCTTACTACTCCCATGAGAGCACCACCGGCAATAAATCCTGAAGCAATGAGCGTGCCTTTCTCGGTGCGTTCGTTGTTGAGATCCTGGTCCTTGCTGCGGCTTCCTACATACCATGAGACGGCTCCACCGATGAGCATAGGCATGTTAAGGTCGATAGGAATGAACATGCCGAGTGCGAATGGAAGAGCAGGTACCTTGAAGTATGTCAGAACGAGAGCGATCACTGCACCAATGCCATACAGCAGCCATGGAGCGCTTCCTCCGTTCATCATTGGCTCTATCACTGCAGCCATCGCATTGGCCTGAGGGGCCACAAGAGCGCCTTCTCCTGTGAATCCATATGTCTTGTTGAGCACCAGCATTACGCCTCCTACGGTAGCGGCTGCCACAAGGGTTCCAAGGAATTTCCAGCTTTCCTGCTTCTTTGGTGTGCTGCCGATCCAATATCCGATCTTGAGGTCGGTGATGAATGCTCCGGCAACTGAAAGCGCTGTGCAGACAACTCCTCCGATAATCAAGGCTGCTGTCATGCCAGCTGTGCCGTTAAGGCCGACTGCTACCATTATGATCGAAGCAAGAATCAGTGTCATGAGGGTCATTCCGCTGACAGGATTCGAGCCTACGATCGCGATTGCATTGGCAGCAACGGTTGTAAAGAGAAATGCGATTATTCCGACTATGAGCACACCTACGACTGCATGCCAGATGTTGTCCACTACTCCGATTGCAAAGAAACCGAATACGACTGCGAGGGTAATTACGATTCCGATCACAACGATCTTCATCGATAGGTCTCTCTGGGTTCTGATTACTTCAGCCTCGGCTCCGCTTTTCTTTCTGCTGAACTCGCTTGCTGCAAGACCCAGTGCAGACTTTATGACTCCGAATGACTTGACGATACCTATGATTCCGGCTGTTGCGATGCCTCCGATACCGATATGTCTTGCATAATCCTTGAAAATCTGGTCAGGAGACATTTCTCCTATGGTAAGGGTTACGCCTGTATTCATAAGGTCAATGACCTGGCCGCCCCAGATAAGGTTCATAAGTGGGATTATCACCAGCCATACGAGGAAACTTCCGCAGCAGATGATGAATGCATATTTGAGACCTACTATATATCCGAGTCCGAGTACAGCGGCTCCTGTGTTTACTTTCAGGAGTACCTTGGCTTTTTCGGCTATAGCCTCTCCCCAAGGGAGTATCTTGGTGGTAAGGGTCTCGCCCCAAAGACCAAAGGTGGAAACGATGAAGTCATAGAGACCTCCGATGAGACCGCTTATCAGCAGGGTTTTTGCTCCCTTTCCTCCGCCTTCTCCGCTTACAAGCACCTGTGTAGTTGCTGTTGCTTCAGGGAAAGGATACTTTCCGTGCTGCTCCTTCACGAAATACTTTCTGAACGGTATCAGGAAAAGTATGCCGAGGATGCCTCCCAGCAGAGACGAGAAGAATACCTTGGTGAAGTTTACCGTAAGTTCCGGATACTTGTCCTGAAGGATGAACAGTGCCGGAAGAGTGAATATTGCACCCGCCACGATGGCTCCGGAGCAGGATCCGATTGACTGGATCATTACATTTTCTCCCAGGGCGTTCTTGCGGCCGAGGGCACTGGACATTCCCACTGCAATGATGGCGATAGGAATAGCAGCCTCGAATACCTGTCCGACCTTGAGCCCGAGATAGGCAGCTGCGGCCGAGAATATCACAGTCATGATTATACCTAGAGTCACGGACCATGGAGTAACCTCTGGGTAATTCTTCTGAGGAGACAGCAGCGGCTGATACTCCTCTCCCGGTTTCAGCTCCCTCTGTGCATTCTCCGGCAATTGTGTCTTTTTGTCTTCCATTATATAATAGGTATTAGGTTTTTATATCGGAGCGATATGCACCATCGCCCTGAATCACAAAAATAACGATAAATTTTCATTATATTTACGGTTGTTTGAAAACAATCGGGCTAAATGGTACCTATATATTATATAATTGCTGTGAATCTCTGTGCTTTCGTTCTTTTTGGAGTCGATAAGTGGAAGGCGAAGAAAGGGTGGAGGAGGATACCCGAGGCATTCCTGCTGATGACGGCTGTTTTGGGCGGGAGTGTCGGTGCCTGGATTGGGATGAAGGTCTGGCATCATAAGACTCTTCATAAGAAATTTCGATATGGATTGCCTGCGATAATTCTGGTGCAGATGGTGCTTATATTCTTTTATATTGTTTAAGCCTCATTGCCGAGGGTAATATGCATAAGTGTGTTGCATAGATTTCGTGACCGTCAGTCAGGTTTTTGCTGTGTTTTGTAGATTTTTACTAAAAAAATCAAAAAAAAGTGCAGAAAAATTTGCAGGTAAAGAAAAAGTGCGTATCTTTGCAGCCCGTTTGAGAAATAACGGCAAGTTCATTGACAAGTTTGAGAAAAGATAACGAGGTAAAGTTAGAAGATGAAATTAAATAGTCTGTAACGAGTAACGAAAGATAGAGAGTCAATCGTAGATGTTGTGGACTGCAATTTCAAGGCAACGAGTAAATGAGAACAAAGTGTTAAATCATCAGTTCTTGTGATTCATTCAAATTCGAAATACGAACAGAGAGAAGGTTACAAGAGCGGACGGTGGATGCCTAGGCTTCTGGAGGCGATGAAGGACGTGGTAAGCTGCGTTAAGCTCCGGGGAACTGCAAACAGGTTTTGATCCGGAGATATCCGAATGGGGCAACCCGGCATGTTGAAGACATGTCACCAGCTATGCTGGAGCGAACGGGGGGAACTGAAACATCTCAGTACCCCTAGGAAGAGAAAGAAATTATCGATTCCCTTAGTAGTGGCGATCGAACGGGGAATAGCCCAAACCGGTGTTGTTACGGCAATGTCGGGGTTGTAGGACCTCTCATTAGTTATCATTACATGAACTGGAACGTTCTGGAAAGTTCGACCAAAGACGGTGATAGTCCGGTACAGGTAAGTGTGATGATACGCGAGGGGCACCTGAGTAGGGCGGGACACGTGAAATCCTGTCTGAATCCGCGGGGACCATCCCGCAAGGCTAAATACTCCCAGAAGACCGATAGTGAACCAGTACTGTGAAGGAAAGGTGGGAAGCACCCCGAGCAGGGGAGTGAAATAGAACCTGAAACCGTCCGTTTACAAGCGGTTGGAGCCGAGAGGCGACAGCGTGCCTTTTGCATAATGAGCCTACGAGTTGCTTCTGTCCGGCGAGGTTAAGTTCTTCAGGAACGTAAGCCGAAGCGAGAGCGAGTCTGAACAGGGCGTTCAGTCGGACGGAGCAGACGCGAAACCTAGTGATCTACCCATGGCCAGGTTGAAGTCTCCGTAACAGGAGATGGAGGACCGAACCGGTTTACGTTGAAAAGTGCTCGGA
>JBGVQX010000033.1:0-4876 GCA_045127905.1 Candidatus Cryptobacteroides sp.
CGGGAATAGGGAACTCGATGTGTCGCATTATCCTTATTCCCGACTGATGCTGCAGCATGCTCTGAACTATAGCGACTAAAACTATCCGCAAAAATCCCAAAAAAGTTAAGAAATCTCTTGGAAAAGTCTTAGAATACCCACGACTTCGTCGTCTGTTCACTGCAAACAGTCCACAGGACTATTTGCTAATCGCTCACGACCTCCCGTTCACGAGGCCACGGGCGGCCACGCCATCCAAACTTACCCTACCGCCACTTCAGAGCATACACAATAGCCTTTTGCTATCATCCTCCCGGTTAAATAAATATAAATGAAAAAGGAGATGACCTTAGTCATCCCCTTTATAATTATGCTCCGAAGTTGTCGTAGAGAATGTTCTCCGGCGGTACTCCGAGTGAGTCGAGGAGCTTAACAACAGCTCCGACCATCATAGGCGGGCCGCACATGAGGTAGAGTGCATCCTCTGGTGCCTCGTGCTGCTTGAGGTAAGTCTCGAACATTACGTTGTGTACGAAACCAGCAACATATGGTACACCTGCTGCATCAGCCTCAGGATCCGGTCTGTCGAGTGCGAGGTGGAACTTGAAGTTAGGGAACTCCTTCTCAATTGCGTGATAGTCATCGAGGTAGAATGCCTCCTTAAGGGCGCGTGCTCCATAGAAGAAGTTAACCTTGCGGTTAGTCTTTTCTGTGTGGAACAAATGCATGATGTGGCTTCGCATAGGAGCCATACCTGCACCACCACCTACGAAGATGAGCTCCTGGTCTGCAGGAAGATCCTTTGGAAGGAAGAACTCACCGTAAGGACCTGAGATGGTTATCTTGTCGCCCGGTTTGAGAGAGTAGATATATGAAGAACATATACCAGGGTTTACATCCACCCACTTGCCGGCAGCCCTGTCGAATGGAGGGGTTGCGATACGTACGTTGAGCTTGATGATATCACCCTCAGCAGGGTAGCAGGCCATAGAGTATGCACGTACGGTTGGAGTTGGGTTCACCATCTTGAGAGTTCTGAGACCCATCTTCTCCCAATCCTCCTGATACTGAGGATCTACGTCGATATCCTTATAATCTACTGTAACTGCAGGCACGTCGATCTGGATATATCCACCTGACTGGAAGTTGAGGTGTTCTCCCTCTGGGAGCTTGACCACAAATTCCTTGATGAAGGTAGCTACGTTGTGGTTTGAAACAACCTCGCACTCCCACTTCTTCACGCTGAGAGCTGAAGCAGGTACTTCGATTGACATGTCTTCCTTGATCTTCACCTGGCAGCCCAGACGCCAGTTAGCGGCGATCTGCTTGCGGTTGAAGAATCCGACCTCGGTAGGGAGGATTTCTCCACCACCTTCAGTCACGCGGCACTTGCACTGGCCGCATGCACCCTTGCCACCACATGCTGATGGAAGGAAGATCTTCTGCTCTGCGAGTGTAGAGAGAAGGTTGCCTCCTGGAGTTACCTCCACAATCTTGCTTCC
This sequence comes from Candidatus Cryptobacteroides sp., assembly GCA_045127905.1. Lineage (GTDB taxonomy): Bacteria > Bacteroidota > Bacteroidia > Bacteroidales > UBA932 > Cryptobacteroides. The sequence goes on from JBGVQX010000033.1 coordinate 1,482, forward strand.
CTCGTTGATGTTGATTTTTACTGTTCCTGATGGTGTAAGCTTCGTCTTGATGAAGAGGAGAAGCGCAACCAGGATGAGTGTGACGATCACGAAGACGATCACAGCGAATAATATTGTTTGCGTCATAGTCTTATCCTCCTATAATTAAAGCTGAATACCCATGAATGTCATGAATGCAATACCCATGAGACCTACGGTGATGAATGTGATGCCGAGGCCCTTGAGCGGTGCAGGTACGTGAGAGTAAGAAAGCTTCTCGCGGATAGCTGCAAGAGCTACGATCGCAAGCCACCAGCCGATACCTGAACCGAGGGCATAGACAACAGGCTCACCGAAGCTTACGAAATCTCTCTCCTGCATGAAGAGCGAGCCTCCGAGGATCGCGCAGTTAACGGCGATCAGCGGAAGGAAGATTCCAAGCTGTGAGTAGAGGTTCGGGAGGAACTTCTCTACTACCATCTCCACGATCTGTACGATAGCTGCAATGACAGCGATGAAGATGATGAAGCTGAGGAAGCTGAGGTCTACGTTTGCATATTCCTCTCCCATCCATACGAGTGCTCCTGGCTTGAGGATATACTCATTGAGGAGATAGTTCACGGGAAGTGTGATCAGAAGTACGGCGATAACGGCAATACCGAGTCCGTTTGCTGTCTTCACATTCTTTGATACCGCCAGGTATGAACACATACCAAGGAAGTAGGCGAATATCATATTGTCGATGAAAATCGACTTTACAAATAAGCTAATATAATCTGCCATAGTATTCTTTAGTTATGTGTTATTTTTCCTGAAGGTCCTTCTGAACAGATCTCTGTACCCAGATGATGCATCCGAGAAGGATGAGCGCCATTGGAGGGAGGATCATAAGACCGTTGTTTACGTAACCGAAATCGTATACTGCCTGAGGGATCACCTGGAACCCGAAAAGGGTACCGCTGCCGAGGAGCTCACGGAAGAAGGCTACGATCACGAGGATCATTGCATATCCGAGACCATTTCCCAGACCGTCCATGAGTGATGCAAATGGCTTGTTGCCGAGAGCATAAGCCTCTATACGTCCCATCACGATACAGTTGGTGATGATAAGGCCGATATATACTGAGAGGGTCTTGCTGACGCTGTATGCATATGCCTTGAGCACCTGGTCCACAAGAATAACCATCATGGCAACCACAACGAGCTGCACGATGATACGGATACGGTTAGGAATGGTATTTCTGAGCAATGAACATACAAGGCTTGAAAGACCTGTAACTATGATCACTGAAAGTCCCATTACAAATGCGCCCTTCAACTGTACTGTTACTGCGAGTGAGGAACAGATACCGAGGACAAGGACGGAGATAGGGTTGCCCTTGAATATCGGGTTCAGGAATGTTTCCTTGAAATCAAAATTTGCCATGTCTTATTCCTCCACTGTATTAGCTGGTTCAACTTCTGTAACAGGCTCAAGTTCGCCGGCTTCGTTGATGAGCGCGTCAACAACTTCTTCAGCGGTGATGCCGTTCTTTGCGAAATAGTTCTGGTAGAATCCGAACCACTGGTTGAGAGTCTTTCCAAGGGCCTGAGATGTGATTGTTGCACCTGAAATGGCGTCAACACCGTTGTTCTCAGTCTGACGGTTAGCTGGCTTTGCAACCTCGAAGAGGATTTCTCCCTCACCGACAGTCTTGCCTACAAATGCCTCGGCAAACCAAGGCTCGTCAGCGATCTTTGCGCCGAGACCTGGAGTCTCTCCCTTGTGGCCGAAACGTACAGCCTTGATTGTCTTGAGATCCTTGTCGAATCCTACATAACCCCAGATAGGTCCCCAAAGTCCAGCACCGTAGCAAGGAACTACTGTAATGCCGTTCTTGAAGATATATACAGGAAGAGCCTTCTGCTCTGCTGCAATCTGTCTCTTGAGGTCTGAGTTGCCGTAAACCTCGCAATCTTCTACGTTGAGTGTGCCTACTTCCTCGCCATTGATGTCCACGAGGATTGCCTTTTCGATTTCCTGCTGATAAGTAGCGAGGATGTCTTCGCCCTCTACAGTTGCTGCGGTAAGAATCTGACCTATGGTGTCTTTCTTTACGTTAGCGTCCTGCATAGGCTTGAGGAACATTGCCGCGAAGGCAAGAACCGCAGCGACTATCACAACGAGGATAATCGAATATATTACTGTATATGTATTACTGTTTGTATTCATACCTTTATATATATTAAGCGATTTTTACCTTCTTTGCTCTTCTCTTGATTGAACCTTCGATCACATAGTGGTCGATGAGCGGTGCGAATGTGTTCATCAGGAGGATGGCAAGCATCATTCCTTCAGGATAACCAGGGTTCCAGATACGTACTGTAACTGCCAGTGCACCGATGAGGAATCCGTAGATCCACTTGCCGCACTCTGTCTGAGCCGAAGTCACAGGGTCTGTTGCCATGAATACGGTACCGAAGAGGAAGCCTCCCATCACAAGCTGATAGTAGCCTGGAAGGTCGGTAGCTCCGATGGCGTATCCGAGGTAACCGATTGCAAGACCTCCGACAACAGATGAGAACATTATCTTCCAGCTTGCTACGCCTGTCCAGATAAGGAGAATAGCTCCGAGGAGGATAGCGATTACTGATGTCTCACCAACTGATCCCGGAATGGTACCGATGATCATCTCACAAAGGCTGTAGCCTGCAGAGTTGAGGCCATCGATAGAAGGCGCTGCAAGAGGTGTGGCTCCGGTGAATCCGTCTACTACCTGGGCTGCGTTCTTTTCAAGGCCACCTACCCAGACTGCATCTCCTGACATCTTGCTCGGATATGAGAAGAAGAGGAATGCACGGGTGAGAAGTGCAGGGTTCCAGATGTTCATACCAGTGCCGCCGAATACTTCCTTGCCGATGATTACTGCAAATGCAACAGCGATGGCGAGCATCCAGAGAGGAACGTCAACCGGAACGATAAGCGGAATGAGCATACCTGAAACGAGGTATCCTTCGTTCACTTCATGTCCCTGGATCTGGGCAGAAACGAACTCGATGCCGAGACCTACGAGGTATGATACTATATAGAGAGGAAGCACCTTGATGAGACCGTAAAGAACGATGTCCCAGAAGCCCCACTCGAGACCGAATGCAAGGCTGTGCTGGTAACCTGTGTTCCAGATACCGAAAAGCATTGCAGGAACGAGGGCGAGCACCACCATAATCATGACTCTCTTCAGATCGACGCAGTCCCTTACGTGTGCACCACTCCTGGTCACAGTGTTAGGGACGAAGAGGAATGTCTCAAAAGCGTCGAATGTCGAATGAAGGAATCCGAGCTTGCCGCCTTTCTCAAAGGTCGGCTTGATCTTATCTACAAAATTTCTTAATCCGTTCATAATTCTAAGCTTTTAGCACATTTCTTTCAACATGAG
>JBGVQX010000034.1:0-50756 GCA_045127905.1 Candidatus Cryptobacteroides sp.
ATATCTTCGTGGACAGATGACCCGTTTTTCGAGACCAAGTATGTAATATATATAGAAAGATAGAAGAAAATTCAATAAAATTTTGCATTTAAAATCAAAAGTACTACCTTTGCACTCCCAATTTTGTAGGAAAATATAAAAATATCTAGATATGAAAAGAACATTCCAACCATCACAGCGCAAGCGTCGCAACAAACACGGTTTCCGCGAGCGCATGTCGACTCCTAACGGACGTCGCGTTTTGGCAGCTCGCCGTCGTCGCGGCCGCAAGAAACTGACAGTATCATCTGAGGACAGATGGTAAGAGATAAGAACCCGGGCTGAACAGTCCGGGTTCTTCATTTGTCCAGGAAAACTCACTTTTGGTAGACAAACTCATTTAAAATCATTATCTTTGTGGGTTGCAAACGGAAAATAAATAAAGAATATATATCATGAAGAATTTTGTAGAGGAACTCAGATGGAGAGGCATGATCCAGGATATCATGCCGGGTACAGAGGAAAAGCTTATGGAAGGATCGACTGCAGCGTATGTCGGCATCGACCCGACTGCAGACTCCCTCCATATCGGACATATGGTCAGCATCATGATCCTGAAGCATTTCCAGAACTGCGGCCACAAGCCAATAGCCCTGGTAGGAGGTGCGACCGGAATGATCGGAGACCCATCGATGAAGTCACAGGAAAGAAACCTTCTCGACGAAGCTACCCTCAACCACAACGTTGCATGCATTAAAGCACAGCTCAGCAAATTCCTCGACTTCGAGTCAGAGGCATCCAACAAGGCAGAGCTCGTAAACAACTACGATTGGATGAAGAACTTCACATTCCTGGATTTCGCACGCGAGATCGGAAAGCACATCACTGTGAATTACATGATGGCCAAGGACTCGGTGAAGAAGAGACTTTCGGGAGAGGCTCGTGACGGTATGTCTTTCACAGAGTTCACCTACCAGCTCCTTCAGGGATATGACTTCCTCTATCTCTATGAGCATAAGGGCTGTACTCTCCAGATGGGTGGAGCAGATCAGTGGGGCAACATCACCACAGGTTCGGAGCTTATCCGCCGTATCCTCGGCAAGGAGGCTTTCGCACTCACATGTCCGCTGATCACCAAGGCAGACGGCGGCAAATTCGGAAAGACAGAGAAGGGCAATATCTGGCTCGACCCTGAGCGCACGTCACCTTACCAGTTCTACCAGTTCTGGCTTAACGTATCAGACTCTGACGCAGAGAAGTACATCAAGATCTTCACAATGTTGAGCAAGGAGGAAATCGACAGCGCGATTGCCGCTCATGCAGAGGCTCCTGAGCGCCGCGAACTCCAGAAGCTCCTTGCAAAGGAAGTTACCACCATGGTACACGGAGCGGCAGAATACGAGAACGCGGTTGCAGCTTCACAAATGCTTTTCGGCAATGCGACAAAGGATGCTCTGATGAATCTTGACGAGAAGACATTCCTTGCGGTATTTGACGGAGTGCCTACATTCGAGGTTCCGGCAGAGAAATTCCCTATCGGCATTATCGACCTGCTTGCAGCAGAGTCACAGGTATTCCCATCAAAGGGCGAGTGCCGCAAGATGATTCAGGCCAACGGCGTGAGCATCAACAAGGAGAAGGCAACTGACATCAATGCCCAGATCGGAAGCGAATCGTTCATCAACGGCAAGTATATCCTCGCTCAGAAGGGTAAGAAGAATTACTTTATCATTAAAATTGCATAATACTCAGATAGAGAGGGAATGTATTCCGGTGACCCCCGCCTGCTCCGCAGGCACCCCCCTAGCCGGGGGGGGTGGCATGTCACCTACATACATCACCACTCTATCTTGGTAGTTTAAAAGCTATTTTAATAATAAAGTTTAAAGAAATACAATATGGAAAAGAATACAGAGACGACAAGGCAGCTGAAGGTTGCCAAGGAAATACAGAAGGTTATGGCGGAAATTATCCGCAGCAAGGGCATGGCGGCTTTCGGCGGTGCGCTTGTGTCTGTAAGCGGAGTAAAGATCAGCCCGGACCTCTCTGTAGCAAAGATATATGTCAGCATCTTCCCTTCAGACAAGGCCGAGGCTGTGATGGAGGTACTTCAGGAGAACTGCAAGGCACTTCGTGGAGAGCTCGGTCACAAGATGGGCAAGCAACTTCGCATAGTTCCTGAGATAGCATTCCTACTCGACAGTTCCCTTGACTACGTGGAGCACATCGAGGAATTATTAAAGAAGTAGTAAAACCTTAGATGAGATTAGCGCCGTTTATAGCAAAACGTTATCTTTTCGCCAAGAAGTCACACAATGTGATCAATATAATTTCGGCGATAAGCGCCATCGGTATGGCTATAGGAACGGCTGCCCTGATCATCATTCTTTCAGTTTATAACGGGTTCGACTCGCTTGTCAGGTCGCTGATGAGCAATGTCGAGCCCGATCTTATGATAACCCCGGTCACAGGAAAGACTTTCGTCCCTGAAGGAAAGACATATGACTGGATCTACGAACAGCCTGCAATAAAGAACATGTGCTGCGTGCTTCAGGAACAGGTCTTCATCAATTACGACGGTAAGCAGAGCCTGGCCAAAGCAAAGGGCGTGGACTGGATATACGAAGAAGAATCCCCTATCCACAACCATATCAAGGAAGGGGAATTCAAGCTGCATAAGGGAGATATCCCGATGGCAGCTGTCGGAGCAGGGCTCGCACATGAGATGGGAATCAGAACCCACTTCCTGTCCCCTATCGAGATATACTACCCATCACGAACACGACGTATATCCATGGCCAATCCAGCCGCCTCCATCGAAAGTATCAATATCTGGCCGTCATGTCTGTTCAGCGTGAACAGCGACATAGATCATGATCTTATCATCCTCCCGATCGAGCAGATGCGTGAGCTTCTCGAATACAAGGATGAAGTATCCGCTGTAGAGATCAGGACCATGGATGGAACATCAGCAAAGGACCAGCAGAAACTTCAGGAAGAAATAGCTTCACGTCTTGGCCCTGACTTCAAGGTGCGCAACAGATTCCAGCAGAATGAGTCACTATACAAAATGATGAAATACGAGAAGATGGCCATTTATATGATTCTCATATTCGTCATCATCATCATAGCATTCAATATATTCGGAAGCCTTACCATGCTGATGATAGAGAAGCGTGAAGACATCATGACGCTCCGCAGTATGGGAGCAGGAGAAAGCCTCATCAGACGCATATTCATTCTGGAAGGATGGATGATTTCGCTTTCAGGTCTGGCAGCAGGCATGATATCGGGCATAGGATTCTCACTTCTCCAGCAGCACTTCGGGTTCATAAAAATGCCCGGACATTTCGTTGTCCAGGCATATCCTATAATATTATCTTGGTCCGATATTCTGATCACTGCTGTAGGAGTTGCATTGATAGGCTATCTTATAGCTCTTATTCCTACAGCATCACTCAGAAGACGTTAAGCCTCCTTCGACTGCACATACTCATGTATTGCGGCAGCAGCCTTTCGTCCTGCCCCCATCGCAAGAATCACAGTCGCAGCACCTGTCACGGCATCTCCGCCAGCAAAAACTCCCTCACGCGTGGTGGCACCATTCTCATCTGCGACAAGACATCCACGACGGTTCGTCTCCAGTCCCGCAGTAGTCCTTGCAATCAGAGGATTCGGAGATGTTCCGAGCGACATGATCACGGTCTCTGTCTCAATCTCGAATTCAGAGCCAGGCACAGCCACAGGGCTGCGGCGTCCGCTTTCATCCGGCTCGCCGAGCTCCATGCGTATGCACTTGACTGCACGTACCCAACCTTTTTCGTCTCCAAGGATCTCCACAGGATTAGTAAGCATAGCGAACTGAATACCTTCCTCCTTAGCATGGTGCACCTCCTCCCGACGCGCAGGAAGTTCATTCTCGGTACGGCGATATACGATAGTAGTCTCAGCGCCAAGGCGAAGAGCAGTACGGGCAGCGTCCATAGCCACATTACCTCCACCTACGACAACCACTTTCTTTCCAGCATGGATAGGAGTCATATAGTCGGAGCGATAGGCTTTCATGAGGTTGTTGCGTGTCAGGAACTCATTCGCAGAGCAGACACCATTGAGGTTCTCGCCAGGAATACCCATAAACTTAGGCAGTCCTGCACCAGAGCCGACGAACACTGCATCAAATCCTTCCTTATCAAGAAGATCATCGATTTTAACGGTCCTTCCTGCTACAACATTCGTTTCTATCTTCACCCCAAGGGCCTTCACAGCATTGATTTCCGCTTCCACAACTTCATCCTTAGGAAGACGGAACTCGGGGATACCATACACGAGAACGCCACCGGCGCGATGAAGAGCCTCGAATATTGTTACCTCATAACCGAGTTTGGCAAGGTCGGATGCACAGGCCAGACCAGCTGGACCACTACCGATCACTGCAATCTTATGCCCGTTTGAAGGAACGGCCTCGATAGCAACACCGCCATTCTGACGATTCCAGTCAGCTACGAATCTTTCAAGTTTTCCGATAGCCACCGGTTCACTCTTGATGCCAAGGATGCAACTTCCCTCACACTGTGTTTCCTGTGGACAAACACGTCCGCAGATTGCAGGCAGAGAGGAATCCTGAGCAATCACAGCTGCCGCTGCAGTGAAATCACCCTCAGCAACCTTTGCGATAAACTCCGGAATCTTCACGCTTACAGGGCAGGCAGCCACGCAGCGCGGATTCTTGCAGTTAAGACATCTTGACGCCTCGAGCTGAGCCTCTTCCACATTATATCCGTAGCATACTTCTTCGAAATTGGTAGCACGTACCTTAGGATCCTGTTCTCTGACAGGCACTCTTGGAATCCTGTTTGCCATTATTTTCCCCTCCCTATTCTACAAGTGTGATGTTCATTAGCCTCGACTTCCTCAGCCTTATACATTCCCTGACGGCGCATTGCCTCATCGAAATCCACATCATATCCGTTGAATTCCGGTCCTTCCACACAAGCGAAGCGAGTCTTTCCGGCAACGGTCACGCGGCATGCCCCGCACATTCCGGTACCGTCCACCATCAAAGTATTCAGACTGACGATTACAGGAAGTTCCAGTTTCTTACATGTAAGGGTAGCGAACTTCATCATGATCATAGGTCCGATAGCTACAGCCTGGTCATACTTCTTTCCTTCCTCCACAACAAGCTTTTCAAGCATTGCAGTAACGAGACCCTTGAAGCCGGCCGAACCGTCATCAGTACAGAGATAAAGATTATCACAGACTGCCTCCATCTCTTCCTTATAAATAACAAGGTCTTTGGTCTTGGCTCCAACGATTACATCTACGGCCACGCCATGTTCGTGCAGCCACTTCACCTGTGGGTATACAGGCGCAGTGCCCACACCTCCGGCGATGAAGATATATCTCCTCCCTTTTAGTTCTTCTTCAGACATCTCTGTAAAATCCGAAGGTATACCAAGAGGACCTACCACATCTGCAAAAGCCTCCCCTTCCTCAAATGATATGATTTCCGAAGATGATGCTCCAATTTGCTGAGTCACTATTGTAACAGTGCCTTCAGCCTTATCATAATCACTGACAGTCAGTGGAATACGTTCTCCGTTTTCAGTTGCACGCACGATAAGGAACTGTCCGGGGAGAGCAGATGCGGCAAGACGCGGCGCATACACCTTCATCCGGCAGATTGTCGGCGTGAGCATTTCCTTGGTTCTGATTTCGTACATAATATTCAGGGTTATAATTCCGGCATCGGTACCGGTTTATTCTTAGTGTTTATGCTGATGGCCATGATGATGCTCGTGGTTGCACTCCTCACCGGGAGCCACAACGCCTTCGACCGGATAGCCGAGTTCCACAATAGCCTTCTTCAGATTCTCTTCAGAAGTCTTTGAAGCATCATACTTTATATATACTGTCTGGTGTTCAAGCGACACCTTAAGGTCCTTCACACCCTTCTCAAAAGCGATATTTTCCTCCACCTTCTTCACGCAGTTCGCACAATGAAGATGGACCCTGAAAGTGACTTCACGGATATCCTTCTGTTTCTTCTGTGCATGCCTTTTGTTCCTTGGCGTAATGGTAGCCTCCTGTGCCTGCGGGTCTGATGCATTTGCCTGGGCAGCCTCTGCTGAGAAAGCAGCCATAGCTGCAATAATGATAACAAATATTCTTTTCATAGTATACAAAGTTAATCTAATTTTCTTTTAAATATTATTCGATTTGCGTCAAACGCCATTTCAAATCGGCTAAGCCTTCTTCCAAAGAGTGAAACGGAAACCGACATGGGCCTTTATACCCATTAGAGGTCCCCATATGCAGCTTGCATCAAACGAAGCCTGACGAGGATTGTCACCTCCTACAATAGGATTCTTCTGAGTGAAGTTGGTGAGATTTTCAGCACCCACATACACATCCCATCCCTTGAAACGACGGGTTATCTGAGCATATAGCAGAGGATATACCGGAGAATAATATTTACCGTTCCGCTCTGTTATGCCATCCATGTCCTTCATGAACTCATACACACGGCAAGGACCGTTCATTGATGCGGTGAAGTCAAATATCCATTTATTCAGGCGGGTGGCGTACTGAAGGTTAAGCACACCTTTGTATCGACCTGTCATCGGCTTCTCGACAAGTCCCTTGCCCTCGAGTTCAATCATGGCGTTGGTATAACGGAATGTAGCGGTCACATTAAAGCCCTCGAATGGATCCACAGAGAAATCCACCTGATAATTATCAGTGTATGAACGTTTTCCATCAAGAGGATAGAACCAAATTTCACCTGGATTCCTTTCATAATCCACCACCATCTGCTGCCCGAACTGAGTCCTGAAATAGTCAAAGCTGAGATATGTGTTCGAAGATGCGCCGAAAGGCATATAATAAGTAATGTTTCCTCCTACAGTCCATGCATCTTCAAGAATATGGCTGTCGTATGAACCCTTGAACTGCTTTCCGGTAGAGAACACTCCGATATTGTCCACAAGAGGTGTAGAATACCTGAGTCCGCGTCCTCCGTTCGCCCTTATGACTATTTCATCGATAGGCATGTACTTAAGAGTAACACGTGGAGACACGTTGAAGCCATGTCCGTGGAACCAGTCACCACGAAGTCCGGCGATAGCAGTCACCTTCTCGCCATAATGATAGGTATATTCTCCGAATGCGCCAGCATTCATAAGGTCTGTGACAGTATTGAAATCCACATCCTGAAGCACAACCTGCCTGCGGAAATCTTCATCATATCTGTCGAATGTACCGTTAAGTCCGAGAGTGAATCTGTGTGAGTCGCTTATTACATTCTGATACAGAAGATTAGCAAATGCAGAATGCTGTCCTGCAATATATTTTGTAGAGCCGAAATACGAGTCCATATCCTGGTAGGCATAGTCGGCAATCAGCGCTATGTTCTGTGAATTGTCTTCATTGAGAGGGACACCCACCTTCACATATCCGTTGATAGAGCGATTGAATATATCCGAGCCCCACGGATCGACATTGTCCGTATTCTGAAGAGTATATGATTTGTAGTCATATATCACTTCCCTGCCATCGGCATCCTTCAGCACCTGACCTCCGAGGCGGGCATCCTGGAGAGCTCTCACTCCAAAACGCACCTGAATGCCGTTATCGGCCTGATAGAGCCAGCGGTTAGCAAGATTGAACTGAAGCATCATCGGCTCATCAAGGAAGCCGTCAGAGTTCATGTCATGAGTGTAAAGATTTCCTGACACATGACCAAGGATCACGGTGCTCCAGTTATATCCCATCTGAAGAGAGGAAGCGATATTGAAGTCCATCTTGCTGTCGCTCATGACGGCAGCATTGATGAACAGCGGTTTTTCGTCTGTCGGCTTGCGGTGCTCCATGTTGATCTGCCCCGTCATGCACTCGACTCCGTTGATGACAGAGGATGATCCCTTGGCAATCTGAATGCTTTCGAGCCATTGACCAGGCACATATGACAGCCCGAAAGGAGCCGATAGGCCACGCATCACAGGACGTGTCTCGTCAAGCATCTGGGTATATACGCCGGAAAGGCCCAGGAGGCGTATCTGACGTGCTCCTGTCACGGCATCAGAATATCCGACTGTCACACTTGCGGAGTTTTCGAAGCTCTCTGCAAGGTTGCAGCATGCCATCTTGCAGAGGCCTGCAGCAGAAATTACCTCTGTCCTCAGTTCCTTTCCCTTTGAGAGGAAATTGCCGGCCTGACGGTCAACGAAGATTGCTGCTTCAAGACTATCCGTGCGCTCTCCATAAATACCGGTAGTGTCAACTGGGAAATCCTGTGCAGCCGCATTGTGGAACATAATGCACAATGCACATAAAAATATTGATAAACGTTTCATGATTATTTCTTTTGATCTGATTGATTAAATGAACCTGTATCCAGTCTTTGCCATTCGGTAACGTTCTGAGATGTATCCGAACCGAACGTTTCACGGATGGAAGGCAAAGCAGGTCTCAATCAGATACGCCAGACAGAGAGCAGGGCCTGGCTGCAGGATATCCGGAACCTGGAATCCAGCCACAATGAGACACGTTCTAAAGACACGGATGCCTTAGGCGCAGGGGCAAATATATAGTCTGCATTGCAATGAAAGCACAAGCTGATCAAATCTCCAGATTCACGGGAAGGATCGGAAGTACTTCCGGTTATAGCCAGAGCTTGATAATCATCGGTACAGCAGTGTTGAGGATAGCTCACAACTGTCTCTTCTGAATGATGATGTCCGCAGGTGCAGTCATGATGTTCATGCCCACATCCATGGCCTGGATGAATGTCTTCACATGAGATTCCTTCTACGAATGTAGCGATAAAGGAGCGTCCGCTGGCATTGCATGTATGCACATCAAAACCTATGATACCCAATGAGTACCATATCAAAGCCATGACGGCAGCGACCTTTATTAAAATCTTCTTCATCACAACTTGCAAAGATAAAAATTATACCGATTTTCACAAAGAGCTATACTATATAAATATATTTTATATAACTTTGAATGATGATTGCTTTGAAGATTTCCACAGTGTAAGCCATGCTTCAAATCATAAAAAATCAACGAAGCAGATGCGAAATACAGATATAAAATAAATTTAAAACATACACCATGAAAAATTTTGTAAAGATGACCCTTGCCACAGTTGCCGGACTTCTCATATTCGGTATCGTGGTATTCTTCCTCTTCTTTGGAATGATCGGAGCCGTAGCGGCTTTGGGTGACACCCAACCGGTGATGCCTGAACAGGCTGTCCTTAAAATAGATATGTCCACTATGGCTCTGGCTGAGCAGACAACCGAAGCAGACCCGCTGACAATGCTCCAGAACGCAGAGACAATATCCCCTGTGGGTATCTACAGCGCAGTAAGTGCAATAAAGGCTGCGGCTCAGGATCCTGCAGTAAAGTTCATATACATGAAGCCGGACGGCGTAACCGGAGGATTCGCACAGATTGAGGAATTCAGAAAGGCCCTTGCAGACTTCCGCAACAGCGGCAAGGCCATTGTTTCATACATCGAGAATCCCAGCAACGGCAGCTACTACCTCGCGTCAGTTTCCGACAAAGTCTATATGACATGCCATGACGGAGGTATGAACATGTTCACAGGTATTTCATCACAGATGATATTCCTCAAGGATATTCTCGACAGACTCGGAGTTAATGTGCAGCTTATCAGACACGGCAAGTACAAATCTGCCGGCGAGATGTTCGTCAGAAATTCTTCCAGCAAGGAGAATATGGAACAGAACAAGGCCATGATCACATCTATCTGGGAGAATTGGGCAAAGGAAATCGCCTCATCAAGAGGCATCACTGTAGATAACCTCAATGCAATGCTTGACAATCTCGAGCTGAACTTCCCTACAGATTTCCTTGATAAAGGACTGGTAGATGAGCTTCTGACACGTGAAGAGCTTGAAGGTAAGCTCTGCGACCTGTTCGTGGCTGAAAAACCAGAAGAGATCCAGACTATTTCCCTTCAGGATTATGCATCACTTCAGACATCATTCAGTCTGAATTCCAAGGGCAAGATCGCGGTAATCTACGCCAACGGTGACATCATGGACGGTGACGACAAGAACGTAGTGGCCGGCGACAGATACGCAAAAATCATATCGGAAGTAAGAAAAGACAGCACAATCAAAGCTGTTGTCCTTCGAGTCAATTCCCCAGGAGGAAGCGTACTCGCATCAGAGAAAATCAAGACAGAAATCGGACTTCTTCAGCAGAGAGTGCCGGTTGTTGCTTCATATGGAGACTATGCAGCATCAGGAGGATACTGGATATCGGCAGGTTGCGACAAGATATTCTCAGACGCCACAACTCTTACCGGAAGCATCGGAGTATTCAGCATGATACCGGACCTCAGCAAGACTCTCAGCGACAAGATTCATGTAAACATAACACCTGTAAACTCCAATCGTCATGCAGACATGTACAATTGCCTCAGGCCTCTTGACCCTAAAGAGGTTGCATACATGCAGGCAAATGTAGAGAAGATTTACGGAAGGTTTACGGAAATCGTAGCCGAAGGACGAGATATGACCGTTCCTCAGGTGGATAATATCGCTCAGGGAAGAGTCTGGACAGGAGCCGAAGCTCTAGAAATCGGTCTCGTAGACCAGATTGGAACTCTCGAAGACGCCATAACATGGGCCGCTCTCTCCATCGAAGGAGTATCGGATGTAAGCGAAGTGAATATAGCAGAATATCCTAAGCCGCTTACTGGAATAGAACTCCTGCTCGAGTCATTAGGCATGGGCAAAGAGAGCGTGTTTGCAGGAACTCCATTCGAAAGCATCGTGAATGCATTCGGAGACATAAATGCTGCCGATTACGGAAAAGTATTTGCGAGAATGCCATATGAGATAACGCTACGATAGCGTTATCTTAATAACCTTGCATGTGTCAGGTCCTATCTTGCAGCGGTCATCGATCCTTGCGCCCAGAAGGCCTGACACATGTTGTTTTTCAGCAAGCCCCGGAGTCTGCACATCCACAATAACTATAGCTTCCTCCTTGGCACGGAAGTCATATTTAAGGTCAGCGAACAGATCGCTGACTTTCTTTTTCCCCTTCATTCCGAGAGGTATAAGCCAGTCTCCCTGCCTCCATCTGCGACATACGAAAGGGAAACGAAGTGAGTCAGCATCCATGACAATCACCCCGTCAGGCTGTTTCAGCGGCATATCCGAAGTCCATGGAATGACATCCACTTCAAAGGACTGGCCGTTGAAGAAATATTTTCCTGCCGAACGTATGGTCATTATCGGTTCCGACTGGGAAGTGGCAGGACGTTCATCATTACGGGGAAATATATTCAGAGAATCACGTCCGGTAATCAGAACATGAGTCGCAGACTCGAATCTTTTCCCGGAAAGAGTTCTTTCGGAGGAGAGAAGCGCCTCAAGCGATTCCAGCGACTGGGAATTAAAGCCAAATGGAGACAATATATAATATAAAAGGTATTCCCAATGCGTCCGGGCCTTCAGACGCGACACCGAAATGACCGTCCCTGACTCATCGACAACTCCTTCCGCTGCCTCACAGCACCACCTCTCCACAATATCGGAAGCAGCTGTGAAATATGAAATATCCCGATTCAGAGTGCGGACAAATGAGGGATTGATCTTTTCAAAAAAAGGAAAAACATCGTTACGAAGGGTATTGCGTCTGTATTCCGAAGAGAAATTAGTACTATCATTCCTGTACTCGATCCTCTCCGCAAACGCATAACCTTCTATCTGTTTTCTTGTAAATTCAAGCATTGGGCGGTATAGCACAACCTCAGAAGCATCCCGGCAAGGAAGCTTAGCTATTTCAGACATGCAGGCGAGGCCGTTCACGCCAGTACCACGCAATAGATTCAGAAGCAGCGTCTCGGCATTGTCATTAGCATTATGCGCGACTGCCAGTACCTTGTAGCCATATTCACGGCAAAGATCAGCAAACCATCCGTATCGAAGATCACGGGCTGCCATCTCTATGCTTATTCCTTCAGAAGCGGCAAAAGACTTCGTATCAAAACGGGTAACATGCAGCCTGACTCCGTGTTCTTCTGTCCACTTCCTGACCAATGCCTCGTCACCGTCACTTTCCTCACCGCGAAGGGAAAAATTACAATGGGCTACTGAGAAGCAATCGGGTCCCATAGCCTTCAGGAACAGATAGGCAAGACACATAGAGTCCACTCCTCCGCTTACCGCCAGGAGGAATGGACCCTTCATATTGCTTACTTTCTGAACGAAACGCTTGAGCATTATTTCTTGTTTGCGATTGTGTAGGTGAATCCGAAAGCAAGAGATTCCTTAAACTGGACCCTCTGCTTTCCAGGGATGCCCTGCTCGACCTCTTCAGGAGTCTGAATCTTAACCTTGTCATCATAGATAAGGTTTGTCACGAATGTCAGAGAGAAGTACTTGGCGAGCTTCCACTCGAAACGGTTATCCCAGTTCACACGAAGGTTCTCGGGCTTGTCAAGATAGTCGGAGAAAAGAACCACCTGAGTAGAGTACTTGAAGTTGTCGTTGATATTCACTGCCGCATCAATCTTCATCTGGGCACCGAACTCAAATCTTGAAGACTCATACTGCGATCCGTCTGTAGGGACACCTTCAGTCTTACCCTCATACTGCTTCTTCAGAGGCATACTGTAACTTGCCCTCAAATCCTCGTCCTTCACAATGACGAAACCTCCTGTTATAGGGGCAAAGTTAACCGAGAGCCACTTAAAAGGCTTGTAATCAATACCGAGCGCGAGATTTGTATATGCAGGGGCAAGGAATCCTGACTTAAGATTCTTGAAAGCAATCCAATCCTCACGTATAGGCTTCTCGTTCTCACCGAAAGCCGTTCCATCCGCCTTCGTTGTAGGAGTCGGATAGTCATATGTGTTGCTGAACTGAGACTTGAAGTCGTAGTTTGCCGAGAAGTAGAGAACTTCCTTATATGCCTTATAACCCCATTTGCTTTCAAGGTAGATACGGTCACTGTTCTTCTGGAAGATAGGCTTTGAAGATGTATAGAGGAATCCGTAATCCAACTGAAGACGGTTGTTCCAGAACATCTCGTTGAGCTTCCAGTTCGCATTACCGTCCACAAAACCCTGGAGACTGACAGTATTGTCACCGCCGGCAGCCCAGTTTGTCAGGGACGTCTGTCCGACATTGATCTGAGTCTTGAGGTTCGTGGTCCAGTTGGTCGGTTTCTTTTCAGGCTTCTTTTCCACCTGTTCAGCCTCAGTATATGCCTGAGCTGCCTCAAGGACGGCCTTCTGGGCATCGGTCAACTCCTGTGCAAATGCACCGGCTGCAGCAAACATCGCAGCGCAAATCAAAATAATATTTTTCATAGTTCCCGATTATTAATAAGATATTGCAAACAGAACCCTCTGGCTTGAAGGCTTTCCTGTATATATACACTTGCCTTCCTCGACGCATACGGCGCTGTCTACAGGAATGCAGCGGATCGTAGCCTTTGTCTCTTCCTTGATCTTCTCCTCAGTTTCAGGAGTACCGTCCCAGTGGCAGAGCAGGAAGCCTCCCTTTGTGATCTCCTCCTTGAATTCTTCCCATGTATCCACCTTGCGGATGCTCTCATCACGGAACTTGAGAGCCTTTGCGTAGATATTAGCCTGTATATCTTCAAGAAGAGCTGCAATAACATCTGCAACGCCTTCCTGAGAATGAGAAGACTTTTCGCAGGTATCACGACGTGCAAGCTCCACTGTACCGTTCTCAAGATCGCGTCCACCCATAGCCAGACGTACAGGAACTCCCTTGAGTTCCCACTCCGCGAACTTGAATCCTGGACGAAGAGTGTCGCGTGCATCGATCTTCACACTGATTCCCTTTGCTTCGAGTTCCTTCTTGAATGCCTCCATCTTGTCGAGGATGGCATTATTCACAGCCTCATCCTTTCCTGTAATAGGAACCATTACAACCTGGATAGGAGCAAGCTTTGGAGGAAGCACGAGACCGTTGTCATCTCCATGAGCCATGATAAGCGCTCCCATAAGACGTGTAGAAACACCCCACGATGTTGCCCACACATACTCCTGCTGGCCTTCCTTGTTGGTGAACATCACGTCGAATGCCTTCGCAAAGTTCTGTCCGAGGAAGTGTGATGTACCTGCCTGGAGAGCCTTTCCGTCCTGCATAAGAGCCTCGATTGTCATTGTATCGAGAGCTCCGGCGAATCTTTCGTTAGGACTCTTGTGTCCCACAACAACAGGCACACCCATATAATTACGCGCGAAATCCGCATACACATTTACCATCTTCATTGTCTCCTCCTCAGCCTCCTGGCGCGTAGCGTGAGCGGTGTGACCCTCCTGCCAGAGGAACTCAGCAGTACGGAGGAAAAGGCGGGTACGCATCTCCCAGCGCACAACGTTGGCCCACTGGTTGCAGAGGATCGGAAGATCTCTCCAAGAAGTCACCCAGTTCTTGTATGTATTCCATATGATGGTCTCGGAAGTAGGACGGACGATGAGTTCCTCCTCGAGCTTTGCAGAAGGATCCACAACCACACCGTTTCCGTTCGGATCCGCCATCAGCCTATGGTGAGTCACCACAGCACACTCCTTTGCAAATCCCTCGACATGCTCCGCCTCACGGCTGAGGAAAGACTTCGGGATGAAAAGAGGGAAATAAGCATTCTGATGACCTGTATCCTTGAACATCTTGTCAAGCACATCCTGCATCTTCTCCCATATCGCATATCCGTAAGGCTTGATCACCATACATCCTCTTACTGCAGAGCGTTCTGCCAGATCAGCCTTTACGACCAGATTATCATACCACTGAGAGTAGTTATCTGACCTTTTGGTAACTTCTTTTGCCATTGTATATTGTTTTTTATTGTTTTTATATTCATTTTTGCCATTGTAAGCAAACCTGAGCGCGCTTTCAGCGTCTAAACTACAGGCACAGCCGTCACATAAGCACACCGCAATATTACGGTACATTTATTGCAAATGCAAACAGGTTGCGAAGATACGAAATTATTATGAATAAAATAGGAGAAACACACATGAAAAAGAGTTCAGCACTGACAATCGCCATTGCCGTAATCCTTTCATCATGCGGCACAACGGCCCAATATGCTTCGTCAGACAACTCTCCGAGGTTTCAGGATGGAATATACAGCAGCACACCTTCCATGAGGACTTCTCAGGAAAAGGCTGAGGCGAAAGCTGAGACAGATAAACTTGTCCAAAAGACCAAAGAATCCGCAATATACCTGTTCGGAGACAAGAAGGACACGATAATGATTCCGGAAAACATGTCTGCGAAAATCCAGTTTGACCAGAAGGTCGGAGGCACCGTAGTCACAATTGGAGAGAATCCATATGACTGGAGATACGACCTTGAAAACAATTACGGCTACTATTACGGCCCATATAGCATAGGAAGTTCATGGTACTGGAGCAGACATTATAACCCATGGTACTGGAATTCATGGGCTTACACCCCATGGAGATACCATGGATGGTATGACCCTTTCTATATTTCCGGATGGTACGACCCATGGTATTACGGATATGGAGGATGGTATGACCCATGGTACTACGGATGGCCTCATCACCACCATCATTATTGCGGATGGTACGGGGGTTGGGATCCTCATTGGGGACATCATCACTGGCCAGGGCATTATCCTGGAAATGACAGGCCGGAGCATGGACGCGACAGATGGCATGGTCTGAGAGCAGCCACCGGAAACAGCGGTATAGCATCCGGAACAAGTGCACTTCGCGGAGGCAGCAGTACCAGCGGAACCCGCATAGGGACCACCCGCACATCTACATCAAGGGCTACTTCATCTATAACAAGACGTCCGTCATCCGACACGAGGTCACAGGCAAGAGTTACCTCTGGGGCTTCAAACATAAGCAGCAAGCCTTCCGGCTCTGCAAGCAGGCCGGCATCGAGATATACAGGCAAGTCCAACTACCGCAAGCCGTCGTCATCTGCCACATCTTCAAGGAATCTCACTGAGAGCAGGGACAGACTGAACAGCAATACTGGCAGGACAGAAAGCAAATCGCAGGAAGACAGAAGCTACAACAGAGGCACTACTTACAACAGAAGTTCCTCATATAACCGAAGCTCATCAAGCTATAGTGCGCCGTCATATAACCGCTCATCCGGCAGTTCAGGAGGCTCATCCGGCGGATTCAGCCGCAGTGGTGGAAGCAGCAATGGAGGACGTAGAAGATAATATTGCAGAAAAAATTATATGTACAGCAGGGATTAAAATTTGACAGTATGAAACGTACATTTACAATAATAGCGACAGCTTTGCTCGCAGCAGCACAAGCAACTGCCCAGACAGCTGCAGACGCATTACTTTTCAGTGAAAATAACTATGAGGGCACAGCACGCACTGTAGCAATGGGCAACGCATTCACTGCTCTCGGCGGAGACCTCGGATCTGCGACTTTCAATCCTGCTGGAACAGCAGTAGCTAAATATTCCCAATTCAGTCTTACTCCAGGTCTGACTTTCTCCAGCAACACCACGCAGGGAGTACCCTTCAATGGAGAAAATCTTACTTATTTCCAGAGACAGATGAAGAGCAGGACCACAGCCATGAATCTGCCTCAGATGGGAATCAGCATCAACTGGGATACAAACAGGACATCAGGCCTCAAGAACATGAGTTTCGGGTTCACTGTAAACAAGACAAATTCATGGAATGAAGATATTTACGCCAGCGGCACCAACTCCAAGACCAGTTTCATGGGAGCCATGGCAGCAGGGGCCAGCGGCCTTATTGCGGATAATCTGGCTTCGGAAGATGCCTTCTTCAACAACCAGCCTTGGAGAGATGTGGTCGGATATCAGAGCGGTATGATTTCCCCATACGCCACCGATGAGTACGGAGATCTATTCATCGGAGCAAGCGAAGCTCTCTACGACAACGGAGACATTGCTATTCCGGGCAAACTTGCACAGACCTACGGCAGATATGTCCAGGGAGACAAATTCGAATACCTCTTCAATGCAGCAGCCAACTTCTCGGACTTCATATATGTAGGAGCCAGCTTCGGACTCGTATCCTTAACATATGACTATCTGGAATATTTCAAGGAAGCCGCAGAGGATCCGCATGATTTTGAAAACGTATTCTCGGATGCTCAGGGAAACGAATACACAGCCTACTTCAAGGACATGCGTTTCAAGTACAACTATGAAGTGGACGGCAGCGGATACTTCGGCAAATTAGGCGTACTGGTTACTCCTGGAGCCGGCATCAGGATTGGAGCTGCAATACAGACCCCATCTGTAATGAATATATACGAGCAGTGGTGCTATTCAGGAGCTACCGGATTCACCGATTCGCAGTTCAACGCCGAATCAACCAGTCCATGGGGAGATTACAGCTATACTGTCATATCGCCTTATAGAGCCAACTTCGGTATTGCGTATACCATCGGCAACCTTGCTGTTGTAAGCGCGGACTATGAATTCGCGGATTACGGTCAGATGAAATTCAAGATGGACGCCGAGGAGAGGTACTATGCCGAAAAGCTAAATAAACAGATAAAGTCAGAGTATGGTCTGTCACATATGTTCAGGGCCGGAGTAGAGGTCAAGCCAATGAGAGTACTTGCCGTCAGGGCCGGATACAACCTCACGACAAGTCCCGAAAAGAACCTTCCTGTAACATTGAGACAGAATGTCTCATTCGGACTTGGATACGTATCGGATAAATCATTCTTCGCAGACGTGGCATGCAGATATGCCTTCACTACAAGCGAAAGATTCATGCCTTACAGCGATTACATCTTCGACGCAGACGACAACATAGAAGTGCCTTCGCCTGAAATTAGGAACGACCATTCACTATGGAAGGTTCTCCTTACCCTTGGTTGGAGATTCTAGGCAGTTGTTTAAGAAATAATATACTGTCCGGGCCTTCATTGAAAAGCAGGTCCATTATGGACAGATCTGATTTGAAGCCGTATTTCTGGGCAAAGACCTGGAAATACGGCTTTTCCAATCCAAGCCTCTCCAGGATGTCATTCGAACGCTTCGGATGTATGACTTCCCTAAGATCGTCACACTTCACCGGACCAGTCTCAGTCATCACCACGCTGTCGCCAGAGTAATCAACAGTTGTTCTGATATCCACCTTCAGTCCTATCTTTTCTACAAAAAAAACGATAAGCCTCATATTAAGCTCGAACAATGTCTCCGGACGTGAATCCAGAATTGCGAAGAGTTCGTCACGGTAATACTCGAAATAGGCAGATGTCATATAAGCGGACTCTATAGCCCTTTTGTGCTGATGAAGCCATGGCTTTGCATAATCCACCTTCACCTCGTTTATGGGATGCTTATGCGTCCCGTCCTCATGCTTTATAGGGAACGAGAGAGTCTGCACGCCGTCAGCCGCATAGAAACGGCAACGGTTGCGGTATGACTGTTTCTGGAAGTTCTCACACGCCTCAATATAAACGACTGACGGCGACAACTCAAGAGAGTTGCCGTCGCCACGCCTGTTAATCAGTCCCTCCATATCCTGAGCAATAGCCGCAAAATAGGACACCGGAGGAAAATATGCTGTTGAAAGGAGCTTTATCACCTTAGTCTATATTACCCTTTACATCGGAGCCAAGACCTCTGATGATACCTCTCTTGGAATTCCTGACAAATTCTATGATAGTATCCCTTTCTTCCGACTGAGGGAAACCTCTTTCAATCTTTGCGAGAGAATCAGAGACATTTGTACCGCCGTTGTAGATGATATCATAGATATCCTTGATGTTACGGATCTGATCTGAAGTAAATCCTCTTCTGCGAAGTCCGACGATATTCACTCCTGCATATGAAAGTGGGTCACGTCCGCAAAGCACATAAGGAGGAACATCCTTGTTGATCTTCGAACATCCGCCCACGAAGGCATGCTTGCCGATCTTCGAGAACTGATGAGCGACTGTACTTCCTCCGAGAGTTGCCCAATCATCGACATCTGTCTCGCCAGCAATACCCACATAACTTACAAGAATACAGTTATTGCCTACAGTACAGTCATGAGCCACATGAGTATAGGACATCAGAAGCACATTATTGCCAATCTTGGTCACGCCCCTTCCGCTGGCCTTGGTGCCACGGTTGATGGTAGCGCATTCACGGATATTCACATTGTCTCCGATCTCCACGTATGTGACTTCACCGTCAAATTTGAGATCCTGCGGCACAGCACCGATTACAGCTCCAGGGAATACAGTACAGTTCTTGCCCATCTTCACATAGTTGAATATGGTTGCGTGAGGAAGAATCCTGGAACCATCTCCGATTTCCACATGTTCCTCGATATAGGCATAAGGGCCGACCTCTACGTTCTCTCCAAGCTTTGCATTAGGATGAACTGTTGCCAATGGATGTATATTCGCCATAATTTTTATGTTTTATTTCTTTTGTAATGCCATTCTGACTGCCTTGGCAGCATTTGTATTGATGCCGTGACCAGCCTTTTCCGCTGTGACTTTCGCCTTAAGGAAACCACCGCATAGACGAAGATCTCCGATAAGGTCCAGAAGCTTATGTCTTGCGCACTCATTAGGGAATCTTAGCTGAAGATTGCTGAGATAGCCATCCTCACGCACCTTAAGAGCCGGAACGTTGAAGAGAGCTGACATCTGGTTCACCTGCTCCTCAGTCACCGGATGTTCCACAATGACAATCGCATTATCAACATCGCCTCCCTTTACAAGATTATTTGCAAACAGGAACTGTATCTCATGGAAGAATACGAAGGTCCTGCATATTCCAATTTCCTCCGGATACAATATTGAATCGTCCCACATTGCATTCTGGACTCCCAGAACGCGCGAATTGAAATCGATCCCGATGCTGTAGCTGAACTCTTCGGCAGGCTCGATTCTTACGACAGAACCTTTTTCATTAGTTATTTCAACCGGCTCGCTGATCTGGATATATCTGCGAGGGGCATCCTGCTGCTCGAAACCGTCATGCCATATGGCATCGATATAAGGTTTGGCACTTCCGTCCAGAATAGGCACCTCTACATTATCTATTTCAATCAGTGCATTATCCACTCCCATTCCGGTAAGTGCAGAAAGGATATGTTCAATAGTAGATACAGATGCTTCACCCATGGAGATAGTGGTGCTTCTGGCTGTGCTGGTCACGTTCTCAGCCAATGCGTCAACAATAGCATCTATGCCGATATCTGTCCTGACGAACCGGATACCTGTATCAACAGGAGCAGGACCCACCGTCATCTTTGCCACTTTGCCGGTATGAAGTCCTTTTCCTTCAAAAGAATAGCTTTTTCTTAAAGTCTGCTGCAACTGCATCTTATATATCTTAACGTCATTTATCTCTCAGAAGCGCCCCACCCTGGGGCACATTAGCCTGCAAAGATAGACATTTTTTATTATTTCCCCTTATTTACCAGCCTTTTTAAACTGAGCGTAACTTCTCATGTACTCCATATAAGGAATTGCAGGGGTACCAAAGAACGACTGACCAGGCTTCTTCACATTTCCAATCAGACCCGTCTGGGCTCCGAAAGAAGAATTATCCGCCACAGTAAGATGACCGGCAATACCTACCTGGCCGCCTAGAATGCAATGTTCGCCAAGTTTAGACGAACCTGCAACACCAGCCATTGCTGCCATCACGGTGTTACGCCCGATTTCCACATTATGCGCCACCTGACAGAGATTATCCATCTTCACTCCCTTCCTTATAATTGTAGAACCCATCTGGGACTTGTCTATACATGTATTAGCCCCGATTTCCACATCATCTTCAATAATGACGTTTCCGGTATGCTCGATCTTCTTCCAAGTGCCGTCTTCGAGAGGCGCAAATCCGAATCCGTCCGCTCCGATGACCGCATTCGCATGAATTATGACATTATTGCCGATGACCATGCCCGGATAGATGCGTACTCCCGGATAAATTATGCAGTTCGATCCGATCTTTACATCATCGCCGACATATACATGCTCATATATCTTGGTATAGTCACCTATCTGAGCCTTGCGGCCTACATATGCAAAATCTCCGATATACACTTTCTTTCCTATCCTGGACGAGAACCTCACCCTGCTGCGGCACCCGCGATAGCGCTTATACGTACGTTTTTTCGCAGTGACGTAGTCCAGAAGCGCCGCAACGGAAGCATATGCATTTTCCACGCGTATCAATGTGGCAGTTACGGGCTGCTGAGGGACAAAAGTATTATTTACAATGATTATATCTGCCTTGCACTCATAGACATAGTGCTCATATTTCGGATTGGCGAAGAAGCAGATGGCACCTGGTTTGCCGCTTTCAATGCGGGCGAATGATGTGACCGTTGCTTCAGGATTACCTTCCACGGTTCCTCCGAGTATTTCAGCAATCTCTTTTGCCTTGAATTCCATGATTTTACAGGTTAGGTTTTAAATTTGCTTAATTATTATTTTATTCGTACATTTGCAGCGTGAGAATGATTCAGGGGGCAGCAGCCCCCTTATTTTATACATATACAGCAAGCAGATGAACGTATCAGAGATTATAGATGCAGTCGGCAACGAAATCGTTGCACGCGGATGCTACATTGTTGATGTAAAAGTCAGCAAGGACAATGACGTGGAGATAACCATGGAATCAGAGAACGGCACAGTGGAGTTGGATGATTGCGTGGCAGTCAGCAGATTCTTCGAGGGATGCTTTGACAGAGATAAGGAGGATTACTCCCTCACAGTCACTTCTGCAGGCCTTGACCAGCCATTCAAGATACTCAAGCAGTATATCAAAGCCATCGGCAGCAAAGTGGAAGTGCAATTGAAGGGAGGGAAGAAGATAATCGCCACTCTGACTGCAGCTGACGAGGAAAGCATCACATTGCATTACATTACAAAGGAAGCAGTGGAAGGAAAGAAAAAGAAGGAGATGGTGGAGCACAACGACCGCTTTATGATGGACCAGGTGAACACGGTCAAGCCATTTATTAATTTATGAATTTCAATGATAAATAAATATATAGACAATGGAAAAGATTGAACTTAAAGACGCTTTTGCCGAGTTCAAGAACCAGAAGAACATCGACAGGCCTACAATGATGGGTGTGCTCGAAGATGTGTTCAGGACTCAGATCACAAAGACTTATGGATCGGCAGACAACTTTGACATCATCATCAACACTGACAAGGGAGACTGCGAGATCTATTGGAACAGAGAAGTGGTAGAGGAGGTCGAGGACCCTAACACAGAAATCGCCATCAACGACCCGGCTCTTGATGATGACTATGAAATCGGAGAGACTTTCGCAAAGAAGATCGAGCTCAAGGATTTCGGTCGCCGAGGCATTCTGAACATCCGTCAGAACCTTCAGGGCCGCATCATGGATATCGAGAAGGCAAACCTTTATAACAAGTATGTAGGCAAGATCGGAGAAATCTTCACCGGTGAGGTTTATCAGACATGGGCAAAGGAAGTCCTTATCCTTGACGAGGACGGCAACGAGCTCAGACTCCCTAAATCAGAGCAGATTCCTGGCGAACATTTCAAGAAGAACGACACCGTAAGGGCGATTATCAAGAGCGTGGAGATGAAGAACAATACAACTCCATACATTGTTCTTTCAAGAACCACTCCTGAATTCCTCGAGAAGCTCTTTGAGCAGGAAGTTCCTGAAATCTACGACGGACTCATCACTATCAAGAAGGTGGTACGCGTACCAGGTGAACGTGCAAAGGTGGCTGTAGAATCATATGACGAGAGAATCGATCCTATCGGAGCTTGTATCGGAGTTAAAGGTGCCCGTATCATCGGCATCGTAAGGGAGCTCCGCAACGAGAATATCGACGTGCTTCAGTGGACGAACAACACACAGCTCCTTATACAGCGCGCACTCAGCCCGGCAAAGATATCTTCTATCGTACTCGGAGGAGAGGAAGACAAGATCAAGGTATATATGCTTCCTGACGAGGTGAAGAAAGGTATCGGAAAGGGAGGATGCAACATCCGCCTTGCAGGTATGCTCGTAGGAAAGGAAATCGAGGTATGGAGAGAGCTTCCTTCTGCTGACGACGTAGAGGATGAGGAAGACGTACTTCTCAGCGAGTTCGACGATGTTATCGAGGGATGGATCATCGAAAAGCTCCAGAGCATCGGATGCGACACTGCAAAGAGCGTATTGGCACTTTCGGCAGCCGACATAGCCAAGAGAGCTGACCTTGAGGACGAGACAGTAGAGGAAATCCTCGACATCCTCAGGGCTGAATTTGAAGACGAAGAATAAGAATTAAAACAAGGGGTAATATATGGCAGAAATAAGATTAAGCAAACTCACGAAGCAGTTCAGCATCGGCCTGGCACGACTTGTCGATTTTCTCAATGAGAAAGGTGCAAATGTGGAGATGAATCCGAATGCCAAGATTTCGGATGAATACCTCCCGGCAATCGAAGCCAAGTTCGGTGAGGACCTGAAACTTAAAAAGGACTCCGAAAAGGTTACCATCAAGCTGAAGGAAATCATCGAGATGGGATCTAAGAAGAAGTCCGCACATGAAGAGGAGGACGCTCCTGAGAAGGAAGTGGTTATAAAGAGCAATGCTCTCAATACAGAACCACAGCATGTAAAGGAAGAAACTCCTGCTGCAACGGCTGCGACGGAAGAGCCTAAGGCACCGGAGACTGAGCCTGCACCGGTTGAAAAGACTGAAGAAAAGGCAGGACCGAAGGTCATTGACAAGATCGATCTCTCTCAATTCGAGAAGAAACCGGCAAAGACAGAGGAGAAACCGGCCGAGCCCGCCCCAACCCCAGCGGTAGAACCGGCACCGGAGCCTGTCGTAGAAGCGAAGGTTGAGCCTGTTGTAGAGTCGAAGGAAGAGTCAATGCAGGTAAAGCAGGAGCCAAGAGAGGTGAAGATCGAGGTTGAGAAACTTGCCGGACCTAAGGTAGTTGACAAGATCGACCTCTCACAGTTCGACAAGAAGAAGAAAAAGAAGAAGAGAGAGAGAATAGAGAAAGGTGGCAGCCAGAAGGTTGACGTCACCAAGGTTGAAGCTTCAAACAACAGCAAGAAGGACAAGAACAACAATAAACCTGGAGCGAATGCCGCTGCTCAGGGTGCAGGCAAAAAGGACAAGAAGAACCGCCGCGACCGCGGAGGAGACAAGTTCAAGCCTATGACCGAGGCAGAGCAGGAAGAGATGCAGAAGGAAATCCAGAAGCAGATCAAGGAGACTTACGCACGCATGAACGAAGGCAAGAAGAGCAACTTCGGAGCGAAGCATAGAAAAGAGAAGAGAGAGGCAGCCTCACAAAGGATGCAGGAGGAGATGGAGATGCAGCAGCTCGAGCAGAAGGTGCTCAAGGTGACTGAGTTCGTGACTGTAAACGACCTCGCTACCCTTATGAACAACACTCCTGTAACCAAGGTTATCGGAGCATGCATGAGTCTGGGTATGATGGTATCCATCAACCAGCGTCTCGATGCAGAAACACTTGTGCTTGTTGCAGAGGAATTTGGATATGAAGTTGAATTCGTGACAGCTAACCTTACAGATGCGATTGCACAGGGTGAGGCAGAGGATACCGATGAAGACCTCCTCCCACGTCCACCGGTAATCACGGTGATGGGTCACGTTGACCATGGTAAGACTTCCCTCCTCGACCACATCCGTCAGGCAAATGTGATTGCCGGTGAGGCCGGTGGTATCACACAGCACATCGGTGCATATCATGTAGAACTTCCGGACGGACAGGAAATTACATTCCTCGATACTCCAGGACACGAGGCCTTTACAGCCATGCGTGCCCGTGGTGCCAAGATGACTGACGTTGCTATTATCATCGTGGCGGCTGACGACTGCATCATGCCTCAGACAGTTGAGGCGATCAACCATGCTCAGGCGGCTGGTGTGCCTATGGTATTCGCAATCAATAAGATTGACAAGCCGGGTGCAAATCCGGAGAAGATCCGCGAGCAGCTTTCCAACATGAATATCCTCGTAGAGGACTGGGGAGGAAAGTTCCAGTGTCAGGAAATTTCTGCAAAGAAGGGCATCAATGTAGAGCAGCTGCTTGAGAAAGTGCTTCTTGAGGCAGAAATGCTCGAACTTAAGGCTAATCCTAACAAGAGGGCTTCCGGAGCCGTAATCGAGTCTTCTCTTGACAAGGGACGCGGTTATCTTGCGACCATTCTCGTACAGAACGGAACCCTCCGCGTGGGAGACGTCATGCTTTCAGGAAGCTATACAGGTAGAGTAAAGGCCATGTTCAACGAGCGTGGACAGAAGGTGGAAGAAGCCGGTCCTTCGACACCTGTATCGGTACTTGGACTCAACGGAGCACCGACAGCCGGCGAGACATTCGTTGTGATGGCTGACGAGAAGGAGGCAAAGGAAATTGCCAACAAGCGTGAACAGCTCATCCGCATCCAGGGTATCAAGACCCAGAAGCATATGACTCTCGAAGAGATCGGACGTCGAATCGCCATCGGAAACTTCAAGGAGCTCAATGTCATCGTCAAGGGAGATGTGGACGGATCCGTGGAAGCACTTTCAGACTCCATCATCAAGCTTTCTACAGAGGAGGTACGCGTAAATGTGATCCACAAGGCTGTGGGTGCAATCTCAGAGTCGGATATCCTTCTGGCAGCAGCTTCAGATGCGATCATCATCGGTTTCCAGGTGCGTCCTATGCCTTCAGCAAGAAAACTTGCAGAGAAGGAGGAAATCGAGATTCGTCTCTACTCTGTCATCTACGACTGTATCAACGAGCTCAAGAGTGGTATCGAGGGTATGCTCGAGCCTGAGCAGAAGGAGGTTGTCACTGCAACTGCAGAAGTACAGGAGACCTTCAAGATATCAAAGGTGGGTACTATTGCAGGATGTATCGTACGCGAAGGAAAACTCACCAGAAATGCGAAGGTGCGTGTGATCCGCGACGGTATCGTAGTGTACACCGGAGAGCTCGGCTCACTCAAGAGATTCAAGGATGATGTCAAGGAAGTGCATATGGGAATGGACTGCGGTCTGAACATCCAGGGCTACAACGACATCAAGGTCGGCGACGTTGTCGAGGCTTACACAATCGAAGAGATCAAGAGAACTCTCTAAGACCACATAAAAGAAAGAAGCCTGCCGGCTTTCTGAGATCCTCCCCACTTCGGGAGCCAATGTCTCAGAAATCCGGCAGGCTTCTTATTTATATAGGTGCAACGACATCCCATCCGGAAATCACCATATTTTTCCGGACAGGTCCCCTTATTTAGTCACACCCGTCCGGAAAATCGTGCATTTTTCCGGATGGCAGTTTATTACAACTATCTCCACGCCTACCTATAACCAACTACGAAAAGAGACCGACTATGTTAGTCGGTCTCACTTAGTTTATCAGGCAATGTGGATTATACACCGAATCCGCCGCCACCTGTAATCTTAGGATCATGCTGATATGCCTCATAGTAGTTGCCCTGAGCATCCTTGAGAACTACATAGATGATACTACCAGCTGATGCATATGGATTTGACCAATATGGATCAGCTACAGGAACCTCAATCCAGTTGTCATTCTCATCCCAGTCACCAATTGACGTTATATATGAGCCAGAATCAATATCATCAGCATTTGTAAGGAGATAACGTACGATATCATCAGGAGTTACAAAGCTTGCAAGGTACTCTGGGCTAATGCAACGAGACACTGCCAGCTCGTATCCGGCAGGTACATCCACATCCCATGTTACAGTTGTGAAGTCAGCTATAGTTTCAACCTTAACATCATGGATGTTTGGCTTAGCAGCCTCCCAAAGAGGGTTAGCCTCGCCTGTCATAGGATCAACAGCTCTTACGAATTCACCAAGACTCATCTTGATCTCAAACTCGAGAACCTCAGCCATCGAATAAGTACCATCAGTTTCAACAGCAACAACTGCAAGACGATAGCTATTACCTACCTTAAGACCAGTCATTGTAAATGTACCGTCTGTAAGAGTCATATTCTTGAGATTGCTCTTAGCGTAAGAATTCAGCTGACATGCCTCTGAAATTGCAGCCTTATCAGTTCCGAAATTATAATACCACATATAGCTGTCTGCCTCGCCATAATAGTACTTCAAAGTAGCAGTAGACGAACTTGGAGTAACCTTTACGACAGCTTCTGTATCGGTAGTGCTGAGAAGTTCAAGACCTATAGTTATGTCATTGTAGGAGAGAGGCTTAGTGCTATACTCCTGTACAAACATATCTCCATAGCAACCATACTCATCTACAGCAACTGCAAGAAGAGTCATGGTATGTCCAGCAGAAATATTATTTTGTTTAGCAGTGCACTTGTCACCTATAGCGATAATACCACTATTAATAAGTTCTTCAACATTAGTGGCTGACACATACTGAGATTCCACAAACTTATAATACATCATATACGCTCCTTCGGCAGAAAGATCCACGGAAATGGTATTATATGAAGTAGGAGTATATTCTGCAGTAGTCACATTGATATTTCCACCAGCCATCAGCGGATCTGTCTCGAAATGCCATACATAATTCTCGTTCTCTAAATCTTCCTCAGTATAGGTCTTACCCTCCACATATGGAATAATATAGAACATATACTTCTTACCTGGCAAGATTTCGCACTGAGAATAATTGAAATCCACAGCACTACCGACATATGGTGTATCTTCGTACATGTTAGGTATTGATGCACCTACCTGAGCCTGCTGATTAATAGTATAAAGAAGATCTTCCGGCCCATAATAATATTCCAGATCGACTAATTCAGCAAAATAGTGGTCTATACCGGAAATCTGAACAGAGATATCCAGATTAATGAAGTCACACTTAGTAACTTCAACACTAATATTCTGAAGTTTAAATTCTTTTGTAACAAAAGTATCTTCAAAAATATAATATTGATCCCACATCTGAGTGCCAAAGTTAGGATCCTCCATGATTACCATTTCATCCACGCGAGGTACAGCCCAGAAGATATAAGTCTCACCAGCCTGTAATTCTTCTCCTGGATAAAATTTCTTATTGCTGAAAATGTCTGCTGCAGACTCACCCTCAAGACTAAAGTCTCCTAATCCCGGATATGTATATACTTCATCATTCACATAAGCTGTGAGCTGAGAGATAATTTCATCCTTATTAAAATCTGCAACCTTGCTTATTCCATAATAGAAATAAGTACTCATATCACCATATGGAAGGACAGTAAATGCATTATCAGCATATGAGAAAGTCTTGAATGGATTTGTAGAAACGAATAAACTTGCAGATACTGACTTGCCAGCAGCAGTAACGCCGATGATCTTAACATATCCTTCAGCAGCCGCAGTTCCCATTTCAACGGCAGCCTTAGTTGGAGCGAAAATCTTTAACATCGTCTGTTTGCCCATATATGACGACATTTCGACCTCAGAAACACTCCATCCATTCGGCGCCTGTACGATAAAGTTTTCAATTCCAGAAGTGTAATATGATACCATCACACTCTTACCATAATACACAAATTCTTCTTCCGAGTCTAATTCAAAATATGAAACATTATCATATTCTAATGTAATTGTCGATCCGTCCGGCAACTTAAGCATCAGACCTGTAGGTACCTCATATGTGTAGCCATATTCCGACACCTCTGTCATTATCTCTTCTGCACCAGAGAAGATAGTAGCATCCGAATTAGCGATACCGGTCTTTTCCCAATTTGCGCCACCGTCAAATGAAATCCAGATGTAGCCTTCCTCTACCTTGAACTCTGGAGTAACGAGGTTGTCACCCTCAGGAACTACAGGAATTTTGTTACCATCTGCATCCACGAAAGGAACCGGAATGTCGTCAACATACTGTGCCCAATAAATCACACCGTCGATAACGATAGTAGTAACTACGTTCTCATGCTTCGGATAAACAACGAACTGAGTCATGTCAGACAAAGTTACTGTTACAGAGCCATCAGCATTAGTCTTCACATCCTTAACAGTCACAAGACCCTGGAGAGTGGTCTGGAATGTTGAAGCGAAATCTCCGTACTTCTTGTCGAGGGCAGTGATCATGTCAGAAAGTGACTCGTAATTTCCGTCAACTTTTCCGCCAAGCTCCTCAACAGAGAACTTCAATGATTTCTCAACATTTCCAATGAGAGTCTGAAGGCCGGATACCTGATCCTTGAGATCCTTCTCGATCTTGGCAACTCTTTCTTCGAGAGCGCTGATATCGGACTTCATGTTCTCCATGTCTTGTATGAGAGCCTTGTCATCATAGCATGAGACGAACATTGGAAATGCAACAACTGCAAGAGCCATCGCCTTGCAAGCTGTTCTGAAAAAATTTCCGATTTTCATAACATTTGAATTTTAGGGTTAATAAATAAGTATTATAGTGAATCTTTTTCCTTCCACTGCGGCCATATGTCGCTCAACAGACGGGCCTTTCCATCCGGAGCAAGAAGCCAGTAATAGAGTTTACTCCTGCATTCCTGTCCATCAGCATCAACTCCATAAGCAATACAGAGTGCAAGATAAAGCTTTTCAGGGTCGTCTGTGGTCTGGGTTGTAGAGCGATAGTATGTCTCCAGACCACGGTTACCTACGGTCATGCCGCTCTTCCACGCATTGTAATAATCTATCGGATATCCCTGTGCCTGAAGGATAGAGGCATTACCGGACAACAGAGGGTCTTCCTGATCGATAAGTGCATAAGTAAACTTCACGACATCCTTGACTGCCGTATATGTTATTGTCCATAATCCGGTTTCAGCATTATAGACAGGTTTCAGTTCCATGGTAGGATCTGGACCGCCCTGAGGCGTAAGTGTGGTAAACTCAGCAAACATTACTTCTGAAACCACACCATAGATATCCTCTGCCATATATGCATATCTTGTCTTCTTACCTATAGGGAGGTCTGGAAGTACGTACCAGTCGTATCCACTAGGATCACGTTCCCAGATATTCATTCCGAAGTACTCTGGAGACTGGTCCACCGACGCTCTTTCATAGAACAGTTCAATCCATTCTT
Organism: Candidatus Cryptobacteroides sp.; assembly: GCA_045127905.1. Classification (GTDB taxonomy): domain Bacteria; phylum Bacteroidota; class Bacteroidia; order Bacteroidales; family UBA932; genus Cryptobacteroides. Next base: position 29,997 of record JBGVQX010000034.1, read on the forward strand.
CCCTTGGTGCATCATCTGCCGGCACAGCATATTCAAGTCCAGTTCCATCCTCATTGTGGAATTCGATACACATGAATCGGTATGATGCAGTATATTCCGGGTTATATCTGAAGTTGAACTTTACGGATGCGATATCTACATCAGTAAATGTAAGTTCCAGATCAGCCTTACAATCCTGCGGACGGCTGAAATCACGTGGACGTGTAGTGAAAGGGTCCGAAAATCTGATGGATGACAGGCGATAAGCATAATTCAGACCGCAGTAAGCAACAACATACTCAGTATCCGGCTTCAGAAGGAAATTGACCTGACGCTCACTATAAGACTTGCTTTCAGCAATGCCGAAATTGTCACTATACTTGAAATTACAGTTGTTTATACCATAGGCGCCAGCCTTAAGTTCCTGAGCCTTTGCAGCCATTGCCTCCTCTCCCGCCTCGATCAATGCATCAGCCTCGGCCTTAGGGATGACCACATGATAGGCCGTAGGAGTATTTGCTTCAAGGGTCACATCATACTCGACATATGAAGCACCTATTGTTGCAGGGTCAATTGTTACTGATATCTCAGCCTCGGCCACATCTTCATCCACAGGTTTGAGATTGAAGTCCTGACGGACATAATTATCGGCCGGCTTACCATCTTTATCAACAGCAAGAGCAACGATCGTATGAGTCACATCCGGGTTCGGATTAGTGAATGTATGGCGGACTACCCTATCCTGCTCCGTCTGTACGCCCTTAGGCAGATTAGGATACCACCAGTGACGCATAAGATCTCTCAAAGCCCTGTCTCCCAGCACATTGACAAAATCATCAACCATATCGGCCTGTGTATCGATATAATAATAACCGTTGCAGTCACTATTAGGAATAATCTCAGCAAGATATGCAGTGAAACCAGTCTTCACGTTAAGGGTTAAAGCTGGATCTGCTGCAGTGGAGACATCATCGGTCTCAACATATACAAGAGTAAGTGCCGTTACATTTGACAATGCACTATTCTTTTCGTAGCATGCTGCAATTCCTATTACATACTGAGCATCAGGGACGAAGTTATACTGGGCATATGAAGTATTGGCCCAATCATACTCATACTCACTATAATCTTCTCCAAGAATGGAATTATCTATAGAGTAGCCGCCACTTCCTGGAGTAAACAGAATATCAAGAATGCGGGACTCAAGCTCACGGCTGTTCTTATCGATTGCACCGGAATCAAGAAGTGTATTATACAAATAAGCCAATGGCCAGATATCAATGACATATGAAGCGACATTAGCTCCCGGACGACAAACAAACTTGATTGTAGAAGTTCCCACTTCAGTGACTTCAACAGAAACCGCATCATCGTCAAGGACGACAGGTGCAGTCATTCCATTATATATATCGAATGGGAAACGTGGATTAGGAACAGGATATTCATCACCCTCAATCTCAATCACACCAGGAGAAGAATAAACCGGTTCATTATTATCTCCCGGATTCACGACTTCGTTATTATCTTCGTTGTTATCTTCGTTACTATCTCCCTTGTTTTCCTCCTGTTCCACCGGAAGCTCGTCACATGAGACTGACATCGGTACAACAAGGGTAAATAGTGCCATAAGGGCAATGATTGAAAAATGTTTCATATATAAAAGTGTTTTCATATCAATTAAGGTTTTTCTCAGGATATCCGGACTCTCCACCCTCAACAGCACATATGTTCATATTATTTACGCGAGATGCATAATCAAGAACAAGTACATATACACTTGTCTTCGCAGCATTCCATGTTTCATCCAGTTGGACACCCTTATACTCCTTTATATATTCTTCTCCTGGAACAAGAGCCGACCGGGATATCCTGTCACCCTGCCATATGGAAGAGACCATTTTTCGTACAACGTGAAAATGGACATATGTGTCGCTGTTGGACACACCTGCCTGCTTATATCTCACACCATCCTCCACCAGAAATACCGCAACTCTATATTCCAACGGAAGTTCAGTTCTGACCTTGACCGTGATATCAGCCTTCCCGTCTGAGATTTCTGATGTAACTGACACACCGCAATGGGCAGGGAATTCCTCAAGACTCTCATCTATGCTGTCGAGAAAAGCATATCCGTCATCGAGTCCTCCACCGATACGCAGATCAGTCAGGAAAGATGGATATGCCGTAAGACGGAAGTGTTCGTAAAGCATATCGGTCTGGTCTATTGCCAAAGCATCTTCCCCGCCGCTGTCTGAATGAAAGGCCATCAGATGGACATTATCTTTATATCTGTCATCCAGATCTATTACATTATTCATTATGGTAAGTCCTTTAGGACACCATGTGCACCAGGCTCCGGTAAACTCGAAAGCTGCAACATGCCTATCATACGTTCCAGAGTAGCTGTGCGGATCAATCACCTCAATCTGCAATGGCGTCGACTCAACTCCCTTTCTTGACGCCACAAATGTCCATGTACCTGCCGTCTCACAGGAAAATCTGCATCCTTTAAGCTTCGGGGCTACGCCAGTGTCAATGGTATTTCCGGAAGCATAATAAATGACGGCATCACCCGTGACATCGCGGCCTTCCGAACTGACAGTGAATGTAAGCTCCTCTTCCCGGTTCAGGAAAAGCACCTGCCTGTCAACAGACAATGCCAGATCCTTCCCGGAAGAGACAACCTCCCCTTCCGGGCCGCAGGCCATAAAAAGCGCCAGCGACAGTACCAGGATCGTATTTGTTATTAATCTCATCGGCATTGCACACTTAAAATTCATAATCACATGATGTTCCGAGACGACACTCCGCCGCATTATTGCATTCCCACGAAGTACCATTGTCCGAAGAAGACATCGCCACACCTACCACACGGATATTTTCCGGCTTCCAGTCTTGTGGAAGCTCGATAACACGTTTCATCGTCTGGACCTCTGCACCAGATACGAACGGCTTCTGATCGTTCATATTTGTACCCTTTACATCAGGGGCGGAAGCATATCGTACGACATTATCATGGACATACTGTCCTGTGACACCCGCCTGCATATATTCAATGCCATCCTCCACAAGATAGATATGGTACTTGTATTTGGATGGAGTTGATGAGGTAACCTTCATGACAACCTCAGCTTTGCGGGCTTCTGAATCATAATACGTATCTAAAGCGACTCCACAGGTAGACGGATAGTCCGTCTTCTCTTCAAGAATCATAGCCTCCAGATTACTTGCAGCTCCAAAGGTAGAATGATATCTGAAGTTCAGCACACCGCTTGGATATCCTGAAAGCTTGAAATAGCTATGATATGTGTCCGAAACTGCTATTGCCATAGGGTCCGGAATCTCATAATTTGTATGGAAGGCCAGAGGTATAATTTCGCCAGGATGTTCCTGCTGATATGTTTTGATAAGTCTGCTCATTGACGGACAATTGGTACATCCCACAGCAGTAAATTGCAATGCAACCGTCTTCTGGCGCCATTTCATTAGAGTTTCCACAGGCGTAGCAGTCACCACCACCTCATTATCCGAATATATATCACCGGAACGATATAAATATGCCTTGAAGACGTAAGTGCCCGGAACTGTTGTTGAAAAGGAATTAGCTCCGGCAGCCATATCCAGGGTCTGGTCGCCATTGGAACGTATCAGATGCATTGTATTGGCAGTGCTCACATCATCTGAGCCATACATGACACGGAAGGTCACGGCATCTGAGCCGTCAGCCTTGATGCCAGTCTTATCCACGAACACTCTCAGGACACCATCCGGCACCTGTGGGCTTTCTGGCTGGCCGTTACCCTCCTGATCCGACCCGACGCCCTCACAGGAAACAAGCAGTATCGGACAGACAGTAAGGATAAGCATCAGATTTTTGAATATACCACTCATCTGTACTAATTTAAGATATAGTCTACCGAGTCCCCATAAGGTGCTATAGCAGAATTATTGATTTCGGAATGACCGTCGTCATATTTCTTATGCACAAGGACAACACCACGGAACCTGGCCAGCACATCTGATGAAGGGGCCTGACCATCGAAAGTAAACGTAAAGACTCTTTCCGATTCCTCATCCTTATTCATGGCAACTCCCGTCGAATTATCGTAAGATATGAAGTTCGCTTCATTAATTGCGACAGCAACATCATTGTAATACCCATCGGCAGAATATCCGGTCGGTTCGGATAATCCGTCAGCAAGTACGGCTGCTGTCATATCGTATCTACCTGATCTGTCCGCTTTCATGGAGGCCTTCAGTTTCAGAACGTTTCCATCAAGGATGAATGATGATATTCTGATTCCCACTTCGGCAGGAGATGCCACACGACGCTCCATAATTGATGATGAGATTGCAGATGTAGCAACGCTTGTCCCCATAAACGACATATCAAAGATAAGAGACGGAAGGGCAAGATATGTAAGATTCGGATCCACCTTCAAGGCAGCAGCTGCAGCCAAGTCATTCCTTCCGCACTGTACACTGAATTTATCTGCATTATGGCAGGCTATCACAATAGAATGTTCCTTTGCGTCATCGTCGAGATTATTAAGGGACTCAGTCATTCCCGGACAATTCGGGCATGTGGTAGCAGTAAGCTTGAATACAGCTACGTTCTTATGATACTTTTCATAGGAAGTTCTGTTTGAGGAAATCACCTTTACAGAATTTACAGTCTCGTGACCTTTGTAAATGCCCACAAATTCATACTCTCCATCCCTTATGGATGTGAAAGATTCCGAATACCTCGGCAGACGTATTCCAGTCTCCACATTCTTGTAAAATACAGAACCCATGTTCTCATAAGTGGACACAACATCTCCTTTTCCATTTTTTATGACAAACACGGCCTCATCCATTCCGTCAGACTCAATGGATGTCTTATCCGCATAGATATAGTACGAAGACGGATCCAGGCTTTCTTCTTCATGCTTCTCGCCGGACTGTAGACCCGCACCTGTGCATGAACTGAACAGCGGGAGAAAAGCGAGAAGGATGTATTTTAATGAAGTCTTCATAGATATAAGTTTAAACACATCAGAATGAAGTGGTTATGGAGAAGTTTGCTCCTGTGTATGCCGGAATTGTCCTGCATACTCCGCCGGAACATATCTTTCCTTCCTTATAGCGGCCGTATCCTACAGCAACGCGGGTACGGGACTTCGAGTAGCTTACTCCTGCATTATAATAATGTATATTGGTGCTTCCATGATTATACATGTCGCTTGCGAAGATGCTCCAGCTTGGAGCGAAGTTTACTTCGAGCAATGCAGCCATCCAGTCTTTCTTATCCTGCATAGTCTGGAGATATTGGAGCTCGAGTCTTGTGGAGAATGTGTCGGTATATTTGTAAAGAAGGTCTGCGACAAATATATTCTGATAGAACATATCCTCCGGATCCTCTCCATATGAGTCATTATAATGCTGCATCGAATACATGAGAGCCATCTTGAACTTCTTGGTCCACTGTTTCTCCACATCTATGCTGAAATCCCTGAAAAGGAGATTGCCAGGCTTGAAGGTGCCTTCCTGGGCGATGGTGTAATATGTCGAGAAATTAGCATGGATCTTCATTCCCCTCTTGCCTCCGAGCAGGGTTCCACGACGGAAATTATAGAATGCATCGATTTGGGCTCCCATCTCGCCGCTATTCACAAAACTACCTGTAACATAATATAACTGAGCGTTATAAGGATGCATTGTGGTAAGCATATAAGTGTACTGAGTACACATGGAAGGGACATAATTGATGAGGTTAGCATCCGAATTCTGGTCCGAAAGAATTGTAGTATTCATCCACTCCAGACGACGTGCAGTCATTGTAAGACCCAGACCGCGACCATTGTAACCGAACTCCACAAGCTGGGCATTGCCCCTCTTCTGCAAGTACTCCTGGCCGTCGGTATAAGCATTAGGATTAATGTAATACTTCATTCCGGCATCAACATATTCACCTTTGGCAAAGAATCCGTCCTTTTCAAAATTGATTCTTCCCGACCATCCGGTTGAAGAAGCCTTTCCACCCTCTTCGATAAGGTCTGCACTTATCGGCTCGTAGCGATTCAGAACAGATCCCTCTAAAGCGAGATAAGTGGAATTCCATCCGAGAAGATTTGAAAGCGAGAAACTCAGGTCTGCGCCACGCACCTGTGTAGAAGTATTTGTAGGCGTATCTTCCCTGTAGGTATTATTGGTAAATATTCCCATGCCGAAACGTGGAAGTCCCCATATAGCTTTGAAGGAAACCAAGTCCTTATAGCTGTAGGTGAATCGTGCTCCCATGACAGCGTTATTAAGTCCCAACGCCCTGTCTTCCCAACTACGGAAAAGCAATCCGCTTCCGAACTGGTCATAGAACGTTCCTGCTGTCACAGAAAAATCCTCATCTCTCCATGTCGCATACAAATTACTAAGATTAACTCCTGAGAGCTCCCGTGGATAACCGACAGTAGCAGGAAAATAACCTTCAATCTGCATTCCCGCAGAAAAATTGCCGTTATAGTAGTCCAACTTAAGGTAATTATTCATACCGAACGCATCATCACGGACAAAGCTGTCAGTAGCCTTGTCTTCCACATAATAATGGTCGTTGGACTCAAGGCTTCCGGTCACATAACCCTTATTCTGCGCATAAACACCTGCACACACAAATGCAAGTGCCGCCATAGTGAATATCTTTCTCATTTCAGGCAAGTTAGGATATAAATGATATTATCTGCACTTCTTTACAGCATTGAAAAGGTCAGTTTCGTTTCCAGGCACATAGGAAGTGTGGGAATAAACGATATTTCCTTTTCCGTCCACAACAAACACATGAGGCACAAGAGATACATTCATAGCCCTCATAAAATCCTGATTCTTATCAAAAAGAAGGATGAATTCCTCTCCCCAGCCATGGCCTTCTGCAAATGATCTGGCCTGAGCGAGACGGCGGCTATCATCCACAGATACAGCCACTACGCGGAACTTAGCCTCTTCAGTCCAATCAGGCATTGCATCATAAACAGCGTCAAGTTCACGGATGCAAGGTTTGCACGAAGTGGACCAGAAAGAGATAATCATAGGGACCTCTTCTTCAAAAAGAGCCTTTGTGTTGAACGGTTCGCCCTTAGCATTCTCAACTGTTACAGACGGAACCTGTGCAGCAGCAACAGCAGAAATAAAGATAACCAAGCTCAGAATAAATCTTTTCATAAACGATAAAGTTAGGCTGTTAATATTTGCCAATAAAACAAGAGCACCAATAAGGCGCATAACTCGGCAAAATTACGCAAATAATCAAAAAAAATCAATTTTTTAGACTTACTACATTGATTTTCTGTAGATAGCCACAGTCTGCACCGCTTCAGCAACATCATGAACGCGAAGTATGTCGGCCCCACGCTGCAAAACTGCAAAATGAACAGCCTGAGTGGCAGGAAGGGACTCCTCCGGAGAAATACCAAGAGGCTTGTATATCATGCTTTTACGAGACACCCCGACAAGAATGCGGCGATCATGGAAAACATGGGCAACTTTGTCCAATGAAGCAAAAAGTTCCCAGTTCTGGTCTAAAGTCTTCGAGAATCCGAAACCGGGATCGAGAATCCATTCCTTGATGCCAGCCTCCGACGCCTTGCGGGAAAATTCATCAAAAAAGGAAATGACAGCCGTTACTATATTTCCGGAAACAGACTGAGAGTGAATACCATCATGAATACCGCTGCTGTGCATCGCCACATACGGAAGGCCGAGTTCGCCTACAACGGAAAGCATTCCCGAATCCTGAGCACCGGAAGAGATATCATTCACTATAAAATTTCCAATAAGGTCATAGGCATTACGGACGACCTGAGACCAATAAGTATCAATTGACAGATACGCATCCGGGAATTCTCTCCTGATGGCAACAAGGACAGGTTCAAGTCGTCTCCACTCCTCGGAGGCACCCACAGGCAGGGAGCCAGGACGGGTTGAGCAAGCGCCAAGGTCTATAATGTCCGCACCTTCGGAAAGCAACCGCTCGGTACGTACAAGAGCAGACCGCACATCAGGGCAACGACTCTCAGCAAAGTAAGAGTCCCCTGTCAAGTTCAAGATGCCCATTATGTCTATCCGGCGGTCTTTTTTCATAGCGGGTGCAAATATAGTGAAAACATTTCTCTATATTTGTGGTTTCTTCTAAAAACAAATAGCTATGTTAGTCGTACTTGAAGGCCTTGACGGTGCAGGAAAATCCACCCAGGTAAAGAAACTGAAGGCATATCTTGAAAGCCGCCTCGGCAGTCTCGAATACATACATTTCCCACGTTATGATGCTCCTGTCTATGGAGACCTGATCAGTCGTTTCCTACGGGGAGACTTCGGCTCCAACGAAGTCGTACATCCTCAGCTCGTAGCCCTTCTCTTCGCTGAAGACCGCCATGGCGCAGCTCCCGGAATGAAGCAGACTCTCCAGAACGGAGGCCATGTCCTTCTGGACAGATACGTATATTCCAATATTGCATACCAGTGCGCCAAGATCCAGGATTCCGAAGAAGCCGAAAGGTTGCGCGACTGGATATTCAATACCGAGTACGGCAGTTTCCAGCTCCCTGTCCCAGACCTCAACATCTTCCTGGACGTACCTATCGGATTCGTGGAGTCAAAACTCAAAAGCCAGCGCGGTGGAGAAGACAGGGACTATCTCGAAGGCGCACAGGACATCCACGAAGCTGACATCGAGTTCCAGAAGAGGGTAAGGGCAATATACAGGAAGCAGTGCGAATCAGATCCGAAATTCACAAGGATCGACTGTTCTGACGAGTATGGCGAGATGCTTTCGCCGGGTGCAATCTTTGCCAAGGTCCAGGAAGTAGTAGACAATGTGATAGGATAAGTCATGAGATATCTTCTTCTGCGCCTTAAGCGCTTCTGCGGTTATATTGTCGGATTTGTTTTCTTCATTTCCGGAATTCTCAAGCTGATGGACCCTGTGGGTGCCGGGCTTGTTGTAGAAGAGTACTACCGATTCATGCACATCGGCTTCATGGACTTCTCTTCAAAGCTGATGGGAACGGTCTTCGCATTCGCTGAAGCAATAATAGGAACAGGACTCATCACGGGAGTCTGGAGAAGAACCATAGCATTGGCGGCCATATATCTGCAGGGTGCCTTTACCATGCTGACCCTTGCACTTGTAATCTTCAATCCGGAAATGGACTGCGGATGTTTCGGAGAGGCTATACACCTTACCCACATGGAAACATTCGGCAAGAACATAATCCTGCTTACACTGCTGCTCGTGTATTACATCCCGCGCAAACACCTCGGACAGACCACACAGAAGAAATACATATCCTTTTCAGTCGTGGCCACATCCGTTCTGGCTTTCACAATTTTCTCATGGATGTTCAAGCCACTTGTGGAGTTTACAGCATATCAGCCCGGAGTAGAACTCATAGCATCAGGCAATATGCTCAGCGAAGACATATATGAATCCGTCTTCACATATGAGAAGGACGGCGTGAAGGAGGATTTTACACTCGGCCATCTGCCGGACTCCACATGGACATTCGTCAGCACCCATACACGTCAGATCAATCAACCGGATGACCTTCCCGTAGAACTCTCTTTCTATAATTCCGAGAGCGGAGAGTATCTGGACTCGCTCGCTGTTGAAGGAAAGGTAATGATTGTATCGGTATATTCCCCTTCTGATTTGTCTGAAAAGAAATGGAATAATGTGCGCCAGTTCATAGAGGAATCTTCACGCACAGGGTTTCACACCATGCTTCTGACTTCGACAACCGAGGGAGTCCCTGACGGGCTGCAGCCCTATCTGTGCGATTTCAAGACACTTGTAAGCCTCAACCGTTCCAACGGGGGATCGGCCTATTTCAACGACGGAATGCTCATTGAAAAATGGTCAAGAAGAAGAGTTCCTACGGGTGATATCCTCAAGGAAAAATACGAATCTAATCCGACCGAGATCCTTATATTCCAGGAAAACAAAGGAAGCCTTGTCTTCCAAGGCTTCCTTCTATACGTTTTCGCTATAATGCTTCTATTATAGAATTGCCCGGACAGCCGGGCATTCCGGATTATTTTATATATTCAAACTGAACTGAATCGTTCAGAAGTACATCCACGATGTTATTTACATAATAACCGTTTCCGACTGGTGTGGTAGCAAATACTACTACATGGCATTTCTCTGCATTCCATGACGGATTCATATCCATCGTGAAAACATGCTCGACAGTCTTGCCGGCCTCAATGGTTCCCAATGCATAACCGGACCAATCTGTAGCAGATACTTTGGAATCAGCAATTCGAAGACTTTGATCATGTATATGATGATATGGCTGGGTTCCTCCGGACTGAGGGTATTCGATCCCGTCTTCCAGAAGCCATGCTCCGATACGACACTTTGTCTTCTCCGCAGCCTTAACAGCGGCTTTAACGATCACCTTTCCATCCTTGTATACGGCATTGGCCGCAATTCCTACAAGAGCATCGTCAGCGCACTCCGTATCAATATCAGTCTTCAGACTGCTTTCAGTAAGCTGAGAATTAGGCTTCGTAGAGCCAGGTCTTAGATTAAGTGTAACAGCTGGATATCCAGGTACTCCCATGGCAGACGGAAGAGAGCCTTCGAACCATGCCGGATCATCCGAACCATACTGATGCACAACTGTAGGAATGTATTTCTGCTTATAATCCGTGGTCTCCAATGCCTTGAGCATATCCTTCACTCGAGGGCAGTTAGGACAGCCTGTTCCGGTAAAATATGTCAGCATAATCCTGCGACGGAAAGACACATTTGACTTATCCGGATCTACAGGGGTGGCAGGAACGGCCATCGGCATGGCAACAATCTTTACAAGAGCAGACATCTTTGTCATATACTCCGCCCTCACATAGTATTCTCCTACCTGTGTTGTCGTGAACTTGAAGTCATTGATAGAAGTAATTATCTCACCTTCCTTGTCGGAGAACACCACATTCTCTGTAAGCACTTTACTACCCAACGTTACAGTAAAGGTAACAGCATCCTGACCGTTTGCATGGACAATAGTCTTGTCTGCAACAAGTACAAGATCCTTGGTAAGGTCGTCCTTTTCCTCATTTTCCTTGTTATCGGTATTGGAAGGAGTCACGTCTCCGCAGGAGAAAAGCACCACTGCTGCCAGAAGCAGTGATGCTGTTTTAAATAAATCGAATTTCATTATTTACGGTTTTTTTTGAATTCAGCTGCAAACTGTCTTACCCTTTCATCAAGAGTCTCCTTATTCATAACACTGACAGTTGTCTTCTTTCTTTCAACCTTCTTCATGTTCTTGAAGTCGGTATGGCTTCTTACAACCACCTTCTCGGTCTCGACTGGATTTCCGTCTGCATCAGATGCCTTCACTTCAGCTTTGACAGGTTTCATAGCTGCAGCAGCGTTAGACTTGCTGTTCCATCCCCTTGTAAGCACGAGGTCCGAGAGAACAATATTATGGATTTGTGTGGTGCCGTTCTTGCTGCCGACTGCATTAGGATAATAAGGCGCGGCGCCTGGAGTGCCCTCTGCGACAACTTCTTCTATCCTATGATAGCCATTGTTATCTTGCGAAGTCTTAAGCCAAACAGGTTTCACAGTAATCTTATTATTATCAGCGGAAACTTCCACAGGGAAGCCTGCATCACCTAAGCTGGAGAATGCGGCATTGGTAGTCTCGTTATAAGCTGTAAGATAATAAGGATATCCCTGCCACTGAGAGAAAGGAGCCATGAAGTTAGCGTCTACAGGAACTGTCACATTGCCCTTCTCATCCACGTCAAGATACCACTTCGGTCCAAACTCGTAGAATATCTGCGCCACATCAATACAAGAGTACTCTGGGCTTGTGAACAAATCCCATGGAGTGTATGTAGCGAGTCTATTATAACCAGGATCATAATCAATCCATCCCATGCAGAGAAGTCTGTTCCTATACTGCATCCTTGCCTCTACAAAGTTGTGGTTCAGCTCCTTGAACTGCTCATAATATGCTCTCGCAGCACCTTCAGAAGGATAAAGGCTGATGACATCCTGAGTAAGGGTCGGAACATCCAGATCATAAGCAATCGTTATCTTGGACTCATAAGGGATGGTTGTAGTAAACGACTGACCGGAATCATCCTTTGCGACTACCTTCACAGTTGCCTTTGCGGTCCAGTCACCTGGGAGGGAAGTAAACAATGGAGAGTTGTTTTTAACCTCATAAGGCTGCACTGGAGATGTTGCCCTTGCTATCGCCGGTGAATCATTAGCCAGAGAGTTGGCAGTATTCTCCTCATTCACACACTGTACAGCAAGAATAGTAGTCTCACCGTCTACTGTAGGGAAAGCCATAGTATAACCGGCCGCTGAATTTATCTCTGCAATCTCCGAACTTGAGAAAGACCAACCCTGGGCAACCATATCAGCATATGTACTGCCACCATTGATAGCAGTCTTCCAGTCACGCTCATAGTTACATGCATAAGATCCCATCCATGCCTTTCCGGATGTAGCCTTGATATTGAACTTAACATAGAACGGATCATCAGACTCCACCGGTGTCACAGTAATTACCGGAGCAGCAAGAGTCTTAGGAGCCGTTTCAAACGTAACATGCTCGTATGTCTGCTTCTCAAGATATTCGCCAGACACACCGGTTGCGATAATATGATATACGGAAGAAGAGTTAAGTGGGGTCTGAATCGGACCTCCAAACACTTGAATTTCATTATTTCCCCTGTCCTGATTAGCAATTCCATCCATCTGAGCGAAGTAAGATGTCATGAACCACTGGAGATACTCCTCATGACCAAACAGATACTTGTCCACCAGATAGAGATACAGGCCATGATCAATTACAGCATAAGCATACTGTTCAATATCCTTGTCAGGAGTAATTGTAAACAGCGCATTGATCGGAGTAGTCTCTTCTACTTTGATATTAAGTTTTCCGTTAAGCTTCTCCGGCTTCTTCGTTCCAAACAGTATTCTGGAGAATCTGCCGGTCCAATAATTATCGTCATCATCAGCCAGATCCAGTACACCGTTATCAGGACGGTCTGCAGGAGGTGCGCTGCCCTCAATGGCTCCCTCCAGATCATACATCCACTCGAGATAACCTGCTCCCCATCCATAGATATTGTCGGTGTCATTATATTTAAATTCACCGGCAAAAACGATAGCAGGCTCGCCTGGACAAATAGGATAATGGTTCAAGCCCTCAACATAGGCATTATTATAAGGATCCCAATATGTCTCGTTAATGTTATCATTATTAAACACCAGTGTAGCATTATCAGTCAGGAATTTTGCATCATTACCACCACCATTTGTAAGAAGCATGTCAAAATCAAAGTTATCATATTCATACTTCATCACGTAGTACATAGGCATTGAGGTAATGTTGTATCTGAGGGCATTCTTTCTTGCCTTGACTTCCTCAGGAACCGTAACATGCACCTTGAAACCATCGTAATATGTTTCAACCACAGTAAGCATTTCATCAAATGAATAATCCGTAGTTGTGAAAGCCACTTCCAACACATCAGTGAAATAAGAAGTCTCAGTATCCTGAGCGGCAAAATACACATAGTAATCAGTCTTCGGCGCCATTTCAACAGTCGTGATGCGTACTACACCTTCTCCATTCTCAGGAATTGTGAGTTCCGTACCATTTGCAAAAACTGCTGCCGGACGAAGATTTTCCTTAGGCTCCTTATACACTCTATATGCAGCCTTGAAAAGGTTTTTGGCAGTGATATTTACATCAGCATAAGTAGGGCCTGCCTCGCCAAGAGCCACTGTAAACACCGGAGTCTTATCTTCGGCTTCTCCTCCTGGAGTATCTTCTTCACCCTCACCTTCTGAACCACCATTACCGGAGTTTTCTGTTCCTTCCTCTTCAGGAATCGCATCAGGCTCACAAGCAAAGAAAATCCCACAAGACAATGCCATGATCAGCAGCGCTGCGGGAAATTTAAGAAATAAGTTTTTCATTGATTATCTATATTTATAAAATAATGCAAATACATATCAGCGCGCAAAGATAATTTTTTTTTATATTTTTCTTACCTTTGCGCAGCAATTATTTAAAGCACAGAAATGGAATACAACTCACTTTTGGCAGTATCGCCTATCGACGGACGCTATTCGCGTCAGACTGAGCCTCTTAGGGAATATTTCAGCGAGTATGCACTCATTAAATACCGCGTTCGCGTGGAGATAGAGTATTTCATCGCACTTTGTCAGATACCTCTTCCGCAGCTTGCGGATTTTGACTCTTCAAAGTTCGAGGCTCTGAGAGATATCTACAGGAATATGACTCCCGAAGATGCTGCAAAGGTGAAGGAGATCGAGAAGGTGACCAACCACGATGTGAAGGCCGTGGAATATTTCATCAAGGACCGCTTTAAGGAGATGGATATCATTAAGTGGGGCGAGTTCGTTCATTTCGGTCTCACATCACAGGATATCAACAACACATCTGTGCCGCTCTCGTTCAAGGAAGCCATTGAAGAAAGTTTCATGCCGCTTCTTAAGGAAGTTCTTGGCCTGATCAACGGCATGGCTGAAGACTGGGCAGAAATTCCTATGCTTGCAAAGACCCACGGCCAGCCTGCATCCCCTACCCGCGTGGGCAAGGAATTCAACGTATTTGTGGTCCGTCTCGAAGAGCAGATCCGTCAGTTCGAACAGCTCACCTACCCGGCAAAGTTCGGTGGGGCTACAGGCAACATGAACGCACATAAGGTGGCATACCCTGCAGTTGACTGGATCCGGTTCGGCAACGGTTTCGTGGCCTCTCTCGGTCTCAAGAGATCATTCCCTACAACTCAGATCGAGCACTACGACAACCTCGCATCGCTCTTCGACTGCCTCCGCAGAATCAACACCATCCTCATCGACTTCGCACGTGACATCTGGACATATATTTCAATGGAGTATTTCCGCCAGAAGGTGAAGGCTGGAGAGGTAGGATCGTCAGCTATGCCGCACAAGGTGAATCCTATCGACTTCGAGAATGCCGAGGGTAACTTCGGAGTAGCAAATGCACTCTATACACACCTTTCGATGAAGCTGCCTATTTCCCGTCTGCAGCGTGACCTTACAGACTCAACCGTACTGAGGAACATCGGAATGCCGCTTGCACACTCGATGATTTCACTGAATTCACTGAAGAAGGGTCTGGGCAAGCTCATCCTCAACGAGGACGCTCTCCGTGCTGACCTTGAGAGAAACTGGGCCGTGGTTGCAGAGGCCATCCAGACAATCCTCCGCAGAGAAAATTACCCGAACCCTTACGAGACGCTCAAGGCGCTTACACGTACAGGTGCGGGTATCAATCACGAGGTGATATCTGACTTCATAGAGACACTTGATGTGCCGGAGTCAGTAAAGGAGGAACTGAGGGTCATCACTCCTTGGACTTATACAGGATTCTAATCCTCCATCAGATATACATCTTCGCCAGGGGCAGCAAACTTGAATTGCTCTCTGGCGAATTTTTCTAATGTGTCCTTGTCGGTCCTGATCATATTGATCCGGTTGTCCAGCTCGGCATTCCTGCGGGTGTAGTCCTCTATAATCTTCTCCTGGCGGGAAATCTCAATGGAAGCCTTTGCCCAGTGGATAAACGTATTGCCGGGACCGATAATCCATGACAGAAGAAACAGTCCGGTCACAATGAGAGCAAACCAGGCGAACCTTCTGTGCTCGCCCTTGAAAACTGCTTTGATCTTATTCCATATATTCTTCAACATAGATATAATCATTGTATGTTTCGACAAAAATAACTAATTTTGAAGGATTTTCATACCTACTGAGAAATTTTAATTCAAAACATAAGTTATCATGAAACCTACACTTTTGGTACTTGCTGCCGGAATGGGCAGCCGCTACGGCGGACTAAAGCAGATGGACGGACTCGGTCCTAACGGAGAAACAATCATCGACTACTCTATCTACGATGCAGTGGAAGCTGGATTCGGCAAAGTTGTGTATATCGTACGCGAGTACTTCCGCGAACAGATGGAACAGACCGTTAAAGCGAAGTACGGCAACGTAAAATGTATCGACGGAGAGCCACTTGAGTTCCAGTTCGTGACCCAGGAGCTGAACAAGATACCTTCACAGTTCACACTCAATCCTGAACGCGAGAAGCCGTGGGGAACAGCCCATGCAGTACTTATGGGCAAGGATGCCATCAACGAACCATTTGCTGTCATCAACGGTGACGACTACTATGGCAAGGAGTCATTCAAGATCCTCGGTGATTGGCTTAGAGCTCATGAAGGCAAGACCGGAGAATATGCTCTCGTAGGTTTCGAGCTCGACAACACTCTTTCAGAATCAGGAAGCGTATCACGCGGAATCGGCACATCAGACGAGACCGGTTTTCTTACAAGCGTGGTGGAGCACCATAAGATTGCCAAGGCAGAAGACGGAATCATATACGGAGACAATAATGAGACCGGCGAGACCGTCAAGCTTGAACCTAAGTCTCTCTGCTCGATGAATATGTGGGGCTTTACTCCTGACTATTTTGCGAAGAGCGAAGAAATATTCACCAAGTTCCTTGAAAAGAACATAGGAGAGCTCAAGTCAGAGTTCTACATACCTTACGTAGTGGACTGCATGATCAAGGAAGGCACAGGAAAGACAGAGCTCCTTGCTACTCCTTCACGTTGGTTCGGAGTGACATTCAAGGAAGACAGACCTGGTGTGGTGGCAAAGTTCCAGGAATTCGCCGACAAGGGCATCTACCCATCACCTTTATATAAATAAGGATGAAAAAATTCAGAAGACACTCTTTGAGAGGATCATATAACCTCTTTGCAGGATACTCACATTGCCTCCCCGGAATGGGAGGCATGTTCCTGCTTCTGGCGCTCTTCCTTCTGGGTTCTCTCATTGGAAGCCTCACCACGGAACTGCTCGGAATGCTGATATCCAAAGATTTCGTCTTGGCTTACGGCACCATCATCTCATACCCGATTATGTTCATCCCGCCTATGCTTTACGCATCTGTAAACAGCCGTAGGAATGACATGTTCGAGACAGGATATGCACTGGACAGCAACAACTTCGGCAAACTCGGAGGATTGAGGATGGCCCTGATTGCGTCAGCAGCGACTCTCGCCGCAGCTTTTGTGGTGGAACCTCTGACAGCACTGCTGCCTCCGATGCCCAAGTGGCTTGAAGATATAATGAACCAACTTCTTGATGGCTCACCTCTATGGGCAACTCTGCTTTCTGTGTCTGTATTCGCTCCTCTTTTCGAAGAATGGCTCTGCCGAGGAATTGTGCTCAGAGGTCTGCTCAGAAAAATGAGTCCTGCTGCTGCCATCTGCATCTCCGCAGCCTTCTTTGCCATCCTGCACATGAATCCATGGCAGGCAATTCCGGCCTTCTGCCTCGGCATTCTCTTCGGATATGTGTATTATAGGACAGGCTCTCTCAAGCTTACAATGCTCATGCATTGCGTGAATAATACCTTGGCTGCCCTTATCAGCCAGATTCCGGCCTTCAAGGATGCAGAAACCTTCATGGAGATAATGAATCCATGGGCATACGCAGGAGCATACGTCGCCTTCATCCTAATCCTTGCCAGCGGTCTCGTGATTTTCCGCGCGATCCCTCTCAAGGAAGGAAATCTCGGAGGCTGCGACAAAGTGGAAAGCCTATAACCAAATAAATCACGAGGGGTTGACAGCACAGTCAGCCCCTTATTTCATATGATAATTGCAGAGCCCATCGACAGGAGCTTTCAAGATGCCGGATAAACGGATGCCTTTCTGCAGCATGACGGACTTCACGATATCCTGGCAGGCATATCCGAAGCCGCCCACTACTCCTACAGGATAGTTCTTCACGTCATACTTCAGAAGAATGCGGTCGGCAAAGGCCTCGAAATTACCATATAACAGATTTCTGATGTATGAATTATCCTTATGGCGAAGAATAAAAGGAGCGAGACTTCCAAGATAGCCCGACGGAGACCCGGACCTATAGACGCCTTCTACAATGGATGCGTAATCTGACTTGAACTCCTTGGCGAACTCTTCAGCTACTTCAGCCGGGACAAGTTCCTTGATAAAATCCGAGAGAAAAAGCTTTCCCAAAGTGGCTGCACTACCTTCGTCTCCAAGAATAAATCCGCCTGAATATACATTACGGATTACAGATTTTCCGTCATAGAAGCATGCATTGGATCCGGTTCCGAGTATAGCCACAATTCCAGACTGACGGCCACATACAGCGCGTGCCGCCCCGACAAGATCATCCTGAACATCAATTGATCCGATACCTGATATCGAATGCACATAGGTAACGATTTCCTCTCTGACAGGTTCGGTCACCAGACCTGCCGTATAGAGGTAGAATCCGTCACAGGAACCAAGATTCTCCGTCGCAAAAGCCTCGGAAATATTCTTCAGTATATCCTCCATCCGCATTGTAGAGACATTCATCCCCATGCGGAAGAACTCGCGTACAATATTTCCTTCAGCATCCAGAATCCGCCAGGCGCTCTTGGTGGCACCGGATTCCACAATAATCTTATAATTTCCTTTACTCATAATCTTTCAAGCATAGCCTCAGCTTGTTCAAGGGTATCGAGTTTGCCGACATCTGTCAAATTAAGACTTTCCGCGCATACACCGCGGACATCATGACGCATACATGCCCATATATAGAAATCGATGATGGAGAAACGCGCCGGCGCGCCGGAAAGAAGCATGCCGTGAGATGATGCATATTCCTCAAGAATATCGAACACGGAATCGGACATGATGTGGATTCCTGAAAAGGCCATGGAAAGACATTTCTCGGGATCGAGACCAGGATATGGCGAACGTACCTCCCCTGTCTGACGGTTGTACCATCCTAGAAGCCTCATATTCCGGGGATCGAAAAGCAGCTGTCTGGAACTTTCGCGCCGGCTGACAAGTAGGGTAGCTACGTCTCCGGGACAGACCTGTGAGGCGAACCATTCCAAATTAAGGTCCGAAATTATATCCACATTATGGATAAGGAAACTGCCGCAGCCCTCCAGATACGGACGGGCATGAAGAACCGCTCCTCCAGTCTCCAGCAGTCTGGCTGATTCGTCGGAAACCTCCACAGGAACTGCCTGAGGATGTTCCTGAAGCCATATTATTACTTTCTCCGAGAAATGATGTACATTGACAACAAAGCCATCAATAAGCAAAGAGCCGTCCTTGCTCCTTACATCAGCAAGCCTCGTCATGACATGCTCTATAAGCGGCTTGCCGCAAACAGGCACGAGAGCCTTGGGAAGAGTGTCCGTTATAGGTTTCAGACGGGTACCAAGTCCCGCCGCAAATATCATTGCTTTCATAGATTCTGCTCCCTGTGCTTCAGCGTAACATGTATATCCGGATACTTCTCCCTGAGATGGGCAGCAAGCCTCTCAGCACAATAGACCGAACGATGCTGACCGCCTGTGCAACCGAAATTCACCATCAATGAATTAAATCCACGGCTGGCAAATGACTCCACATGCGGATCCACAACCCCGTAAACATGGTCAAGGAAAGAGAACACCTCGCCATCATCCTCCAGAAAACGTATGACCGGCTCATCCCTGCCCGTCAGCGCCTTGTATGGAGCATACCTCCCGGGATTATGTATGCCGCGACAGTCGAAGACATATCCACCTCCGTTGCCGGACGGATCCACCGGGATGCCTTTCTTGAACGAAAAGCTGGTGACCTTCACCTCAAGCACATCCTCCAAAGCCGTTCTCACCACAAACTTCGGCAGATCAGCCATCCTGACAAGCACATCTGCCATATATGGATATCTCTCGGACACCATACCCAAGACCGATTTCAGATGTCTGAGAGATTTAGGGATTGCGGCAACAAAATCAGCCTTCTGCTCCACCATTCCACGGAATCCGTACGCACCGAGGGTCTGCAGAAGCCTGAACAGGTGGAAACGGCCCAGCATCACTTCGAAATGCTCCCTATTGACATCCTTATATTTACTCAGCTCCGAAAGATAGCACTCAAGCATCCTCTGCCGGAGCTCCTGAGGATAGTCCGCACGGGAATGGTAAACGAAGGAAGCCACGTCGTAATATATAGGTCCTCTCCTTCCACCCTGGAAATCGATGAAGTAAGGTTCCCCATCCTTTATCATCACATTGCGTGAATTGAAATCGCGGTACAGGAATGTATCGGTATCCTCCACAAGAAGGTCATCTGCAAATTTCTCAAAATCGTCCTGGAGAAGGACTTCGTTGAATTCCAGACCTGAAGTCTTGAGGAAGCAGTATTTGAAGTAGTTCAGATCGAACATTATCATCCTTCTGTCAAAGGACGGTTGCGGATAGCAGATGCTGAAATCAAGGCCGGAAGCTCCTTCATACTGGATTTTAGGGAGCTGAGAAACTGCCTTGCACAGAAGTTCCTCCGCTTCGGAGAGGCCCTCTCCCCTTCCTCTTGCCCTGATGTAAAGATTGAAGAGGACATCATCCCCGAGATCTTCCTGAAGATATGTCCGGAAGTCGGAGCTCACGCCGAGAACCGCAGGAACACTTATACCTTTGGAACGGAAATGCTCTGCCAGAGTCACAAAGGCACGGTTTTCGGCAGCATCGGTACCCAGGACACCTATATATGAAGCCTTATCATCCACCAGGCGGAAATATTTCCTGTTGCTGGCCGAACCGGCAAGAGGCACGCATCCGGAAGGCTTCTTCAGAAAAATGTCCTTATATAATTGTATTACTCTTTCCATAGGGTTAAATTATTCGCGAATTTAAGAAA
>JBGVQX010000035.1:0-8068 GCA_045127905.1 Candidatus Cryptobacteroides sp.
TTGTTGAAACCTCCGTAAAGGATAGGATTAGCATTTCCGATAACGGTCTTGTCGCTTTCATTGATTTTTCCGTCTTCGCTGCCGTCAACATTTCTGAACTTCCACATACCAGGCTTTACATTTTCCTTACCCACCTGCTCAAGATATGGAACTCCATCCTTAAGAGAGTATGCTCCTGTTGCAGCATCATAGTTGAAGTCAGATACCTGATATATACCATCGGTAACATAACCATAGAACTGGCCAAGAGGCTGACCCACACCAATCTTATGGGTATTCTGGCTATATCCGAATGATGCTTCCCAAAGCTGCACTTCCTCACCAGTAAGCTTGTTTACCTTATTCTGGTTGTGAGAAAGGGTAAGAGCAGTCTGCCATGAGAAGTCTCTTGTATCAATGTTGATAGAGTTGATAGTGAGGTCGAGACCTATGTTCTGAGTCTCACCTGCATTGATGATCATTGAAGTATAACCAGAAGAGGTCGGAAGCTTCGCATTAAGAAGGAGGTTGCTGCTTCGGTTCACATAGAACTCAGGAGCAATGGTGAGCCTCTGGTCGAAGAATCCGAGGTCAAGACCTAAGTTGAATGTCTTGTTAGCCTCCCACATGAGGTTAGGATTAGGAATCTGGCTTGATACATAACCAGGAGTTGTTCCGTTGCCGTTAGGAGCAGTCACTGATGAAAGCACAGCGAGAGAACCATAGTTACCGATTCTGTTGTTACCTGCCATACCGTATCCTGCACGGATCTTGAGGTCTGAGAACACGCCGAGGTCTTTGATGAAGTCTTCCTCACCTGCACGCCATGCAGCGCTGACTGCAGGGAAGTAACCCCACTTGTTGTTTGCACCGAACTTAGACGAGCCGTCGGCACGAAGAGATGCCGTCAGGAGATATTTGCCTGCGATATTGTAGTTGATACGTCCGAAGAATGAGAGCAGGATATCGTTGTAAGACTCGCTTGACTCAACTACACCTGGAGTACCGAGAGACATATCTGCAAGGCCGATCTCATCGTTAGGGAAGTTATTGGCAGAAGCATTGAAAGTTCTTGTCCATGAATTCACATACTCATGACCGAGCATTGCTGTAACATTGTGGATACCCTTCTCGAAATTGTAGCTGAGGACGTTGGAAGTCTGGAATGTACCATAATCCCTGTACTCGATGCTACCATTGATGCTTGAGCGGCTTCCGATTACTGACTGATCTCCATAGAAGACATCATTTCTGCGGGTCTGGTATCTCATACCTGTGGTATTGGTAAAGGTAAGGCCCTTCGCAAGGGTGATGACAGCACCGGCATTTGCATTGAATGTCCTGAACTCACGGTCCTTGGTCTCCTCGCTTGCAGACACGAGAGGGTTACGCATTACGTTACCAGAATCGTCAATCATAGGGTCCACAATATGATTGAGCAAATCCTCGTTGGTACCCTTGATACCCATTGTAGGACGGTACTGGAGAATATGCTGCATCTTATTGAAGCGGTCACCATTCTCAGACGTACCCATACCATATACCTTTCTCTGGTCGAAGTTAATATTTGCAGTGAGTTTCAGCCAATCCTTCACCTGGCTTTTGAGGTTGAGAGATATATTATGCTTCTGGTTACCGCTGTAAACCATCGCACCTTCCTCATCAAAGTAAGAGTAAGAGAGCTTGTAGCCGAGAGACTTGTTGCCGCCCTGCACAGAGAGTCTGTAGTTCTGCTGGAGAGCTGTTCTACCGAGAGTCTCGTCCTGCCAGTTCACACCTTCAACTCCAAGATATCTGTCTTCGATTTCAGAATAAGCGCCATAATTGTTCTCAAATACCTGAACTGCATCATTCCAGGCCTCAGTACCAGCCTCAAACTTATAGAGACTGCGCTCATAATCCAGTTTAACATACTCATAAGGAGTAAGTACATCCAGAGTCTTGGCAATCTTCTTGAAACCTACATATGCGTCGAAGTTCACAGTAGCCTTTCCACCTTTCTTTCCACCCTGCTTAGTAGTGATAACAACAACACCGTTAGCACCACGGGCACCGTAGATAGCGGTTGCAGATGCATCCTTCATCACGTCGATAGACTCGATGTCAGCAGGATCGAGAGCCGACATACCGTCCTCTGAAGGGAAACCGTCGATGATGTAGAGCGGTTCGTTGCTCTGAGTGATGGAGATACCTCCACGTACGCGGATAGAAACAGAAGCACCCGGCTCACCTTCAGCCTGTGTAACGAGCACACCGGCGAGACGGCCTGAGAGCGCCTGTCCTATGTCGCTGACAGGGACCTTGGAGATTTCGGCAGTGCTTACAGAAGACACCGAACCGGTGAGGTCCTTACGTTTGATTGTAGCGTAACCGATAGATACCGCCTCGTCAAGATATTCAGTGCTTGCTTCGAGCACTACATCCACAACTGCGCGACCTGCTACAGCCACCTCCTTTGTCTCAAAACCGAGGTACGAGAATACGAGTACATCGTTCTGAGCATCATTTACCTTGATTTCATAATTTCCCTGAAGGTCAGTTACCGTGCCCCCCCCCAGGTACTCCTTTAATCATGACACTTCCGCCAAGCACTTCAAGTCCTTCATTGTCGAGAACCTTTCCCTTTACAGTCTGAGACTGCGCATAGGAAATCATGCTTGTGCAAGCAATGAAAAGTGCCATCAAAAAGACTTTTGTTTTGCACATAATAATGAACGTTTGGTTAGTAATAGTGTTTAATGTGACAAAAATACAGCATAGCGACTGTAAACAATTTTGATATTTTGTTGAATTCTTTTGAGTTTGTCCACAATCGCATTCATCAGAACGACGGAACATGGGTCTGAGAGCCGTTTTAAACAATTCAACATTTTTGACATTCTTTTGTGCATTTCTGATAATCACAGGAGCCTTTTACCGATAATTTTGTAATTAAAATAGCTTTATATGAAAACAGGCAGACTATCCTTCCTTATGTGCTCGGCGGCATTTGCCGGTACCTCCGTATGCTCAGCATCCGCAGCGGAAGCCCCTAAAAAGAACACCTCTGACAAAGAACGCCCGAACATCCTCTGGATTACATTCGAAGACACAAGTGCATCGAATTTCGGATGCTATGGCAACAATGATGTAAACACTCCTGTCGCAGATAGTCTTGCATCTGCCGGAATACAGTATATGAACGCCTGGTCGGTTGCTCCGCAAAGTTCCCCTGCCCGTTCGAGTCTGATTACCGGATGCTATGCCACAACATACGGTATGGATGTCCACCCGGTTTCTCAGGAAACACCAGACGGAATCTTCTTCCCGCAGCTTCTCAGAGATGCCGGATATTATTGCACAAACAACAATAAGACACATTACAACACCACGCGCGACAACAAAGCATGCTGGGACGAGTGTGACAAGGAAGCCTCATACCACAGTCCGGCAAGAAAGCCAGACCAGCCGTTCTTCGCGGTTTTCAACTCGGTAACATCACACATGGGACGTATCCGCACGTTTCATACCGACGGGCGTCGTGACTATACCAGAGCCGGTATATACCCTTCAAGACTTACCCTGCCGTCATACGTTCCGGATCTTCCGGAAGTAAGGTCAGACTATGCAGGACACCTCGAAGCGACACAAGATGTGGACAAATGGCTCGGGATACATCTGGCAGAACTCAGGGAGCACGGCCTTGATAAGAATACAATCGTATTCTTCTTCAGCGACCACGGAGGATGTATACCTCGCGGAAAGGGATATCTATATGAAAGCGGACTCAGGGTGCCCCTGATCGTATATTTCCCAGAAAAGTGGCGTCATCTTGCCGGTTGTGCAAACGGAAAGCAGGACGCCCTCGTAAACTTCACAGATCTCGGCCCTACAGTACTAAGCCTCGCAGGCATCAAGCCTCCGAAGCATATGCAGGGAAAGGCACTTCACGGTAAATATGCATCCAAGGAAAAGAGGGAATATCAGTTTGCCTTCGGAGCAAACCAGCTCCACCATTTCATGCCTGTGCGCGCAGTGACAGACGGCAAGTATTCATATATAAGGAGCTATATTCCATACCGTCAGTTTGCTCTACGCAACTACTACCAATGGGGAATGCCATCCAACAAGGCATGGGACGACTATGTACTGCGCGGCCATAACACCAGACCGGAATGGGCACTTCCTTTCGAATATACGAAGGCAGAGATGCTTTTCGACATAGAAAATGATCCGGGTCAAATCAACGATCATTCTGAAAACCCGGAATATGCAGAAATCCTCCAGCGCATGAGCACAGCCCTTGAAGAACATATCCGAAGCACCAAGGACCTCGGATTCTTCATTCCTGACACACGCACAGGCGTAAACCAATACGAAATGGTCAGAAAGACAGGATATCCTCTTGAAGACATGTATTCTCTTGTCGAGGCTGCAGGAATGGGCAGGATAGAAGACCTCAAGCTTTTCGAGGATGCTGTTACCAGCCCGAGGACAGACTTCCGTTTCTGGGGAGCAGTGGGATATGCAACCCTCGCACGTGCAGGAAAAATCACAGAATGCCCCGCAGGACTTTCCTTACTATTGGATGACTCTAATCCATATGTGGCAGTAGAAGCTGCATATGCTATGGCATACATGGGACAGCAGGACAAGGCAATTCGCCGCATGCTCGAGCCGGTTGTAGAGAAAGACAGGAAAGTGGGCTATTCGGTCCTTGAATGTCTTGCGCTGGACAAGACAATGCGCCCGTATATAATGAAATATAAGGACGAATTGTGGAAAGCAGCGAAAACTCTTCCAAGGAAGCAGAATGAAGACGCAGGATTCATGGCACGCGGAATACTTGCGACTATCGGAGAAATCGATATCAGGACACTCCACGGCGATGATTTCTACGAAGAAGGACTGAAACTCAATAGAGGACGTCGCACAATGGGCCCTATGGCTGATTAATCCATGGTCCGGTTACGACAGAAACTTCGGATTGAAATACTGAAAAAAGGCCGACCCTAACGGATCGGCCTTTTAAGTGGTCCCAACAGGGCTTGAACCTGTGACCCCCTGATTATGAGTCAGGTGCTACTAACCAACTGAGCTATAGGACCTTTTTTCGTTTCTTTTGGCTTATTGCTTCGTCAGACTTCGCATCGTCGGTCGGTCATTACCGAAAGGTAACTCCCTTCCTCCTCGCTCGTCTTCCTTGCACTAAGACCAAAACAAACTTCAAAATATATTTGCTGTGGTTCGGAGTGGTTACCGAACCACATTGCAAATATAATACTTTTTTCGATTAATTCGATTAGTTGAGCTTGATTTCTACCTCAACACCTGAAGAAAGTTCGAGCTTCATAAGAGCATCTACAGTCTTAGGAGTTGAATCGTAAATGTCAAGAAGACGGCAGAAAGAGTTGAGCTCAAACTGCTCACGAGACTTCTTGTTTACGAAAGTCGAGCGGTTTACAGTGAAGATCTTCTTGTGGGTCGGAAGCGGAATAGGTCCGTTTACGCGAGCACCAGTTGCTGATACTGTATCAACGATCTTCTTTGCCGACTTATCAACAAGCATATGATCGAATGATTTGAGTTTAATTCTAATTACTTGGCTCATATCAAATTTCGTTGAATTCTGTTAAACAATTATTCGTCATCATCAGCCTTGTAGCCGCTCTTCTCGATAACCTCCTTAGCGAGTCCTGCAGGAACCTCAGCATAGTGGTCGAATGACATTGTGCTGGTAGCACGTCCAGAAGAGATTGTACGGAGGATAGTCACGTAACCGAACTGCTCAGCAAGTGGAACGTATGCCTTAACGATACGTGCACCGAGAGTTGAGTCCATTGCGTTGATCTGTCCGCGACGGCGGTTAAGGTCACCTACGATGTCTCCCATGTAATCCTCTGGAGTAACAACTTCGAGGCTCATGATAGGCTCGAGGAGAACAGGCTTAGCCTTAGGGCATGCGTGACGGAATGCAAGACGTGCAGCAAGCTCGAATGAGAGCTGATCTGAGTCCACTGGGTGGAATGAACCATCCTTGAGGGTAACCTTGAGTGATGGAACCTCGTAACCAGCGAGAACACCGTTTGCCATTGCTGACTTGAAGCCCTTCTCTACTGATGGGATGAACTCCTTAGGAACGTTACCACCCTTCACCTCATCGATGAACTGGAGGCCTGTTACGCCCTCATCAGCTGGTCCGATCTCAACGATAATGTCTGCGAACTTACCGCGACCACCGGTCTGCTTCTTGAATACCTCACGATGCTGAACAGTCTGAGTGATAGCCTCTTTGTAGTTCACCTGAGGTGCACCCTGGTTGATATCCACGCCGAACTCACGACGGAGACGGTCTACGATGATATCGAGGTGAAGCTCACCCATACCGCTGATGACAGTCTGACCTGTCTCATGGTCTGTCTTAACTGTAAATGTAGGGTCCTCCTCTGCGAGCTTGGCAAGAGCGATACCGAGCTTGTCAAGATCCTTCTGAGTCTTAGGCTCAACTGCAAGTCCGATAACCGGATCTGGGAACTCCATAGACTCGAGAGTGATAGGAGAAGTCTCAAGACAGATAGTGTCACCTGTGCGAAGGTCCTTGAAACCTACTGCTGCGCAGATGTCACCTGCCTCAACGAATTCGATAGGGTTCTGCTTGTTTGAGTGCATCTGGAAGAGACGTGAAACGCGCTCCTTCTTGCCGGTACGTGTATTGAGAACGTATGAACCAGCATCGAGCTTTCCAGAGTATGCTCTCATGAATGCGAGACGACCTACGAACGGGTCTGTAGCAATCTTGAATACGAGGGCTGCGAACGGCTCCTTGACTGAAGGCTGGCGTACTTCCTCATCACCTGTGTTAGGGTTGGTACCTGTAACCGATCCCTTGTCGAGTGGTGAAGGAAGATAACGCATGACAGCGTTAAGAAGGAACTGAACACCCTTGTTCTTGAATGAAGAACCGCAGCATGCAGGAACGATAGCCATATCGATTGTAGCCTTGCGGAGAGCAGCGATGAGCTCCTCCTCTGAGATAGAGTCCGGATCCTCGAAGAACTTCTCCATAAGGGTCTCGTCATACTCGGCAGCAGCCTCAACGAGCTTCTCTCTCCATGCGTTAGCCTCATCCACGAGCTTCTCAGGAATCTCAGTAACCTGGTAGTTTACGATAGCGTCTGAGTTGTGGTCGTAGATCATAGCCTTCATAGCTACGAGGTCAACGATACCATCGAACTTGTCCTCTGCACCGATAGGAATACAGATAGGAACTGCACGAGCTCCAAGCTTCTCCTTCATCTCGTCGATAACTGCGAAGAAGTCTGCACCAACACGGTCCATCTTGTTTACATAAGCGATCTTTGGAACGCCATATTTGTCAGCCTGACGCCATACGGTCTCAGACTGTGGCTGTACACGTCCTACCGCACAGAAGGTAGCGACTGTACCATCGAGTACTCGGAGTGAACGCTCCACCTCAACGGTGAAGTCAACGTGGCCCGGAGTGTCGATAAGGTTGATCTGATACTGATCACCGTTGTAATTCCAGAATGCAGTAGTCGCAGCAGAAGTGATGGTGATACCACGCTCCTGCTCCTGAACCATCCAGTCCATAGTTGCACCACCCTCGTGTACCTCACCAAGCTTGTGAGTCTTACCAGTGTAGTACAGGATACGCTCAGACGTAGTGGTCTTACCGGCATCGATGTGAGCCATGATACCGATGTTTCTAGTGAATTTAAGATCTCTAGCCATTGTACGTTACTGTTTTCCGGATTAGAATCTGAAGTGTGCAAATGCCTTGTTAGCTTCTGCCATTCTGTGCATGTCTTCCTTTCTCTTGAATGCCGCACCCTCGCAGTTATATGCTGCAATGATCTCAGCACAGAGTTTTTCTGCCATAGAGTGACCTGAGCGCTTGCGAGCGAAGTTGATCATATTCTTCATAGAAAGGGATACCTTTCTCTCAGGGCGCACCTCCATTGGCACCTGGAAGTTAGCTCCACCGATACGACGTGACTTAACCTCAACCTGAGGAGTTACGTTCTCGAGAGCCTTCCTCCAAATATCTAGAGGAGCCTTGTCAGAATCTTTCATCTTCTCGCCTACCATG
>JBGVQX010000036.1:0-5659 GCA_045127905.1 Candidatus Cryptobacteroides sp.
GAACGCAATATCCTATTCGGAGGGTAAGACAATATATATAACCCTTGCAGAGAACACCCAGGACTCCTGCAGGATGATCTTCGAGGACGACGGGCAAGGTGTGGATGAGAGCAAGCTGCCGAGACTCTTCGAAAGATTCTACAGGGTGGACAAGGGACGCTCAAGGAGCAAGGGAGGAACTGGACTAGGCCTGGCGATAGTCAAGCATGCAGTGCTATTCCATGGAGGTACAATCAGCGTCACCAACCGCCCTCAGGGAGGACTCAGGTTCGATTTCACGCTTAAGAAACAGTTCTGACATGCCAAAACTCAGTCGAAATGCAATGATAGGATACCCTTGTGGCATCATTACCGGTGTTGCGTACGGACTCAATCCCCTGTTCGCAAAGCCACTGATCAATGCTGGTGCTTCCATAGAATCCATCCTCTTCTTCAGATACACGATAGCGGTTCTTCTTCTGGGTGGCTATCTGCTGATCAGGAAGGAGAGTTTCAAGATAAGCCTCAGACAGTCTGCTGTCCTTCTTGCATTGGGACTTCTGTTCACTGCCAGCAGCACATTCCTCTTTGAATCATACAAGTATATTGCTTCGGGGCTTGCGACCACACTCGTATTCCTCTTTCCCGTCCTTGTGGCCATCATCATGGTGTTCCTCAAGGTTGTTCCCTCTTGGCCGGTATGGCTTTCGATTGCAGTAACATTCGCCGGAGTTGTCATAATGACAGGAGGTATAGGAGAAGAATGCGCGAATCCTGTCGGAGTGTGGCTGGCAATAGCCTCCGCGTTTGTCTATGCCCTATTTATAGTCATAATCAACCGTAGCAAGAGGATCTCCACCATATCAAACTCCCTGCTTACATTTTACGCGCTTTCCGTAGGTGCTGCCGTCTTCTTCACAAAAAGCCTATCTTCCGGCACTGAACTGATGAACGGGATAAAAGGCGCGAACGCATGGTTCAACCTTGTCGGTCTGGCCATTTTCCCGACCATAGTATCTACTGCCACTCTCGCTGTTGCCACCAGAAACATCGGTGCTACAAAGGCTTCCGTTCTCGGCGTCTTCGAACCGGTTACAGCCATTCTTGTTGGAACTCTGGTATTCGGAGAAGCACTCACCTCAAATATAGTCATAGGCATCGTTATATCAGTCATCGCTGTGACCTTCATGATTGCTGCCACAAAACGTTGAAGTTTTAGAAATAGAGAGAATCAGCCAAACTGACAACGAGATATAGATTTAATTTTCGGATTTTAGGATAACAATGTGAAGATAAATTTTCTACTTTTACAATAAACCAGCATTCCTTAAGATGTGAGGTTATACTTTCAAATTTAATATAAACAAAAGAACATTACGAATATAAAGATTCGCAACTATAGTATTATATTGATTTTTTGAAAGAATTTAACTAAATTTGCACGCGTTTTGCCTTTTATAGGGCGATCAAGCCAATATATATGCTTCTAGTTGTTAATTTCGATATCAAGGCGTCCGAGAGACAGGACGCATTCTTCAAGTTAATAAAAGAACTTGGAGAGAGTATCGCATTTATCCCACATAGTCTTTTCCTTTATACGAATTTGTCCAATAGAGAACAGGTATATCAGAAACTAAAGGGTGGACTGAATGACGAAGATCTTCTTTTGATATCACAAGTTGATCTTGATTCCATTTCAGGTTGGCTATCTTCCAGTGTTGTCGAATGGCTCAAGACACGTCAATAACAGATTTCCTTTAACCATATGCTCACAAAATTAACTTTAGATAATTTCAAATGCTTTTCTAAACCAACAGCATTTGAATTGAGACGTGTAAACATCTTTACCGGTTATAATGGAAGGGGAAAATCAACTGCAATGCAATCACTGCTGCTTCTCGCACAATCTCTGTATGACAACAAACATATGAGAGATTTGTTGGTTAATGGCATCTTCTGTAAGTTGGGTCTATTTGAAGATTTATTGAACAATAGAGGTAAATCTCAAACCATAGATATAGCAATCGAGACTGACAACCCCGATGAAGTAAAGGATGTGCGTCTATCATATGAGGAGAAGAGTGATCGTAAAGGTAAGATTGCTGCACTCTTCTTAGACGGAAAAGACTACTTTGAAAAACGTCAGGAAATAGGAAAACCAGATTCAATCTCTGGTGACTCATCTCTTTCAAACTTTCCTCCTCAGATACATACCCTTTTTAATAATTATGCATATGTTTCTGCGGACCGTCTTGGACCAACTGCTTTTGAGGTGAAACAGGATCTTTATGATAACAATCCAATCGGCAACAATGGAGAGTTTCGTCTTAATGTCCTTGCCGGAAACGATAGATTGAAGTCTAAACTTTCTGAGATAATAGTCAGAGTTATGGAAGGTGGAGAAATCAATCTCAAAGGTGATCATGAAAGTGAGAAAAGTCAGGAAGTGCTTAAATTATATTTCAGCACACTGGATGGCACTCGTTCGATAAAGTCGATTAATAGCGGTTTCGGATACAGTTATATAATACCAATTCTGCTAGCAGCACTGAACATGAAGGACGGATGTCTATTCATCGAGAATCCGGAAGCTCACCTTCATCCTTATGCACAATCGCAATTAATGAAGGAGCTGATATCTATTGCCATTGATAATAACATCCAGCTATTTATCGAATCTCATAGTGAACATGTAATCAATGCAGTTAGACTTTGTGCTCTACTTGATGGAAAATATCAGAATTTCACTAATGAAGATGTCTCAATCTATTTCTTCAACAAAAATATGGAGATATCTCATTTAAAGATGCACTCAAACGGACAGATGGACAACTGGCCGATTGGTTTTTTTGATCAGGCAGAATCAGATGCAGCTCAGATTCTGAGGTTAGGACTTCTAAAATGACAGAAAAGATGACTGCACACCTTTATCTGTCAAGTGAATCATTCAAATATAATGGAACTGATTCTGATGACGCAATTAAGAATAAACTTGTTCTTTTTTACGATTTAGTCAAGACTCTCGTTGCTAATAAAAATGAGAACAAGTTATTTGTATTCCATACAGCTTTTTTGAATTCACCTATCTTCAGTGACGGTACTACTGTAATGGAGATTATTCGGAATCAACCCGAGTCTTATAACAAATACGGAAAAGATGCTGTCACTCTCTTATGTAGCGTATTTAAACACTTTAATAACGAATACACAACATCTGAGGATATAACAGAATACCTCAAATGGGAAGATGAGAATAATTGTCACGGAGTTCTTGTCTTTGACTCCAGAAGTTCGCTTCCTTTATCTCACCAAGTAATCTCAAGTGTCAATGGCTGGCTTCATTTCAGACGCCATTATCTTGCCAAGTACCCAAAAACGTCTGAATTCTTTGCTAATGAATTAATGAAGTATTTCCCAGGAATAGTATTTCATAGTACATTATCGCAACAAATATCTGATGTATATAAGAGTCATCCATTTTCAATTGTTAGATACCTTACCGCAATGGAAGAAAACCTTGTTTCAGATTTTTCCAATTACGGAAAAGACTTTATTGGTTTTCTCGACTGGTTTGCAAGTAAACATGGTTTGGATGGTGCATCCTTAGAAGGTACAAAAGACCGCGATAGGTTCACCTTCACTTTTAAGGATGGGACTGTGGCATATTGTGAACCGCACCTTAAGATGCACTGTGATGACAATCAGAATTCAAATCAACATTGTAGGATATACTTTAGAAAACCGCAATCCAACGATGACGAATTGGTATATGTTGGCTGCATATGCGAGCACCTTTAACTGGCATCTTACAAGTAAGATAGAGATATCCCACCCTCAGACAAAAGGGTGGGATTATCTGATATATGGATAGCAGAACTATCTGTTTCTTGCTGCGTTCACGGCATCCTTGAAGTCCTTTACAGGGCGGATGGTGAAGGAGTAGCTGTAAGCCTTGTCAAGGAGTCTGTGGTGAACCTCAGGTCTTGCCTTGATGCTCCATGTATCTGTTCCTCCGACTCCTGCCTGAGCATGATCGACATTAAGTACGAATGAACCCTCAAGCAGATCTTCCTCACCGATATGCTTTGCCGCCTCAAGTGACTCCTGAGTGGTGTTCCATGCAGAAATGCTCAGAGGTGCATCCCCGATGAACTGGATACCCTTTCCTGTCTTGTCAGTGAGGGTGAACCAGCGCACACCTGTCCTGTTTCCGTTCTCCTGCGGATAGACATAGTCTGTCATCAAACCCTTGATGTCAGTCTTATATGTTCCGAGAAATACTCCTGCATGTCTGTCGCAGTAGTTCTCCCATGGGCCGAGTCCGAAGTATGTCACATCGGAGTAACGTGAATCGATCTGTCCCTGTAGACCGATCCTGATAGGCTCAGGCATCTGCTCGTCAATCCTGATATCATAGCCGACATCAAGGGTTCCGTCAGGATGCATGGTGTACTTCAGGCAGATGACTGCCTTGCCATCTGATGTAACGACCGCCTCGACCACAGCATCTGCTCCATTCACGGATGAGATGACCTTAACATTGTCGGCTTTGACGTTCATCCACTGGCCCATAAGCTCCTCTGCCTTCCAGCCTCTGCGGTCATTGTCGGTACCTGCACGCCAGAAGTTAGGCATGAATGAGTCTGCTATGGTCTCAGCACCTGAAACAGCATAACCACAGAGCATTCCGCTGCTCTTGTCTATCCTTGCCACATTCTTACCCGCTGCAAGCACATAACATCCTTCTGACTCTGTCATGAGCGGAGCCTTGCCCTTGGCTGATGCCGGAGCAGCTGCAGGTACTTCAGTCACGAACTGCTCGAATGCACAGATAAAGCCAGCTTCAGCATATGGAAGAGCTGCATTTTCGTGAGCGTGAACCTCAAGCATGTATACTGCGCCTGGCTTGCGTTTGAAGTCCTTTACAGGTACAGCCGCAACTGCGCTCTCACCAGGAGCAAGGACAGGAACATCGAAAGATCCCTTCTGGAGGGTTCCGTTCTCGTCCTTGAGTTCCCATGAATATGAGTATCTTGCAGTGCTATCGAAGAAGTTCCTGTTAGTCACCTTTACCTGATTTCCATCAGTAAGCTGGAATGTAACAGGCTGGAACACGTATTTGCATACGTATAGCGCCGGCTTAGGAGTCCTGTCTGGGAATACTACACCATTAATAAGGAAATTGCCGTCATTAGGATCGGTCGGACGCTCATAGTCGCCTCCATATCCCCAGTTCTTTCTTCCTTCACTGTCAGTCCTTGCAAGTCCCTGGTCCATCCAGTCCCAGATGTGACCGCCAAGGAGGGACTCATGACTTCTGATGAGGTCCCAGTATTCATCAAGCGAACCTGTAGAGTTGCCCATCGAGTGTGCATACTCGCACATGAGTATAGGACGGTCGATATTAGGGTTCACTGCCATCTCCGCGAGTTCCGTGATTGACGGATACATACGGCTGACGATATCTACGAACTGAGGGTCGTTCGGATTTGCTCCACCCTTCGGCTCCACTATCTCCTGACCGACTTCAACCACTGCGCTGGTGAAAGCCACCGATGTCAACGGAACATAATCAGGATGCATCGGCTGTCCCTGAGCACCTTCATAATGTACCGGTCTTGTCGGATCATAATCCTTGGTCCATGCAGACATCGCAGCATGTCCAGGACCGGTTCCCGAT
>JBGVQX010000037.1:0-213035 GCA_045127905.1 Candidatus Cryptobacteroides sp.
GTATCTCTTGCTGAGATTTTCAACTGGCACTCCGGAGAAGTACTCGCGCAGCATTTTTCCTTGAGCTCGCCGCATCGCTCGATAGCATTTAGCTTCCATAAAAGTTTCCGTTTTTTTGTAAACTTTTTTCAGGACGGGACACCATAGTGGCGCATAACACGCTATCCGACAGCAACTTACATTGAATGCCTGCTGTAAGATTACAGCAGGCATTCAATGTAAATCATTGTAGTACAGATTATTACAGGCCTACAAATTCAGTAACGTATCTCTCACCTCGCTATCCTGCACTGTAATGACGCGGATGGAAGGCTGGGCGGGGCCGATCTG
Source organism: Candidatus Cryptobacteroides sp. (assembly GCA_045127905.1). Lineage (GTDB taxonomy): Bacteria > Bacteroidota > Bacteroidia > Bacteroidales > UBA932 > Cryptobacteroides. Next base: position 331 of record JBGVQX010000037.1, read on the forward strand.
AAAAGCCACAGAAGTAGTGGTATTGACTGGGAGTCCCTCGTATGAGCCATCTGAGTTATTGTGAAGATGTCCCGCATATAAGGCATTGACATCCAGCTCCGTACAGATATCGAAATATTCCTGTCTCTTGGTCTTCTGGATCTGGAAATATCCGTCATCCTCCGCAATGTCCTTCAGAAAGAAAGGATGGTGTGAAAATATGATCGAGACCTCGTCAGAGCTATCTTTGACGAGGGATTTCTTCATCCACTCCACCTGCTCTGTCTCCCGAGGATCATTGTATTTTATGAGATTGGAATTTATTCCTACCAGCCTCACTCCCCTTTCGACGTAAAGGAAACGGTCGGCAGCATATCTTTCAGTAAAAGGAGTGGAATCCACATTGCCCTCAGATATGATTACATCGTGATTACCAGGTATATGCAAAACCTTGACTGAAGGGTCAATTTCAGCTATCACCTGAGCAAAGGAATCCCATTGCTCCGAGTCATAATGCCTATTCACCTGGTCTCCGGTAAATACCACGGCATCAGGCCGGATTTCATTCACCATTGTCACTGCTTTTGTAAGACAATCGATTTCGTACGTCAGGTCGTTGACATATTCAGTCTCCTCTTTCTGACTTCTGTCAGCCGCAGTGAAGCCGAGCTGGGCATCAGCGATCTGGACGATGACATATGGTTTTTCAGTACAACCTAGAAGAAGGAAACAAGTAAGGATAGCAGTTAGCAAGCATTTCATATTGATCAATTTACGCCTTTCCAAGTCGATGGCACAGGAGCCTCGACAGTCATTTCTTCTTTCTTTACCGGATGAACGAATGTGATGCGACGGGCGTGAAGCGAGATACCTCCGTCAGGATTCGAACGAGGGGAACCGTATTTCAGGTCACCTTTGATCGGGCAGCCAAGGTTCGACAGCTGACATCGGATCTGATGATGACGGCCGGTAAGGAGTTCCACCTCCACAAGCCAATACCTGTCAGTCTTTCCTATCTGCCTGTAATTCAATTTAGCCAGCTTGGCATCCTTTCTGGCCGATCCCGGGCGGCAGATATATGACTTGTTCTGCTTTTCATTGCGCCACATCATATCCTCCAGACGGCCTTCTGCAGGCTTCGGCTCAGCACAAACAAGTGCCCAATATATCTTGCGCACGTCAGAATCGCGGAACATCGCGTTCAGACGCTCCAGTGCCTTGGATGTCTTGGCCAATACAACGATGCCGCTGACCGGACGGTCCAGTCTGTGCGGCAGTCCCATAAACACCTGGCCCGGCTTGGAGTCGCGCTGTGCGATGAATGCCTTGTAGGTCTCCGTTAGAGGCTCGTCAGAGGTTTTGTCTCCCTGGACGATCTCTCCCACCTTCTTATTTACTATAAGGAGATGGTTGTCCTCATATAATATTCTGGAAGCGAGGTCGTCGAATTCCTCTATCGAAAGTTCTCTGTATATCATATATCATTTCTTCATTTCCGGCACGGACGAGAATCTATGCCAATGCGGATGCAAAAATAGCAATTATGTCATTATCCGAGGCAGATTGTCACGAAAAAACTGACAAATTGACATATATTTCCTTTTAATTTCCATTGGCACAAGTTTCGATATTATCCTGGCGTCGTCTGAACGAATGCTACGTAATTGCCGGCACGACCGGCAATCTCACTTCGGGATAGATTCCCGATCAAGTCGGGAATGACGAAAGACAAACAGTAAATAATAAATTTAAAAATATAAGAATTATGGGAAAAATCATTGGAATTGACCTTGGAACCACCAACTCTTGCGTGGCAGTGATGGAAGGTAACGAACCTACAGTCATCATCAACAACGAGGGACAGAGAACCACTCCTTCAGTAGTGGCATTCACCGACGGCGGTGAGAGAAAGATCGGTAATCCTGCAAAGCGTCAGGCTATCACAAACCCTCACAAGACCATTTTCTCCATCAAGAGATTTATGGGTGAGAAATACAGCCAGGTGACAGGTGACATCGCACGTGTACCTTACAAGGTAGTGAAGGGTGACAACGACACTCCACGCGTAGACATCGACGGTCGTCTTTATTCACCACAGGAAATCTCTGCAATGATTCTCCAGAAGATGAAGAAGACTGCAGAGGAGTACCTCGGACAGGAGGTTACAGAGGCTGTCATCACAGTTCCTGCATACTTCTCTGACTCACAGCGTCAGGCTACCAAAGAGGCTGGCCAGATCGCAGGTCTCGATGTAAAGCGTATCATCAACGAGCCTACAGCAGCAGCTCTCGCATACGGTCTTGACAAGATGCACAAGGATATGAAGATCGCTGTTTACGACCTTGGTGGCGGTACTTTCGATATCTCTATTATGGACCTTGGTGACGGTGTATTCGAGGTTCTCTCTACTAACGGTGACACTCACCTCGGTGGTGACGATTTCGACCAGGTGATCATCGACTGGCTCGCATCCGAGTTCGCAGCTGAGAACGCAGGCATCGACCTGAAGAAGGACCCAATGGCTCTCCAGAGACTCAAGGAAGCAGCTGAGAAGGCTAAGATCGAGCTCTCAAGCCAGACTTCTACAGAGATCAACCTCCCTTACATTATGCCAGTAGACGGTATTCCAAAGCACCTTGTAAAGACTCTTACAAGAGCTAAGTTCGAGATGCTCGCAGACCACCTCATCCAGAGAACCATCGAGCCTTGCCGCAAGGCACTCCAGGACGCAGGTCTCAGCGCTTCAGACATCAGCGAAGTACTTCTCGTAGGTGGATCTACACGTATCCCTGCCATCCAGGCTGTAGTGGAGAAATTCTTCGGAAAGGCTCCTAACAAGAGCGTAAACCCTGACGAGGTAGTGGCAATGGGTGCAGCCATCCAGGGTGGTGTGCTTGCAGGTGATGTGAAGGATGTCCTCCTTCTCGACGTGACTCCGCTTTCACTCGGTATCGAGACTCTTGGTGGCGTGATGACAAAGCTCATCGAGGCAAACACAACCATCCCTACCAGAAAGTCACAGGTATTCTCAACAGCCGCTGACAACCAGCCTGCAGTAGACGTACACGTGCTCCAGGGAGAGCGTCCGATGGCTAAGGACAACAAGCTCATCGGCAACTTCATCCTCGACGGTATCGCACCGGCTCCAAGAGGTGTACCTCAGATCGAGGTGACATTCGACATCGATGCCAACGGTATCCTCAACGTGTCTGCAAAGGACAAGGCTACCGGCAAGGAGCAGAACATCCGTATCGAGGCTTCATCAGGACTCTCTGACGCTGAGATCCAGCGAATGAGAGACGAGGCCAAGGCCAATGAGGCTGCCGACAAGGCTGAGAAGGAACGCATCGACAAGATCAACAACGCTGACGGTATGTGCTTCCAGACAGAGAAGAACCTCAAGGAGTACGGCGACAAGATCCCTGCCGACAAGAAGACAGCGATCGAGGAGGCAAAGAACAAGCTCCAGGATGCAGTGAAGGCTCAGAACCTCGCAGACATCGACAAGTACAACGCAGAACTCGAGGCAGCTTGGCACGCAGCTTCTGAGGATATGGCCAAGGCAGCTCAGGCTGGTCCTCAGCCAGGCGCCCAGGGTCCGTTCCAGGGCCAGGCAGGTCCTCAGGGCGGCGCAGACGACCAGGGCGTTGACGAGCAGTAAAAACTGATCGACATTATATCAAGCATCGCGGGCGGTTCCGATTATGGATCCGCCCGCGATTTCTTCAAAAGCATAGACTTCTTTGGTTCAAGGTATGGAAATACAAGGATATACTTTCACCTGAGTAGAATCCCGCAAAAGGCTATTCCCTTATCACTCAACGATTTACCCCTGCCAGAGGCCACTCCCAAAGAAGCGCACGAAGTCTATAAACCATTAAGCATCAAGCGATTACCCCTTGTTTAGACTATGAAACTTTATTTTTCGCAGTGAGGGATTTTCTGCATATATTCGCAGTCAGAAAACCGAACGGATATGAAACGATTGCTTATTGGATTTTTACTGGTTCTGACGACCGGATGTGCAAGTGTGAATGAGCCTGCGAAAAAGCCGCAGATCAGTATGGCGGAGGATACCACAGCATATATACAGATGCTTGAGAAAGAGATCACTCAGAGGGTGCTGAAGGAGGAAAGGGATTCCAGATCCCTGATGTTGTTTGCAATCATTCTGACAGTAATCGTTTCGTCTGTGATTGTGGATAAGATCGCTATCGCAAAGAGAAAGACCGAAATCAGGAACAAGTGGCTGAAGAGGGACATCGAGAAGCTGGAGAAGGAAAAGGAGAGATACAAGTTAATGTATGACCAGGTGCAGCAGGAGAAGGAGATGCTCTCCGGAATGAAGGAAGAGGGAGAAATGAACGAAGAGATCAAAGGACTGATAGAGGAAAGGCTCAATGTATTGAACGGATTCATTACTGCATATATTTCTGGCAATTGCTCCGAGAAAGCCTACAATGAACTGGAGAAGATGATGAGCAACAGGAGCGGCTTCATCGATTCCACAAGGCTGTCGTTCGCAATCGGACATCCCCGTTTCCTTTTATACCTTAAAGAGAAGGGCCTGACTGATCTGGAGATCGGCTACTGCTGCCTGCACGCGATCGGTCTGAGAGGAAAGGAGATCGTATCATATCTGAACAGCCGCAGTTATTACAATGCCAGCAGTACAATCAGAAAGAAGCTCGGACTTAACGAACACGATACGAATATCAATATCTACATTCAGAATCTCCTGAAGGAGATAGATGAAAACATTTCCCCAAAACATTAAATTTATGAGAAGTTTATACGAAGATCCGCTTAGTGGTATTTATCTGGCATTGAGCGGCTGTTTCGGTGCATATGGAATGTTCATCAAGCCGGATACCACCATCGGTGCAATTGCAATTGTCATACAGATGATCTTCATCGGCCTGTTCATTCTCCGATTCATCAGAATGTGGAGAGAAAAGGAATACAATCCGCCTGTACGATGGCTCCCCGCACTGAAGATGATAGACGCTGCATTATGGTTCATTGTCATCATAACGTGGTGGAATGAGGTCAACAACCGGGACCTTACAGTCGGGATCGGTATGATGATCGTAATGATGATCTACGGTACCAAAGAGCTTTACCAGGCCATTAAACTGATTATAATGAACCGAAAATAGTATCGATATGGACTTCTGGGATATAATGTACACATTCATACTGCCAGCATTGGCAGGAGGCATTCTGGGACCTATCTATGCCCGATGGTTCAGGTGGTGGAGAAGAAGCAGGAAGCAATCTAAAAAACCGACTGACTGATATACCAGTGACCCCCGCCCTCCTTATTAGGAGCCTCTCCTAGAACCAGCTTCCGCTGGCTGCTCGCTACAAAAGCCCACTGGGCTGTTTGTCGAGACGCTCTCGAGGTGGCACGTCACTTATATATCAGTCAGTCGGTTTTAGATTGCGGTGCTGTATTACTCCACTGGGATGGAATCTACACGGATGAATTTCTGGATGAATGCAGGATCATCCTTAGCGACCCAATACATCTGGTCAGCAGTGAGATCCTTTACGATGTAGCGGTGGGACCAGTCGCCGGAATCGTGATCGTAATTGCCACGGATGATTGCTCCGAGCTCTGGATCGTACTCAATATAGTATGAGCCGGTCACTACGTGAGGGACGTTGGTGAAGCTGTCCAGGTTCTGGTACATTGTGTAGGTTCTGTCATTGCGTATAATGTCAAGATATACATATGTACCTTCGGTCAGAGATGAGCCGTTCCACTGGACGAGCTCCCACTTTCCTGAGATATTGTTGGCATTGACATCGAGATACTCGATGGTCTCCACTGGCTTCTCCGTGCAGGAAACCATAAGGGCTGTCAATGCTGCTGTAATCAATATTTTAATTCTGTTCATATCTTATTTATTTTAAATTCACTGTTATCGTAGCTTTGGTCGGAGGAAGGCCTAAACCTTTGAGAATGACCTTCATCTGTTCTCTTGCTTCCGGCTTTGAAGGATCGTATGCCATCACGATCTCACCTTCCTGTCCGTCTTCCACAGTCTCTGCCTCAAACTTCAGACATTCGGGCAGAAAAGCTTCTTCGCACTGAAGTTTCAGAGGCTTTCCGGAAAGATTTATGAAACGAAGCCTCTCTACGGCCTTCTCTCCCCTGACAAAGTCCACAGAAGACCGTCTCAGACGTATCGGTCCCATCTGCACAGGCCATAATCCCGAAAGGTCCTTTCCGTTCGCCACATCCACTGTCAGCTTCAGTACCGCCGCCGGATCATTGCCACCTGATGTATAGACGAATACCCTGCGCTCGAATCTGCCTGGATGTCCTTTCGGGTCATATCTGACTGAGATCTCTGCTCGCCCGCCTGGCTTCACTTCCCTTACGTCAATCGAAGCTGAAGCACAGGAACAGGTACTCACCAATCTGTCAATGTTCAATGTCTTGTCACCGACATTTTCAAACCTGAAAACGAAAATCGAAGGTGCATCATCCTCGTTCATCGGTCCTGCGACAATATGCCTTGTATCGAAACAGAGTGCAGCGGAATCCGGTGAGTGACGAGGATTTGCCACATTGTCCACTCTTTCCTTTGGAAGTATCTTCATCTGAGCGTTTAAGTCGAAAGATACTCCCAAAGTAAGAATAAATGTCAATATGATCCTTCCGGTCCTCATTCTAAAGCCAGCCGTTTCCGTTTGCGCCCTCGCGTACTGTGATGATGAACCTGTCAGTCCTGCTGCCTGTCACGGATGCCTCAGTCTGACCGGACTTGAGACCCTTTACGATCATCTTTCCACCCACGATTTCAGCTGTCGCGACAGATGTATCGTTCACTGATACTGTAAAGCTGTTTCCATCCATATACATAGACGGAAGAGCAGTTGTCTGACCACCCACAGCCACGTAAAGGTTAGGGAAGGTCATATCCACTCCTGATCCTTCGACAGCCTTGAGAAGGCCGTATGCATTGACCTGACCATAACCCATCTTGCCTCGGAATGCATTCATATCGAAAGACATCATCGGTGCAGACTCGAAAAGATCGATCACATACTTCTTATACTGCTTTGTACCAGTCATATACTGGTCGATAGGTGTAGCAGAATCATAGAGCATAGCTACAAACTCTTCAGCCTTGAAATGCTTCCTGAGCTTGGCTGCATATGAAAGTCCGAGAGCGGCGACACCGGAAACGTGAGGACAAGCCATCGAAGTTCCCTCCATATATCCGTATCCGCTTTCGCTGACGTGGAATGGAAGCGTAGAAAGTACACAGCCCACCTCTCCTATTCTATGAGTCTCATCCACGTAATCCCAATAGTAATCCTGATCTCCACCCGGAGCTGAAATTGTCGTTCCCGGTCCATAGTTACTGTAAACTGCCGGAGTGAAGTCACCTGCGGTAGCAGCAACAGCTACAAAATCCGGATATGCGCCAGGGTAGCTGGCTGCCGGAGCAGCCTCGTTTCCACCTGCAAATATTGCAATACCACCATCAATCACTCCGTCAGGAGATCCTGCATTGTGGATGAAGTAATCAAGAGCCTTTCTTTCGAGGACATTGTAATACTCCCACTCCTCATCTGTAGAGAACTGAGGAGTCCATTCATATGGGTTGGCCGCCCCTGAGATATAACCCCAGCTGCACTGGAGAATGACAGCTCCGTTATCAGCGGCATACTTGATAGCACGAACCTCCTCCAGTACCGTACCAGCATACTGTCCGGAGAAAATCTGGCAAGACATAATCTTTACACCTGGCTCTGACGCATTTCCACCGGCTATAGAGCTGATACCTGTGCCATTATTGTTTACAGCGGCAATCACACCTGCCACGTGAGTACCGTGACCAGTGTCATATCTGCTGTCAGTAGAAATCACTCCGTGCTTTGAAACGAAGTTATATCCGTGAACATCTCCTGCATATCCGTTTCCGTCATTGTCTTCGTGTGACTTCCAGACTTCCCCCTCGTTCACCCACATACTTGCCTGAAGATCAGGATGAGACACATCCACGCCTTCGTCAAGGACCGCTACGATGATCGAAGGATCACCGGTAGTCATTTCCCAAGCCTTCTCTACATTCACATCCGCGCCCTTGATGAACTTGGTAGGACGGAGATTACCGTTATTGACCAGATGCCACTGATCCGAAAGAAGAGGGTCATTGAAGGCTCCGCCGGCTGCATTGGCAGTAAGTTCCTTGAGCTTTTCGAGGGTAAGCGGAGTCGGCTTGTCATCCGATGCTCTCTTAAGAGTACGGTTATACTCCACGCGGCTTACTTCTCCGAGTTTAGAGAGATCTGCAGCCACTTTATCTACAGGATATTCTTCACTGAAACGTACTACATACCAAAGATGAAGACCTTCCTTTCTGGCCTTTTCCTCACTGCGGACATCCACCGGGAATACCCTCTCAATCTGATAGCCCTCGACAAGGTCGAGAATCTCATCGACACTCAGGATACCGGAACGGGTCATAGGCATCATAGGACCGCTCTTGGTAACTCCAGCCTTCTCCAAGATATCGCTTACGCGAGCATCGAAGCGTACAAGAAGCTGGCCTTGAACGACATCTTCAGTAAGCTGCGGTGTATTCTTATCTTCGGCAAGTGCACCTGTCTCAGGCACATCCACCGAACAAGCAGACAGTCCTGTAAGCAGGACGACCGCCATCGCATATATGATATTTCTTATTGCCATTATTCTTCTGTTCTGTTATTCGGGTTATACTTCTTCTTCGGATAGTGCTGATAATAATAGTCAAGGCTGGCCGGCTCATTGCTGAATCCGGCGTTCTGACCGTCACGTGTCTTGCCTTCCTGCTGGAATACCAACGAATACGGATACCAGAGGTCCAGTTTCGGATGATACAGCAGCCACTCCGGAAGCTCTCCTGTGAGTCGGTTGAAGTTGATAGCAAAGAATTCTGTTTCAGGAAGAACCTTAGGCAGTCCAATGAGAATTTCCGGAAGCGTATCACACGAATGTACCTCTTCTGCTGTCCACTTCTCGTGATTGAGCATCTTAGGGAGTTCTCCTTGGAGATAATTTACAGACAATCTCAAAGTATCAAGCTTATTCCATTTAAGTATCCTCTCAGGAAATTTCGGCTCATCAATGAATCCTCCGACATTTTCTCTGATATCATTGCTAAGGTCATATATAGTATGACGCTGGTTCGCATTGAGTTCAAGAGCGTGAAGGTTCGGGAAATTTTCCGGAGTAAGGATATCAGGAATAGTCTGGAAACAGTTCGAGCTGAGGTCCAGATACTCGAGATTCTTCAGATTCTTGAAGTCAGGATGAAGTTCCGTAAGTCCATAAGCTCCGATTGTAAGTCTCTTAAGATTGGTGAGCTTCGTGATATGCTCTCCTGTACTGAGACTGCGGAGGAAATGATTGGCATTGGAATAAATGACAATCTCCTCAGCAGCAGTAAGATACTGGATCTCAAAAGGAATTTCCTCAACAGTCTTGAACATAAAGAACTGCACAGACCTTACACGTCCCTTGTCCGGACCGTTCTTCCACACAGAAACATTGGTCCAATGCTCCATTCTTTCTGATGTCTCCCATTCTGTGAACATATTCAGACCACGGCTTACCGCAAGCAGGGCAAGCGAGTCACCGGCAGGAGTTCCTACAGGGATCGGAAGAGCCGCCTTCTGAACGACTTTCAAAGCATCGTGCCTGCTCATCTGTACATTCTTGGCCGGTTCAAATACAACGTCTGCAATTCTCTCTATGTCACGGGAATTGACCTTCCAGTCAAAGCGTACTTTGGACACACGCGGTCTGGCTCCTCTGTCAAGGGTCAGATCAGACTTTTTATAAGAGAGCCATTTATCCGCTCCTTCAGGAAGAACTACATCGAAATCCACATTGGATCTTACATTCACTTCAAAATACCTCGACTCGTAAGCCGCATAATCAGATACATCTACCTGCGGTTCATCGAGGACGATCTGATACTCAAATCCATCCTGTACGATTGTAAAATCTCTTTTTTCCTCAGTATCAAGGTTCTGGATACGGACTGAACCGGTACGCTGCTCCACTACGAGAGTGGAGTCAATGTTGATTACGCACTCTACGCTACCTCTTCCGTTTGCCGGAGAAACGGCAATCCAAGGAGACTCTGTCATAGCCACCCAGTTACCGGATGAACTTATATTGATCTTCCTCACTCCACCGGCAGCACCTATATTTATATTATCTGTGTCCACACCGAATTCTATCTGAGGATTCGGATCGACACAAGCAACGGCCGCAAATGCAACGGCCAAAATAATTATGATTCTATTCTTCATATCTTTCCTCCTCATTAAAACAGTATGTCACAGTTTCTGATATCCTGTGTCTTGTCATAAATCAGGACATAAGCACCCTGCTGAATCGCGTAGCATACATCAGATGCGTCGAAGATAATCTCAGGATTGTCACTGATATCAAGGTAATAGCAGATTGTAGATATCGTATCTTCTATCTCTCCAAGATTGTTTGAACCGATATAGAATCCGCGAAGACCTCTGTGCTGGTAGATTCCCTCAGGCCAGTCAGAAAGACATCTCGCTCCGTTTTCATCACGCTGTCCCCTTATGGCAAATACCGTAAGATACTGACTGTCAAGCGGTGTCCAAGGGAATTCAGAGAACTGGTTATAAGAAAGCTCCACACCATAAAGATATGGCAGATTTCCCGCATGCATCTCCCATGGAAGTTCCTTGAGATCATTGTATGAGAAGTCGAATGAAGTGAGATTTATTGCGTTCTCATATTCAAAAGATCCCTTTGGAATCTCATTGATGTTACAGCCACGGAAATTGATATTCATAACCTTCGAGTTTGACTTTGCAAGCTCGACAGGATATTTCGTCAGTTCCGGATTGTTGGCAATTGTCAATGTCTGCACATATACACCACGGAAATCCTCAGGGAATGAGCTGATATGGTTATATGAGAAGTCTATTGACACTATCGCATATAGAGACTCGGCATCGAAGATATTAGGGAACTGAGTGAAATTATTGTTCCTTACCGAGAATGTCTCAGCATCTTCCATATAGCAGAAAACACCTTTCTCGTCCACAGGGAACTCTGAAAGCCTGTTATTGTCAAAATAAATCTGTACAGGCTTGATGTCATTGCCCCAGGCCTCCTCGATTGTATGGATCTTATTTGACGAAAATTCAATCATACCGAGCTTCTTCATATTCTTGATCTCCTTTGGAACAATCTCGAGATTGTTTTCATTCAGATAGATGATCTGAAGCTTCTCTCTTGACGGTCCCGTAGCCAGTCCCTTGAATCCTTTGAGGACCTCTTCCGAGCTCCACTGCTTGTTATTGGCGAGATTAAGAAGGGCAAGATTAGGCATCCTGGTGACTGCCATAGGGAACTTCGTCATCTTAGGACAGTTGTAAAGCTCGACATCGGTACAAGACACCAGGTTCGACACTTCATCAGGGAGAGTCTCAAGCTCACCATTGGCGATGAAGAGCTGCTCAAGCTTAGTAAGGTTTCCGATTTCCTTCGGAAGACTCTTCAGACCATTGTTGATCTTACCGTGAATCATATCCTTAGGCTGGATCCTCATCTTGCCAGTGCCCTTCTCGATAATATCCGACTCATTCATCTTCTCATAAAGAGCCATTTCCGGAATGGAAATACCGTTTTCAGCCAATGCACGAGCAATAGGCTCCGAAACCTGTGTCACAGTACGAGCAGATGCCATATAAGCCTTATGCCTCTCCATTCGTTGTGCCGTTCCCTTTCCAGGCTGAACAGTAGGATCGTAAGTAATGAGATTTCCATCATTGTGGTTACCCAGATACAGCTCAACAAGCTCGGTAAGCTGGCCTATTGCCGGAGAGAGATCTCCGTAGAAGCCGAATTCACTGAGATTGATAAGGGCAACACGGCCGTTCGAGTGAAGAGAGATACCCGGCTGGTCACCCCATAGATCCGGATCTTTGTTGAAATTCCAGTTGCATCCGCGCGGATGATCTTCTCCGATATAATACCAGTCAGGTCCATTGAGAGACTTCCATATCTCGTAAAGGGCATAATAATCCTTTAGATACTCATCGCTCTCATAAAGTCTGACAGGTACATCCGCTTCGGTAGTTCTGTTATCCTCTACTGCGAAAGCGGCATCCACTTCATTATTGGTTTCAAGAAGTCTCTTTCCTGCATCGAAGACGCTATATGAAAGGATCTGATAATTACCTGCTCTGAGAGAGAGAAGACTGTCGCAGACACAAGAAGAAGTCTGATAGCCATCTGTATCATCATCGTTTTCCTTAAAATGAACTGAGAACTCAGCTGGAAGCATTTCAAACTGAGTGACGGTGTTGCCTGTCTTGACAGACACAGAAAGATATTCGATTTCATCAAAGGTGTATTCTCTGTCACCTGCCTTCGTCTTAGGAGTATCCTTGAAATCAGACATATCCTTGATGATAGAAAACTTCACCTTACCTCTTTCCACAACATCTGCCAGCAGGTCGTGTACAGAAAGACCTCCCGCCATAATTGAAAAGGCGCTATGTCCCTCTGATGGAGTCGCCTCATAAACAGGCTCGTCCACCTTATTGTACAAAGTATATGTAACAACCTGATACTCACCGGAAAGGAGCTTCAGCTTATCACTTCTGAGGCCATATTCTGCCGCTGCATCCGAGGCAGCTCCCATAACGAGGGTCTGGGAAATCAGATTATCTTCAAAACGGAGAGTCACCTTGAGTTTTGCCACATCAGCAAGATAATCCAGCTGAGATGCCTTTGTACCCGGGTACGAAGCCTCCTTATATATTTTAAACTGTACATATCCGTAATCCTTCTCGCGGTAATCCGGCTGCTCCACTCTGGCACAGCCTGCCAGAATGAAGCCCAGGATCACTGCAATGACCGCAGATATGCTGATTCTTGATAATTTCATATTATTTAAGTGTTCTACCTGTTATTATTCCGAAAGATCAAGTGTACAAACCAGCACGAATACCACAGCATCCGATCTATCGACAAAATTGATTACAGATCTGTAAACATTTGCAGGGAGTTCTTCACCTCCTATCTGCACATTGGTATCAGGTCTGTTCATATAGATCTCCACAGCACCTTCGTTATCAACCTCGACCTCTCCAAGAAGATCGCTTGGTCCGAAATACTCGTCATACACGAGGTTATTCACCTTGAAGAATGTTCTGTAAGAATAAGGATTCACATTGTGTTTCTTGACTGTTGCCGGTATCTTGACCTTCAACGGCATTCCCTCCATTCTGTATGTAAGGTGATATACAGTGTACATACCGTCGCTGAACTGATCGAAGAGCGGACCTTCTTTCAAATGCTCAAGGGATGCTCCCACCATAGACGCATACTGTGCCGCTTCAGCGGTGAATTCCACAACTACGTCTTCCACAACCACTTCAGGATCGAAGACACACTCTATGATTGCAAGTACGCTTTCGTCAGCATCATAGAATACAACATATCCTGTTTCCTTCTTCTCAGATGGAGTCATATCCATATACATATCGATGACACCACCATTGTTCTCTTCGCTTGTCGGAGTGAATCTGAGCCAGAAATCTGAAGTCGAAGTCACATCCTTTCTTGCACCATTGAATACTTTGTAAGATGCATATGGTTTTGCAAAGGACATATAAGCGTTATCTCTTGCATATACATTTGAATATGTGAGCAGATATCTATACTCGGTATCACCGAACCATCCTGTGAGTCTTGGATTCTCAGAATCAACAAATGTTGCTCCGCCGGCATTCATAGAGCTTTCTGATGCAATCATAGTCACATAATCCATATCACTACCGTGCTGGACAATGCTTACAGCATATGCGCTCATATTCTCATTAAGGCTACCGTCCGCTGCAAAGAATGAATCATCTTTTCCATCCTTACTGAAAAGAAGGAGAGCTGTGCGCTCCTGAGCAGTATTTTCAGACACGCTGAGTGTAATGTTCCTTTGCTGAAGAACCTCCTCACCCTGGACATATGCCTGAACATCAAGAGTGATCCATTCCGGATTCTCAGAAACCTTCTTTCCATCCTTCATTTCCACAACAAATACAGAAGCTGTCTGTGTTCCCTTGATCCAAGCTGTTGCCGGCAGATCCTGGAAGCCAAGAGAGGTCATAAGCTGACCTGTCGTATTGAACTCCCATTCTGTAAGACCCATATCAACACCAAAACTGAATCTATCCTTGCATCCAGGAATAGTTACAGCAATCTGGTGAACTGTCTGTCCTTTGAATTTGAATACAATATTTCCGGTAGTGTCCTCAAGAGGATACTTCATAGGATTACCCATAAGAGTGAACTCTACGACACCGGCATTTACTGCAGGTGCATCTTCTGCAAATCTGGCTTCAAGCCATTCAGGAAGTTCCACAGTCCAGTCACATTTTGCATCTACCATAACCGGCAATCTGTAATCACTTCCAGGCCATACAAGAGTTACAGCCTCGACAGGATCAGTGGTATAGAGATAGCCGCCATCATCTGCAAACATAAATTCACCATCCTCACCTATCTGGGCAGCATACACTTCCACGTCACCGCATCCGGGAACCGTAACATTCAGTTCCTTAAGAACAGCATCACCTGCCTTGAATGCGACTGTACCCGCAGCATCCTCTATGGAAGCGCCAACAAATACCAGTTCCACAGTTCCCTCTGTATTCTCAGGAGCCTGTACATCAAGCCACTCAGGGGTTTCCACAAGCCACTGGCAGTTTGCATCCACCTTCACCGGCATTCTGAAATCTGCAGTAGATGCAGACCATACGAGATCAAGAGAAGATGCCTCCGCTGTACCATATACATATGCTCCGTTCTCATCAGCAACCAGCTCTCCACCTTCTACAGCAGCTGCATATACCGATATAGTTCGGTTCTTGGCAGGACGCATATATTTAGCGATTACTTTTGATTCTCCGCCCATTGTCAAGGTTACTTCGCAAGATCGGTTCATATCGAATTCTTCTGTTTCAGATACTCCGATCTGAACTGTAACAGTCTCTTTCTGACCTTCAGCCACCTTTCCTGATACTTTTTCGGCCTTGAACGAGCCATCCTGGATCCAGAACCACTGGAAAGTTGCAGACGGTACTGTAACCGTCCAATCCATATTGGCCTGGAATGTAAGAGTCAGGACCTCACCCGGAGCCACCTCATTGTTCTGAACAAGTGTCGGAAACTCAGGCTTCACCACATCAGGAGTATCAGGTCCGTCAGGAGTAGGGTTATCACAAGAAGCAGCCATCAGGGCGCTGACAGCGAAAATCGCTGCAAAAGATCTTATTATATTCATTGTCTTCATATTTTTCAGTGTTTAAGTGGCTTACATTCCTGCTTCGTTCTTGAGTCTGTCGGCTTCCTCGTCGCTGATCCACTCCATAATATTATAGAAATGTCCGACTGTGCCTACAGAGACTCCAAGATTTTCCACATATATTTCAGTCCATACGTAAAGATAATTTCCGCACGGATAGAATATCGAGTCATAAAGCGGACTTGTGCGGATAAGAATCTTGTCATCACCGTGAGCGGTACCGAAGAATGATCCTTCGTCGCTCGCCACCTGACCTTCATCAATTGTCACATAAGGCATCATAGGGTCATCGGAATTGAATCTCATCGTCACATCATATCCATCATTGAGGAGGCCGCGACAGATGATCATATTTTCCTCTGTAGGATGCTTTTCAGTATACACCAGCCTCTGATAAGAACCGGTTATGCTGTAATCATACAGGAACATAGATGTAAGGACACAATAGCCTGTGAAGTTATTTATATCGAACGGACAGCTCTTCATCAGAACGGCTTTGGTCTGTTTTCCATAAAGAGGCATCTCCAGAGCTTCGTTCATCACAAGCTGAAGCTGGAATCCAAGGGAATCCGTAGCTCCGATATTGTCATAATGTCCGTGAACAAGAACATCGGCACGATTCTCTCCGGCCTTGATTGTCACTGTATTCGACTTAAGGGAGTAATGATATTTTTCAATCGCATTGCTTCCCTTATCGATGATCTCCACACCGAAGGTGCGGTCATAATCCCTTGTCACGGTCGAAACTACAGGAATGCTGAAATACTCAACATCCTGCTGCACAGGATAAGTGGCAAGAGTATCGGCAAACATAACATATTCGGCATCGGAATATGTCACATATCTTTCCTGGCATGCAACAGAAAGGGCTGCAAGGAAAGGAATTGCAATATATTTCAATATCTGCTTCATATAACTATGTTTTATCTGTTACTTTCATTTGGCTGGATCTGAGATCCTGGTGAGACGATTTCGTGGTTAGGGATAGGCCATACGAAGAGAGGATTTCCTGCATCAATCTTCATCGAACTTCCTTCCGACTGAGTCTGCGACTGTGGAGTACGCTGGAAGCCCTGTCCCCATCTCTTAAGGTCGTGAAGTCGGAAGCCCTCCATATAAAGTTCACGTACACGCTCGTCTGAAATGGTCTGGAGCCAATTGCCTGCATTTACAGAGATGCTGCCTCCATTGACATATCTGGCCTGGCCAAGAGCAGAAAGGTCTGAAGAGGCCTTGGCAAAGTTTCCTTTCCAGCAATAAGCCTCAGCGCGTATCAGATACTGCTCAGCAAGACGAAGCGGCTTCGGCATATTTACGTGATATATCATATTAGCCATAAGCGATTCATTACCATAGTACTTGACAAGCAGAGGCCAGGTCAGCTGATGGGCATACCCTGTCTGGAGCTGGGCGAAATAAGCATTGTATCTTGCATCACCGCTTCCATACAGATCAAGCACCCACTGAGCCGGAACATAGTCAGGATAATAATAGTAGTAATCTGTCGTGAAATTCAGGAAGACAGATCCCTGGGCTCCTCCGAATGATGTAGCTGTGTATCCTATTCTCCAGATATCCTCGTATGAGGCATCATTGGTCCACATATACTGAAGGTATGTCTGAGAACTTGTCGCATAGCTTCTTGCTGAAGCAAGTGTGAAATTATCAGACTCGATGAGTTTTGTAGAATGCTCGATGGCAGCATCCCAGTCCTGCATATAGAGAGCAACACGGGCGTGAATGGCATATGCCGCCGCCTGAGTGAAATATGGCGCGTCATAGCCGTCATTCTCTTCGTCAAGAAGTTCCTGGGCCTTCTTCAGATCCGCTATCACAAACTCATACGAATCCTTCAGTGTGGCACGTCTTGCAGGTTTCTCGCCAAAGTATGTATCAGCCAGAACCACACCAAGTTCGCTTTCTGCAGTAGCAGGATCATATGCCTTGCAGAAACACTTGATCAGTTCTGAATATGCAAGAGCACGTGCACAATAAACCTCTCCGGTATAATAGTCAAGATACTGGATTTCAGCATCATCAGTCAGGCTTGAGCGGAGCTTTTCCACCTGATCGAGATAGAAATTGCAGCGTCCTATGACTCTGTAAAGACCGGCATATACAGCTTCGATTTCAGAATTTGTAGATCTGATATCCCAAAGCCAATGCGTACCGTACTGGTTGGAATTACCCTGGACCGCATAAACAAGGTCAGCCTGAATGTCAGGACAGAGAGTCAGGTATCCGCTGTAAAGAGCACTGCTCATATATGCAGTATAGATACCTGTCAATGTCTGCTCGGCATCTGACAGGGTCTGCATAGCCTCCTCCTCAAGGATATAGTCTCCGGGGAGCTTCTCAAGGCAGGAGTTCAGACCGAAGGCAACGGCAATCACTGCCGCCATCTTCAATATTGAATTATATATATTCTTCATCTTCTTCATTCTTTAGAACATAAGGTCAAGTCCGAAGGTATACTGGCGCGACATCGGATACTGAGCCGCATAAACATTGGTCACGCCCTCGGGATCAAGACCGGAGAAGTTTGTGAAAGTCAGAAGGTTCTGTCCCTGAGCATACACTCTGAGGCCTCTGATGAAACCTGTCTTCTTCAAGAGATTCGAAGGCAGATTGTACGAAAGCATCAGATTCTTCAGACGGAGGAATGAAGCATCTTCAAGAAGACGGCTGTCAAACTCCGTGTATTCTCCGTGGCGAGGAATGTCTGTGACATCACCCGGCTGCTTCCATCTGTTGAGGAGTCTCTTAGACTGGTTATATGTCATAAAGCGTCCGTTGGATTCATCGAAATAACGGTCATTGTTGATCATCCAACGGTCACCAACCCAGCTGAATTGAGCACTGAGACTGAGTCCTTTCCATGAGAGGGATGTTCCGAATCCACCCTGCCAAGGCGCGTGATATGTCTTTCCTACGAGCACCTTATCCTCATCACGAAGCTCATTGGTTATGTTTCCGTCCTTGTCATACCACAGAGCATCTCCGTTTGCAGGATTCACACCTGCATATCTGTTGATATAGAACTCTCCTACAGGATGTCCGACCACAAGTTTGGTACTTGTATTCGAAGTCTCGTACTCATCCACACCGTTATAAAGTTCGGTAAGCCTGTTATGGTTATATCCGACATTGGCATTGATGTTCCACACGAAGTCTCTTACCTGAAGGACCACGGCATTGAGGTTGAGTTCCACTCCCCTGTTGACCATAGCGCCTACATTGTCCCACTTGTAACCGTAGCCGTTAGACTGGGAATATGCAAGGGGAACAGACATAAGCATATCGGTAGTCTTCTTGTTATAGAATTCAAGATCAAGATTCAGTCTGTTCCAGAAACCGAAATGGAAGGCAAGGTTGGTAGTCCAGGTATTCTCCCAGGTAAGATTTTCATTACCAGGCTGGATAGGAGCAACTCCTGCATCACCGATGTAGTCTGATCCTCCACCAATAAGTGCAAGATGCTCATAATTAGGGATTTCAGAGTTTCCTGAAGTACCGGAGCTGAATGATACCTGTCCCATAGTGAGCCAATCACGCGTACCGGCCATAAAGTTCTCGTTTCTGAGATTCCACATAAATCCGACTGCACCGAAGACTCCCCAACGGTTATTCTTTCCGAAACGCGAAGATCCGTCAGTACGTACAGACACCTCTGCATAGTAACGGTCTGCGTAATTGTACTCACCTCGTCCGAAGAACGAAACTCGTGAATAATCAGAGTCTGCCGTGCTGGTCCAGGAAGTGGCTCTTGTACCGGTAGAGATATCTGTAAGCTTGGAGTTGGTCTGACCTGCAGTGCTTACGCTGAATGCTTCCAAATGATAGTCCTGCCACTCGTGACCGAGAAGGAAGTTGAAATCGTGGACATTGTCCTTATTGAAACGATATGTCAAGGTATTGGTCAGGTGAAGACCGAGACCGTCAGTCGAGCTTCTTGCAGCAGATCCTTCTCCAAGGTTCGGTTCATAATCCGGGAATGACTGACTGAAACCTGTAGTATGCGAGAAGTCCACAGCGAACTGCGATCTGAATACAAGGTTAGGGTACAAGGTGAGGTCTGCAAAGACTGTCGAAATCATCTTGTACTTCTTGTATCTCAGAGGATTGTTCTCCAGCCACTCCAGAGGGTTCTGACCCTGGCCGGTCCACGAGCCGTCGTTGATGGATGCAAGGGAGCCGTCAGCCCTGTATGGATTCCAGTAAGGCTGCATAAAGCGGGCAGCAGAGATAGGAGTGACAAGTGTATATGCTCCTTCGTCAGCCTGGCTGATATTCTGGTAGTTAAACATAGTGTTCGTTCCCATCTTCAGCCACTTGGCCATCTGCTGCTCGAAATTGAAACGCATAGAATAGCGCTCGAACTCGGAGCCGGGAGCGATACCCTGCTGATCGTAGTATCCGCCTGAGAAATAATAGTTTGTAACATCTGTCGCACCAGCCACAGAAAGCTCGTGACTCTGAAGCATTGCAGAATCATTGAAGACGACATCCATCCAGTTCACATCGATCTTGGAAAGATAGTCGTAGTTCTGGCCGGCAGTCAGGCCAAGTTCCTTTTCGTACTGGATACGTTCTGCTGTATTCATCAGGTCCCAGTTGCCGTGAGCAAGGGCAGACCATCCCATCTGCATACGATAGGTCACATTCGGACGCTCCATATTGCGGCCGCGCTTGGTAGTGATCACGATCACACCATTGGCTGCACGTGCGCCGTAGATGGATGTCGAAGAGGCGTCCTTCAGGATGGACATACTCTCGATATCTGCTGGATTGATTGTATTGAAATCGGCAGCTGAAATCGCCACTCCATCGAGGATGTAAAGAGGCGATGTACCTGAGTTGATTGAATTTGTTCCACGGATAGTCATTGTTGCAGAAGCACTTGGCTCACCTGTGCTGGAAAGCACGGTAAGACCTGCGACCTGTCCCTGAAGGGCCTGGTCAAACGCTGCTGTTGGCGTATTCTCGAGCTTCTCCGACTTCACAGTCGATACGGATCCTGCCACGGTACCTTTCTTTCGTACTCCGTAAGCGATGACGACAGCGTCTTCGATGTTCATTGTCTCTGTCTTCATCACCACATTGTAAGTGAATGTCTCGACAGAAGGTACCACGACCTTGTCGTCAAGGAAACCGATGCTTGAGAATATCAGTTCGGTGCCGGGAGCTACCACGATCTCGTAATCGCCGTCGAGAGAGGTGATGACACCGTTGCCTGGGCCGGCCATCACGGCCACGCCGATCATCGGCAGTCCATCATCAGCCGAGGTCACGATTCCGCTCACTTTAACGGAATTCTGAGCCCAAAGAGATGTCCCGCAGATGGCTGACAAAAGAATTGCCAGAATCAGTCTTTGAAATTTTCTCATCAGTTACACAAGTTTCGCAAATTCTAAATTATTGATAATTTGAAGGTTGTGCAGCTTGCGAAACTTTTACCCACCGCACTTTCTTCATTTACGTTACCTCCCTCCTAAATCCTCCCTCTCGGAGGGAGGACTTGCCATCGACCTAAAGGTCTCAAAAGCAAGGTACTTTCGCATCTACGAATGTATACGCAAACACGCAAAGGTAATGATTTTTACCGAGGACTCAAAGCAATTTCCCCTCGCTACTATCGAATTCTGCATCAACCGCTTGTTTTTCGAGACGAAAGCACAAATTTCAGCGACGAACAAGCACAATTCGGGGCGAGCAAATCAGCCCGCCCCGACAGTACGCAAAGATTTAAAGAAGATCGATCCACCCATACGTATCAGGGTATATTTCTTCCAGGAAATGTATTATATGGTAACCTCTGCCTTGATCATCCACATATGATTTGCACGAACTTGGAGAAAAGTAATACGGAGCCCTGGAAGTCACCTGATTCTTCTTCCAATCTGTGCCTTTATTCAGGTCATGAAGGGTGTAGCAAGGAGCCTTGGACGGGGTGCCTTTACCAGTAGCTGTCTGATATCCGAAGAATCTGAGTTTCAGGTCCGTATCAGTCAAAGCAGTGCTGAAGGTCGACTGAAGCAAAGCCCTGTACAAGACTCTTCCGAGACCTTTTCTCTGGCCATATTTTTCGCCACCGACCGAGATCCTGCTATCGGATCCATTCATCACAGAATAAAGCATTCTTGCATTATCATCCAGCTCTCCATCCTCAACTGACGGTCTGACAATATCCAGAGCATCCATCGCCGAAGATCCGGATGCAGCGGAGCTCTTCATCTTGTTCCACACATACACCTTGGACACATCCGTCATCCAGTCCAAAGAAACATTCATATAGTAAATGATTGCTGAGGATGAAGGCGAAGCATATACCATACGATCTGCAATTTTGTTATAAACCGATGCAAATGTTTCATTTCCGTAAGGATTATAACCACATTGCTGAGATCCTATTTCAGCTATGGCACCTATTGCCGTATGTACATATACATCAAGGGTGCCGCAGCAGCGACCGATCCTTTCACGAGAATGTCTGTTCGTTACATAAAGCATCAGATTATGCAGGCCCGCACTATGCTCAGTTGCAGAGGAAAATGAATTATAGCCGAGGCGGATCTTACCTGAAGATGCATTCAATTCCGCCTTGAATACGCCATTGGAGTTACTGAAATCACCTGCCCACACCGGCTCCAGAGCAGCTGTAATATATTGACTCGAAGCATCTGGTACAATCGTCTGGAACTCAAAGGATCTGTTCGCATCGATCTCATCCTGGAAAGTACTTTTCAGAGCAGTCTCGACACTATTTCCCGCAAATAGAGTATAATCATGCACTGCGCCATAATCCCTCTGCACGATTCCCTTGAAAGGATCCTTGATCTTTAAAATCATTTTCCTTGGGGTAACTTCGCGACAACCTGCCGCACTGAGGACAGCATCATAAGCACGGCCTAATCCCAAAGCTTCCCCATCGGCATTTAAAGACACTATCTTCATCGAAATAGCAGCAGATGTCACATCATATTCGAAGCAAGATGCTGCTTCTAATACAGGACGCAGACAGGAGTCAAAAGCTAAGGAATTGACATTGGTCAGATTCTTCCCCTGCAAGTCCAGATATCTATAAGCTGCAGTCAGCGTTTCGCCATCCGGTTCAAGAAGGAATTCATCCCCATCTACTTCGAGACAAGGAGCCTTTATATCAAGTTCAGTGACGAAGCTTTTCGACCCTGAACTATTTCTGGCAGAAACTGTTACCTTCCCCGTTTCAAGGGCAATTATCCTGAACGACAGGTTCGACAGACGCACACAGGATGCCTTGGCATCATCCGACAAAGAGACCGTCAACGGAAGATCCGAATCAGCAGCATCGGGGAAAGAGAGCACCCCCTCCTGAGCCACATATTCAGGACAATAACTCCATTTAGGAACCAACTCAGAAGAGGCTGAAACCGTCACGACAGCCTGATCTGAAATCGCCCCATCCCTGGTAGCAACAGTCATAGGCACAGACGCCCCCACTACCGCATCAGCGGCCGCCGTTATCCTGACGCAAAAATCTTTATACCCGTTCGCTCCAGCAACAAGTCCGGATGGGTCAATATAGCAGTTTAAACCAGCAGCTGATGCCGCAGCATCATCCACCACAAAGTTCCAATCTCCTGGAATATTCTGAGAATCAGTATTTTCTGCTCCGGCACGATGATAATGAACCATCACATCAACACTTTTACCCGGCTGGATAGTAAAAGAATCCCCGATAAATTTCAAAATCCTGAAATCATTCCAGTCATTGGCACGAGTTACTTTCCAGCTCTTGGCAAAGAACCCATCTTCAGTAAAATCAAGAGTAAGATCATAACGACTGTTACGGACGAGGCTGAAATCAGATGTATTATCAGCACCAAGATAATACCTATACATAACTCCACCTGAATAGCCCAGGGTATTTTCTCTTCTTGCATTGAACTCTAGGTACGTACACAGATCCGTATATGACTTGCCATCCAGATTGGAAATCTCTTCATCGACCTTACCGAAAGGATCCACATTCAAGGGAAGCAGTTTTCCCTGCACATTCTCCGGAACATAGAAGACCAACGTGGTATCCTGGACATATCCAGGTCCGGGGCCATATCCTCCCTGAAGCTGAGTTCCCTGATCAGCATTCCTATCATTGAGATTCTGATGACTATCTGAAAACGCAAGAGTATCAGCAGGTTTCAAGGCACAGCTACCATCTTCTGAAAATGGCAGCAGACGACTGTTAGCCTGTCTTACATAAAGACTCTTATTACACAGATTAAATGCATAATTGTTTGAAGGGGCATATCCGGAAAGACCTTTATGAGTGATCCTTACACAAAGCTTGGCGAAAAGCCTCTGAACAAGTATGACTTTATCGGAACGGCCGGGAGAAAAATTCTTCAGCACCCCGCTCATAGGAAATCCCTTATCATTCACTTCCGAATAGGACCGCACGTAATATTCCATATTAAGGGCGCCGGCCTCCGACATAGGGAAATTTCCTGTCATATCCCCCATATTCACCAGTGCATATATACTGCTGACACCGTTTGGAGCAACATTCAAGGGCATAGATTCAAAAACCGAATCATAATATCTCGTATCTGTAAGTCTGCCATCCGGCCCATATGAGGCAAGAGTCATATCCGACACTTTGGACTCAATTCCATCCGGCAATATACTCTTGACCCCCACAGTATTTTCCCCTGCGATTTCCATTGCAAAAGAAATATCCAGCAAAGTTTCACTGGTTCCGGAAGCACCACTTCCCTTTCGCTCAGATACCGCACAGGATGCCACGATCAACACACATAAAAACAATAATAACTTCTTCATAATCAATAGTTTTAAAAAGCGGCGGTACCTCACGGCAACGCCGCCCACCTTAATTCAACTTTAACTGAATGAAACAAACCATTTATTGTAATTCATACTCTGATAAATTCTTGATTCCAGGGATGCCATAGTAAGCCTCCACAATATCCCCTTTCACACAGATCTTACGTCCCAGAAGCTGAGGATTATCCACCAGATTCAACTCATCGCGCAGATATCCTGATGGAAGCTGGACAGAGAGGCAAGAAGACTTTTCCGAAGTGGAAGAGCGTGGCCCTATAAGCAGATTAGTTCTTGAGGAAAATGGTTTTTCGAAGGATGCCGATGACGAAGTAAGATCGCCTCCTACGATATATCCGCACACCCATACATCGTCCTCACCCACCATTTCATAAGCTTGTGAAACTGACAGGATACCATTGGATCCGCTCCCTGCACCCAAGATATACTGTTCTGAGAGCCAAGTCCTTGAAGTATCCACAGAGACACTTATTCCTTGAGATGGATAATCCGGGACAGGATCCTTGGAACCAGTAACACCTACCTTCAGTTCCAATATTTCCTGAGCCTCCAAAGCCTTGGTCATAAGGACTTCATCGGTCCCTTTATTCGTCAGAATCAGGGAAATATTTCCTGGAGTGAAATAAGCTATCCGTTTCTCCGAATAAGAATACATAAGCTTTCCGAAAGATGATTTAAGCAGAAACGCGCCATCGGGATATTTATCAAGGAATCCACTATCTATCTTAAGACGTATTCCGGAATTAATCTGAGTACAGACAAGTCTCACATCAACAATATCACCCGAAGATACGACCACACACTGTTCATCCCCGAACTGCGGGGCTGAAAAGGCAGGTTTCCTGAATTCTTCAGATACAATACTAACCGTATAACTCCCCGGTTTCAAAGACAGAGTCTCCGGAGAATCCCCAAAGGCGCCTTCGTACATTACGGTACCTTTAGAATTCTTGATTGTCAAGATGAAATCACTGGTATCAGGAATCTCGATACCCGAGCGAGTCAGCAATTCCTGTCCAGGGGCGAAAGATACACGAAGCACGCCATCCTTGCCAGAGGATTCGCCTAAGAATTCACAGGAATAAAAGATCAATAACAAGGCTGCTTGAGACAAAAGCCGGAATAGGGCACGCAGCCTTCCATAAGGTTTTTTCATAAAATCAATCTCCACAAATCTATAGCTCCGCGACATTGCGGACAAGGGCAAAAGTAGGAGATGAAAATGAAAACGGATTTAAGAAAAAGAAAAACCTTCCGTTTCTTTTTTTTATGTCGAAAAATTTCTCTTTTTTATGTATTTTGAACAAATTTTATATGATTTTCCGCCTAGGAATATAAAAAATTCACGAGGCACCCGCATCAACTGCGAACGCCCCGCTACTTAACCTAAACTTAAACTATGAAAAACTTCATTACAAAGGTAGGGATATTTAATTATTTTCCAAATCTATCGCACGAATTTTTGCATATTTAAGAATCAATATCTTCTCACCGTGGTCATCAAATGCAATCCTGGCCTTCAAATCCACAGCATTTCCTGTAATTTCCAAAATCTTTCCATAGCCGAACCTGTTATGCTCCACCCTCTGTCCTGCCTTCAGCTGAAGGATAGGAGTAGGCTCAAATTCCACATCCGGCGATCTCTTAGGGAGCACCTGTGGTCTTCTTACAGGCTGAGGCTCAGATCTCCTTATAGGTTCAGGCTTACGCACTGGCTGAGATGATGCCGGACGCTTCTCGATCTGCACCTTTGACGACTGCCCATATGCATAAGAAGACTTTGACTGATACGGCTTTCCCCATCCACTGAAGCTCTGATGAGGTTTATCGTCGTCATCATCAAGCAGAGAGCTTAATGGATTGGCAATATATTGAGGATCAACCTCTTTTACAAAACGTGAAGGAGAGTTCGACTCATGCTTTCCGTTGCGTGTTCTAGTTTGGGCAAAAGAAAAGGCCACCGCCTTCTTGGCACGCGTCATTGCGACATAGAACAATCTCCTTTCCTCCTCGACCTCACTTTCCGAGATCATAAAACCTCCTGACGGGAAGATATTCTCCTCCATTCCAGCTACGAACACATAAGGGAACTCCAGACCTTTCGAAGAGTGAACAGTCATAAGCGTCACCTTATTGGATGATTCCTCATCATCGACATCCACAGCACTGAGCAAAGACACATTCTCCAGATAATCTCCCAATGTAACTATCGGAAGATCAGCTGCAGAAACCTCGGCACCGTCACCTACAATCCCCTCAGACTGAAGCTCTTCCATATATTCATTCTGTTTCTCTTCGATATGGATCTTCACACTGTTCAAAAGTTCCTCGACATTGGCTGTCCTGGACTGGCCTTCAATGCTTGTATCGCTCTTGTAAAACATAAGGAGACCGGATTCCATTGCAGCTGCAGCTGCCACATCATATGCATCTTCCTTGTTCGAGCGCAGGCAAAGCCTTCCTATCATATCACAGAACTCGCGTATCTTCTTTATAGCCGGAGCCTTCAGGCCGAAATCTTCAAGATTTTCCCCATAAGCCGCCTTGAACAGAGACAATTTCTGATTGGACGCAGCAGCGGTAAGAGCCGACACCGATGTATCACCGATTCCTCTGGCCGGCTTGTTCACGATCCTTTTGAAAGACTCATCATCATTAGGATTCACAATCAGCTTGAAATAAGCCATCATATCCTTGACTTCCGCCCTCTCAAAGAAAGAATTACCGGAATAGATCACATACGGAAGATTCCTCTTGCGCAGAGCTTCCTCGAGTGCACGTGACTGTGCATTCGTTCTGTACAATATCGCAAAATCCTGATATTGAGCCGATTCCGTCTGTATTCTGGAGACAATCGACGAAGCTATGAGAAGAGCCTCCTCCTGCTCGGTATATGCCTGTATCAGCCTGATCTTCTCGCCCTGCGCTCCCATTGAATAACACTCCTTGGGAATACGCGCAGAGTTCCTTGCGATGAGAGAATTGGCCGCCTCCACGATGGTCCTGGTGGAACGATAGTTCTGTTCCAGACGGAAAATGTGATGTTCGGGATAATCCTTCTTGAAGTTCAGGATATTCTCGATCTTCGCACCGCGGAAGGCATAGATCGACTGAGAATCATCACCTACCACGCATATATTCTTGTGAAACTGGCTTAACTTCTTGAGAATAAGATACTGCGAAAAGTTAGTATCCTGATACTCGTCGACCATTATATAGTCGAATCGCCCTGCGATTGACTCCAAAGCAGCAAGATTATCTCGAAGCAATATATTCATATTCAGGAGGATATCATCGAAGTCCATCACTCCTGCCATCTTGCATTTATATTGATACAAGTCATAGATATCGCAGATACGCGGCTTCTTTGCGGCCGCATCGTTCTGAAGCGCATTGGTATTACGACGATAAGCCGCCGGCGTCACAAGATTGTTCTTTGCCATTGAGATACGCGAAAGCACATCCTTGGGCTTATACACTTTCTCATCCAGCTGCAGCTCCTTAAGACAAGTCTTTATCGCACTGACTGAGTCACTTGTATCGTAGATCGTAAATGCCGACGGATAGCCGAGAGACTCGGCAAATTCCCTGAGAAATCTGATGAAGACCGAGTGAAAAGTACCCATATAAAGCCTTCTGGCACGTTTTTCACCCACCATCAGAGCGATTCTTTCCTTCATCTCCGATGCTGCCTTTTTGGTAAATGTAAGAGCAAGAATCCTTGCCGGATCACATCCCTTTTCCAATATGTAAGCGATCCTGCTTGTCAAGACCCTTGTCTTTCCCGACCCCGCACCCGCCACAATGAGCACCGGTCCTTCGACACAACTGACAGCTGCCTTCTGCTCGCTGTTCAGTCCCTCCAATATAGTACTGCACGCATTTTCCATAACGGGTGCAAAATTATACAAAACATTGCAATAACTTCTAATTAATCTGCAAAATAGATTCGCATTTTAAGTGAATTTACTTCGTAAATAACGAAAAAAATCCTTAACTTCGCGGGCGCATTTTGAATACTATACTCAAAACGGTTTATATAATGTCAAACAACATCTATTTGAAAAAGGGCCTTGACCTTCCGATCAATGGAGCGGCGGCCCAGAACACCAAGAAGGTGATCGTTCCTGACGTTGTGGCCGTGAAGCCTACCGATTTCAGAGGTCTCGTACCGAAGCTTCTGGTAAGGGAAGGCGACAAGGTCCTCGCAGGTACACCTGTATTGGCTGACAAGATGTCTCAGAACATCCTCTTTGCTTCTCCGGTAAGCGGAACTGTAGCAGAGGTGGTAAGAGGCGAAAAGAGAAAGTTGCTTGAGGTCCGCATCAAGCCGGACGGAAATCAGGAGTATGTTGACTTCGGAGTGAAGAAGGTATCGTCTCTTTCTGCAGAGCAGATCAAGGAGGCTCTTCTTGCAGCAGGTCTGTGGCCTGCACTCACTCAGAGGCCATACGGCATCATCGCCAACCCTGAGACCAAGCCTAAGGCAATTTTCGTATCAGCATTCTCTACTGCCCCTCTGGCAGCTGACACTGAATTCGCGTTGAACGGCCAGGCCGCTCATCTGCAGACAGCAGTGGACGCACTCGCAAAACTTGCAGGCTGCAAGGTAAACGTGTGCGTAAACTCATCGGCTTCAGTATTCTCAAAGCTTCAGAACGTAGAGATCCACTCTGTTACCGGAAAGCATCCTGCAGGTAATGTCGGTGTACAGATCCACCACATCGATCCTATCAGAAAGGGAGAGATCGTATGGACAGTATCACCGGTAATGCTCGCTGCAATCGGCAAGCTTTTCAACACAGGAAAGTACGACGTAAGCAGAAAGATCGCCGTAACAGGTCCTAAGGCCATCAACGCCGCTTATGTGGATGGCTACCCTGGCATTTCTATGAAGGACATCAAGGAGTTCTACAATGCGGAAGAGAACCTCCGCTTCGTAAGCGGTGACGTCCTTACAGGTACAAATGTCGGAGCGGAAGGATTCCTCGGATTCTTCGACAATCAGGTCACAATCCTCGAAGAGGGTGACAAGTATGAGCTCTTCGGATGGGCAAAACCTTTCAGAACAAAGCTCTTCAGCGCATCACGCACATACTTCTCTTGGCTTACACCTAACAAGAAGTACGATATGGACACCAACCTTCACGGTGGACCGCGTGCATTCGTTGTGAACGATGTATACGGCAAGGTTCTCCCTATGGACCTCTATCCTGTATATCTTCTCAAGGCCTGCCTCGCAAACGACATCGACAAGATGGAGAAGTTCGGTATCTACGAAGTTCTCGAAGAGGACCTCGCGCTTTGCGAATATGTATGTCCGTCAAAGATCTACATCCAGCAGATCATCACTGACGGTATCGCCCTTATGTTGAAAGAAATGTGCTAAAAGCTTAGAATATGAACGGATTAAGAAATTTAGTAGATAAGATCAAGCCGACTTTCGAGAAAGGCGGCAAGCTCGGATTCCTTCATTCGACATTCGACGCTTTTGAGACATTCCTCTTCGTTCCTAACACTGTGACCAAGAAAGGTGCACACGTAAGGGACTGCGTCGATTTGAAGAGAGTTATGATTATGGTGGTGATCGCCCTTGTTCCTGCAATGCTCTTCGGTATCTGGAACACCGGTTATCAGCACAGCCTCGCGTTCGGCCTCGACTGGGGCTTCTGGAACATCGTACTTTACGGTCTCGCTAAGGTACTTCCTCTTTATGTTGTGGCTTACCTTGTAGGTCTTGGCATCGAGTTCGTTTCGGCTCAGATCCAGGGTCACGAAGTGAACGAGGGTTACCTCGTTTCAGGTATGCTCATTCCGCTTATCGTTCCTGTTGACGTTCCTCTCTGGATGCTCGCTATCGCAGTGGCATTTGCAGTGATCATCGGCAAGGAGGTATTCGGAGGTACAGGTATGAACATCTGGAACCCTGCACTCCTTACACGTGCGTTCCTCTTCTTCTCATACCCAAGTATGATGTCAGGTGACACAGTATGGACAGGTGGCGTCACACGCTTCATCAACGAAGGTGTTGCTTTCCAGGCTGGAAACGGTCTCGTAGACGGTTTCTCAGGAGCTACTCCGCTTGCAAATGCAACACTTGCGAACCTTGAGCCACGCTTTATGGATATGGTTATCGGTACCATTCCTGGTTCTGTAGGTGAAACATCAGTGATCGCAATCCTCATCGGTGCAGTCATCCTTCTCTGGACTGGCGTAGCAAGCTGGAAGATTATGGTTTCATCTGTTGTGGGTGGACTTGCAGTAGGATACCTCGGATTTGCTGTAGGAGCTACAGACCTCCCAGGATACTATCAGCTCGTTATGGGTGGCTTCCTCTTCGGAACAGTATTTATGGCTACCGACCCTGTGACTTCAGCTCAGACTGAGTGCGGTAAGTGGATCTATGGTTTCCTCGTAGGTGCTCTTGCAGTTACAGTACGTATCTGGAACCCAGGTTATCCTGAAGGAATGATGCTTGCGATCCTCCTTATGAATACATTCGCTCCACTTATCGACCACTACGTAGTAGAGGGTTCGATCAAGAGAAGAGCAAAGAAAGTAAAAACCGCTTAATATATATAAGGTATGAATACAAACAGTAATACATATACAGTGATATATTCGATCATCCTTGTGGTGGTGGTTGCAGCGGTTCTTGCTTTTGCAGCAATGTTCCTCAAGCCGACTCAGGACGCCAATGTAAAGAAGGACACAATCAGCCAGATTCTTACAGCGGCCACAGTAGAAGGTGAGGATATCCTCGCTACATATCAGCAGGAGATCGAATCAGCAATCCTCGTTGACATCAACGGCGAGGAGGTAGGTACACTCAACGTAGAGGAGTGTGAAGTTTATGGAAACTCAGATCTGAAGAGACAGATCGCAGCAGAGCAGAAGGCTCTCCCTGTATACATCTTCAAGAACGGCATCACAGTCGTACCTTGCTACGGTGCAGGTCTGTGGGGACCTATCTGGGGCTATGTGGGATTTGACAAGGACCTTAAGACAATCAAGGCAGTACGCTTCGGCCACAAGGGTGAGACTCCAGGCCTCGGTGCCAAGATCGCTGACGAGCCTGCTTTCGCTGAGGCTTTCGCAGGAAAGACCGTAGGCGAAGGTGAGATCCTTTTCGAGGTTACCAAGCCAGCTAACCGTCAGACTGAGAACAACGGTGTTGACGCAATTTCAGGTGCAACAATCACATCTCAGGCTCTCGGAAAGACACTTGACCAGTGGTTCGGATTCTACAAGACCTACTTTACAAAGAACGGCATCAATGCTGAAGAAGTTGTTGACGCAGTTATCAACGAGACCGGCGAGCTTGAGCCTGTTACTGAAGTTGAATCAGCAAACTAAGTGGAGGATTAAGAAATGGGAAATATTAAAGAAGCATTTTTGACTCCGATATTCAAGGGCAACCCAATCTCTGTCCTTGTCCTCGGTATCTGTTCTTCACTTGCTGTTACAGTACAGTTGAAGGGCGCATTCGTGATGGGTCTCTCAGTTATGATCGTTACAGGTCTTTCAAGCCTCGTATGTTCACTTTTGAGAAATACCATTCCTAACCGTATCCGCATCATCGTTCAGCTCGTAGTGGTTGCCCTTATGGTAATCCTCGTTGACCAGGTGCTCAAGGCATATGCATATAGTGTCAGCAAGACCCTCTCGGTATATATCGGCCTTATCATCACCAACTGTATCGTGATGGGACGTATCGAGGCTTACGCTCTCGGCAACAAGCCTTTCGCTTCCCTTATGGACGGTCTCGGAAACGGACTTGGATATGCAATGATCCTCATCATCGTAGCATTCTTCCGTGAACTCCTTGGAAGCGGTACGCTTTTCGGTTTCCAGGTGATTCCTCAGGCAGTTTACGATTTCGGTTACGTCAACAACGGTCTTATGATCCTCCCTCCAATGGCGCTTATCCTCCTCGGATGCATCATCTGGATCCAGAGATCAATCCAGAAGGACCTTCAGGAGAAATAACACATAACTAAAGAAAACTATGGCAGATTATATTAGCTTATTTGTAAAGTCGATCTTCATCGACAATATGATATTCGCCTACTTCCTTGGTATGTGTTCATACCTGGCGGTATCAAAGAACGTGAAGACAGCCAACGGTCTCGGTATTGCCGTTATCGCTGTGCTCCTCATCACTCTTCCTGTGAACTACCTCCTCAACGAGTACGTCCTGAAGCCAGGAGCTCTCGTATGGCTTGGCGAGAAATATGCAAGCCTTGACCTTAGCTTCCTCAGCTTCATCATCTTCATCGCCGTGATTGCTGCCATCGTGCAGATCGTGGAGATGGTTGTGGAGAAGTTCCTTCCGAACCTCTACTCTCAGCTCGGAATCTTCCTTCCGCTGATCGCCGTAAACTGCGCGATCCTCGGTGGTTCGCTCTTTATGCAGGAGAGAGATTTCGTAAGCTTCGGCGAGCCGGTTGTATATGCTCTCGGTTCAGGTATCGGCTGGTGGCTTGCTATCGTAGCCCTCGCCGCTATCCGCGAGAAAATGGCATATTCACACGTTCCAGCAGCCCTCAAGGGTCTCGGTATCACATTCATCACCGTAGGTCTTATGGGTATCGCGTTTATGACATTTATGGGTATTCAGCTTTAATATAGGAGGAATAGATTATGACGCAAACTATTATTTTCGCTGTGATCGTCTTCGTGATCGTCACACTTATTCTGGTGGCGCTTCTCCTCTTCATCAAGACGAAGCTGACACCTTCAGGAACAGTTAAGATCAATATTAACGAGGGAAGCAAGATCGTCGAGGTAACTCCTGGTGGAAATCTTCTCTCAACACTTGCGGAGCAGAAGATCTTCCTTCCTTCAGCTTGTGGTGGTAAGGGTGCCTGCGGACAGTGCAAGTGCCGCGTGACCGAGGGTGGCGGAGAGATTCTCCCTACCGAAGTTGGTTTCTTCAACCGTAAGCAGATCGCTGCAAACTGGCGTCTTGGATGTCAGGTAAAGATCAAGGAGGATATGTCTATCGAGGTACCGGCTTCAGCACTCAGCGTGAAGAAGTGGGAATGCGAAGTGGTTTCAAACCACAACGTGGCTACATTCATCAAGGAGTTCGTAGTGAAGCTTCCTGAGGGTGAGCACCTCAACTTCCAGTCAGGTGGATACATCCAGATCGACGTACCTGCAGTCACTGTTGACTACAAGGACATCGATGTAGATGAGCAGTACCAGGCAGATTGGGAGAAGATGGGTCTCAGAACACTCAAGATGGTGAACCCTACTCCAACCGTACGTGCATACTCAATGGCCTGCTACCCTGCAGAGGGTGACATCATCAAGCTCAACGTACGTATCGCAACTCCTCCGTTCGACAGAGCGGCTGGCAAGTGGGTGGATGTAAATCCAGGTGTATGTTCATCATACATCTACTCTCTCAAGCCAGGTGACAAGATCACAATTTCAGGTCCATACGGTGAGTTCTTCCTTCCTAAGGATCTCTCTCCAGAGACTGAGCTTATCTTCGTAGGTGGTGGTGCAGGTATGGCTCCTATGAGAAGCCACATTATGCATCTCTTCAAGACTGAGAAGACTACAAGAAAGGTGAACTTCTTCTATGGCGCGCGTGCGCTCAAGGAGGCATTCTACCTCGATGACTATCACGCTATCGAGAAGGAATTCCCTAACTTCAAGTTCCACCTTGCTCTCGACAGACCTGATCCTGAAGCAGATGCAGCAGGTGTACCTTACGTAGCTGGTTTCGTACACAACGTAATGTTCGAGACCTACCTCAAGCAGCACGAGGCACCAGAGGATGCACTCTACCTTATGTGCGGACCTCCTATGATGGTCGGCGCGGTAGTAAATCTCCTCGATTCACTCGGTGTTCCGCCTGAAAACATCCTTTACGACAACTTCGGTGCGTAAGCATATAATGAATGATCCGGCTGAAAAATCAGTCGGATCATTTTATTTTGGAGATTCCCCAGTCATAGACAATATCTATATTTGGACAAGGGATATTATATTCTTTCGCAAGATCGCGGATATAACGAAGGCCATAAGGGAAATCCTCAGTAAAATATCGGCTGGTGAAATCCGGTATCCAGCCAGCTTCAGTTCTTATCATAGGAGAAGTAATACCTTTGAAGCCTTTGATTGATGACAATTTACGAGCAAGAGATTCCGCATCATAACTCTCATAGTATTCCAATATCGGCGGAAGATATCCTTCTGTCACAGGAAGTACTTTCAGCAGGCGGAAAAATTCTTCATCCATTCTGATCAGCATCTGCGCCGCTTCCACAGTCCATTCCTCATAGAAATTGACCATTCGAGGGTAAATGCGTCCTTCATTCTCACCTGCGAACATCGTATATAGTCTGGATGTATGAAGCAGAGGATTACTGTTGGTCAGACTTGCCTCAAAGTAATTCTTCAAGAGATGGACAGGACGCTCGAACCAGTCAGAGATCAGCTCGGCAAAAGCAAGCTTATCAGCCTGAGCAACATTTTCCACAGCGATGTGATAGCAAGGCTTGTATCCGAGAAGATTTGCCGATTGTCCATATCGGTCCACTCTGCCGATGAAGGGCACGCGCTGAAATCCCCATAAAGGCTGGGTGGAAGGCAGGATTTTGATTGCTTCAAAGAAGAAACCTGTAGAAGAAAAGACGCTTCCTACATATGCATCACCTCGTATATGACCGCTGATGCGCTCCAATTCGGAGGCGATCATAAATCCCGGATAACAGAACAAAACCACATCTGCATCCCTCAACACTTCCTCCGGACTGTCGGACACCTTTGAAAGTGTGCCGTGCAAAGTGCCGTCCTGATGGGTCACTACGGATACCGAAGTTCCCCACAGCTGAGGTTTTCCTGTAAGGATGTTCACCTTTGCCTTGGATTTTGCTGAAATCCAGCCTGCGATGACGTGTCCCAAGGAGCCACCACCACAGATGCATAATGTTTTCATTTCAAGACACTCTTCAATGCGCATATGAGTCTTTCATTATCTTCTTTGCTTCTGACTGCAAGCCTGATGAAGTTTCTTCCATCAAATCCTTTCTTTGAGCTGCAATCCTTGATCAGGATATTGTAATTGTCCAGCAGAGAGAGAGTCAGATCACGCGATGTATAAGGCGTGATTACCTCACAGAGGAAAAAATTAGCCTCCGTAGGATAAATTCTCAAATGCGGTACAGTCATAAGATCCTCATAGAATCTTTCCCTTTCAGCCTGGAACTTGACAGAAGCCTTCAGATAATCGGACTCGTGCTTCGTATATATCTGAAGGAAGAATTCTGCAAATGAATTCAGATTCCATATAGAGACATCCTTCCTTATATCGGACACCAGAGATGTGTCGGCCGACGCAAGTATTCCCAGGCGGATCCCCGGCACTCCAAAGGATTTGGAAATACTCTTGATCACGATCATATCAGGATATTGATCCAATACATCATTTCGCAGCAATGTATTCCCAGGAAACTCAGAAGCAAAATCCACGAAAGACTCATCTACGACGAGACGTATTCCGGATGCCGCAGCCCAGGAAGCAAGACGAATTATATCCTTATAGGGAATATAATTTCCTGATGGATTATCCGGATTGATAATCAAGAGGTTATCAATATCGCGATCTGTAAAGTAAGCCATCAGGTCATCGGCTGTATAATGAAAGCCATCAGCTTCGGGAACAAATATCTCCAGACTTTCAGGATCACGACGGTTCGGATACTCTTCAAATGTCGGATATACCAGTCCCAATCGTCCAGGAAGTCTTTCCATAAGAGCCTTGATCAGCTCCGCTGCCCCATTTCCCGGCACAACATATCCTTGTCGCACTCCGAAGCACTTTCCGGCAATAAGCGAATTGACATACATACCTGAGGGATATTCGGTCAGAAGAGTGTCGAAATTGGCTCTCATCTCATCCAGCAGACGCGGAGACGGAAAATATGGATTGACCAGATAGCAGTAGTCCAACATATCCGGGAAACGCCAGTAGCCCCCATATCTCTTCATATAAAGGGTAAGACGCTCGGCATCAGATGCAAAAAGGGCCTCGGCGATATCCAGATCCTGAACATCATCTATCTCATACCACTTTTCATCTGATATCGGCAGGGCCTTCAGCTCGGAATTGTCGAGCATACATATCACCCTCAGGACCTGCTCATAATATTCGTTATTGCCTAAAGCCGAACAATATGCATCCAGGAAAGGGATGTATTTATGTACAAGGAAATCCTTGCTGAACTTATAGATATTTACAGTCTTGTAGTAATGCTCTACATCAGAGTATTTGAAAGCACTCTTGGTAATGAAGTTCACGATATTGCAGTCATCGTCGATCCTGACCATTGTACCGTCCATCCAGGTGCGGTACTTTGCTACCAGGGCGAGATTCGGATAAGAATTGTCCAGCAGAAGAGGGAACATCCTGTCATCGAAAATCAGATCCGACTCGATCAGCAGGGTATCATCCTCCTGAAGCTTGTCCTTGGTCAATGCAAGAGAATAAATATTATTGGTCTTGTCATATATCGGATTTCTGACATACTCGATATTCAGACAGTCTGAATATCTGTCACCGATATGCTCGATCAGCCTGTCTCCCTGATATCCGACGACAATCACCACCCTATTGAGGTCAAGTCCGGACAATTGACACAAAAGCCTGTCAATCAATGCTACACCATTGACCTTGACCATACATTTGGTATTGTCCTTTGTATATTCTCCAAGCCGCTTGCCCATTCCCGCGGCCAATATCACTGCCTGCATAGTATATTATTTAGCTTTCCTTACGAATAAAGAGTATATCTTCAATGCTATCTGGAAGGGGATCCAAATATCCGCTCTTCCCTTCAGTCCGGCCTTCAATATATTTGCAGCCAGATAGGGATAATCCTTAAAGAGTCCGAGTCCGTAAATTACCGAATATGCACCAGCTCTGTAAAAGACATCGTCGAAGATCGGCTCAACGGGATTTACATCAGCATTTCGGTATATCTCATACAAGGTCAGGAAATTCATCGCAGCTTCCTTATGCCTTTTCTGCGATCCCTGACGGGTAATTGCGTGTGGATTGTCCTTTCTGTAGTGATATAAAGCTTCATTCAAATGTACGATACTGTCTGCATATCCTACCAGCTGGGACATCAGGAAGATATCTTCCGCATAGGAATATTTCGGAAAATGCACTTCATTTTCCATATAAAGTTTCCTTTTCACGCATTTGTTCCAGACACATCCGTGAGCATTATGATTATACATATCTCTTTGATATACAGCCTTATCCGCAGCTGTATAATCTTTATCCACCTTCAGTCTGGTCCTGTCGGAATATTCCTTATAGAAATCAAAATATATGATATCAGCATCAGTTCCGGCCGCACATTCAGCTATTTTACCGACTGCACCTTCTTCGATCCAATCATCAGAATCAATATGCCAGATATAATCGCCTGTAGCATATTCCATTCCGGTCTTTCTTGCCGCAGGAAGACCTCCGTTCTCCTTAGTGACTATCACGATTCTGTCACGCAGATGAGAGAACTTATTGTCTATCAACGTCTCCAATATCTGAATAGAAGAATCCTTCGTACCGTCATTCACGAAAACATACTGAATGAATGGATACGACTGGCTAAGAACAGACTCGGCAAAACGTCCTATGAATCTCTCCACCCCGTATATCGGAATAATCAGGGATATGCTGACATCTGATTTCATAACTATTTCTCAAATCTGGATTTAGAAGGGAATTTCTGTTCAAAAGCCTCAATCATAGCTGTCCGAAGCTCCTGGTAGCGATTCTCACTCAGATGCACATCATTCACGCACATTATCTTTTTGTCAGGATTCATTATAAATGACTTCAACCCCTCGGCATCAGCCAAAGCCACAGAAAAATGCTTATTGGACAGTCTCTCATTGATCATCAAGCCTTTATAATATTGATAATCAAGAAAAAGATATTGACTCACATTATTTTCCGTCCTGGTGCGGCTAATAGACCTTTCCACATCATCCTTAATGGTTTCATAAAGTCTTTCGCACTCACTCCTGAGCATTGGAGTGCAGGTATGCTGCGGTCTGACAAATCTCCAGGACCTGGCCATACCCAATGCCTTACGGGCATAGACATCTGAATTCCGGCATATCTTCCTGAACATACCTGACGACAGGCAATGTCTGCTGAACCGCAGGACTCCCTTTCCCTGGCGGAAGAAATCAGTCGGCTCGCATTGAGCAAGAGGATACAGGTCATCATTGAAGTAAAGATACTCCTCATCCAATCCCTCGATCCTATGAAGATACATTTCTATCGTAGCGGAATTGAATGTCGGGATATGCTCAGCCGGAATGATATCCTGATGAAGCACGATCTTCAGATTCTCCGCATCAGCCCACTGCGGTACCTGGGAAGTATGTGATACGACCAGATATACATTCCTTATGAAAGACATATTGACCTCTATGCCTCTGAGCAGATATTTCAATGTACCCCAGTCACGGAAACGCTTGTCCATCACCGGAACATTCGTGTATTTCTCGTAATCCTTCTTCCAGACAGGATCATTCCCGTCAACATATGTTATTACAATATCCATTCTAATTATTTTCCTTTCCGAATATCTCCTCCATATACTCCCTGCAATGTATCGCCTTCCTTATCCTTTCTTCTGACGGAAGCTTTCTCCAGTCCCCATATAACCTTGTCAGATAGGCGTCAGCATCCTTAGGAACAGGAAACACACCATCTTCAAACACCGCCTCAGTCAAAGGAAAAATATCCTCAGTGTGGAAGGTTGCTCTGGCAAAACCCGTCCCAAGAGAATAGTGGCACTCCCCTTTAGGATTGATCTTACCGCAAAGTCTGAAAAAAGGGAAAAGAATCCGGAAATTGCAGAAATTGACAATATCAGTCAAGATGCGTCTTGCTTTCGCATTCCGGACCGCCGTACTGGCCTTATGTCCGATCTTATAGAAGAAGCGTGACAGCTGAGCCGCAATATAATTTGTCTTTTCTATAGTGAATATGTCGATGCTCATCCCCTTCCACTTATAATATTTATAACGAGGGTCCTTCACATCATATTCTCCTATGCGTCTACGGAATTTACCGTATATATAAATGTATTCCGGATCTGTCTTCATAGAATGCAGCACATATTCCGGATCATTCATCTCTTCCAAGACCTTTTCCAGCCTGGCATAGTCCTCAGGAAGCATCGCTATATCCACATCATCATCCCAAGGAATGAATCCCTTATGGCGCATAGCTCCGAGCAATGATCCGGAGCATAACCACCATCTGATACCATTGGCCTCACAAATGCCCGAGAGCACCTTGAGCATCTGCAGCAATTCAAGCTGATCTCTGCGCAATGCAGAGCCCTCCGGATTGTATCTAGAAAAATCCATAATCCTTGTTCAATATATATGAATATAATCTGTCAAATATATGATTTTTCCATCAATTATCATAGTCCCCCGCGGAAGAACGGATCGGTTTTATGACAGAAATCACATAAAATAAATTTTATGCCACATAAAAAAAGTTTTAAAAGGATAAAAAAAAGAAAGAATTCGATTTTCTTTTTTAAGTTCTGCCGCTATATCCGAAAACACGAGATAGATTTGCCATCAAAAAAAATGACACGATGGCACGCATTCATAGCATTCATATGCATCACACAGGCATCATCCGGACAGAACCACTGCTGTCTGGGGATAGAACTCACGGAAGCTGTCCGGAGCAGAAATGCAAGGATAAGAGTCGGCTATGCCATTTCGGAGCAATGGTCGGCAGAAGCAGTATCATCATTCCATATATACAATTATCTGAAGAACGGGGAGGATGCTGTCAAAGAGCACAGAACATCCGCAGAGCTCACCTTCAGACATTGGGTCCGGGAATGCTACAAGGGTACATACCTATCCTTAGGCCTCTTTTGTGGTTTCAGGAGAGAAACCGATATGAGATTCAGCCTGGGCTATTCCCTTCCCATATGGGAATGCCTCGGAATCGATATAGGTTACGGTTTCAGATTCATCGACACGATCAGGCAGAAGGCCCCGAGATCTGGAGAACTGACATTGGAAATCCATTATATATTCTGATATGAAATATTTTGTCAAATACTGCCGGGAGCTGATTTTTCTACTTTTCTCAGTCTATTCAGTACTTTTTCCGCCTTTTCTGGGCACACTTACCTTGTTGAGCTTTCTCCCGGCATTTCTATACGGCTGCAATGCGCCGCTTGCATTGCCGGACTCCTCTCCGGAGACAGTGACCAAGATCAGTATGGAAGCTATCTCCGGAAAAATCGGGGACCTGGACATCTTTGTTTTCCGGAATGACAGAATGCAGAAGCTTGACTGTTATCAGAAAGTGGAAGACCCGGCCTCCTGGAACAATGAGCTCGTATCAAGCTCAGGAGAAAGAATCATAGCTGTTTGCGCGAACAGCGGTATGTCTGCCTCTGACTGGACAGCCATAACATCATTGTCCTACCTTGGGAATCTTTCATTTTCATTGGAGAATGAAAGCATCAGACATCCGTTTATGTGTGGACTTGCCGAGATCACAGCCGGAAATGACAGCAGAAACAAAGCCCTGTATATCAGGCCATTGATAAGCATCGTAGAAATCAGGAGCATCAAATGTGACTTTAAGGGAAGGCCGTATGCAGGAGAAGTACTGGAAGATGCGAGAGTATATCTGACCAACATAAATGCGGAATGCAGGATTATGGAAGATTCGGAAATTCTGCCCACACGTATAATCAATGCAGGAAGGCTCCGGGAGGACGAGATGGCTATGATGTCCGATCCAGGGCTGATTGTCAGAGACATAGAAGGACAGATCGGTGAAGAGGGACTGCGTCCGAAGATCCAGCTGATCTGCTATCCGAACAATTCGATCCGGGAAGGCCCTGGCACCCCTTTCACAAGGCTTGTGATAGAGGGAAAGATCAAAGGAGAGACATTCTATTGGCCTATGAACATAAACAAGGAAAACGAAGGTTATGGGATCGGACGCAACGAGAGATACATCTACGAGATCACCATTACCAGAAAAGGGACAAAAGACCCTGACATACCGGTCAGCAAGGAAGATATTGACATCAATTTCAATATAGAGAAATGGAACGAAAAGGAAGACTGCGAAATAATATTCTGAAGCTGGCAACATACACGGCCATCTTTTATGGGTGCAGCACGACATCGGAACAGGCAATTGTGAGGATCAGTTTCCACGAAGAGGCCGTCTCCGTACGTTCACAAAGTCCGGATGAAGACAAAATCAGTGATATAAGTCTGATGATATTCGACGAATCCGGTAATGCAGAAGACTGCATATGGCTGACTAAAGGCAGCAGGACCTGCAGCACGGACCTGGTAGCATATAAAAGATACACCTTCTGCGCCTGTGCCAATTTCGGTCATCAGGTATACGCAGACCATATTGACGAGTTACAGGAGATAAGATTTCATATGGCCTATCCTGATGAGTATCGGGAGGGAATCCCTATGGCAGCCACAAAGGAAATAATGATTACCGGAGACTGTGAAATCGAAATAGCACTTCAGCGTCTGATGGCCAGAATAAGCCTCAGAATGGACAGGAGCAGACTGGACAAGGATGTGGAAATGAATGTAAGATCTGCACGTATAGGGAACTGCCCAAGATATGTAAAACCGTTCACAGACAGCAACATAGAAAGCAGCGATGATGCATTTCCGACTGGTTTTCTACTGAATGACATACAGACAGCGGATCTGAATTACAATATCGGGGAAGGTCTCAGCAAGGAGGTGTCATTATATATGTTCGAGAATATGCAAGGGCGCGCGGACTTCTCTGTCGGGAAAGACAGCGAAAAGGTTTTCGACAAAGACGATATTCGCAGCGGGATATGTTCATACATCGAAATGGAAATCGAATATCTTTCCGCAGAAAAAGCCAGCGGAGAGAAAGGACTGATATACAGATTTTATCTCGGAGAGGACAGAAACAACTTCGATGTCGCAAGGAACACGCATTATCACATCACTGTCACTCCAGAAAACGATGGCCTCAACGATGACAGCTGGAGGGTGGATAAAAGCGGTCTGAATGAGATCGGCCCGGCATATTTCAAGGCATATCCTTCGGATTATATCCGGGGAGACATCGGCGATGAAATTCACATATGGTGCGAATTCAGCCCGTCAGGAGCACCCTTTGATGTAGGAATCTCCTATATGGAGGATGACAAGGCCGAAGGGATATATGACTATAAGATCGATGCAGACGGGCACGGAGCCATATTGACCCTTACAGGGCCCGGACGCGGTCTGATCTATATGGAAGCCGGGGAGCCGGTCAATGACGCAGCTCTCTTCATCATAGAAGTAAATCAGCCTTGACGGAGATATTCGGCAGTATATGATTCCTTGAAGCCTGCAAGTTTCTCGGGAGTACCGGCAAAAACCAGACTTCCGCCACCGTCACCAGCCTCCGGGCCGAGATCGATCACCCAGTCAGCTGCACGGATCACA
Source organism: Candidatus Cryptobacteroides sp. (assembly GCA_045127905.1). Lineage (GTDB taxonomy): Bacteria > Bacteroidota > Bacteroidia > Bacteroidales > UBA932 > Cryptobacteroides. Next base: position 43,053 of record JBGVQX010000037.1, read on the forward strand.
TCCAGATTATGCTCGACCACAACAATCGAGTGCCCTTTGGCCAGCAAAGCATCAAATGACTTCAGAAGTTTCTCGACATCATAGAAATGAAGTCCAGTAGTAGGTTCGTCGAAGATGAAGAGTATCTTCTGGTTCTTTGTACGGGAGCCGTTGTCATTCATTGACAGGAAATAGGCAAGCTTGATTCTCTGACTTTCTCCTCCGGACAAGGTGCTGCTGCTCTGGCCGAGCTTAATGTACGAGAGTCCGACATCCACCAGAGGCTGGAGCCTCTCGGCAATCCTTCTGGCGGTCTGATCCTCTTGTGCCGAAAAGAATGCGATAGCTTCCTCAACACTCATATTGAGAATATCGTCAATATTGAGACCTTTGTATCGTACCTCAAGAATATCAGGTTTGAAGCGTTTGCCGCCACAGGCCTCGCATACCATTGATACATCTGCCATAAACTGCATTCCGATCTTCACAAAACCTTCACCCTGACATTCGGGACAACGTCCGCCATCCATATTGAACGAGAAATGCGAAGGTGTATATCCGTTCATCTTGGCATACTGCTGGTCAGAAAGGAGTTTTCGGATCTCATCATATACCTTGAGATAGGTCACGGCATTGGAGCGCGAACTCTTGCCTATCGGATTCTGATCCACATACTCCACCTGGGTGATGCGGTCGAGATTGCCGGATAGTCCGCGGAACGTGCCCGGGGCAGATCCTGTATGATTGATCTCACGATACATCGCAGGATAAAGGATGTCTCCTACCAATGAAGACTTTCCGCTTCCGCTGACTCCGGTCACTACAGTAAGGGTTCCCAGAGGGAAGGTCACATTGATATCCTTGAGATTGTGCTCCATTGCACCTTCTACCTTTATCGAATAAGTCCAATCACGTTTCCGGCGGATATACCTTTGACGCTCTCCTTCCAGATATTGAAGCGTAAGAGACTTCTCCCGGGCCGCAGCATCAGTCTCCTCTCCTATACGGCCTTGGAATACGATCTCACCGCCATTGATTCCGGCCTTGGGACCGATATCGATCAGAAGGTCTGCCGCCCTCATTATCTCTTCGTCGTGTTCGACTACCACGACTGTGTTGCCGATGTCTCTGAGTCTTTTCAGCACCGATATAAGTCGCTCTGTATCACGAGGATGCAATCCGATACTAGGCTCATCGAGAATATAGAGTGAGCCCACGAGCGAACTTCCCAATGCAGTAACCAGATTTATTCTCTGGCTCTCTCCTCCGGATAATGTATTCGATGTTCTGTTTAGAGTAAGATAACCCAGACCGACATCCTGGATATACTTAAGCCTCGATACGATTTCTTCTATCGCCTTCGAAGCAATGTTCCTTTCATATTCGGTGAGCTGCACATTGGCCCAGAAATCCAGAAGGGCGGAAACGTTCATACACAGAAGCTCGTGTATTGTCTTTCCTCCTACCTTCACATACAAGGCTTCCTTCCTCAGACGGCTTCCTCCGCACTCGCTGCAGACAGTCCTGCCCGAATAACGGCTGAGCATATATTTATATTGAACCTTGTAACGGTTCGACTCGACCCATTTGAAGAACTCGTTCAGACCTATTATCGAATCTTCTTCAGTTTCGGCAGCACGTCCTTTCCAGATGATATCCTTGACCTCCGGACTAAGGTTGCAGTATGGCTCGAAGATCGGAATACCGTATCTCGCAGAATTCCGTACCAGCTGGTCCTTGAACCAGCCCATTTTGTCACCTCGCCAGCAGGCAATGGCTCCGTCATAAATCGTCTGGCTCTTGTCCGGCACCACCAGATCCTCGCTGATGCCTATTATCTGTCCCAGACCACCACAGACCGGGCAGGCTCCCAACGGGCTGTTGAAACTGAAAAGATATTCGTCAGGCTTGGCGAACTCAATGCCGTCAGCCTCGAAACGATTGATGAATTTCTCCAATGTCACAGATGAGTCGTGAAGCTCCTTTCTGATAAGAACAGTACCGCCACCCTTTTCAAACGCGGTTTCCACTGACGAATTCAAACGGGTCTGCAGGTCATCCCAGTCAGTCTGATCCATATCCACAGGAAGATGTTCCGACATCTCCGGGAGTTTCACGCGGTCAATAAGAAGATAAAGCTGAGACGGATACTCCCCTGTCTGAGCCTTCTGCATAACTTCTTCTATCCTGATGATCCTGTCAGAGAAAAATCTGGAATATCCCTCTTCCTTGAGCTGGAGCATCAGTTCCACCTTATCTTCCCGCTCGTCCCAATTAAGATCTGCAAGAATATAAGCCGCCTTGGCATCTCCATCAAATAGATACGACATCACATCATTCACCGTATGACATTTCACTTCCTCACCGGTAACCGGGGAATATGTGCGGCCGATACGGGCGAATATCATCCTAAGATAGTCGTATATTTCCGTGCTGGTAGCAATGGTAGAACGCGGATTTCTGGTATTGACCTTCTGCTCAATGGCGATTGCCGGCGGGATACCTTCAATAAGCTCCACATCAGGCTTGGACATTCTGCCGAGAAACTGTCTGGCATATGATGAAAGGCTTTCCGCAAAGCGTCTCTGACCTTCGGCGAACAAGGTATCAAACGCAAGGGAAGACTTGCCCGATCCGGAAATACCGGTTATCACGACAAATTTACCACGTGGAATCTCCACGGTCACATCCTTGAGATTATTGACCTTCGCCTTCCTTATTATAATATTTCCTTCTCCTTTCATATGCCTTGTGCTCCTACATTTCGAGGCAGCCTACAAATATACGAATTTTACACCACAATATAAACAGATGTGGTGCGGATATTGATATTTCTGCAGACGGCCCTAAAACAGGGCAGATATATAAACAATTTAACAGATAGGAGAAAAATATATGCTACCATCAAGAAGATTCAACAGCCAGTACGGCCTCACAGATTTCTTCAATGATTTCTTTGAGAACAAGGCACTGGAAAAAGTGACAGGTACCGCACCTGCAATGAATGTATTGGAAAACGACAAAGAGTACAAGCTGGAGGTCGCTGTACCGGGAATGTGCAAGGACGATTTCAAGGTTCACCTCAATAAAGACGGCAATCTCGTGATCGAAATGGAGAAGAAGAACTGCTGCTGCAAGGGAAAAGAGAATGAAGAGGAGAAAAAAGATTGCAGATACCTCAGAAAAGAGTTCTCTTATTCGAAGTTCAGTCAGACATTGCTCCTCCCCGACAATGCCGACAAAGAAAAGATTGAGGCTGAGGTAAATAACGGCGTTCTCAAGGTAATTATCCCTAAATTGGAGAAAGATCTTGGAAAGGATGAAAAACGCGAAATCGAGGTCAAATAGTGAAAATTTCACGAAAAAGTACGCAAAAAATTTGGAGATTCCGATTTTTTGCGTACCTTTGCATCCGCGTTCGAGAAAAACGCATAAGACTGAACAATTGGTGCGGTAGTTCAGCTGGTTAGAATACCGGCCTGTCACGCCGGGGGTCGCGGGTTCGAGTCCCGTCCGCACCGCCAAAAAAGACAAGTTCTTTTACAAGTTGAAGTTTATTTTGTTCGAGTGCAAGGCGGACGAGTAATGAGGGAGGGAGTTACCTTCCGGTAATGACTGACCGAAGAACGAAGTCCAACGCAGCAATCGGACAAAAGAAACGAAACGGGAGCATAGCTCAGTTGGTTTAGAGCATCTGCCTTACAAGCAGAGGGTCGGGGGTTCGACTCCCTCTGCTCCCACCAGAAAAAACGCCTTTCTACGATGTAGAGAGGCGTTTTTCATTTTTCTAAAAGAAATCCACATTTAACACTTATTCAGCAAGTTCAGTAATATCTATTACGAATTACAAGACTCGGCAGCTTCAATAAAGGTAGTGGTCAAAAACAACGCTTCAGAATCAGTAAAAGACACATCTGCACAACTCTGCAACTCTTATATGTATCTGGAGAAAGAAAGCATTGATGTAACTCTTCACAAAGTTAGGGGATAATATATCCAAGAAATATCTCTTACCACTCATAACTCGGCATCATCTTCTCATATAATCCGTATGGGTGGAGTACAGGCGCATTCGTAAAGAACGAATCAGCTAAGTGGGCAAGAATACCATTGATATAAGCGCTATTCCACCGGATGGGATGTAGTATCAGAAGAAGATTGACGACTATGAAATGCTTTATATTTATAATATTCTTCGCCTTGACCTCCTGTGTGTTTACAGAGATCACAGGCCTTGCGCCAGAACAGGCTGACACAGTAGTGGTTCAGAGAACAAAGCCGGAAAAGTCCCTGCCGGATAGGGACACAACCGAAGTCTCAGATACGGGAAGGGTCCCGATCGGGTGGAATCCCAATGTAGAGGATTGGGAGGATTCTACTGATATAGAGATATAATCAGCGGACGTCAGGGGGTATACTTCAACTTTCAGCTAATTCCGAGGGTTCCAGGCCAAGAGCCCCCACGAACATATCGAGTATATCACGGCTACAAAGTATAAAGCTAAATTAAACCGTCCAACAAAAGGGGCGCACATCATACAGATGAGGTTTCTCCACGATATTGCCGATTTTATGGAGAAATATAGCTTGCTGGCATATTTGCAAGCCGTGGTGCATCCTATGACCAGGAAATCATATAACTGGATAAGCGTAAATTATATATCACTCCTTTCAATTTATTCCACTGCAAAACCACCTGCAAAGCCGTCGTTAGCTCTATAATGCGGAGCATAGAGCGACTCTATTTCAGCCACTGGGGACACGAAGTCTCCCTCCTGGGTCACAAACAGCATTTCCTCGACTGTCGAATCCTCTTCAGGGAACACATCGATCCAATAGAGAGTCTTGTCTGCACGCACCTCTCTGTAAGCATAAGGCGATATGCTGTACAATCCATATGAAAGCGGACGCAACCAGCCACCGCTCCATCCCGAAAGCTGGTTCTGAGGACGGAAGCAGGCAGGACGAGGCACTGAAAGGCGCACGAAACTACGGTTTTCCTCACTCCAGAGCCTATAGACAGCCACGACCTTATCTCCGACATTGAGCTTGTCCCCCTCTGACAGTTCCACTCTATCCGTACCAGCCACTTCCTTATAATATTTCACCGACACCTTGAAGCCGTTTCCCGCCTCCTCAATATCTTCAAATGGCTTAAGGAATCTCTTGGAAAGGATGATCACCTTTGTCTCCTTCACGGCCTCTGATGCATCATAAACTGATGCCATCGCCTCTACAAAGCCCGGATCTGCATCCCACTTCTGGGTCTCCTTCTGAAGCATAAGCCACAGACGGATGCCATCAGCCATATCCTCAAGTCCGGCCGAGAATTCAGGATCCACAGACAAATCCTTGAACAGATCGCAGATCAAAGAATGGGCATAAGCCTCGCTTTCAAGGAGTCCCCTGAAAGGAAGCACAGCATTAGGATAATATATACCTCCTGACGGATGCTCGACTGCATACTCCTTCAAAGACTCAAGTTCCACTGCCATAGACTTACGCATCCTCGCCTTCGACTGTACTCCCCAGGCAGTTGCCAGTTCCATACCCTCCTGAGAGGAAGTCAGAGCATTAAGGATACCGATCATACGGACCTTGGACAATATTGCCCCGTCAGTCCAGCGAAAAGCCTTCTTCGGAACAAGGTCTGACTTCACAACCTTCAGGAACTCTCGATATTCCCCGGCACCCACAGCCTTTCGGGCAGCCTGCTTATCAAACGGAACCCCTGCATACATCGACCGCACCTTCAGATATTGCCATAAAGAAATGGATCCATACCACGAAGGTCTGTCAGGATCGGCGAAATACACCGAATCCAGATATTTCACCGCCGCAACCGCCGCTTCATCGAAATCATCCAAGGCATCTTCGCCCAAGACCTCTGAAACAAGCGTCAGCAATCCCCTGTCCCTCAGTCCGGCATATCTCTCAAGGACGAGGGCTGTAATTATCGGAGACGGTCTCATTCCTTCAAACCATCCGAAACCACCGTCCTCATCAGCACAGGCCACAAGCCTGTCCATAGCAGCCCGGGCAGCCTCCACATAGGTCCGCACCTGTTCTCCATCCGAAGCACGGAGTCCTGCCGCAAGCATATTGACATACATTGCCTCAGACTGCGTAACGGCATCTTCTCCATCAGGCTCAGTGACAAGCGGAAGAGCCTCACGAAGCATATCCATCACCGTAACTGAAGAATATTCGGCCCCGACCGGACTTCCATTGACAAATCTATTACGAAGTTCACTCAGAACAGATTCTTCAGACATTCCGGAAAGAATGACTGCCGAATGTGCCTCACGGATAATCTGTGACGCTTCGTATACCGGAACTGTAACAAAGACTCCGTCCGAAACGTTCCCTGATGTGAAAACCACTTTGAACCCAAGCATATCCACATCAGTAGGGACATTGACCTCGAAAGGCACGACCGAAGCTCCTCCGGAAGAAACATCCACCTTCATAATACCGGCCGATACGGGTTCAGCCCCCTCATAGGAATCACCCGCATATACCTCTACAGCCACATCACCGGAGACTGCCGAATCGGAAACATTCGACACCGTAGCCTTCAAAACAAATCTGTCTCCTTTATACAGATATTGAGGCTCCACAATTGCGAGCTTGACCGGCATTGTAACCAGCATCTCTCTACGTATTACATTATTGTTCATTTCTTTGTCGTGAGCAAACACAGACACGACGAATGTCGATAATTTATCCGAAGTACGGAAATCAAAAGAAATCTCACCATCCTCGGATGGATAAAGGAACGGCTCGAAGGCCAATGCAGGAGCGAACGTACTTCTGATACGGACCTCAGGAGCAGAAGCCGACTCAGGTTCAGCATAATCTGCTATAGAAAGATCCACAGAAAGTGCATCATTTACAGCCAAGCCTGCATATTTCGTTTTTGCCCTGCTACCATATCCCACTACCACATTTTCTTCAAGCACGACACCCGCCACACTGCCAGATAGATAATCATCAAACATCAGCACGTCCATCATAGAGATACTATGGCCATCACCCATCATCATATGATAGTCTCTTCCATATTTGCCATTCACAAGATACACCTTCACTGGATTCACCTTAACAGGAACCCTATTTATTCTCCTCCAAGGATTGTCTGAAATCTGTTCGGTAGCGACATCATAGACCGAGGCCACAGCCTCGACATCGGCTGCTGTCTGCAGAGAAACCGAACATAACGAACCCGGAAGGCTCTTATCTGTAAACCTGGCAAACTTCAACGGCACAACTGCTGAAGCGGTCGGACGCCTCCATATATGTGAAAATTCATAAGATTCCGAGTCTCGGAAATACAGCACCTTCATTTCCACAGCGCCTGGATAGGCATCCTCATATGCATAAGATATTGTCTCTAAATGTCCTCTTTCAATATGGACAATCTCGGACTTAAGCAGATCCCGTGTCCTTCCGAAAAGTTCCACAACAGCCCATACCGGACCGTTGCCCGCACCGATCTGCAATTTGATGTCATCATCACTCACCACACGGAATACATTCTCCACGCCCTCCGGAATCAAAACATTCTCCACCGTCTCCGGGATAACAAGCATCTGCATCTTACTCTCGCCTTCCACCTTGTTACCGTCCCTGTCCGTAGCATTCAAGCTAAGTACAAATTCATATATTCCAGAGTCACAGCCTGAAAAATCGATCTTCAGGACTTCTCCTGATACAGTCTTGCCCTGCATAACCATCTCATTATCCTTCAACACCTTATAGTCCAATGAAATGCCGGGACAAAGCAAACCGTATCTATATCCGGCATCACACGTGATCGAAGCCACGCTGCCATCCACCACATACACCCGCTGAGCCGACTTATGTAAATTGCAGGCTCCTTCTGCAATATTCTCAAGCCTGCAATCCAGATAAGGCAATACCATCACCGGCTGGCTGAAGAAATACGAATGGGTCTCCCCCGTACCGTCAGTCACCTTCACCTCTACAGAATACTCTCTTCTTGTGTTCTTCTTATTTGGGACGTCAGTGAATGAAACAGAAAAAGTACCATCATCTGCCACCTGTACCTCTGATGTCGGAACCGCCTTCCCGGACAATGTCACGACAGCACACACCTGCGCTGATGACAACGGATGTCCGGAAAAACTTTCCAGTCTTCCGCTGACCACCACTTCATCACCCGGATAGAAGACCTTGTCAGGCTTATCGAATGTCACATCAAATGTAGGAAGCACATATTCATCAACGACGAACGGCATAAAACCGAGCAGCTGCTTTCCGTCATATACATAAAGGGTGCAATTTCCGTATCTTGCAAAAGACCCAAGAGTGAATTCCCCTGCCAACGAACCGAAATCATTGGCCTGCAGTTCCTGGGAAGCGACGGTTTCCCCATTGGCATCGGCCAGTTTTACAGTATAAAGACCTGTCGGCAGCACTTTTACCTTCCCATCTTTGGAATTCCTCTCATATATGACAGCCTTGAATTTCAAGACCTCGTCGGGATTGTATGCTGGCTTGTCAAGCAATATATGCGAATGCCTGCTGACTGATTCATCCTCCGGAGAATAGCCTCTGAAATAATAATAGTGGGATATCTTCCTTTCTTTTCCATCGGCATCCCTCGCCACACACTCCAGGATGCGGCCCTGATCCCAATGTTTCACAACAGGCGCCGGAAGCCTGGTATATCCGTCCAGATGCAAGTCTTTAAACTCCACCACCTTGTGTTTATCACCCCCTCCATACAATATCACATCTACGCAATCAATAGGTTTACCGGTCTTATAATCAGCCACATAGACAGAAATCCCATTCGAATCTCTCCTAAAGGACATTGACAATGTATTTTTCGTAAACCGAGACACACCAAGCGAGGTTACTCCGGAAAGGCATTCGATCTTATATTCCCCGTCCGTCATATCCGGCAGTCTGAATGTCAATGTATCGAGAGAATAATAACTTTTGACAGGATTATGAAGCAATGTATCGAATACAGTCTCCTTTTCAGATGATACCTTGATCTTCACCTTGTTCAGATTTCTCATCGCCACCAGGACATCAGCATCTTTGACTGTCACATAAGCCACCTTTTCATCCAGATGCTCAAGAATATCATCCAATCCATCACAATATCCGGCCAATGCCCGCTCCGAAGCTCCATAAAACGAATCCCTCTCCTTTATCAGCTTCACCACACGCTCTCTCATTCCGCGGAAATATTCCGAAGATCCCTTGGCCTTGCCGTCAGATAATTCAAACCAAAGGATAAACTCATTGACCATTACTCCCAATGCCTTACCCTTATATCTTTCTGCAAGAGACTTGAACTCCTCTATTCCTGTTAGTTTTGCAGAATCGAATACCTTTTTCATATATATAAACTCTGCAATGCCAGCCTGAGGATACTCCCCTGCCAAACTCTCTGAAAGCAGTTCATATACATCAGCGGATTCATCAACTGACGGGCGACGTGACCTTGTCAGAATATCCCACAGAACATACTGATAATCACTACTTAAGGTAGCCGTGAGAACATCAGGATATTCGATTCCGTTGCCTTCGTAGACATCCGCATTCCTTCTTGCCTTGAGTTTATCAGCATTTTCATTCAGATACTCAAGTTTCTGTCCCACGCTCATACTCCTATGTCTGAGCAGATAGTCCAGAAGCGGCTCTCCATATGCGGTTATCTCCTCTTGCGCCTGAGTCTGAAGTTCTTCCGCAAGTTTCCAGTCACGGGATGATTTCGCCCTGACATAGAGACAGACAGCCTTATAATAGTCCCAGGTACTTCTTTCCTTGAGAGCCTCGACCTTGATTTTCTCCAAGATATTGGTCATTCTCTTTATGTAGTCCTTCTGGGAAGCATCTTCATATTCCTTCCAAAGAGACTCTATCTGTTCACTCTTTTCCCCGTCAGTTACTGCAGCATACGAGAAAGCCTCTGCACCGATCAGTGCAGCAAGCATAATCATAAGAATCCGTTTCATAGCAATAGAGTTTAATCGTCCAGCATCGCAACTGCTTCAGATACGACATATGTGCTTCCGCCGACATATATGAGCGGATGCGCATCAGGATCTGCCGCAACAATGCCAGCAGCAATTTCATAAGCATTCTTCATCGCTTCAATGACCGTGCCTGCGCAGTAAATACGGCCAATCACACGTGTATTTTCTTCACAGAAAGCCAGATATCTGTCGCGGATGTTTTCAGCTGGCAGTGCCCGTTTTCCCTGAGCCTGGGTGAATACATATATTGCATCCTGCGGCATCAGATGAATGACGGAATCCACATCCTTGTCAGCGACAGAGCCATATACGATTATAAGATCCGTACATCTGCCTTCTGCCTTCATACGTTCCAGATGAGCGAAATTGTATTTCAGACCGTGTTCGTTGTGGCCGATGTCACAGATGACATACGGCTCATCTGAAAGCTTCTCCCAGCGTCCTCGGAAACCGGTTCTGGCAGCGGTATGGATCAATGCATCCTGGACCCGGGAGCCTGAGGCAATGATATCCAGAGCCGCCATCACAGTCCTCAGATTCTTCCTCTGATACTCTCCCTGAAGATCCATCTTCTGCAGAATTTCTTCGTGATGCTCCCACTGGCTCGGTTCCACCTTGTCAGCAAATGTCAGAAGCGACATTATTGCTGTACGGCTACCCATAAATATCGGCTCGGGGAGATTGGTATACAGGACTTTACGCTCGAACACAGGATCGGTTTCAGGATGGCTTTCACCGACCACCACAGGCACTTTCGGCTTAATGATTCCCGCCTTTTCGAAAGCGATTTCAGGCAGAGTTTCTCCAAGCATATCACAATGGTCAAGACCGATGTTCGTGATGATGCTGAGAACAGGATCGACAATATTGGTGCTGTCCAGACGGCCTCCGAGACCTGTTTCAAGCACCACCACATCCACCTTCTGCTGTGCAAACCAGGACAATGCCATCGAAGTGGTTATCTCGAAGAAAGACATATCCAGATGGTCGAAGGTCTCCTGCCACTGCTGGACGAACGACCAGACGTCTTCTTTGGGAATGAGATGAAAAGATCCTTCACTTCGTTCAGGATGACAGGTCACCACGCGTATTCTTTCACGGAAGTCCAATATATGCGGAGAAGTATAAAGTCCCACCTTAAGCCCCTGAGCAGCAAGCACAGAAGCCAGCATATTGGAGACTGATCCTTTGCCATTGGTACCGGCGATATGGATTGTCTTATATTGTCTGTGAGGGTGCCCCGCCAGCTGATCGAAGAACTCCATATTGCCTATGCCCGGCTTATATGCGGAAGCCCCTGTCTTCTGGAAAGAAGGAAACCTCACGAAGAGTTTGCCGATCATCTCATTGTATGCCTTTTCCGAAAAATTCTTGTCCATAATAGCAAAATCGCTTGTTGTGAATACAAATTTAACTATTTTTACAAAGTTTATCCCCAAGTTGTGTGGAATATGACAGAAAAAGAATCAGCATTATACTCACAATACATAATTGACGGCATCCGATGCGACGCCACTCCGGCAGAACTTCTGAGCGAATGTATGACTGACGAAGACTTCGGGCAGCAGGATACTGAAGGCTTCGAGGACATCCTGGACGAATCCACCGATCCGCCTGTCACATCTTTCAGATACAGCCAGGCCAATGAAGCCGTATATCTTGAAGACTGTCTGAAGGCAGCCGGGAAAGAACGTCCATTCCGTCTTCTATATCCCGAAGCATTCACAAGGCAGAGAATAAGCAAGGCATTGATCGACAGGATATGGAATGAAGGACATTTCCGACTGGGGAATCTGAACCTCTGGGCCAAATGGATATGGAACACGCGTCCGTTGGGAAATATGGCAGCATTCTACCATTCGGTCGAATCTGCAAGCGGATACATCTTCGACCTGGGGGTGAAGCTGGAGGATTATGTTTTCGACGAAACCGATCTGGAAAGTCATCTGGAATTCTATGCCTGGCTTCCCGAAAGGAATCCGGGAGAAAACGATGAAAGCCAGGAGGAGATACAGGTAAAGGACTCACCTTTCCAGAGCAGCCACCCGTGGATATCAGAGGAACGCAAGTGTCCGTCAGAAATGCAGGCAGATCCGTCCGACTGGCTGATATACATTCCTTTCGACACCTGTTCCCACAAGATCGGAGGATCTCTTCTGGCACAGACACAGGGACATAACGGAGGCGTAGGCCCTCACATTCAGGATCCGGACTATTTCATCGATTGTTACGAAGTCGTGAGGGAATTAGTGGAAGACGGCATTGTCATTGCCGGAGCGACCGTGTGCGACGGAGGGCTTGCCGTGGCAGCGGCTTCGATGTGCGGCCAGTGCGGCACAAGCATTGACCTATGCGGACTTATGTCATCATATCAGGAAAACGACACCACGAAACTTCTTTTCAGCGAGATTCCGGGAGTTATCATTCAGATCAGCGACTACGACTATGACTACCTTGATTCCCAGCTGCTTCTTCAGGACATCGCCTACTATCCTATCGGTCACCCGGACCCGTCAGGAACAGAAGTTACATTCAAGGAAGGCAGCCGCTGCGGCGTCGCCGGCATACTTGCATCGCTTCTGGAGCAGGCAAGCGAAGGTGAGGACTGATTTTACGCAAATTCTTTGCTGATTTTTCAGGAAAAATAATTAAATTCGCGCCGGATTTTTTCCGTTTTGATACGGGAAAGGTCCGGCAACATTCTTTTATTGATATTATTTATTAATAATCAAATATTTACTACTATGGAATCTAACAAGAAAAGAGTCTATTGCTTCGGTGGCAAAACCGCCGAGGGTAATGGAACTATGCGTGAGCTCCTCGGCGGTAAGGGTGCAAACCTCGCTGAGATGTGTACACTCAACATCCCTGTTCCTGCAGGTTTCACAATCACAACAGAGTGCTGTACTGAGTATTATGAACTCGGTGGCGGTTACAACGATGCTCTCAAGGCTGAGGTAGCTGAGGCTCTCAAGAAGACCGAGGAGATTATGGGTATGAAGTTCGGCGACAAGGAGAATCCTCTCCTCGTGTCTTGCCGTTCAGGTGCAAGAAGCTCAATGCCAGGTATGATGGATACAATCCTCAACATCGGTCTCTGCTCTGAGACTATCCCTGGTATGATCGAGAAGACCCAGAACCCACGTTTCGTATATGACGCATATCGTCGTCTCATTATGATGTATTCAGACGTTGTGATGGAGAAGGCAGAGGGTATCGAGCCGGCTGACGGCCAGGGTATCCGCCAGCAGCTCGACAGAATGATGGAAGAGGTGAAGGTAGCAAAGGGCTATGCTTCTGACACTGACATCACAGCTGAGGAGCTTAAGGACCTCTGCGACCGTTTCAAGGTTCGCGTAAAGGAGGTTCTCGGAACAGAGTTCCCTGATTCAGCTGAGGCTCAGCTCTGGGGATCGATCGGTGGTGTGTTCAAGTCTTGGAACGGAAAGCGCGCTATCGCATACCGTCGTATCGAGGGTATTCCTGATGAGTGGGGTACAGCTGTAAACGTACAGTCAATGGTATTCGGTAATATGGGTGACAACTCTGCAACTGGTGTTGCATTCTCACGTAACCCTGCAAACGGTGACAACAAATTCTACGGTGAGTGGCTTATCAACGCTCAGGGTGAGGACGTTGTAGCCGGTATCCGTACTCCGAACCCTCTCAACGAGTCTACAAAGAACCCTCACAACCAGCACCTTGCTTCTCTCGAGACTTCAATGCCTGAGGTTTACGCAGAGCTCGACGGAATCCGTCTCCACCTTGAGAACCACTTCCGCGATATGCAGGACATCGAGTTCACTATCCAGGACGGCAAGCTCTGGATGCTCCAGTGCCGCGTAGGTAAGAGAACAGGTCTTGCTGCCCTCAATATGGCTATGGATATGCTTGAGGAAGGAATGATCGACGAGCAGACAGCAGTTCTTCGCGTTGCTCCTGCTCAGCTCGACGAGATCCTCCACCCAATCCTCGACCCTGCTTCAGAGAAGAAGGCTACCGTTATCGCTAACGGTCTTCCAGCATCTCCAGGTGGAGCTGTAGGAGTTATCGCTTTCACTTCTGAGGCTGCTATGGAGGCTGCAGAGAAGGGTATCGCTACAATCCTCGTTCGTGAGGAGACTTCTCCAGAGGATGTAGAGGGTATGCGTGCGTGCGCAGGTATCCTTACACAGCGCGGTGGTATGACTTCACACGCTGCTCTCGTAGCACGCGGATGGGGTAAGTGCTGTATCGTAGGTTGCGAGGCTATGCACATCGACCTCGAGAACAAGGTTATACGTTTCAAGGGCTCTGACAAGGAGTACCATGAGGGTGACGTTCTCTCTATCAACGGTGCTAAGGGTGCAGTTTATGATGTTGCTATCGACACAATGGACGCATCTGACAACCCACGTTTCCAGCAGTTCATGGCTATCGTGGACAAGTTCCGCACAATGGGCGTACGCACAAACGCTGACACTCCAGAGGATGCAGCACGTGCTATCAGCTTCGGCGCCGAGGGTATCGGTCTCTTCCGTATCGAGCACATGTTCTACGGACAGAACGCTGAGACTCCACTTTCTAAGCTCCGCAAGATGATCCTTGCTAAGAACGACGAGGAGAGAAAGGCAGCTCTCGCAGAGCTCGAGCCATTCATCAAGGCAGCTGTAAAGGGCACCATGAAGGTTATGGACGGCAAACCTGTAACATTCCGTCTCCTCGACCCACCTCTCCACGAGTTCGTTCCACAGACTGAGCTTAAGAAGAACGAGCTTGCTGAGGAGCTTCACATCACTGTAGGCGAGATCGAGAAGCGTGGCGAGTCACTCCACGAGGTGAACCCTATGATGGGTCACCGTGGTGTACGTCTCCACATCACATATCCTATGATTTCAGAGACTCAGTTCCGCGCAATCTTCACTGCAGCTGCTGAGCTTAAGAAGGAAGGATTCGATCCTAAGCCAGAGATCATGGTTCCTGTAACAATCTCTGAGCGTGAGCTCCGTTTCCAGAAGGCAATCTGCGAGAAGATCCGCGCTGAGGTTGAGGCTGAGTTCGGCATGGAGATCAAGTACATGTTCGGTACAATGATCGAGATTCCTCGTGCAGCCCTCACTGCAGACAGAATGGCTAAGACTGCAGAGTTCTTCTCATTCGGTACAAACGACCTTACTCAGATGACATTCGGATTCTCACGCGACGACGTAGGAACCTTCATGGGTGACTACCTCGGCAACAAGATCCTCGATGCCGATCCATTCAAGACTCTTGACACTAAGTCAGTAGGTAAGCTCGTTGATTACGCTGTGAAGGAAGGCCGCGGCACCCGTGAGGGTCTCAAGTGCGGTATCTGCGGTGAGCACGGTGGTGATCCTGCATCAGTAGAGTTCTGCTACAAGACAGGTCTCAACTACGTTTCATGCTCTCCATTCCGAGTTCCTATCGCACGTCTCGCTGCTGCTCAGGCTGCAATCAAGGCGTCTAAGTAATCGGACTGCATATTAATACAGAAGGGGCCGACTAATAAGTGTTAGTCGGTCTCTTTTCGTATATAGTTACAGGTAGTAGCGTAATCACATATCCGTTAAAGATCATCTTTCTGATTGTAATCGCAGGCCGTCCGGAAAAACACAGGGATTCCCGGACAGAAGTCCATTTCGGGCCTAAGGTGTTTATATAAACAAAACACGCGTGTTATTCCAGATAAAGAACAGTGTGACTAATCAACCCTAAGACTTTTAGTCACACTGTTCTTTTTGTTTCAGGGAGGGCAAATAAATAATTGCTATATCATTAATGTTTGCTAAATTTGCTAGGTTATACGCTAAAGACTAAAACTCGATTTAAGATATGAAGAAGATTATTGCGATTTTACTTTCGATGCTGATAGGATTCTCAGCTTGCGAACCTGTCGAAACCGACAACGCAAACGGAGAGGATACAGAGGTGACACCGGGAGGTTCCGGAAACGGAAATGAGAACGAAGGTCCAGGAAGCGGGAATGAGGGGACCGGCGGAGAAGGAACTGGAGAAGGTAACAACGGAAGCGGCAATGAAGGAGGAGAGACTCCGGAAGTGACTGAATCATATTATGTGGAAGTTGCCGAGGACTATAGCGACTGGAGCGGTGATTACCTTATAACATATACAAACGGCGGTACTGTACTTGTCCTGAACTCCTATAGTGATACCAAGGGATACAGCCATGATATTTCCTCTACGATGACAGCTCAGGGCATACACTCAAGTGATGGAGACCAGTACAAGGCCGTGGTGGAAAAATCCGGTTCCGCTTACACCATCAATGTCACAGGCATAGGTTATCTGGGTCTTGAAAGTGGGAAGAACTCTGTAAATGCATCAAGTTCGACACAATCAAGCGACAACTATAAATGGACATTCTCATATAAAGATGGTGGTAGCGTATGGGTTAAGAACGTGGCCCATAGCAACTATAGGCTTCAATGGAATGCCAGCGCCAAGATATTCCGTTGCTACACCGGCAGCCAGGAGGAGTTGACCCTATACAGAAGGGGCACATCTACCGGAACCGTGACCCCACCATCAGGAGGAGATGACAACACCGGAGGCGACAATACCGGTGGCAACGGCGGCGACGATAACACTGGTGGAGACAATACGGGTTCTGGCGGCAATACGGGAGGCGGTGACGATGACGAAGAGATTCCGACACCGGTTCCTGGCCAGAGCGGGAAATACGGATGGTATGAGCTGCCTGCCATAAGCTATTCACAGTCGGGAGATTATCTGATTGACACCAAGGACAGCGACCTATATTATGCGCATCACCTGTGTGCCGGCAACGAGACAGGTCCAGGAGGAAAGAAGGCACGCAACTATACTGTATGTTTCAGTGCAGAGCACCATTGTCCGGTGTGGGTGGCGGCTCCAAGGCATGAGATGTATAATGGCGGAGCAAAAAGGACCGACGCATATGCCAAAGACCCTTCTATTCCTGCCAACATCCAGTATAGTTCGAAGAGTACTGGCGGTGGCTGCAACAAAGGACATATGCTCGGATCAGCTGAAAGACTTTCTTCAACAGCTACAAATAAACAAGTATTTTACTATAGCAACATCGCTCCGCAATACTCGGACACATTCAACACAGGCGGAGGCGGATGGAACATACTTGAAGACTGGGTGGACGGGCAGGTATGCTCGGACACACTCTACGTGGTGATCGGAGCTTATTTCGACAAATATACCGACCGCAGAGGCAACACTGACTCGCCTGCAAAAATATCATTCGGAGGCAGAAACGACGTAAGCCGTCCGACGATGTTCTACTATATACTTATGAGGACCAAGAGCGGAAGTTCCGGCAAGCCTCTGTCACAGTGCTCTGCATCAGAGATTAAGTGTGCGGCATTTGTCAGAAGCCATAAAACACCTAAAAAAACGAATGTAAGTTCGCAGGACCTCATGTCAGTAAGCGACCTTGAGAAAATCACAGGCTTCACCTACTTCCCAAATGTACCTCAGGCGCCGAAGGACAGCTACAATGCTTCAGACTGGGAACTATAAAAGAACACAACACTACTACCACATATGAAAGGCACATATATTTTTCTGGCTGACGGATTTGAGATTTCCGAGGCCCTCACTACAGTGAACATGCTCCGCAGAGGAGGCGTGAACGTCAAGACCGTATCGATCTATGACGACAGGATTGTGACAAGTTCCAACCGTATTCCGGTGGTTGCTGACATGGCCTTCGGCGAGTTCAAGGCATCAACCACATTCGGACCATGCCTGCCATCTGACGTAATGATATTTCCTGGCGGTATGCCCGGATCTGCTAACCTGGCAGCTTTCGGAAAGCTGATGGACATCATGAAGCAGCATTATGCAGAAGGAGGCATAGTGGCAGCCATCTGTGCAGCACCGAGTGTAGTGCTTACTCTCCTGCCGGAAATCAGCGGCAAGAAGATGACCTGCTACGACGGCTTCGAGGAGGCTATTGCAAGCAAGGGAGCAGAGTATGTCAAGGAAGGAGTTGTAAAGGACGGCAATATGATCACAGGCCGTGGACCAGGCTGGGCTCAGGAGTTCGGTCTGACTATCCTCGCCCACATCAAGGGAGAGGAAATAGCAGAGAAAGTTAAAACCGGCTTGATGCTTTAACATCTATTTACGCACAAACAGAATGGCCATCAGCGGAAGCGCGAGGATGGCCATTGTTGCGCTTATCGGCAGGTAGATGCCGAGATTGACATGATTGGCCACGAGGTAGGTGACCAGAAGCAGGCCAACACCCATGGCGCTTGAGATGAGATAATGCTTACGTATGTCCTCACTTTTGCAGAGTATGCGGCTCAGGTTAGGAACGCCGAGCGAAATGAATCCTATAGGTCCGCAGATGGATACAGCGCTGGTGACAAGAAACATGATGGCAAGAAGAAGAAGCGCCTTATGGATATTGCTGAGTTCGATTTCACCTTTCATGTGCCGGGTAAGGCTCCGCGAAGTCCATAATGCGGCAGCGAGACCTATGCTAAAGAGGCTGATGGAGAAGATTATGTCCCATGTGGTCACCCCTTCGAGATTGAAGTTGGCCGCTCCCCAGAGATAATATTGTTTCAGGAGGTCTCCGTTGGGGGCATTGGTAACGACGATGGTGCCCAAGGAGCCGATGAAGGTGCCGAAAAGGATACCGAAGGTAATAAGGTTCTGCGTGCTTACGCGCAGGGTGACGACAAAACAGATCAGGGTGCAGACAAGGGTACAGATGAAACTGCCCACAGTCAGGGAGCACCATCCGGACATGGTGGCCGCAGCTGCACCAAGACAAGCGGCGCTGCCCAGCCCGAGACTATATACATCGCCGAGCTGGTTGCGCCAGAGATATTGCATCTGCACTCCTCCCACCGGCAGAGCCACTCCTGCTATAAGTACATATAAAAGACTTAGCAACATAATCTAGAATTTGAATTCAACACCTAAGATAAAGTTCCTGCCGGGCATCGGATAGCCGCTGACGGTTTCATATCTGCAATCGGCTATGTTTCTTGCAGATGCTGTCAGAGTCATTCTGCCGATTTTCTTAACGTTAAAGGTCTTGGACAAAGTCAAATCCATAGTGTTCCAATCAGGAAGTTCACCAGATGCGTCAGTGCGTCCCGCACGCATCTGCCACGTCGGCTCAAGCATCCATCCTTTCCATGAAACGCTGCCGCACAGCGCCACGACATGCCTTGCAATATATGGAATCTGCTGCCCGTATGTATATGAATCTGGAGTTATGTCTATTGCCGATTGGAACGTATATTCAGCATTTAAGGAATAGTTCCACTCCCCTTTATGCACAAACCCGGCAGAAATATTAAAACCTGCCGAACGCACCTTTCCGATATTATAAGGAAGCCAGATATTCGGATCTTCGAGTGTAGGGGCAGAAGTTATCTTGTCTTTCAGGAAATTATAGAATCCGTCCAGATTTGCCTTAATTGTCCATTCACTGCCGACTGATCTATTGAAATCAACTCCAATATCGCTCAGCCATGCATCTTCGGGCTTTAGATCCGGATTGCCGTAGCCCACATAATAAAGCTCGTTGAATGTAGGGATGCGGTAGGCACGACGCGCAAATGCTATGATATCCAATCCCTCGAGGACATTCAGACGCAGATTTGCCGAAGGGGAAAATGAGTGACGCGAAAGAGCACCGATGTCAAATGCTCCGGAATATTCCAAAGCCGCATCAAAGGAAAACCTGCCCGCACGGTATGAGGTTGCCAAAGCAGAAAAAGTCGTGAGTCTGGTTGCACTATAATTAGAAGACTTGAGACCATCCCACTGAATATCTGCAGCCAGGGATACGTTCCAGCATCTGTTTATACGGAAATCATGGACCGAGTTGATCTGGAACTCTGTCTGAGCATAATTGCTGTCTCCCCATGAACTTGAATAGAATATGTCATCATATGATGCCTTGGCGCTCAGACGCAGAGTATAAAGTGGCGAGAAATTCTTACGCACAGTGCTCTGTACAAAGGCATTACGATCCTTCTGTCGGTCGTCGGACGGCCAATCTGTTGAACCGGGAGTACCACGATCCACATTATTATAGTATGCCTTGACATGGTAGTCTCCCCCGCTCATGACGCCCCAGAGATCCAGACCGGCACGTACTTGAGAGACATCATTATTTTCTCTGACCAGACCGTCGCCATAAGTAAAATCACCCTTGCTTAAGACTCCGGAAGCATTTGCAGAAAGCACGATTTTCTCCGAAAGACGGGCATCTATCCTTGCAGAAGGAAGCCATGTTCCGAATGAGCCTCCGGAAAGGCGAGCGACACCGGATACAGGAGACACTCCGAATACAGGCTTTGCTGTGTTGAATGATACGCTGTTCTGGGCATAATCAATTACCACTGAACCCAGGTTATCAATTCCGATCATTCCAAGATCATTTTGACCTGACTGCACATTTCCAACACGCAGGCCATCGATATAGACTGCCGTATGAGCACTTCCCAATCCCCTGAGACTAAGGGATTTAAGGCCGGCAAAGCCTCCATTATCCCCGACATGGAAGCCGGAGCTGCGCATAAGGACTTCTGAAATTGAAAATGAGTTGCCGATCACAAGAGTATCCTTTCTGGAAACAGTAAGGCCTTTGTCGGCTGAGATTATGACCGCATCAAGCGTGTCGATGACAGGCTCCTCAAAGCCTGAAGGCAGGACTGACAGCAGCAGACCCGCAGAAAAAAGAATTGATGATAACATTTTTTACGCCTTAACAGAAGCCTGCCCCCGGGCCTCATAAGTTTGACTTGATTATGGCAGGTCTTCGGACTTGCTTCCGCTTCCTGCGCCTTCTCACAGTCACAATGCTGCAATGGCATAATGCAGGAGCGTTATGAAGCTTACCGCTGCGGGCACAGTTCCGGATTCTCACCGGATTCCCTTACTCCATAATCCCGGCGCAAATTTATAGAACTTTTCTAATTGTATCAAGCAGATTCTGACATCCTTCCTCCAGAAGGTCAAGGACATGGCTGAAACCTTCGGCTCCCATATAGTACGGGTCAGGGATGTAAGAAATCCTGTGGGTTGTAAGAAAATCTGCCATTCGTCTGATCTTATGGGTCGCTTCCACAGAAGGAGCTATGTGCATAAGGTCTTCGTAGTTCTGGTCATCCATGGCGATGACAAGGTCGAAATCCAGAAGGTCAATGGACTTCACCTGACGCGACTGATGTGTCAGGGCAAAGCCTCTGTAAAGAGCAGCCGTACGCATGCGGCGGTCAGGAAGTTCTCCTCTATGGCCACCATAAGTGCCTGCTGAATCGGCCTCGATCCTATCCTGCAGCCCGTTTTCACGCACATAATGCTCGAATATTCCCTGAGCAGCCGGAGAACGGCATATATTTCCCAGACACACGAAAAGGACTTTGTATTTTTTTGTGAAATTGGATTCGTTCATATGTTTTGGTTTTAGGGTCACAAAGATAGTCAAACTTTCCGGTAAAGTTATAAATCAGGCTGCCACTGCGTTCCGCGACCCCCGCCTCCCTGCGGGAGGCACCCCCTAGCCGGGGGTGGCATGTCGCTTCCACGCAGTGGCAGCCTGATTATAGGAGTTTAGTATCCGAAGATTTCTTCAAGAGTAAGCACCTGAACCTTGCCGAGGCCCTTGAGGAACTTCATGTCAAGATCCTTGATATCACCAAGGATACCGTAATGATAGGTCCTTCCCTCAACCCATTTGTCCTGGGTAGCCTTCACATCTTCCAGAGTAAGTGTAGGTACAACCTCGAAGACCTTCTTTGCAAGAGGTTCGGTGAGTCCGAGCTCCCTATCTGTAAGATATCTGTAAAGGACATCTTCACCTGTAGTACGCTCAGTGCGGATGCGTGTGATAAGAGCCTCCTTAGCTACCTCGAACGCAGCTTCGGACTCAGGCATCTGGTTGATAATCTCGTCAAAGGCCTCAATTGCAGTCTGCATCTTGTCGTTCTGGGTGGCGATGAAAGCAAAGTACCAATATGAATCATCCAGATGAGATGGGCTGTAAAGTCTTGCTGATGAAGAATATGCAAGGCCTCGAGCCTCACGCATCTCCTGGAAGACGATAGCATTCATTCCGCCTCCGAAATACTCATTATACAATCTTAAATAAGGATTGGCAGCAATATCAAGCTTCTCTCCCCTGTTGGAATACTGCAGATAGTAGAGCTGCTTTGCATCATACTGAGCGAGGAATACCTTGCTGTCTTCAGTGAGCTGGTATACAGAATATGTCTTCACGAGAGGCTTGAGGTCGGCAGCCACAGTGTGATTCTCAGCAATAAGCTTCTTCACCTGAGACTCGGTGGCAGGACCATAATAAAGCACCTCATGGTTATACCCGAGAAGCTCACGCACCTTTGAAAGGAGTTCCTCAGAGGTCAAGGCCATAAGCTGCTCGTTTGTAAGAGTTGTCTTTCTGATGAAGTCAGGGCCGTAGAATACATATCTCTGAAGGGCGCTGAAACAACGTGACTGATTGTGCTTTCCGTCAGCGCGGGACTTGAGCATATCTGCCTTGAGGTTTGCAAGGATAGATTCATCCGGAACGGCATTATAAATCAGATCCTCAACAATTTCCATTGCCTTAGGGAGATTCTCCGAAAGACCGCTTACTGATATGCTGGTCATGGTATTGCCTGCACCCAGACCATATGAGCATGCGAGCTGATACATCTGCTGGGCAATCTCTTCCGCACTTCTGGTCGGAGTTCCGAGATAGCCGAGATATCTGAATGCAAGATTCAAAGCCGGATCTGACTCTGTTCCTGTGTCGAAAGTATAAGTGAGATTAGCTATATCGTTTGTCTTGTTCTGGACATAAAGCACGTCGAGACCCTCAGCCTTGAACTTCTTCATATCTTTCTCATAGTCCACGAATACCGGCTCGATAGGCTTCACTTCAACCGCCTTGATTTCTGCAAGGAATGCACTCTGAGCATCTCGATTGGCCTTGATAGGGGTAATTTTCGGTGCCGACACCTTCTGCACGGTCTTATCCTCGCCCTGACGCTTGTAAACCACAGCATAACTGTTGTCAGAAAGATACTTGTTCGCCCAGTCCACGATATCCTGCTTGGTGACAGCGCTCATCTTGTCGAGCCACTTCACTTCGTCAGCCCAATCTGTGCCGTTGATAAACGAATTCACATACATATCTGCCCTGTCGGAGTTATTCTCCAGCTCCCTCATTCTTCTGAGTTTCAGATTGTTGATGGTACCTTCGATAAGAGACTCGTCAAACTCGCCGTTACGCAGCTTCGCTACCTCTGCAAGGAGGAGTTCCTTAACCTGGTCGAGTGTCTGACCCTGCTTAGGGTTACCGATAAGGATGAACTCACCGCCGTCAGGTCGTGTATAGGTCATGCTCTGGGCACCAAGCACTTTCTGCTGCTGATTGAGATCGAGGTCGATAAGACCTGCCGAGCCGTTGGTAAGGATATAATCCACAGCATCTGCAACCAGGGCGTCATCGCTGCCTGCTCCCGGATACTTCCATCCGATCATGATATTCTCAGCCTCAAGTCCGTAAACTTCCTTTGACACAGGAGACTCTATCTTGCTTGTGGTCTTGAAGTCCACCTGTGGAAGATTCTCGTTAGGCTGCATCTGACCGAAATACTTCTCGATGATGGTCACCATTTCATCTGGATCGAAGTCACCGCTCAGACATATAGCCATGTTGTTAGGCACATAATAGGTCTTATGGTAGTTCTTGATGTTGGTGATAGAAGGATTCTTGAGGTGCTCCTGTGTGCCGAGAACTGTCTGTGTTCCATAAGGATGATCAGGGAAGATCGTTGCATCCATGGCCTCGAGAGCCTTGCGGAAATCCCTTGTGAGGGACATATTCTTTTCTTCATATACTGTCTCGAGCTCGGTGTGGAATCCACGGATAACAGGATTCATGAAGCGGTCGGCCTCGATACGGGCCCAGTTCTCTATCTGATTTGAAGGGATGTCCTCGACATATACTGTCATATCGGTTGAAGTATAGGCATTTGTGCCTTCAGCACCGATGAGGGACATCAGCTTGTCGTACTCGTTAGGAATGAAATAGTCTGATGCAGCGTAGCTTACAGAGTCAATCTTATGATAGATTGCGGCTCTTTCAGCCTCGTCAGTCGTATTCCTGTAGACTTCGAAAAGTGCTTCAATCTCATCGAGAAGCGGCTTCTCCGCAGCATAGTCGGATGTACCGAACTGCTGGCTGCCCTTGAACATAAGATGCTCGAAATAATGGGCAAGACCCGTGGTCTCCGAAGGATCATTCTTTCCTCCGACCTTCACTGCAATGTAGGTCTGGATTCGTGGAGTTTCCTTGTTTACACTCATATAGACTTTAAGTCCGTTGTCAAGAGTGTAGATCTTGGTTCCAAGGGGATCGCCCGCAACAGTCTCATACTTGTACTGCGAGCATGAGGCCAGGAGCATCATCAAAGCCCCCACGGCCATCAATAAAATTCGTTTCATAATTGTATAGATTAGTATGTTATCAAATCAGATCAGTCGCGACGGGCAAGACCTATATAATAAAGGAGTGTCGCAAGCGAGCCAAGAGCCGCAACCACATAGGTATATGCAGCCCATTTGAGGGCATCGACAGCCATAGGAGCGGTCTGGGAGTCAGTAATCCCCGATCTTCCGAGCCATGAAACGGCCCTGCTGCTGGCATTCACCTCAACCGGAAGGGTTATGAAGCTGAAAAGTGTTGTGGATGCAAAAAGGATGATTCCGAACCATAGAAGACCCGGGAAAGTGTTGATCATAAGCACTCCCAGAAGCAGCACCCACTGGACGATGCTTGAAGCGAAGTTCACCACAGGCACCAGGGCGGATCGCATCTTAAGAGGTGCATATCCGATTGCATGCTGGACTGCATGTCCACATTCATGTGCGGCCACAGCTGCTGCAGCGACACTTCGGCTTGCATATACTCCTTCGCTGAGGGCCACGGTCTTTGTCTGGGGATTATAATGGTCGGTGAGCATGCCCCTTGCCGGAACGACTTTAACATCATATATCCCATGGTCGTGAAGCATCTTCTGCGCCACCTCAGCACCTGACATCCCGTTTGCAACCGGCACTTTTGAATACTTGCTGAAACGGCTCTGAAGCATCTGCTGAACGATGAAGCTCAGCGCCATCACAACAATCATTATTGTCCAAATGTTCATTTTCGGTCAGTTTGATAATTAATAAGATGTAAAATTAATACTAAATACTGACAAAATGTCGTAATACATGATTTATTTTGCCGGCGCGTATATATGCAAAATTTATTCCTATCTTTGCACCTATGTTCATCAACAGCGACTTTTCAAGGCTTGAAATCAATCTGAACGCCTGCCTTGACAATTATAAATATTTCAGATCCAAGCTGGAGGACTCCACAAGACTTCTTGTTCTTGTGAAGGCCAACGCTTATGGACATGGTGCCGTCGAATTCGCCTCCCTGATGGAGGAAGCAGGGGCAGATTATCTTGCCGTAGCATATCCGGTGGAAGGAATAGAACTCAGGCAAGGAGGCATAAAATCTCCTGTGATGGTCCTGACAGCCGGAACGGACTCATTCGAACAGATCGTGAATTACGGTCTTGAGCCAGGAATCCCGAATCTCTGTTCTCTGAAGATTCTGTGCGAGGTCCTCGCAAAAAGAGGTATAAGCGATTTTCCTGTCCACATCAAGCTGGACACAGGCATGCATCGTCTCGGATTCGTGACAGAAGAGCTGCAGGAACTTCAGGAATTCCTCCAGGATTGCAGATATGTAAGAGTAAAGTCTGTATATTCCCATTTAGCAGCTGCTGATGACCCTGAAAATGATGATTTCACATTGGGTCAGATTGACCTGTTCAAAACAAATGCAGACCGCCTGACTGAATCACTGGGCTACAAGCCGATGTACCACATCCTTAACTCGGCCGGAATCGAAAGGTTTGCGCAATATCAGTTCGACATGGTGCGTCTTGGCATCGGAATCTATGGCGTGAGCGCCCTTGAGGATAGTACTCTGACCCCGGTTGCATCTTTCAAGTGCAAGGTCCTGCAGATCAAGACTCTCCGTCCGGAAGACGGCACGATAGGCTATGGACGTCATGGGAAAATCGCTCCTGAAGGAACAGTAATAGCGACTATCCCTGTGGGATACGCAGACGGAATCGACCGTCACCTCAGCTGCGGCAAAGGTATATTCTCAGTGAACGGCCACCGAGTTCCGACCATCGGCAATATATGCATGGACATGTGCATGCTGGACGTAACAGGTCTGGACGTAAAGGTCGGCGACACGGTCACGATCTTCGGAGAGGATCCCACAATATCAGAACTGGCCTCTATCCTCGGCACCATTCCTTACGAGATCCTCACCTCAGTTCCACGTCGAATCGAACGTATCATCGTGAAATAGGCAGTCCCTCTACTTCCTGCGCTCAGGCATGGTGTAGAGGTCTGCAAGCGGAATCAGGAGCATGATATCGATGAATGCTATCATCATGACTGCTCCGAGAGCTCCTATTGTCAGCGCCATCGAGAGGGCATAGAGGAATGAGAACGCATGGAGCAGGATGAGCACCATGGCTGCCAGGAGCCATACCCTTACAGGAAGGAGACGATACAGCATCATAGCTACAGACGCGCACACAAGAGGGATAAAGAACATCAGGTTCTCCCCTATCGCAAGCAGTAGAGCCAGACTGAGGACAAACATGAGCGCCATTGTGCCGTAAAGCGAATTGCCCGCATAATGCCTTGCGGCATTTATAGCAGCACTTGCCCTCATGGAGCCAGAGACGGCGCGTACTGCCCTATTGCGGAACGCGATATAAACAAATATAGATACGACAGCCATAACCGCAACCGATGCTATCATGGCAGCATTGTCGAATGGAATACCCTGAACGATACCGAACGGCTTGAACACCGCACCCGAGACATATGCACATACGTAAGCCACAAGCTCTCCCACAGCCAGAACAGCGACAGAAGAGATCAACACCATACATGACTGTCTGAAGACTTTCGCTGCCTTAATCCGTCCGCGGAGTCCCTCCAGAGCGAATCCTATCAGGAAAACAAGGAATATGACCACATTGAATATAGTGTATCCCATCTTGCTGAAATTGAACAGGCCGAGAGCAGGAATCGTGAAATTGACAGTATCATCTTCTGCCTTAAGAGCGTCGGTGGCTGAGAACTCATCCGAAGTAAGATATTTCTCGGCTATCGGAAGGACCTGCGCTCCATAATGCTGGATGGAAGCAGGATTCACATTGCTGAAATTGTCCAGATCGGTGTGATAATGGTTCACATCGGCTATGGTAGAGAAATTCAGACCTGGAATCTCGTCCTTCACAATGGTGAAGTCTGTAAAGTTCGGCATGAAGCCATATACAACGGTAGTAAGAGAATATGTATATGGATAGGCTGCTGCATCTTCATAAAGCTGCATTACCTTTTCATTTCCTGGACAAGCCTCGAAAAGCAGAGCCGGGCCGAAAGGACCGCGGGCTTCGATATTGATCATGAATCCGACATTATCAAATACTGCCCTGTCGTTCTCCCAAATGGCCTTCATACCCATCATTCCCACTTCCTCAGCATCAGTGAAAAGGACCTTGACACCCTGACACCAATCCTGACGCTGCTTCAGGAGCTGAGACACAGTCTCCAGGATCACTCCTACGCCATATCCGTCATCAGCAGCTCCATATGACCATACGGTATCCTTGGGCATAGGCTGGGAATATCTTGAGTCATAATGAGCTACCATCATAAGATATGTGGCATCCTCCGAATCCTTGAGAGGAGCAAATTCAGCCAGAACGTCATATGCATCAAAAGTATAAACCACATGCTTGTTCTGAGGACCTGTGAGGGAGTCATAACGGAAGACCTTTACAGTATCCGCGCCCATTTCCTGCAGGCGCTGCATAAGATATTCGCGCACCTGAGCTCTTTCCTCAGGATGAGCTACGGAATGATGTTCACGCGAAATCACTTCGATATCCCTAACGACTCTTTCGGCAGAGAAGCCGTCATGACCGGCAGGCTTTGCCTTCGGAAGGGTCCATAAACCATATGAAACAAATGCAGTCAGGACAACTGCAGCGACAAGGATAAACGGTCTGAATCTATTCATCTCGATCAGGTTTTAGTACTAAACAAAAGCGGTGGAGCATAAACTCCACCGCAAATATAGTCATTTCCGTAAATTATTTCACTACTTCTACATTAAGAGGATTTGCCTGAGCAAAAGCGAAGTCCTTTATGAGCTGGTTCCAAGCCTCAGGAGACTCAACTCCACCCTGACTCCATCCGGATGCAGTCCACACAGCTACAGGCTTGCCGGCAGCTTCCTTTGTAATGATGGCAGCATGGCCGGCAACATCACCGACAGCCTTGATAGGATTGTCAGCAAGCTCGGCAGCATCGTAAACGAGAGCTACAGAGATATTACCGTCGATTTCCGGCTGCTTGGTGTCGGATGCAACTTCGGTAAAGGCAATCCAGTTCTCACCGTTCTCACGGTTAAGCACTTCATGCTGGATGGCACCGAGTACAACATCAAGAGAGTCAGATTCGTGCTCAACAGGGAAGAAAGCAGTCACAGACTTCACGAAACGTGAGTTGGCATCAAGCACGAGCTCACGTGAAGCGGAGTATTTCTTACCGTTCACATCGAATGCATTGTAAGTGAAAGTTGCTTTTGTACGGACCGGACCGTCGCAGATGTGCTGGAATGAAGCCCAGTTGTCACCGATTACGAAGTCCTTACCGTCAGAATATGGTACAAGAGCTCCGCCGCCGAGGGTACCGCCCACCTTGTAGCAGTCCATTCCTTCGCCATAGTTATGGTGATAGTCCATCTTCTTGAACCAGTCATCGATCACGAGACGCTCTGTACACTTGAGCCAGATGTCAGAGCCGAAAGTCCTCGGGAACTCGAGAGCAGGGCCATAGATACGTCCGGCAACCACATTGTTCTCATATGCGTAGTCATCCATACGCTCAGGCACGTGGCGGCTATATGCATTGACCGGATAAGCTTCGCGCTCACCAGCCTTCACTGCATACTTGACAGCAGCATTAGCCGGAACAGTCGCCTGGAAAAGAAGCTTTACCTTTCCGTCAGCTTCAGCATATACCTGTGAAGGCACCTGATTGCCGGCCTGGTCAAGAACCACTACATTCTCCTCCGTCAAGGCCGCATCGGCGTTCTGAAGACCCTTGAAGCAAAGCTCTACAGTCTCATTCTCACGTGCGAGGTCGGTGTCGTTGGTCACGACAACCTTCTGACCGCCTGCTGAGCAGGAAGCCAAAATGGCAGCAGCCGAAGCCGCTGCCATAATGTTGAATATTCTTCTATTCATAGTACTGATATTCATAAATATTGGAAAATCCTGCAGTTCCAAGGTGCGCGAAGATGCGTGCGGCAACGTCGGAAATGCAGATTTAACAATGTTTATTGTGGCTGTTTGCCGATATATGCAAGGATACCTCCGTCTACATAGAGGACATGACCGTTAACGAAGTCAGATGCCTCAGATGCAAGGAACACAGCTGGTCCCATAAGATCCTCTGGAGTACCCCAACGCTCTGCAGGAGTCTTTGCCACGATGAATGAATCGAACGGATGACGACTGCCGTCTGCCTGACGCTCACGAAGAGGAGCTGTCTGAGGAGTAGCGATATAACCTGGGCCGATACCGTTACACTGGATGTTGTATTTACCGTACTCTGAAGCGATGTTGCGGGTAAGCATCTTAAGACCACCCTTTGCAGCTGCGTATGCAGAAACTGTCTCGCGACCGAGCTCTGACATCATAGAGCAGATGTTGATGATCTTACCTGCACCCATCTCCATCATTGAAGGGAGAACAGCCTTTGAAACGATGAAAGGACCGTTGAGGTCGATGTCGATCACCTGACGGAACTCAGCAGCAGTCATCTCATGCATAGGGATACGCTTGATGATGCCTGCATTGTTCACGAGAATGTTGATTTTGCCCACTTCCTTCTCGATCTGAGCAACCATTGCGTTTACCTGCTCCTCGTTTGTAACGTCGCATACATAACCGCGAGCGTCGATACCCTTCTCTTTATATGCAGCCAGACCTCTGTCTACGAAGTCCTGGTTGATATCATTGAACACAATCTTTGCGCCTGCCTCTGCGAAAGCTGAAGCGAGAGCGAAACCGATACCATAAGATGCTCCTGTTACAAGGGCAATCTTACCTTCGAGTGAAAAATTTACCATGATAATTTATTGTTTATTGTTTTGTTGATCGGATTATTTAAGGTCTACAGTTGCACAGCCATCCATGTCGCCATAGTCGAGGTTCTCACCGCACATAGCCCAGATGAATGTATAGTTCTTTGTAGCACATGCTGAATGGATGCTCCACTCAGGAGAAACTACTGCCTGCTCGTTGTGCATCCAGATGTGGCGGCTCTCCTGTGGCTGACCCATGAAGTGGCATACTGCCTGGTCCTCAGGAAGCTCGAAGTAGAAGTAAACCTCCATACGGCGCTCATGAGTGTGTGCAGGCATTGTGTTCCATGTGCTGCCTGGCTGAAGCTCAGTCATACCCATCTGAAGCTGGCATGTCTGGACAACTTCCTTCACGAGCATTCTGTTGATGATGCGGTGGTTGCTCTCCTCGAGAGTACCGAGCTCCATCTTGACTGCATCCTCGCGTGTGGTAAGGTGGTCAGGATATGTTGTGTGAGCAGGTGATGAGCAGAAGTAGAATTTTGCAGGATTTGCAGGATCAACGCTCTCGAAAGTCACCTTTCTGTCGCCGCGACCAAGGTAGAGAGCCTCCTTGTATTCCATAGGATACTCCTTGTCATCTGCCTTCACGACTCCCTTGCCTCCTACATTGAAGATACCGATTTCTCTTCTTCCGAGGAAATAATCGTTGCGGAGGATGTCGATAGGCTTAAGCTCCACGACTTCGTTTACCGGCATTGCACCACCTGCAATCATTCTGTCATGCATGGTGTAAACCATGTTGATTTCATCAGCAGCAAAGACTGTCTCCATGAGATAGTTCTGTCTGAGCTGAGCTGTGTCGTAATGTTTCGCATCGTTAGGATGTGATGCATACCTTACTTCGCTGTTTACTTTCATAATAATTAAAAGCTATAATGTTAATAATCAATTTTATACAAAATTTGGGGCGGAATTACAAAAATTCCAACCCCAAATTTAATGATTATTTCCATATTCACAAAAATTTCCGTGAACGTGCACGGAAATTTTATATTACAGCGTCACTCCTGACTTGAAGATGGCGATTTCACTATAGCCGGACTTCTCATTGTTGGTCTGATCACCGGAAGCTACACCCAGTACGAAATCCACAAATGCCTTGTCTACGTCCTCAATCGGTGTACCATCTACGATTGCACCTGCATTGAAGTCTATCCAAAGCGGCTTGTTCGCAGCCAGAGTGCTGTTGGTGGAGATCTTTGCAGTAGGTACGAATGTTCCGAACGGAGTGCCGCGTCCCGTGGTGAAGAGTACGATCTGGCATCCGGCAGCAGCAAGGGCAGTAGATGCCACAAGGTCATTGCCAGGCGCGCTGAGAAGATTCAGGCCCTTGGTCTTCAGACGGTCGCCGTAC
Organism: Candidatus Cryptobacteroides sp.; assembly: GCA_045127905.1. GTDB lineage: Bacteria > Bacteroidota > Bacteroidia > Bacteroidales > UBA932 > Cryptobacteroides. Next base: position 74,698 of record JBGVQX010000037.1, read on the forward strand.
AGAAGGACGTCACGCACGATTGAGTTGCCGGATTTCTGGGTACATCCCAGAGATTTCTCTTCAAGAGTCGAGATTCCTCCGGCTTTATTGCCCGGTGAAGGGTTTTCATAGACAGGCTGGTCGTTCTTCATGAAGTAAGCCTTGAAGTCATTGATCAGATGCACTGTCTTGTCGAAGGTCTGTTCATCCTGGCAGCGTGACATGAGTATTGTCTCAGCACCGAACATTTCCGGCACTTCCGTAAGCACCGTGGTTCCGCCCTGAGCCACAATCCAGTCAGAGAAACGTCCGAGGAGAGGATTGGCTGTAATGCCTGAGAATCCGTCGGAACCTCCGCACTTGAGCCCCACCTTGAGTTCACTCACAGGAATATCCTCGCGCTGGTCTCCGGCTGCAGCCTGAGCAATCTGACGCAAAAGGTCCAGTCCATATTCCACCTCATCACCCTGAATCTTCTGGGACTCCATAAACTTGACGCGTGTCTCGTCCACTTCACCGACGAGTTCACGGAAAGCTGAAAGCTGGTTGTTTTCGCATCCGAGAGCGACCACGAGCACGCCTGCAGCATTAGGATGATGCACCATATCAGCAAGTATCTTACGGGTGTTCTCGTGGTCTCCGCCTAGCTGAGAACATCCATAATTGTGAGGAAAGGCTATGACCTTTTCCACTCCCGGATATGCTGCCAGTTCCTTTTCAAACTGCTTCTGGATGCTCTGAGCCACGCCGTTGACGCAGCCTACTGTAGGGATGATCCAAAGTTCGTTACGGATGCCGGCCCGGCCGTCCGCACGACGGTAACCTTTGAAGAATGCCTTGTCTGAAGCTGGAGCGATCTCAGTGAGATCAGGCTGATATGAATATTCCAGCAGACCTTCCAGATTGGTCTTGAGGACCGAATGGTCGATAAGACCTCCCTGAGGGATAGCCTGCAGGAGATGTCCTATAGGGAAACCATATTTAATGACATCCTCCCCTGCCTTCATGTCCTTGAGAGCCACCTTATGGCCTGCCGGGATCTTCACAAGGGTAGTAAGGGATGTACCAGCGATGTCGAAGCTGCCTCCAGCTTCGACATCGTGTATCGCCACCGCAACATTATCGGAGGCGTTGATCTTTATGAATTCTGCCATGATTATGCAATAACCTTGCGTACAGCCGCACGCATTCCTTCATTCTGTACAAGTTCAAGATACTCTGACACGAGATCAGTGAGCCCTGGGATCTGATTGAGGTCCTCACCCCAGATGAACTCAGCGGCAAGAACGCCTTCAGCTACCTTGCGGACGTCGCCTGTAGCCCAGAGTGTCTTGAGGAGATCGATGATAGCGGCATCATCGTTCGGAACGATGTCCACTTCTCCGCGCTTTCCACCTTTATAATATGTAATGATGGCAGCGAGTCCGAGCACCAGTCCCTTAGGAAGCTCGCCCTTGCGCTCAAGATATGTCTTGAGGCCAGGAAGGTCACGGGTCTTGTATTTAGGGAATGAGTTGAGCATGATGCTGGTCACGAAATGCTTCACATATGGGTTTACGAAACGCTCCACGACAGAGTCAGCGAATGCTTCAAGCTCCGGCTTAGGAAGATTAAGAGTCTCGAGAAGCTCGCCATACATCACCTTCTTGACGAACTGGCCTACTTCCGCATCCTCGACACACTCCTTGACAGTATCAAGCCCAGAGAGATAACCTACAGGAGACAGGACTGTGTGAGGGCCGTTGAGGAGAGTTACCTTTCTTTCATGGTAAGGTGCCTCGCTTGGAACAAAGAGGACATTAAGGCCTGCCTTGTCTGCAGGGAACTCGGCAGCTACAGTCTCAGGAGCCTCGATTACCCAGAGGTGGAAAATCTCGCCCTTCACCACAAGATTGTCGCTGTAACCGATGCGCTCATGAATCTGAGCGATGGTATCCTTTGGATAACCCGGCACGATACGGTCCACGAGGGTGCAGTAAACACCGCAAGCCTGCTCGAACCAAGCCTTGAATTCCTCGCCAAGCTGCCACAGCTCTATGTACTGGTAGATGCACTTCTTGAGTTCCTTTCCGTTAAGGAAGATGAGCTCGCATGGAAGGATGATGAAGCCCTTTGACATGTCACCCTTGAAATGCTCGAATCTGTGGTAGAGAAGCTGAGTGAGCTTGCCTGGATATGAAGATGCAGGCTTGTCTTCAAGCTTGCATGAAGGGTCGAATGCAATACCGGCCTCAGTAGTGTTGGAGATCACAAAACGGATATCCGGATTTTCCGCCAGGGCGATATACTCATCGAATTGAGTGTAAGGGTTGAGACCGCCGTTGATTACATCAATCATCTGGATCGAGTCCACAGACTCACCCTTGTCTATGCCCTGAAGATTCAGATGGTAAAGACCGTCCTGAGAGTTGAGCATGTCCACCATTCCCCTGTCGATTGGCTGCACTACAACTACACCTGCGTTGAAATCTGTCTTCTGGTTGGTGTTCCATACGATCCAATCTACAAATGCTCTGAGAAAGTTTCCTTCTCCGAACTGAATGATCTTGGTAGGATACTGATTGGCCTTGGCCGTCTGTCTGTTTAATGGTTGCATAGCTTATTGTTTTAGTATTGATTATCATTCGATCTATCCTTCCGTACTGCGGAAAGGCGACATGATACAAATATATGTAAAATAGTGTGCACGGTCACGGAAATTTTATTATTTTTACGAGGATTGACGATTTTTTATATTTTTTTGGATAAATCTTCACTACGGATGAGCCTCTTATAGGCGATATTTGTAAAAGACAAACTATAAAACCACATATTATGGACTTTCTATCAAAAGTAAAAGGAAATCTTGACGGACTGACTGGCTCAAAGCCTTTCATCCACGAGGACTTCATGCTCACAAATGACTATGCACGTGAGCTTTACCACGAGAGCGCAGAGAATATGCCTATCATCGACTATCACTGCCACCTCGTGCCTAAGATGATTGCAGATAACTATCAGTTCAAGGACCTCACAGAGGTATGGCTCGGAGGAGACCACTATAAGTGGAGAGCCATGAGAGGCAATGGCGTACCAGAAGAGTTCATAACAGGCAGCCGCGGAAGTTACGAGAAATTCGAGAAGTGGGCAGAGACAGTCCCATACACAATGAGAAACCCTCTATACCATTGGACACATCTCGAGCTCGCAAGAATATTCGGAGTAAACGAGCTGCTCAGTCCTAAGACTGCACGTGCCATCTATGACGAGTGTACGGCAAAGCTGCAGACAGAGGAATTCAGAGGCCAGGAACTGATGAAGAGATTCAACGTAAAGGTTGTCTGCACTACTGATGACCCTGCAGACACTCTCGAATATCACCAGCAGATAAAGAACAATCCTTTCGGTGTGAAGGTACTCCCTACATGGCGTCCTGACAAGGCGATGGTTGTGGAGAAACCTGAGCAGTACAAGGAATATATCCAGAAGCTCAGCGCAATCTCAGGAGTCGAGATAAACAACTATCAGGACCTTCTCGATGCCCTGCGCAAGCGTCAGGACTTCTTCCATGAAATGGGATGCCGCATCTCAGACCACGGTCTCGAGAACTTCTATGCAGAAGACTTCGAGATGGACGAGATTGATAAGATTTTCAAGAATACGCTCAAGGGCAAGCAGCCGACCCAGCAGGAAGTCCTCAAGTTCAAGAGCGCGATTCTTCTTGATTTCGCACGCATGGACCACGAGAAAGGCTGGGCACAGCAGTTCCATATCGGAGCAATCCGCGACAATAACACACGCATGTTCAACATCCTCGGTCCTGACACCGGATACGACGCGATCCATGACGTAGCATGTGCAGCTGCAGGACATAAGTTCCTCAACAAGCTCGCTATGGAGGACAAGCTCACCAAGACCATCCTCTACAACCTCAACCCTAAGGACAACGAGGTTCTCGCTACAATGGCTTACACATTCAACGACGGCTCATGCCCAGGCAAGATCCAGCTCGGATCGGGCTGGTGGTTCCTGGATCAGGAAGACGGCATGAAGAAGCAGATGAATGCCCTTTCATCACTTGGCCTTCTCAGCCGCTTCGTAGGAATGCTCACAGACTCACGCAGCTTCCTGTCGTACCCACGTCACGAGTACTTCCGCAGAATCCTCTGCAACCTTCTCGGAGAGGACATCCAGAACGGAAAGCTTCCTAAGAGCGAGATGGAGTTCATCCACCAGATGGTCAAGGACATCTCCTACAACAACGCCGACAGATACTTCAACTTCTAAGAAGTCAAGGTAACATCCGATGCAGAAACGTGAAGGTGACTAAAAAAAGCCACAGATCACTGTCACGTCAAGCGACTGATATGAGGAAGCCGACCCAAAAGGGTCGGTTTCTATTTTATATGGTATAATTCAGGAGGGTTGATGGTAGGGATTGAGGAGGCGTGTCCACCCGCGGACACGGGTAGCGGGAGGGGCCTGACGGAGACAAGTGGTCGAAGACCACGCAGGAAACGTTGGGAGGGTCCGGAGTGAGCGTAGCGAGCGAAGTCCTCCTCAATTCCTACCATCAGCCCGGTGCAATCCTTATAAACACAAAAGAAGCTCTATTCATAGCGTCAGTCAGGTTTTAGGACGATTTTGTGACTGACGGTCCCTAAAATGTATATAAATCGATGGTTTTAGCCAGCGTCAGTCACTAAAACAGGCAAAAACCTGACTGACGGTATCAAAGGTGAAAAGAAGATGGTCACATCAAAGTCTTCTTCACTGATTAGTCACTCTATTTTCATTTATATAGGCCCTTTCTTAGGTGACACGACGCAGGGGAATCAGCCGAAACCCTTGCGTCGCTGTGTTCAATGGATTTATTTCAGGTGCTCGCCGAAGAAGCTGAAGATGGTGGTCTGCTCACGTTTGCCGCAGTGATGACCTCCTGGGAAGAACTCGGTCCGGAGAGGAGCCGAACCTTCTATTCCGCGGGATTTGTTGTAAGATGCATAATGACTATGTAGTTTTTCAAATGCAACCTCTACATCTTCCTTTGCAAAAAGATGGTCCGTCTCACCGTTAAGGAAAAGCATCGGCTTAGGAGCCAGAAAGATTCCGATATCACCGAAGTCCATCTGGTCACGCATAGGCTTGATACACATGGAAAGGTCTGATGCATGTCCACCCTTATAATTTTCCAAAGCACTCATCCATGAGAGCGCCACCCCACATTTTACTCCTTCGCAGAAAGCCGAAAGCATCCAGCATCGATGAGCTCCCATAGAGAATCCGAACGCCCCAATGCGTTCTTTATCCACATAAGGAAGTCCTGCGAGAAGGTTCACGCATGCAGCATCGTCACGGAGCATCTTCTCCGCCCATATTACATTCTGAGCCTGAAGCTCGGCATACACCTTCCTCTGACCCTCGTAGACGATTTCCTTCTGACGTTTAATGACAGATTTCCGGATTTTAGCGTCATCTGTCTCTACAGTCATTACTCCATCCTTAATGAGAGTATCCCGGTCAGGGAATACATACGCATCATCGAAATTCATCCTTGCCCAGAGCTGAGCATCATCGGTGGATCTGCCGCCCCAGTATAGAGCATCAGCAACAAGCACCACATAACCCATGCGAGCAAGCGAATCTGCCACATAGACGCCATCAAAGTTGATATCCACCCACTGACGAGAAGACTTCATGCCGTAACCATCAGAGCCACCTGGGGTAACAGAAGCGATAGGCCTTACAAGCTTTTCCTTGCCGATATCGAAACGTGCGCCATGATCATGAAGCATAAGCACAGCCGGGTAGACCTTACCTTCAGAGGCGCCGTCAGGAACCAGCAGATATGCTTTGATCCTCTCTGACGGCTCAACTGAGAATTCCACGAAACGGCACTCGTAGCCATCTCTAGCCTCGGCAACAAGCGTCTCCATTGCTGGCTCCACAGATGGCCCCACTTCAGGGACATAATGCCCGCAGGCACTCATAAGAGCACAAGCGAGCATCATCACAATATAGAATATGTGTCTCATCGGATTATTCTGCCATAAGCTTCTTGTACTTGAACCTCTTAGGCTCCTCGTTTCCAAGACGGCGCTTCTTGTTCTCCTCGTATTCGCTGTAGGTTCCTTCGAAGAAATACACCTGCGAATCACCCTCGAATGCAAGGATATGGGTGGCGATTCGGTCAAGGAACCAACGGTCGTGCGAGATTACGACTGCACAGCCGGCGAAATTCTCGAGACCTTCCTCAAGAGCACGTATAGTGTTTACATCCACGTCGTTGGTAGGCTCGTCAAGCAGAAGCACATTACCTTCATCCTTCAATGTCAGAGCAAGGTGGAGTCGGTTTCTCTCACCACCGGAAAGGATGCCACAGAGCTTTTCCTGATCCGCGCCCGAGAAATTGAAGCGCGATACATAAGCACGTGCGTTCACTTCCCTCTTGCCAAGCTTTACGAACTCGGAATTCTCAGCGATTGTCTCATATACAGTCTTGTCAGGGTCGATACTGCGATGCTGCTGGTCCACATAAGCCAGCTTGACAGTCTCTCCGACAGTAATCTCACCTGTATCAGTAGTATCAAGTCCCATAATAAGACGGAACAGCGTGGTCTTACCTGCACCGTTCGGACCGATCACACCAACGATACCTGCAGGCGGAAGAACGAAATTCAGGTTCTCATATAGGAGCTTGTCGCCATAACCCTTGGAAACATTCTTGAATTCAATGACCTTATTTCCGAGTCTTGGACCATTAGGAATGAATATTTCGAGAGCAGCCTCCTTCTCGCGTCCGTCATCTGCAGCGAGCTTCTCGTATGCACCCAGACGGGCCTTTGACTTCGCATGACGTGCCTTCGGAGCCATACGGACCCATTCCAACTCCCTTTCAAGGGCCTTACGGCGCTTGCTTTCCTGCTTTTCCTCCTGAGCAAGCCTTGTGCTCTTCTGGTCAAGCCATGAAGAATAGTTACCCTTCCAAGGAATACCCTCTCCGCGGTCAAGCTCAAGAATCCAACCGGCCACATTATCAAGGAAGTAACGGTCGTGGGTAACCGCAATGACAGTTCCCTTATACTGCTGGAGATGCGCCTCGAGCCACTGGATACTCTCGGTATCAAGGTGGTTGGTAGGCTCGTCAAGAAGCAGCACATCAGGCTGTCTGAGAAGCAGACGACATAGCGCCACACGACGCCTTTCACCACCACTCAATGTGCTTACCTTTGCATCAGAAGGCGGACACTGAAGGGCATCCATAGCCCTTTCGAGCTTGGAATCTATTTCCCAACCGCCGCAGTTCTCTATCTTCTCGGTAAGCTCTCCCTGACGCTCGATAAGAGCAGCCATCTCATCATCCGACATAGGCTCGCAGAACTTCATGTTCACCTCTTCATATTCCTTCAGGATATCCATGACTTCCTGGACACCCTCCTGAACAACCTCGATTACCGTCTTGTCGGGATCCATCTGAGGTTCCTGCTCCAGATATCCCACGGAATAACCAGGGGCCCATACGACCTCTCCCTGATACCCGGTCTCAATGCCGGCTATAATCTTCATGAGGGTGGATTTTCCGGAACCGTTAAGACCTACGATACCGATCTTTGCACCATAAAAGAAGGACAGATATATGTCCTTAAGTATCACTCTATTGTTGTGAGGAAGGATCTTACCTACCCCGTTCATTGAAAAAATAATCTTCTCGTCTGCCATAAATCACAATTTTCCGCAAATATAATCTTCCCCAAGCGATTACACAACTTATTTTCTTTCTTTGACTATCCTGCTCTTCTCCTTTCTGCACCATTCGCTCGGAGTCTCTCCCATGAAGAGCCTGAATGCCATAGTATAGGAGACCATGGAGTTGAATCCGCTAAGGGTCGAGAGCTCCAGCACCTTCAGCTCAGGATTAGCCCTAAACTTCTCGATCGAATAAGCAACCCTGTAATAATTGACGAACTGACAGAAGTTGCGGCCTGTAAAATGGCTGATGGCCTTAGAAATATACAGCTTGTTCGAGTAAAGTACCTTCACCAGATCATTAATTGTCAAATCTCCTCTCAGGTACGGTTGCTTATTCTCAAAATAGTCAACTACTCTATCATAGATTTCACGGTAAAGGTAATCATCCTTGCCCGAATCCCCTGTAACCTCTATCTGCGACACCTTCAGCGACTCCACGATCCTTCTCTCATGCCTATGCAGCAGCACAAAGGCAGAATCACATATAATCCTGAAGGACATTGCGACAAGAGCTGAGGCATAAAGAATAGCCATGACAGCAGGAGAAAGGCCTTCGAAGGTGCCGGCAATGATTCCCGACATTATATATATAAGGAGTTCCGTCAGAAGAAACGTCACATAAACAATGTCCACACAAAGACATAGTCCGACCCATACCGTCCCCGATTTCATAACTGTCTTGACCGCTCTTATTCTCCGCCATATGCCGGACAGCAGCAGCACACTCATGGCAGCCATGACGATTATTACCATAATGACAGCGCCCTTTCCCGAAACAATCACCATCAGTCCCGCAACACACATGATATAATAGATAGCGAGGATGCATTGTGCAGACAATGCTGCAAATATAATTGGGCGCGCCTTTTCATACGTCCATAAAGAAGATGTCAAGACACTTGCCGGAATCAGTCCCAAAGACAGCTCGATCAACAGTCTTGGGCATACATTTCCAGAAGCCCAGAGGTCACATGCGACAGTGACAATAACGGATAACAGGATCCAAGGCAGCATTCTGGTCTTCCCGTCAGCCAATTCACGATACCTGAAATTCCGCACGACCTGACAAACAGCTGTAAATCCAAGCCCCAAAAGGACGATGACAGCTATAATCATATCCATATCATTCATAATTACAAAATTTTCATATCACACAAAAATATACAAAAACCCTCCTCTGAGAGCATTCGGAGGAGGGTCACAAGTAAAAGTTTTTCTTTTTTTTATAACTTTTTCTTTTTTTTATAATTCGTTAAGCCTCACTTGGGGAAGATTACTTCTTTGACTTGATCTTAATTGTGTCGAATCCCTGTCCATAAACTCCCATAACAGAAGAAACAGAGAGGAATGCTTCTGGATCTATAGTCTTTACATATCTTAAAAGAAGGTTAAGGTCGCTCTTTCGAGTCACGACCATCAGCACATGCTTATCTTCCTTAGAATACCAGCCCTTGGCAGGCAGTACAGTGACGCCACGCTTCATATCAAAGGCGATGGCATCTGCCATTTCCTGCACTTTCTTGGTGAATATGAATGCCTGCACAGATTGCTTAGAGCCCGAAAGATACAGATCTATTGCATAACCGCACACAGTGACCTGTATAAGACCATAAACCACGACTGCCAGTTTATCAGCAAAAGGCAGCAGTTCACCGCTATCTGTATATGAAGGGAAAAGAAGTGACGACAGAATAATGCCCACATCTATGATAAGAATCACCCTTCCAGGGGAGGCTGAGTGGAACTTACACCACAAAAGCGCAACGATATCGGTGCCGCCTGTGCTTCCGCCTTGGGAAATAGAAAGTCCGATACCCACTCCTGCAATGATACCTCCCAGGAACGTACATATCAGTTTGCCGTTGGAAAGAGAGAATTCATGAATAAAGTCAAGCGGTATGAGCTTCGGCATGACTGCAAGCATAACCGATGTCATGATGATGGCATATATAGTCTTGCCGCCGAATCCCGTACCCAATATCTTAGTACCTATCAAGAGCAGTATGATATTGAGAATGAAATAGGTAACCCCCATAGGGAGCCCTGTCGCATAAAACAGGATAGAGGCAAATCCCGAAACACCTCCTCCAATCAGATTGTTCGGCAACAGGAAAATTGTCCATCCCAATGCATACGAAACCACTCCCAGCGTAACGAGAGCATATTCCTTAAAAGCAGTTTTCCACGAAAGCTGTAATATTTTGTCACTCATTTGCAACGTCCTCCAACTTGTTGTTTTTACGAATCTTCAATCCCGTCTTCACCTCTTCGAATCCTTCCCCATATACACTCATCGCAGTAGATACCGAGATAAAAGCCTTCTTGTCTATTTCCTTAATCTCATTGACAACCTCATTCATCTGATGCTTCCTGGCGATAATCAGCAGCACCTTGCTTTCCATTTGTGAATACCAGCCCACAGACTGCAAAGCCGTCACTCCACGATGCACATTATGAATCATATGGTCCGCAATCTCCTTGTATTTAGGTGAGAAGACCAGAATCTGCACCGATGACTTGTTGCCAAGAAGCACGAAATCAACTCCGAACGAGAATCCCAGCATCACCACATAAGCATATATCATATCCACTAGCCCTTTGCCAGGAACGAACAGCAGGCTGGCTATGATGAATATATCCGAGAACAGATAAACCCTTCCAGGAGATACCGGCCAATATTTGTTAATCATCATAGCAATGATATCGGTTCCTCCTGAACTGCCGCCACGAAGCAGCACCAGTCCCAGACCTACTGATTCCATAGCGGCTCCGACGAGAGCCACAAGGAATTTTTCCTCCATAAGGACTTCCAACTGAGGAAAATCCGGCAGCACCTCAAAGAAAAGAGACGTAAGGGCTATCACATATATAGTCTTCACTCCGAATGCCTTTCCCAAGGTAAGGAATCCCATCACTAGAAGAGCTATATTTATTATAGGATAGGTCCAGCCTACAGGTATGCCTGTACCATACTGGATAATGGTACAGAGACCTGTAAGTCCGCCACTGGCAAGACCGTTCGGAATAAGAAACGAGGTCCATGCCATACAGAAGATAAGAGAACCGACCGTCATAAGGAAATAATCCCATATCGTCGCCAGTATCTTATTGGGTTTCATATAGTTACTTAACTACAATATTTACAATCTTACCAGGAACAACGATTACTTTCACGATGTTTCCGCCTGCAACGTATTTTGCAGTATTCTCAAGTCCGCGGACATGCGCATCCACATCTTCACGTGACATATCAAGAGGAAGTTCCACAGTGAAACGGGTCTTTCCGTTGAATGAAACGGCGTATGTGCATGTGTTCTCGATGGTGTAAGCCTCCACATACTCAGGGAACCGGGCATATGTAATGCTTTCCTTATGTCCAAGTGACTCCCAAAGCTCTTCTGCAATATGAGGAGTGAAAGGAGAAAGGAGGATGATAAGCTGCTCGAGAATATCCCTCTTGGTACATTTGAGGTCAGTAAGTTCGTTTACTGCAATCATGAATGCGCTCACAGCTGTGTTGAACGAGAAGGCCTCTATGTCAGTACGCACCTTGCCGATAAGCTTGTGAAGAGTCTTCAGTTCCTCAGGCGTAGCCTTCTCGTCTGTCACGATAAATCCGTCGCGGTCGTAGAAGAGCCTCCATACCTTTCTGATAAAACGGTTAACTCCGTCAATACCCTTGGTGTCCCATGGCTTCGACTGTTCGAGAGGTCCGAGGAACATTTCATAAAGTCTTAGGGTATCAGCTCCATATGTGTCACAGATCATGTCAGGATTCACGACATTGAACATTGACTTGGACATCTTCTCGACAGCCCATCCGCAGATGTACTCACCGTCTTCAAGGATGAATTCCGCATCAGCATAATCAGGCATCCAGTTACGGAAAGCCTCCATATCAAGGCGGTCGTTATGGACGATATTCACATCCACATGGATCTCGGTGGTCTCATACTGGTCCTTAAGACCTACTGATACGAATGTATTCGTGTTGATGATTCGGTAAACGAAGTTGGAACGTCCCTGGATCATACCCTGATTTATCAGCTTCCTGAAAGGCTCCTTCTCGCATACATATCCGAGGTCGAACAGGAACTTGTTCCAGAAACGCGAGTAGATGAGGTGGCCGGTAGCATGCTCTGTACCACCAATATAGAGGTCAACATCCCTCCAGTATTCATCTGCCTCACGGCTTACAAGAGCCTGATCGTTGTGCGGATCCATATAGCGGAGATAGTATGCACTGCTGCCTGCAAATCCAGGCATAGTGCTGAGCTCGATAGGATAGCCGTCGATGGTCCAGCCGGAAGCGCGACCGAGAGGTGGCTCACCGGTCTCCGTAGGGAGGAACTTATCCACCTCAGGAAGCTCCAAAGGAAGCTGTTCAAGATTCATCGGAGTAGCTATGCCATCCTTGAAATACATAGGGAACGGCTCGCCCCAATACCTCTGACGTGAGAAGATGGCATCACGAAGACGGTAATTCACCTTTCTGTGGCCTATACCATGCTTCTCCACGTAGTCAATAGCGGCAGGGATAGCCTCCTTTACAGTCATTCCGTCAAGGAAACCTGAATTGCACATGATTCCCTCCTTTGCATCGAAGCTTGACTCGCTTACGTCGCATCCCTCGATGAGAGGAATAACAGGAAGGCCGAATGCCTTTGCAAACGCATAATCACGGCTGTCATGTGCAGGAACTGCCATAATGGCTCCTGTACCGTAACCGGCAAGCACATACTCAGAAATCCATACCGGCACTTTGTCTCCTGTAAGCGGATTTACAGCATATGAGCCTGAGAACACTCCTGTCACCTTTCTCGCTTCCATCATTCTCTCGCGCTCGGTCTTCTTTTTGGCCATCAGGAGATATTCCTCGACAGCAGCCTTCTGCTCGGCTGTAGTGAGTTTCCCGACCCACTCGCTCTCAGGAGCAAGCACCATGAATGTTACACCGAACACTGTGTCAGCACGGGTGGTGAAGATGGTCATATCATACTCTTCAGTTCCGTTACTTACCTTGAACACCATCTCCGCACCCTGGCTCTTTCCGATCCAGTTACGCTGCATATCCTTCAGGGAATCAGTCCAATCCAGATCCTCAAGATCCTCAAGAAGACGTCCGGCATATGCAGACACGCGAAGCTGCCACTGAGTCATCTTCTTCTGCTCCACCGGATGACCTCCGCGTACGGAATATCCTTCCTTTACCTCATCATTGGCAAGTACAGTTCCAAGGGCAGGGCACCAGTTCACAGCTGTTTCTCCCTGATATGCAATACGATACTGCATCAGCACGTCTGACTTTTCCTTTTCGGTGAAGCCAGCCCATTCCTCTGCGGTGAACGGCTTGACTTCTCCACATGCAGCATCCACAGACGCACTTCCGCCCTGTGCGAAAGCGGCCTCAAGATCAGCTATCGGACGTGCTTTCTGCTGCGCATTGTCATACCAGCTGCCGAACATTTCAAGGAATGCCCACTGGGTCCACTTGTAATATCCCGGATCACAAGTACGCACCTCACGTGACCAGTCATATGAAAAGCCGATGCGGTCCATCTGCTCACGATAACGAGCGATATTCTTCTCTGTGGTCACAGCCGGATGCTGTCCGGTCTGGATGGCATATTGCTCCGCAGGAAGTCCGAATGCATCGTATCCCATAGGATGAAGCACGTTGAATCCGCAAAGTCTCTTGTATCTGCTGTATATGTCGCTTGCAATATATCCGAGAGGATGGCCGACATGAAGTCCCGCTCCCGAAGGATATGGAAACATGTCAAGCACATAGTATTTAGGCTTGGAATTATCTATTTCAGCCTTAAATGTCTGATTGGCAGCCCAAAACGACTGCCATTTTCTCTCAATTTCCTTAAAATTATAGTCCATAGGTATATAGTATAATTATTTCTTTACTCTTCTTTCCAGGCGGAACTCCACAGGAATGGTCAGGGATGCCTTCACTTTGTTGCCGCTCACCCTTCCAGGTGTCCATTTCGGAGAAGCAGCCACAACTTTCAGAGCCTCGGCATCAAGCTCCTCGGACACACTTTTGACCACCTTGACATCCGTCACCTTACCATCTTTTCCGATGATCATCTCCACCTGCACAGTACCCTGTATACCATCCCTGATCGCTGACTCAGGATACTTCAGATATTTATAAACCCATGTAGAGATAAAGCTCCTTGGGTCTGCACTGCCAAAAAACATAGGACGCTGGTCACATTCGTAGAACGGCACTACTCCATCTTCAGAAGGCTTGTCTGAGACAGCCTGTCCCTGCCTGAATGCAGGAGGATTCGGCGTGTTGGCCAAGGCTACCGTGCAGTTGAATATATATTCCAGCTCTCTCTCCATATTGGAGTAATCGATGATGGACTGGGTGTCCCTGTCTGTGTCATGCTCCGGATATCTTCCCGTGGTGAAGAATACAGAAGGAATCTCACTAGCATAGAAGGATTTGTGGTCCGACGGATACGGCTCCATAGTCGTCACTTCCGGAAGCACAGGCTGAAGGTCACCGGTAAGAGTACGCAGAATAGTATTCATATCCGTATTTGATGAAGTGAAAGCGTAGAATCCGTTATATCCTGTACCCAGCATATCCAGATTGATCATTGCATCTATCATGTCAGAATCCGGGAAAGACCTGTTCAGGAAGTACCATGAGCCTGCAAATGACTCGCATGAGGCTCCGAATGCCACGAACAGCACCGACCTACGGAAGAGGATGGAATTGGTCTGGACCATTCTTGCAAGCTCCACAAGCATTGCAAGCCCCGATGCATTTCCATTGGCGCCCGCAAATACACGTTCCACAGGACGTCCGTCCACATTCATGGTCATCATGCCCAGATTATCCAGTCTGGCTCCCACAACTATATAATTGTTCTTGAGTTTCCGGTCGTATCCCTGAACGAAACCGACAACATTACGCGAAGTAAGAGTATCTCCGTTTTCTTTCCTTATACCGAAAAGGTCTCCTCCAGAAGGTGACAACAGGTCCACGCCATATTCCTTGAAGACAGACTCTACATATGAAGCTGCAGCAGCTTCTCCCTCCGAACCGGCCTTGCGTCCTTCCATGGAAGCTGCAGAGAGCTCGCGCACATGTCTTTTCATGGAAGCCATCGTCTCGCTGTCATACAGTTCCTCATATGCTCCGCTATCACGATACTGCGCAGACAAAGGCAGCATCGCCAGCATAAAGGCAGCAAAAAGAACCGATATTCTATTCACCATGACTATTCGTTGAGAAGAATCCATACATCTGAAGGACAGAAAGCTTCCTTCTTCACCGATTTAAGTGCCTCCATGGCATCATGGAGCTTGTTTACCGGACAAAGTCCCACCGCTATCATACCATTGCGGAAACTGATGAGGGCGGGAGCATATCCTCTGTCGGCAGCCTTTACCAGAAGAGACTCGGCATTTGAACGAGACCTGAATGATCCCACGATCACATAGTATCTGGCGTCAAGCTTGGTCGCGAAAAGACCTCCAAGCTTCGATGGATTAAGGATTGTGCCGCCATACTGCCTTATTGAATCCAAGGCGGCAAGGGAATCCTTCATTGTCTGCTGCGCGATCTTCATGGAATCAAGTCGAGCCTGAAGGGCTGACTCTTCTGCGCGCATTATTTCAATTCTTCTGGCTTCTATTTCAGCACTGGTCGGACGACCGGCTAGAGTCCTGAAGAAATCACATCCAGTCAGTATAAACATCGATGCTGCAAGCAGCAATATAAACGAGCGTCTCATAAGCATATACTTTTGCACATTCCGCAAATTTAACGAATTAATGGTCCTTGACAAAAAAAATCTTGATATATTTGTAAGGTAAAACATCAATTATCTTGAGCAGGGCAGGCATAAACATATCATATTTCCGATTTGCGTTCCTTCTGGCTATCATTCTTGGCGGAGGGAAAAGCACTTATGCCCAAACAGAGATCACGCACAGAGACCGGAAGGACACGCTTACAATATGCGTCTGCGGTGATATAATGATGCATGCAGGCCAGATTACAAACGCACGTAGAAACGATGGGAGCTACGATTTCACTTCCTGTTTCAGATTCGTACGGGACATCATCGGAAGTGCCGACATAAGCATAGCAAACATGGAATTCACGATGGCCGGAGAACCCTTCGAAGGCTATCCTCGATTTTCCGCCCCAGACCGCATAGCAGAGGACGTCGCGACAGCCGGATTCGACGTGCTTCTTACTGCCAACAACCATATTTTCGACAAGGGCAGTGCCGGGGCCTCAAGAACGCTGGAAGTCTATCGCCGAGTGAAGGCAAAGCATGGAATACAGATAGCTG
The DNA here is from genome assembly GCA_045127905.1 of Candidatus Cryptobacteroides sp. Taxonomy (GTDB): domain Bacteria; phylum Bacteroidota; class Bacteroidia; order Bacteroidales; family UBA932; genus Cryptobacteroides. The sequence continues at coordinate 90,735 of JBGVQX010000037.1, forward strand.
GACTAATTGACAATCAAGCTAATCCAGAATCAGATATTCCTCTGATAATAAATAAGAAAGGAATACAGATAGCCCTGCTGAACATGACATACGGCACCAACCTCGGGGCAGACCTCCATTGGCCGAAGACCACCTATATCAGTCAGAAGGCAACATTAAAAAAAGCACTCGAGAAAGCCGAGGACTCGGATCTCACAATAGCCTTGCCTCACTGGGGGCCAGAGTACGTCCTGGAGCATTCGGAGTCACAGGAAAATACAGCAGTATGGCTGGCGGAGAATGGAGCGGACATGATTATCGGCGCCCACCCGCATGTGATTCAGGACAGACAGTCCATTAACCTGGGGGACAGACAGGTAAGCGTGACATATTCACTTGGAAACACATTATCCAACATGAGCGCCAAGAACACACAACTGGGCCTGATGGCATGGATTAGGATAGCCAAGGACAATACGGGAAACATTGAAATCCTTCCGATGGAATTCACCTACATATGGTGTTCAAGACCTGGAGGATTCGATAACGGATATACAATAATACCTGTAAACCGATTCATCGGCAAGAAAGACTTGTGGAAGGGCGGTTGGGATTACGACAAAATGATGACAACGCTTGAGCGGGTCATGAATGCGACGGAAATAAAAGACAAGGACATACAATAATGAGCAGAAACACTATCAGACTTGAAGCTATCGATCCGCTCGAAATCTACGGAGCGGCAAATAAGAATCTTGAGGCATTATGCAGCTATTTCCCTGAACTTAAGGTAGTTGCCAGAGGCAATGAAATAATCCTTGACGGACAGGAGAAAGATATGGAAGATTTCGAGACAAAGCTCAAGATGCTTATCGAACGAAGGCAGCACAAGATGAATATAACACCTTATGATGTAGAAGATATATTTGACGGAGAGTGCACTCCGGACAGATTCAAGCTCAGCGGAGAATCTGTAATAGTGCATGGAAACGACGGCAAACCGATAAAGGCCAGAAACAAGACCCAACAGGATATGGTAAAGGCTTATTTCGACAACGACCTGATCTTTGCCGTAGGCCCTGCCGGAACAGGTAAGACCTATATAGCCATCGCACTTGCAGTGAGAGCTCTCAAGAACCGTGAGATAAAACGAATCATACTTACACGTCCTGCTGTAGAAGCTGGAGAGCGTCTGGGATTCCTGCCCGGAGACCTCAAGGATAAGCTGGATCCTTATCTCCAGCCATTATACGATGCTCTTGGGGACATGATTCCCGCAAAAAGGCTTCAGGAATTCATGGCAGAAGGCACCATACAGATAGCTCCGCTCGCATACATGCGTGGACGCACCCTTGACAGGGCATGTGTGATTCTGGATGAGGCTCAGAACACCAATCTCGGACAGCTGAAGATGTTCCTTACCCGAATGGGATGCGACGCTAAATTCATCGTCACAGGTGATGCCAGCCAGATAGACCTACCTAACAAGAAGGACTCCGGACTGATAAAGGGCATCGAACTCACTAAAAACATAAAGGGTGTCAGCACCATCATCTTCAGAAACGAAGACATAGTGAGACACCCTCTCGTATCGAAAATCGTCAAGGCTTTCGAAAAAGCCGAAGGGAAGGAAGGCTAGAGAGCCCTTCCTTCCTTAACGATTGTATTGTACTTGTTGTAGCCCTGCTCGTACTCAGCTCCCCTTGAACTGAAACGATAGTAGATATTCTTCAGATATTCTGCGATATTTACCTTGAGAGCGTTGTCTGTTGAAGCTGCATAAGCCTTCTCGAATGGTTCAAGAGCGCTCATGAGAGCTGTTTCGAACTGCTCTGTAAGAGCCATCCACTTCTTGTCATCAAGCTCATTTGCTGCCTTATCCTGAAGCTCGATCGCGATATTATAGAACATCACGCCCTTGCCGATGTGGCCGAATGCATATGAAGCGTCAATTCCAGAGCAAGCATCGTAAGCTGCAACAGCCTTGTTAAGAAGAGCCTCAGCCTTTTCAGGATCAGCCTCCTTCTGACGGAGTTCATTATAAATATTACCCTCTACATAGTAAAGAGAAGCATTGTTAGGCTCGTTGCGCTTTGCCTCGTCGATGAGGACAAAGAGACGCTCAGGGTTGCTGCCGCTCTCAACATAGTGATTGATAAGACCGATAAGGATGCTCTGGCTCTGAGGGAACATTCCAAAACCTGACTCGAGAACCTGAAGCGCAGACTCTGAATTACCGAGGTTCTTGTACACATCAGCAAGCTTTGCGAACACCTCACCATCTTCATAATAATATTTAGCATCGATACATTTCTCGAAGAATGTCTTAGCTCTTGGGTAATCCTTTACCATCCAGGCAGTGAAGCCTGCATTATAAAGAGCAGTTGTATCAACCTTGTTGAGCGGAGCAGACATTGAAGCCGCAGCAGCCATCTCAAACTTCTGACTTGCAGCAGAGTAGTCCTCAAACATATAGCAGTTCATACCCTCATCAAGGAATTTTCTTGCGAGAAGTTCAAGACCCTCATTGACTTTCTTAGCCTTAGACTGCTTCACATCCATTTCCCAAGCCTTCTGATAAGCTCCGAGAGCGCCTTCCAAAGCGTTTTCAACTACTGGATTTGTAACATTGATCAGAACAAGCTGCCCTGCCTGATTGAAGTAGAACTCCTTGTCAGCATATACATCCTTAGTACAAGGCTCTCCACCGAGTACTGCAGACTCTGTAGCAATCGGCTTTTCAGATCCCATAAGGAGCTGAAGTTCCTGTTTCTGTGCACCGATCCATGCAGAACCTACAGGTGCATTATAAGCGTCCATATAAGCAGCTGCAAGCTTAAGCCATGTGTCAGGCTTTGAAGCCTTTTTCTCATTCTGACTAATCTCAATTGCCTTGTCCAAAGCCTTTTTAGCAGCTGCTGGAGACTTTACCTGTGCATCAGCAACCTGTACTGCGAGAAGCACCGCCAATGCGATAAGTATTCTTTTCATAATGTGTTGGTATTAAGTTATTTATCAATTATTCTACATTTTCCTGTCCCTCTGCCGGGATCTGCTGAAGATCCTCTTCTGTCTTGTTTACAGCAGATACAGCAGCAATCGAATCGCCTTCCTTGATGTTGATCAGACGCACGCCCTGAGTTGCACGTCCTGCCACCCTGATGTCGGAAACAGCCATTCTGATGGTCAGTCCCGAACGGTTAATGATCATAAGGTCATTCTCATCTGTTACGCTCTTGATTGCCACGAGAGGTCCTGTCTTGTCTGTGATCTGGAGGGTCTTGACACCCTTTCCTCCTCTATTGGTCTTACGGTATTCATCAAAGTCCGAACGCTTTCCATATCCGTTCTCGCTGACAACGAGAATAGAGTGTGCGGCAGCATCCTCCGCTGACGGATCGTAGGTAATCATGCCTACAACCTCATCATCCTCTTCAATATTTATACCACGGACTCCTGATGCTGTTCTTCCAAGTGCCCTCGCATCAGTCTCGTCGAAGCGGCAGCAACGTCCCTTACGTCCTGCGAGGAGAATCTCGCTGCGACCATTAGTCATGACAGCCTCAAGCAATTCGTCTCCGTCGCGTACAGTGATCGCAATCACACCGTTTGTACGAGGGCGTGAATATGCCTCGAGGGAAGTCTTCTTGATAATACCCTTCTTTGTGCCGAGAACTATATAATTATTATTGATATAATCCTCGTCCTTGAGGTTCTTCACATTGAGATATGCCTTGATCTTGTCGTCAGGCTCGATATTGATGACGTTCTGGATTGCACGTCCCTTCGATGCACGGGAGCCTTCCGGTATCTCATAAACCTTGAGCCAGTAGCACTTACCGTTCTGAGTAAAGAGGAGCATTGTGCTGTGCATGTTGGCCACATAGATATGTTCTATGAAGTCTTCATCGCGCGTCGCACTACCCTTCATTCCCACACCTCCTCTGTTCTGAAGACGATACTCTGACAGAGATGTCCTCTTGATATAACCAAGATGAGAGATGGTGATGACAACATCTTCATCAGCATAGAAGTCCTCCGGATTGAATTCTTCGGCAGAGAGAGCGATTTCAGTCCTGCGCTCGTCTCCGTACTTTTCCTTCATCTCCATGGTCTCATCCTTGATGATACCCATCTGAAGACTCTCATTGGCAAGAACATCCTCGCAGTAACGGATGAACTTCATGAGTTCATCGTACTCGTTCTGAAGCTTCTCTCTTTCCAGACCGGTGAGCTGACGGAGCCTCATCTCAACGATAGCCGTCGCCTGTGCCTCAGAGAAAGCGAATGTCGCCATGAGTTCGTTCTTAGCTTCTTCAACGCTCTTGGATGCACGGATAATCCTGATGATCTCATCGATCACGTCAAGAGCCTTGAGAAGTCCTTCCAGGATATGCGCCCTCTTCTGAGCTTTGTCAAGGTCGAACCTGGTCCTACGCAGGATAACCTCATGACGATGCTTGACGAAGTACTTGATGAGGTCCTTGAGATTAAGCGTACGAGGACGTCCGTTCACAAGAGCCACATTATTCACAGAGAAACTTGACTGGAGAGGCGTATATTTAAAGAGAGTATTGAGCACCACATTGGAGTTTGCATCCTTCTTCAGACGGATAACAATACGCACACCCTTCATAGTGGTCTCATCGTTGATGTATGCGATTCCCTCAATCTTCTTATTTTCAACAAGTTCGGCAATCTTCTCGATCATCTCGCGCTTGTTCACCATATAAGGAATCTCAGTGACCACGATGGTCTCACGACCTGAGTCACTCACCTCGATGTCAGTCTTCGAACGGATCACTATACGGCCACGACCGGTCTCAAACGCATCCTTGATGCCCTGACGGCCCTGGATAATACCTCCCGTAGGGAAATCCGGTCCCTTGACGTAATGCATCAGTTCCTCTACGGTTATTTCCGGATTGTCTATATACGCACAAATGGCATCGCAACACTCGGAAAGATTGTGCGGAGCCATGTTGGTAGCCATACCGACAGCGATTCCAGATGAACCGTTCAAAAGAAGAAGCGGAACTTTTGTAGGAAGAACCGTAGGCTCCTGCAAAGAGTCGTCGAAGTTGTTCTGAAAATCTACGGTATCCTTATCAAGATCTGCAAGCACCTCATCGGAAAGCTTAGAAAGCTTAGCCTCGGTATAACGCATGGCAGCCACAGGGTCGCCGTCCATAGATCCGAAGTTACCCTGACCGAACACCAGAGGGTACCTCAGGCTCCAGTCCTGAGCCATTCTCGCCATTGCGTCATATACACTGGAGTCACCATGAGGATGATACTTACCGAGTACCTCACCGACGATACGGGCAGACTTCTTGGTCTGGCTTGTATGTCTGAGTCCCAGTCCGTCCATTCCGAAGAGCACCCTTCTGTGAACCGGCTTGAAACCGTCACGTACATCAGGAAGAGCTCGCGACACAATCACAGACATGGAGTAGTCGATATACGCACTCCTCATCTGCTGGTCAATGTTCACCTGCTCTATCCTGCCTGTCTTTACTTCATTTTCCATATATAAAATTTCTCTTTTTATACTTCTTTTTACATCTTGGCAAAGTTACGAAAAATTTAGTAATTTTGTGCAATTAATATCGAGAATTATTTATGGAAATCCGTATATCAGACCAACTGAATTCCATCATCAACTACTCGCGTGAAGAAGCCATGAGAACCGGCAGTTACGGCATCGCGCCGGACCACCTGTTCCTCGGTATCCTGCGACATAGGGAAAACTCCGCCGTCGACGCTCTTGTGGGCACCGGCACGGATATAGAGGAGATGAAACAATTCATCGACAGCCATATATTCACCAACGAGCATATCCCCTACTCCGAGATAGACAACATCTCATTTTCACGAGGTGCACAGAACGTGCTCAGCTTCACGATACTCGAAGCGACCAAGTTAAGATGCCGCGAAGCCGGACCGGAGCATCTGCTGCTGGCTCTATGCCGGGCGGCAGGCTCATACGGATCCTCATATCTGAGAGATAACGGCATCGATTACGGATATATCTTCAGATACATGGACCGCAACCACATGCTTGAGCGAGGCGAAGACGAAGCTGACGCACAGCAGGATGGTATTAATGCAGAAATACACATCAGGCCAACAGAAGAAAAGAAGGAAGAGGAGCAGGTGTCACCGCTGAAGGAATTCGGCTACGACATCACGCAAGCCGCCCGCGAAGGCCGTCTGGACCCTCTCGTAGGACGCGAAGACGAGATTCAGAGAGTGATCCAGATTCTCGGAAGAAGACGCAAGAACAACCCGATGCTTGTCGGCGATCCTGGAGTAGGAAAGTCGGCAATTGTCGAAGGCATCGCATTGAAGATCGTTAACGATGATGTCCCTTCCGTATTGGCCGGCAAGAGACTGATTTCCCTTGATCTGGGTTCCATAGTGGCGGGAACAAAATACCGCGGAGATTTCGAGAAGAGACTCAAGGCTATAATCAAGGAAGTGTCCGAAAGTCCGGATGTGATACTTTTCATAGACGAGTTCCACACTATTGTGGGAGCAGGAGGCGCATCAGGCAGTCTTGACGCTGCAAACATGCTGAAGCCGGCACTTGCCCGAGGAGACATCCAGTGCATCGGAGCCACTACGCTCGACGAATTCCGCAAGAATGTGGAAAAGGACGGAGCTCTCGACAGAAGGTTCCAGAAAATCGTGGTGGAGCACACGGATATCGCTCATACGACATCCATCCTGCATCGCCTGAAGACTAACTACGAGAAGCATCACAACGTAATCTATACCGAGGAAGCGATTGAAGCATGTGTCAGAATGTCAGAAAGATACATTACAGACAGATGCCTTCCGGACAAGGCCATCGATGCGATGGACGAAGCAGGCTCAATGGTCAGACTCAAGAATCCGAAGAAAACAGGAAGGGTGTCGGCTGAGGATGTCGCAAAGGTCATTTCCAAGATGACAGGCATTCCTTCCGGCAGAGTGGCGGAAAGCGAAGGAGGAAAACTGATGAAGATGCGCCAGAAACTTCAGGAGCGCATAATCGGCCAGGATGAGGCCATAGAAAAAGTTGTACGTGCAATCCAACGAAACAGGGCCGGCATAAAAGACCCCGGCAAACCTATCGGCACATTTATATTTTTCGGCCCTACAGGTGTCGGAAAGACCCAGCTGGCCAAATCGCTTGCGGAATATCTCTTCGATTCTGAAGAAAACATGATAAGACTTGACATGAGCGAATATATGGAGAAGTTCAACGTGTCACGACTCATCGGAGCCCCTCCGGGATATGTAGGATTCGAGGAAGGCGGTCAGCTCAGCGAAAGAGTCAGACGCAAGCCATATTGCGTGGTACTGCTGGACGAGATTGAAAAGGCGCATCCGGATGTATTCAATCTGCTTCTTCAGGTGATGGACGAAGGACGTCTGACCGACAGCAACGGAAGAACTATAAGTTTCCGCAATACTATCGTAATAATGACCTCGAACGTGGGCAGCCGCGAGCTCGACGAATATGGCAGCGGAGTGGGATTCAACACTGCCTGCAAGAACCTGCGCACAAACAGGAAAAGCATACTTGAAAAGGCCGTCAGGAAGGCTTTCCCACCCGAATTCATCAACCGTGTGGACGAACAGGTATTCTTCAGAGCACTTGACAAGGAAGACATCGAGAAGATCATCGACATCGAGCTCAAGGGGCTCAAGCAGAGAGTTAGCGAAGCCGGATTCAACCTCAACGTAACTCCATCTGCAAAAAGATTCGTGGCAGATGCCGGATACGACCCGAGCTATGGAGCAAGGCCACTCAAACGCGCCGTACAGAGACACATTGTAGATCCTGTGTCAGAGCAGATTATTGCAGACCGGATGTCCGGGGGCAGCCATTCGGGAGCCACACTGCGGGTGAGCATGTCCAAGGATAAGGAGGGCACGGTCGTTGAGTGGAAATAAGCTAGGACAGACTCACATCCATCACTTCAAGACCCATATCGTCGATTATACCCAAAAGGGTAGAGAATGAAGACTCGGATGAAAGCATCGAACTGATGTAAGCGATTGTATTATCTGTGTTCATGACAATTTTGTTTTAATGTTTGATGCAAAGATATCGACACAATGTGCCAATTTATGGCACATCAAAACAAAAAACGGCGACTTTTGTAAAAAAAGACTAATTTTGAATGCAATTAACCGGAGTTGGATATGAATTACACGGAAAAACTAGCCAAATACACGCTCGCAGCAGTCAGCATAGCCATCATAGGAGGACTTTGCTGGTATTTCAGGAGCGTCCTCGTATATATCTTGCTTGCTGTAGTGGTCTCACTTATCGGGAAGCCTTTGATGACACTGCTCCAGAAGATCACCATAAAGGGCAGGAAGGCACCTGACTGGATTCTTGCAGCCTTCACAATCATACTCCTGATGGTGATATTCACCGCGGTAATCACCATGATAGTGCCTGTAGTGAGCGGCATCGTGAAAAATATATCGCTCACAAATATTGAGGACGCAGCAAGACGCGTAGCCATCCCGCTTGCTGATTTCAACACCTTTCTGATAAGCACTTTTCCGAAACTGGGATCTGATTTCAGGATAGAGGTTGTGGCCGTGCAGGAACTTCACAAGCTCTTCGACCCATCGGCATTTTCCAGCATGATAGGTTCAGCCGCATCGCTTGTCACAGATCTCGGCATCGGAATATTTTCCGTAGTTTTCATCAGCTTTTTCTTCATCAAGGATGACGGTCTGTTTACATCTATGGTGGCAGCTCTCGTTCCGGACAAGCACGAAAGCAATGCGGCACAAGCAATTGCGGATATCGGCAATCTCCTCTCAAGATACTTCATCGGAGTACTCATCGAGATACTTGGGGTGGCTCTGCTCAATTTCCTGGGGCTCCTCTTCATAGCAAGACTCGGTGCGGACGCAGCTCTCGGAATCGCTTTCCTCACCGGACTACTGAATGTAATCCCATATGTAGGTCCTTTATTCGGAGGTGTTCTCGGCACCATACTGGGACTGGTCCTGAAATACAGCAGCACGAATCCTGTGGGCCTGGATGTCAATTTCTGGATATTTACAATCATCCTGATAGCGATATTCTGCACGACCCAGCTTGTAGATAACTTTCTCTATCAACCAGTGATATATTCTACAAGCATAAAGGCAAAGCCCCTCGAAATATTTATTGTACTGCTCGTAGTAGGCCACATCGGAGGGCCAATATCTATGATTGCAGCAATTCCATCATACACAGCAGTCCGCGTGATTGCCTTCCGGTTCTTCAGGAAGATCAAGGCAATCAGAAGGCTCATACCATCTGACAGACTGATAACAGAAAATGACAGTGAAGAATAGATTCATATCTTTTGCCGCCGGCCTGATGGCCCTGACAGGCACGACAACAATTTCAGCACAGGAAATGATTTCTCCAGACCACACATACATGTTCGCTCAAAGAGACACATGCGAGCTTTATATGGATATATATGAGCCTGCCAAAGGCAGCGTGAAGACATTCATGGGCAAGGAGAAACCCACAGTAATATTCATGTTCGGAGGTGGATTCGTCAGTGGGTCAAGAGATGACGAAGACTACATGAAATGGTTCAGCCAGATGACTTCCAACGGCTACAGAATCATCTCAATCGATTACAGATTGGGGCTCAAAGGCACTGATAAGGTCGGAATAGCACAGGTTAACGCTCTGGACAAAGCGATACATATGGCTGTAGAAGACCTGTTTGCAGCTACTGGATATATTATCGAGAACGCGAAATCGCTTGGGGTGGACCCGAAGAACCTTGTGGTCAGCGGCTCGTCAGCCGGCGCAATCAGTGTAATGCAGGCTGAATATGAAATAGCGAACAAAACCTCATGGGCTGCAGAACTTCCTGCAGGATTCAATTACACCGGTGTGATGTCATTCGCCGGAGCGATCCTTTCAAGGGAGGGGCTGGTGGACTTCAAGACAGCACCTTGTCCTACATTGATGCTCCATGGCACAGCAGACAACCTTGTCCCATACAAGCAGATACGTTTCCTGCACCTCGGATTCTTCGGAGGTGGTAAGCTGGTGGAAAGATTCAAGAAATTCGGATACAACTTCAATATGTATCACTTCATTGATTATGGTCATGAGATTGCGATGTCCATGGAAACCACTATGGACCTCCAGACCGACTTCCTGCAGACAAACGTGATGCTCGGCAAGAAAAGAATCGTCGAGGCCTGGATTTCAGACCCCGACGTATTGAAAGGAGGAAATATCCCGCAGTCTCGTGACGAGCTCTACGGCAACTGATTATTCCTCAGAAAGTTTCTCCAGACACAATTCGATCAGCTTGCGCACCTGAGGCTTGTAATCCGGATTACTTGCCTTATGGTGGCGGTGAGCTATAATGCAGCATACTGTACCTGCGTTATGTCCCAAGTGAGCTGCCAGTCCCGCAATAGCAGAGCCCTCCATCTCAAAATTGGTAACCTTCTCTTCTCCGAAACGGAAGCTCTCGAAAGTCTCGATCATGTCAGGCATTGCAAGCGGCACACGAACAACGCGTCCCTGAGGGCCATAAAAGCCGGAAGCTGCAATGGTCATGCCCTTGTAGGTACAGTCACGGAACTTAGCGATCATTTTCTCCCCTGCCCTTACGAAATAAGGATCCGGAAGATGCTTGTTCCATCCTGTATGCTTCTTGAAAGCCTCCTCAATATCAAGCATCGCGATCTTGTCACGGTCAGTGTACCAGTTCAAAAGGCCGTCACATCCGACTGAAATGTGAGAGAAGACAAAGGCACCAAGAGGAATCTCGGGCTGTATGGCTCCGGAAGTGCCTATACGAAGGATATTAAGAGTCCTGTGGACAGGCTTAACTTCACGTGTCTCGAAATCCACATTTGCCAATGCATCCAGTTCGTTCATCACGATATCGATGTTATCGGTTCCGATTCCTGTAGAAAGAGCTGTCATCCTGACACCTTTGTACTTTCCGGTAACAGACACGAACTCGCGTGAAGAATGTCTGAATTCCTTCTCTTCAAAATATTCTGCAATCATATCCACTCGGCCCGGATCTCCGACGAGTATTACATTGTCTGCAAGCTCTTCAGGACGGAGATGAAGATGAAACACCGACCCGTCCCCATTGATTATAAGTTCTGATTCTGCTATTCTCATGGCTATAACTTTAGTTATCGTTAAACAATTGCACAAACGCAATAATCGTGTAAATTTAGTTTTTTATTTTGAATTTTCCTACATTTGTCCTTCCATTAAAAACTCCGGATATCATGTGGAAAAGAATACAGACACTATACCTTGCAGTTTCTGCAGGACTCATCGCTTCAATGTTCTTCTGCCGCTTCGCGACAATCATCGGTCCCGAGGGTTCAGAGGAAGTGATAAGATACTATGAAAAGACTCCATATCTGATTCTCCTCATTATGCTGACCACAGCGAATGTTTTCAGCATCGCCACATACAGGACAAGATTTCTCCAAGCCAGGGTATGCATGCTGACAGCACTCATCCTTACGGGATTCCAGATATGGTTGGGTGTGGATTTCTTCATGTACCGGGAAGAGATGATATTCTCTGTGACAATGCTTTTCCCGATGGCAGCAGCTATTCTGGATGTGATGGCAGCCAAGAGGATAATGACTGACGAATTCATACTGATGACGCATAAAAAAATGAAAAGGAAGCGCTAAGCTTCCTTTTCATTTTAATCAATCTACCAACGCAAAGGAAAGACTTCCTTTGCAGCAGATTTTTCCATCCACTTTCACGACTGCACTACAGAAATAGATATTACCTCTGACATCATCAAGTCTGGCAGTAATCTCACAAAGATCACCCGGCTTTATAAGATTCTTGAACCTGATGTTATCCATTCCTGTGTATAGGGTGGTCTTACCTTTCAGATCGCCAAGCACGAGAGCAGCACAACTCTGTGCCATAATCTCACATTGAATGACCCCTGGCACCAAGGGATTGCCCGGGAAATGTCCCCTGCAGAAAAATTCATCCTCTCTTATGCGGTATCTCGCATGAGCAATGCCGGCCTCATCTATGACCACCTCATCAATCAACAGCATCGGTTCCCTGTGGGGGAGATACTGTTTCAATTCGTCTCTGTTCATTGTGTGCTGATATTTTTAAGTTAAAGTACATGTAACAGGTTAAGATCAGGTCAGAGATTTAATCTATATATTTTCTAAACGCAATACATCCGTTATGGCCTCCGAAGCCAAGAGAATCAGATATAGCCATTGTCAGATCAGCCTTGACAGCTACATTTGGAGTGTAGTTCAAGTCACATTCCGGATCCACTTCATCAAGATTGGCAGTAGGAGGAACTATTCCATTCTTCAAGGCGAGGACCGCAGCAATAGCTTCAACACCACCTGCAGCACCAAGCATATGACCCGTAGTGCCCTTTGTAGAACTTACATGAGCTTTATAAGCATCCTCTCCAAGAGCCAGTTTGAAGGCCATTGTCTCACATACATCATTCAATGCGGTTCCCGTTCCATGAGCATTGATATAGAGCACATCATCGGAAGTATATCCGGCTTCATCAAGAGCCTGCCTTATGGCAGCAGCCTGAGTCTTTCCGTCAGGACGCGGTGCAGTCACATGGTAAGCATCGCATGTATTCCCGTAGCCGCAGACTTCAGCGATTATCTCTGCGCCACGTGCCACCGCATGTTCATACTCCTCAAGTACAAGCATTGCAGCGCCCTCTCCCATCACGAAACCGCCACGATTCTTATTGAACGGAAGTGATGAATATTTAGGATTTTCCGATCGTGACAGAGCCTTAGCATTGGCAAATCCAGCAATAGCGAGAGGAATAAGCGGGGCTTCGGAACCGCCTGCAATTATGGCATCGGCATAGCCATGTTTTATGGCTCTGAAAGCCTCACCGATGGCATGTGTTGAAGTTGCGCAAGCGGTCACAACCGGCATACATGGTCCGCATGCATTATTCCTTATAGCTATATTTCCGGCCGCTATATTCGAGATTATGGTAGGTATGAACAGCGGAGAAACCCATCTCGGACCTTCATTGGCCATCTTCAGAGTCTCCTTCTCAATAGTCTTGAAGCCTCCGATTCCGGAGCCGACATATACCCCGAACCGCTCAGGAGCGATATTCCCGTCTTCAGCAGATACAAGGCCTGACTCTTTCACAGCCTGCCATGCTGCAGCCACCGCATATATGGTAAACAGATCCTGTTTTCTGGCAAAACCGGGTTCTATTTCATAATCCGCCGGATTAAAGTCCTTCACTTCTCCAGCCACTTTCGCAGGAAGATCATCAGTCGGGAAAGAAGTTATAAGTTCTATTCCACAAACTCCCTCAACAATATTCTTCCAATAAGTCTTTACATCATTTCCGACAGGAGAAATTATTCCCGTGCCGGTCACAACAACTCTTCTTGTCATAAAATCTTCTATTTACATTGTATAATTACAATAAGATTCAATTATCCGATAAGCGCCCAGAATGATATCCTCAACAATATCCTGAGCAGGTTCAATCTTCTTTACCATGCCGGCACATTCACCGGCCATATAGCTGCCGTCAGAGGCTCCTTCCTGTACAGCCTTTCTTAGAGCTCCGCTGCCAAAGGCAAGTATATCATCTTTAGAAACCGACGGGTCGCTTTCCATACGCGCAAACGTTTTTGAGAAAGGTGTCTTCAACGAGCGTACCGGATGACCGAGGCTCTTTCCAGTCACTATGGTAGATATGTCGGTAGCCTTAATCACCTTCTCCTTGTAAACTTCATGCACATTGCATTCCTCCGCAGCAAGGAAGCGGGTTCCCACCTGAACAGCTTCTGCCCCAAGCATAAATGCGGCAGCGGCACCACGGCCGTCACAGATACCTCCTGCAGCTATCACCGGAATATTCAGGGCATCTACAACCTGCGGAACAAGAGCCATTGTGTGAAGCTCGCCTACATGTCCTCCGGACTCGGCGCCTTCTGCGACAACGGCATCAGCTCCTGCTGCCTCCATCTTCAGAGCAAGGGCAACAGAAGCCACAACAGGTATCACTTTTATTCCCGCATCCTTCCACATCTGCATATACCGCACAGGAGATCCCGCACCCGTTGTCAGAATCTTCACGCCTTCCTCCACCACCATCGCAGCAATTTCATCCGCATTGGGAGCCTGAAGCATGATATTTACGCCAAACGGCTTATCTGTCAATTCCCTGCACTTCCGGATTTCGTTTCTCACTGCCTCGGTGCCGGCATTGACAGAGGAGATCAACCCCAATCCTCCGGCCTGCGATACAGCAGCAGCAAGAGAAGCATCAGCAACCCATGCCATTCCACCCTGAAATATCGGATACTCGATTCCGAGCAGATTACAGATCCTATTTTCAGCCATATTCATTAAGCTTTCAATTTACAAATATAAAAATTTTACGTTACATTTCAATCACAGCAGCTCCTGAAACGAATCCAGCCCCAAACGCACTCAACACTACAATATCGCCTTCTCTCAACAACCCTTTTCTGCGGTTTTCGTCCAAAAGTATCGGACAACTGGAACTTGATGAGTTACCGTGATCATATATATTTACAGGGAACTTAGACTCAGGCTGCTCCAGATAATCCTGTATTGCTTCGATAATGCGTATATTAGCCTGATGGACCAGATACCAGTCCACATCATCCGGCCTGACCCCGGCATCAGAAAGGGTCTTGGATATATCCTTTCCGGCAGCCTTTACAGCAAACTTAAACACATCCTGCCCCTTCATCTGCAAAGGCACATCATGCTCTTCCTTCGTAATATAAGGAGTCGGCTGCAAAACTCTGTATTGCCAGAGCTTATCTGTTGCGCTCGCAGCCGACAGGCTTATTCCTTTTATACCTTCGCCCTCGCCGAGGACTACAGCAGCTGCACCGTCGCCAAACAAGACGCAGGTCCTGCGGTCAGTCCAGTCAGTCATCCTTGTCGGTTCCTCTGCGCACACTATGAGCACATTCCTAGCCTTACCCGCCTTATTGTAAGACTCTGCAATATCTAAGGCATATAGGAAACCGGCACATGCACAATTGATGTCCATGCACGGACATGAGGCGCCGATACCACCCTGGATGATACAGCTGAGCTGCGGGGTTATATACTCGTTCACAACATTGGAACATATGATAAGATCCAGATCCCCGGCATTCATTCCGGTATCCTCCAATGCCAGCAAGGCAGCCTCGATTGCCATATCTTCAAGCTTCTCATCAGAAATCACTTTACGGCTCCTGACCCCTGTCCTTGACGCAATCCACTGATCACTTGTGTCGAGAAATTCCGACAGCATATCATTGGTAACAATCTTCTTGGGAAGCACGCTCCCCGTTCCTTTAATCTTCATAATAAAGTAATTTACCTGACGCAAAATTATATCGTATAAAGTCGGTCAGGAAACAAATGTGGTGAGATAACCGCATTGAATGGCGGATTCCACCACATCGTTTGAGAGGATGGCGAATTTTGGTTATTTGTGGCAAAATTTATAATTTTGTCACCACTGAAACCTTAACTGGAACGTAAATGATATTAAATAAAAAGCTACCAGAGTACCTCCTGGGCAAGTATCAACTTATCGGCACAGTGACCTTTTCGGTTCTTTTTGCCATAATTTTCCTAAACATATATATCCCTTTTTCTGACACTGCATGGTTCGAATTGGGAAATTCAGGAACATTCCTCACCACACTTGCCTATGCAGCGACAATCATAACAATGCTTATCGCAAGCAGGATACTGATGTATAAGACAAATCGATTCTTTTCGATGACATATCTGGTATACATAATATGGTGCGTGGTGGAAATTCTGCTCACATGTCTTCTATATACATGGTTCACAATTGAATTCGTACTGCACGGAAGCGGAGATTTCATGGAAATATTCCCAAGATCCCTCACATCAGGCACCATAGCACTGGGAGTACCCTACATAATCTCCGGAATGTATTTCGCAATCATCGACAAGGACAAGACAATCAAACTTCTGAACTATGAGCATATCGTTACCGACGAGCCCCCTAAGCCAGAATCCCAGAATACCAAGATTACCCTTTTCGACAATAGCGGAGCGCTCAAGTTGTCCATAAGTCCAGACAACCTATACTATATCGAGTCTGATGATAATTATATCAAGGTATGGTACACAGACAGCAAAGGCGAAATGAAGCAATACATGCTGCGCTGCCGTCTCAAGACAGTGGAAGAAGATTTCAGAAGCAGCGGACTGGTAAGATGTAACAGAAAGTACATCGTAAACATAAAGAAGGTATCGATGCTTAGAAAGGAAAACGAGGGCTTTATACTGGATCTTGCCAATGAGAACATCCCTCCTCTGCCGGTAACGAAAACTTATACAGATGCTATTTTAAGCTATTTCACAGACCAGAGTCCACTTTTGGAGCCTATAGACGAATAAGAAGCTGCCTCATGGCAGCTTCTTATTATTATTCCTCAAGGAACTGGGCCATATTCTCGGAGTACTTCCGCCACTTCCCGATAAGAGACTGCATGTCTTCCGGAAGAGGAGAATCAAACCTCACCATATCTCCGCTGCGCGGGTGCACAAATCCCAATGTCTTGGCATGCAGGGCCTGACGCGGCAGGAGCCTGAAACAATTCTCTATGAACTGACGGTATTTCGCATAGATTGTACCTTTACGTATTTCTGCACCGTCGTATCTTGCATCATTGAAAAGCGGATGACCTATCCAGTTGAAATGCACACGGATCTGGTGGGTACGTCCTGTCTCCAGACGGCACTCCACCACAGTCACATAGCCGAATCTCTCCAGCACTCTGTAATGTGTTACCGCGTGCTTTCCATGATCTCCCTCAGGGAATACCTTGAAACGCATCCTGTCGTTAGGATCGCGACCGATATTACCGATAATAGTACCTTCGTCATCTTTGAGGTTTCCCCACACAATGGCCACATAGCGACGTTCTATTGAGTGAACGAAGAACTGCTTTGCAAGATTGAGCTGGGCCTCATCGTTCTTTGCAACGACGAGGAGACCGGACGTATCCTTGTCAATGCGGTGCACCAGCACTCCCATCCTCTCATCCTGGGCATCAGGGCCCTGTGAAATTCCAAGGTGATGAGCCAAGGCATTCACAAGCGTTCCGCTGAAATGTCCATGGCCCGGATGCACGACCATGCCTGCTTCCTTGTTCAGCACAAGCACATCTTCATCCTCATAAACTATATTTAAAGGTATAGCCTCCGGCAGAATCTCAAGACCACGTCTCTGATAAGGCATCACAAAAGTGACGACATCTCCAGGACGTACGATATAGTTGGCTTTCACTATCTTATCATTGACCCGGATATATTCGGCCTTTATCGCAAGCTGAATGCGGTGACGCGAGGTATATTCCATATGGGTAGACAGGTATTTATCCACACGCATCGGCACCTGGCCAGCAGCGATGTCGAACCTGTAATGTTCGAACATCTCCTGCTGCTCATCTTCATAAGCTACCTCATCGCCGGCAGTAACCGGATCGAAATCCTCTAATGGAGCATCCTCCATGTCATAAAACATATCCTTCATACAGCTACTGCATTTCAACATCCAACGAATCCGCCTCGTCCTTTACCGGCATCACAGGTATCTTCGAGTGATCGAGAGTAAGACATATATCCACCTGATTACCCATTTTTACAACTATTGTGTCCGAAGGCATAGGGAGCTGATTAAATACAACAGCATTCAGACTGTCTTCATAATCCTTGACCGTATCATCAAAAGTGATATTTCCAATATTAAGGGAATGATCATGCACAGCTTCCACTGCACTCAGATACTTCAGTCCAGGAAGATACGGCACATAAGTGGTCTCGTCCATGGAGTTCAAGCCCACAACCAGATCTATAACCGATTCGCTTTCAATCATACTGCCCGGCTCGACCTCTCTGTTGCCATGCAGCTGACGAAGAACATTATTGGTCGCTATATCATGTACATAAATAAGTTTCCCGAGAATAAGTCCACGGGAAAGAAGTTCAGCCTTTGCCTGACGCATCGAATGGCCCACAAGATCCGGCATAGTGATTTCCTTCGGATTTACGGCATTGATTGTCAAAAGGATACGACGTCCCTTCTTAACCTTGCTACCCGGAGATGGATTTTGTCTGTAAACAGTTCCCCTCCTCATTCTCTTCACAAATACAGAATCCGTCACTTCCACTCTCATATTATTAAGGGACGCAAGCTCCGATGCCTCAACTTCTGTAAGGTTGGAGAAATCCGGAACAGAAATTTCCTCTCCATGCATTGTCACAACCGTAAGCAGGAAATATGCGCCAGTCACAAGAAGCGCCACTATAACAAAAGCCAGAAGCAGCTGCTTCAGCAGCCATGCACCAGGAACCGGTTTCTTAGCCTGAACCTCTTTTTTTGCCATATAAATAATAAGATATTAGATTCTTACAAGTTCGTAATCGCGGCTTCCCAAGCCGATCTTCTCTCCATATTCCACACCTGCCTCCCAATTGGTATCCGGATGCACGATGCGGAACTTGTCGTCACCTTTATGATGATGATGGCCGCAGGTGCAGGCACCGTCCTTGTCGGAAATAGCATTGCCGACCAGGCTTGGTGCAGCCTTGACGAGATCAGCACATGCACAGTCCAACGCTACCGGATCGAATGAAGCTGCTATTCCGAGGTCCGGCACAATGGCAGCATCGTTATGTCCCCAGCAATCACAGTTAGGAGAGACATTCATAATAAAGCTGATATGGAAAGACGGCTTTCCCTTCACTACCGCCAGAGCATACTCTGCAATCTTGCTGTTCAGCACATCAGAAGTATCATAATCCTTGATTACAGCCGCAGACTTCTGACACACAGCCACACACTGACCGCATCCTACACACTTGTCATAGTCGATTACAGCCTTCCTGTCCACCACCTTCACCGCATCATGACGGCAATACTTCTCGCATATGCGGCATCCTATACAGTTATCCTCATTAATGCAAGGCTGTGAAGAAGAGTGAAGCTCCAGTTTTCCTCCCACACTCGCAGAACCCATTCCGAGATTCTTCAACGCACCGCCGAAACCGCTCTGCTCATGCCCCTTGAAATGATTCATCGAAATCACGATATCAGCATCTGCGATAGCCGCACCGATTTTCGGAGCAGGACAATAGTGGCCACCGCAAGGCACTTCCTTATAGTCGGTTCCCTTAAGGCCATCAGCTATAATAACATCTGCATGAGCTCCTATCCTGTTGAAACCATTCTCGTTCGCAGCATTAATATGATCCACTGCATTGGAGCGGCCACCGGTATAGAGGGTATTCGAATCCGTAAGGAACGGCTTTCCACCAAGAGAACGGATTACATCAATCACACGTGCAGCATAATTAGGACGGATATACGCCATATTGCCAGGCTCTCCGAAATGAATCTTGACAGCTGTAAACTTACCTTCAAAGTCGATATTGCCTATTCCTGCACGACGGATAAGCCTCTCCAGTTTAGTCAGGAGGTCATTTCCCGGAACAGTCCTAAGATCGGTGAAGAAAACTTTTGATCTTTCCATGATAAGAAACTATTTGATTATATGATTGGCATACCCTTGAACAGGATATTGAAGAAGCCCTGCCCGAGCAATGCGATACCGATTATCACGACAATCGCTCCGGTCACCCTGCTGATCCACAGAATGGTCCTCATCTTGAACTTCTTGCGGAAACGGCTTATGAGCCATGACAGTCCGAACCACCACACCACCGTACCGGCGCTTACCGACAGAATGATCGGCGCGACCTTCCATGTATGGGGAGCATCATCCGTGAGTCCGAAGAAGGCAAACAGGGTAAAGAGCACGAATATGGCCATAGGGTTGGAAAGGCCCATAGCCACCGACTTTCCAAAATCCTTAGGGGACACAGAAGAATATCCTTCCCCTTTTATCCTCTTGAAAGGATCTGAAAACGCCATGCTTATACCAAGCAGAATCAGCACGACACCTCCTGCCAAAAGGATTATATTCTGATGCTGGTTGATGAATTCCTGGGCAAAAGCAAGCGCAAATATGGCTATGATTGCAAATATGGTATCGACTACACTCGCGCCAAGGCCGGCAATGAATCCTGCTTTATGTCCTTGGCTTAAAGACTTCTGTACCACAAAAATAGCTATCGGTCCGACTGGAACCGAAGCACATACGCCGACCAGAAAAGCCTTAATAATTTCCTCTATCATAAATAAGCGACTTTAAATCGTGTACTTACAAAGCCATAATCACACAAAGGTAGCAATAATTTTTATAACTTTGCCTGACGGTAAAGAGTTGTTATATGAAAAAAGAGAATATCCTAATATGGAGTCTTATCCTGCTGTTTGTGGTGATGATGTCGCTCCCATATATAGTACCTGGCACTGGACTGATGGCGTTATTCGGGATCATTCCCCTGCTATGCATGGAAAGAATCGCCTCCATTCTCGGGAAGAAGCATATATGGATATATCATTACAGTGCCTTTGTGCTGTGGAATGCCGCGACCACATTCTGGGTGTGCAACGCCACTATCGGAGGCGGTCTGTTCGCGATTTTTGCCAATGCACTGCAGATGTCGCTGGTTTTCGGACTTTTCCGCATGAGCAGGAAAAGATTTTCCGGTGCCTTGCCTTACATCTTTCTGATGGTAACATGGATAGCCTGGGAAAGATTCTATTTCGATGCTGAGATCTCTTGGCCGTGGCTGGTGCTCGGCAACTCTTTCGCAAGGACCACATGGGCAATACAATGGTATGAATTCACAGGTTCGCTCGGAGGCTCACTCTGGATATGGGTTTCCAACCTCAGCCTTTTCGGTCTCATGACAAGCATGTCTTCAGGAAGATGGGGTGAATGGAACATAAAGGCAAGAATTGCCGCAATAACCGGCATACTTGCGCTTTTCATTATTCCACCCGTCGTTTCATCTTCCATAGAGAAACAGTATCAGGACAGCATGAATGACAGCGGCCGACAGCTTGAAGTGCTCATCATCCAGCCTAACATCGACCCATACAACAAGTTCCAGGCAATGACCCAGGAGCAGCAGAACGCAATTCTTATTGATCATGCCGAGAAATCTCTCGAACAAAGGAAGAATGATTCGACAGCATCCCCGCTTCTGGTTCTGGCACCTGAAACATTCACGCGCGATATCATCCCGGGAGAGTATCAGCGCAGCCGCACATGGAGACGATTTACCGGATTCCTGAAGGATTATCCTAATGTAAACATACTTTTCGGAGCATCATCATATGATTATATCGAATCCACCGAGGCACCGTCATCTACAGCAAGAAAACTTGGTGACAACCTGTGGGTGGAGTCGCACAATTCGGCACTGATTACTGACGGGACACTACGGACAGAGATATTCCACAAGAGCAAACTCGTTGTAGGAGTGGAACACACTCCATATCCTGCCATATTCTGTAAAATCGACGACCTTTTGGGAGGAGTTATGGGAAGATGCGTGGGACAGGAGGAGGTATCACTCCTCAACGTGGAGTCACTCAGCGGCAACAGAATTCCCGTGGGGTGCGCAGTATGTTATGAATCAGTTTATGGGGAATACTATACGGATTACATCCGCAAGGGAGCTGAAGCCATGACCATCATAACAAACGACGCATGGTGGGGAGACACTCCTGGATATCGTCAGCACCTCAGCTATGCATCACTTCGTGCAATCGAGACCCGCAGGGCAATAGCGCGATGCGCAAATACAGGCATCAGTGCGATAATCAGTCCTTCCGGAGAAATAATCCAGCCGACCCCATGGTGGGAGCCGGCTGTAATCAAAAGTCAGATTCCTCTTCTTAATGATCTGACATTCTATGTAATCCACGGAGACATCGTAGGGCGCATATGCACTTTCCTTTTCTGGATGCTCCTGCTGGCATTTTTAGTAAGACGACTCTCGGACAGATGATTATCTGCGGTGAGGAGGGCCCATATGGCCTCCCGGGCCACGATGCTGTCCGTTACCGTTGAAATTTCCGAAACGGTAAGTCAATGAAAGGATGACATAACGTCCGAGAGTATTGTTTCTGGTCTCTGTGTGGAAGTTGGCTGAATCATTTACGGATAGATTCTTTGACTGACCGAGGATGTCGTATGCTTTCAGGGCAAGGGTAAACTTGTTCTTGAAAAGCAGTTTGGTAATCTCTGCATTAAGCACTACTTCGTTTTCCTGAGGAGTAGTATAGCCCTCATACCAATTATAGTCTACGTCGGCAATGAGATTGATTCCTCCCGGAATAGTCCAGTTCATGGAAGCGTCTATCTGGTTATTCCACGTAGCAGCAACATCACTGTCCTTCATTGTGTACCATGACTTGTTAACACGCGCTCTACCTCCAAGTCTCAGTTCAACGAAGTCGTTACGGTAAGTCACCCTGAGTCTTTGAGTGAAACTCATGGTCTGGGTCAGATTGGCAACAAATGCGTCACTGGCATCAAGGTCACCATGATCTTCATTGAACGCCTTATAATCAAAAGTAGCCTCTGCAGCATTATAATATTTCTCTGAATCCAGTTTACCGGTTCCCTGATATGAAGTGGACTGATTATAACGTCCAAAAGTCATCGAGAATATAGAGAATCCTGAGCTGCCGAAAGGAGAATTCACCATAACCCTGAGATCGGCAGAACCGCTGTTCGGACCGTTTACCGGGATAGAATACTGAACACCTTTGTCGTTCCACCTTGCATTTGTAATAGGATTCTCGACAAGGCTCGCTCCGAAACGCGCATGCACAGAAGTAAATGTCTTCTTATTGGTGTATCCGAACATACCGCGAAGATTATGATTGAAGTAAGGATTCAGATTCGGATTACCAAGCGATATATTGATAGGGTCGGAATTGTCCGGCACAGGAAGAAGCTGCGAAGTAGAAGGCTGCGACGAACGTCCGAAATAGAAGAAACGGATATTGGTGTTATCATCGAACTCGTAGTTCATCATTGTCTGAGGAGACCAGTTCACGACTGTATTTCTATACGGCTTGTGTCCGGTTGTCTCGTTATATGTATCTGTCGGATTGGCAGAAACTCCGAGCTGTGCCCTGAACTTTTCCTTCTGATAGCTGATATTCAGGCCGGCTCGCTGGGTAATGGCACGATTGAGAATCCTGTTTGAATATTTTTCATCCTGCTTCTCACCATCCGGATTATACTCGAGCTTTCCGTCAGTCATTTTATCTGAACCGCTGTTATAGGTAAATTTCTCGCTGAAATTGCGGTTCCATCCATAACTGTAATTAGCCTCAAGGAAAAGGTCATGTCCGAGTGGCTCTGTATAAACCACCCTACCGTTCAAGGATGCAGAGGTAGACTTCTGATTATAACGCTGATTAACGACATCATCGCTCCAAAGACCGTTCTCATCATCATACTTTGATGTAAGCGACTGGTTTATGCCATTAATCAGATTATTGCTGAAGTTATACCGGATATTAGCTGATATTGTTCTTCCGGGCTTACCAAGCTTCTGTCTGAAAAGCAGGAATCCGTT
Organism: Candidatus Cryptobacteroides sp.; assembly: GCA_045127905.1. Lineage (GTDB taxonomy): Bacteria > Bacteroidota > Bacteroidia > Bacteroidales > UBA932 > Cryptobacteroides. The sequence goes on from JBGVQX010000037.1 coordinate 114,292, forward strand.
TGCCTGCCAGTTATCGTTCTCGCCGAAATTGCTGGTATAACCCTTATTGGTCTCGACAGCATCTGCCGCACCGTCATACTGAGTCAAAGTCTCAAAATCAGACGACTCATTGAATGATCCTCCACCTATATGAAACTGAGGTTCGAAGAGTATGGAAGTATTTTCAGAAAATTTATGCTCCAGACGCATTCCAATCCTATGTCCCTGCGTCATGGTGCTGCCAATACCCGACTGGTTATTGATCAGACGGCTACCTTCATTAAATGTGATCTTCTTTACATCTTCTATAACATCATTGACAGAACCATTATAAAGATAGTTGCCAGCAAGGTCCATAGCACCATCTACGAGCGTGAATGCTCCGTTCAGACCTCCCATCCACGATGTAGTTATACCGTTTCCGCGGCCCCAGCCGCCCATGCCCATACCTCTTCCACCACCTGGGCCGCCACGCATTCCACGCATCATGGATCCCGCCATATCATTAAATCCACGGTTGTTAGTGTTATTTCCATTCAGAATGAGACTTATCTGACTCTTATCAGTGAATCTGCCCACCATTGCGGCACCCTGATATCGCATATCATTCATGTCAGAGCCCTGACCGGGAACATCGTGTCCTCCCCCGGCCATGACATTTCCGAACCAGCCCTTCATCATTCCTGGACGCATCGACAAGTCTATTATAGTCTCTTCCTCGCCGTCATCAATTCCGGTAAACATTGCCTGGTCAGATTTCTTCTCGACAACCTTAACCTTCTCAATAAGTTTAGCCGGGATATTTTTTGAAGCGAGCTGAGGATCATCCAGGAAGAATGTCTTTCCATCAATGGTGATTTTCTTGATAGTCTCACCGTTAGCAGTGATGGATCCGTCTGACTCCACCTCCACACCAGGAAGCTTCTTCAGAAGTTCCTCAAGCATGTCGTTATCTGATGTCTTGAATGAAGATGCAGAATATTCTATGGTGTCTTTCTTTACAATAATTGGATTACCTACCGCTGAAATACTTGCAGCGTCAAGAACCTCCACGTCTTCGCTCATGGATATCTTGCCGAGATCCACATTCTGTTCGACTACAACCTCTTTCTGTACGGTCTTATATCCCATAAGTTCAGCCTTGAAGATATAGGTTCCCTTCTTCAATTTATTAATGGTACCAAGACCATTCACATCCGTAAGAACATATTTGAGAGGTTCTTTCTCGCCCTTTACTGTCACTGAAACTGTCGCATATGCAACTGGTTCAGACTTCTCTGCATCTACAAGCTCTACCTTGAAGGAATATATTGCCTGAGCAAAGGACGGAATTCCCAAGCAGGCAAGAAAGAGAGTCAGAAAGACTGACTTAACGTACGAACATACTGTTTTAGAAGACATTTTTCAATATTTAATCTAAGTTTAGATAATATATCTGTGCAAAAGTTTAAAATTAATCTTATTTTTTTATTCTGCCCGGATTGGCCTCCAGAAACTTCTTCCAGTCCTGCTTTCCTCCTGCTGCAGCAAGTGGGTTGGAAATCTGATAATGATGACACAAGGCTATGGCAAGCGCATCCGTGGCATCAAGAAATTTCGGGTCCAGTTCAACCTTGAGGGTTTTCTGAATCATCATGGCCACCTGCTCCTTGGATGCAGCACCGTTGCCGCATATTGCGATCTTGGCCTTTCTTGGGGCATATTCTGCAACTGGTATGCCTTTCATGACTGCAGCCGTCAGAGCAGCACCCTGAGCCCTTCCCAGTTTCAGGATCACCTGAGCATTCTTTCCGTAAAACGGAGACTCCACAGCCAGATAATCAGGAGAATGTTCTTCAATCAACTCAGAGACACCGGCAAAAATATTCGCAAGTTTTTCAAAGGGATCCTTGATCTTGCGAAGGTCGAAGACCCCCATATCTACATATTGCGGGCCATGGGAATCAACACGGATAATCCCGAAACCAAGAATATTGGTTCCGGGATCTATGCCTAATATGGTCTTCGCCTTAGTCAATGTAGTCAAAGCCGGTGTATGGACGGAGAGCTTCCGGAATCTCTATCCTGTCTCCTTTCTGGTTATTCTCAAGAAGAGCCGCAACAACACGTGGAAGGGCAAGCGAGCTGCCGTTGAGAGTGTGTGCGAGCTGAGTCTTGCCTTCTGCATCCTTATATCTGAGTTTCAGACGGTTTGCCTGATATGACTCGAAGTTGGATACTGAAGATATCTCAAGCCATCTCTCCTGTGCTGCAGAATATACTTCAAAATCATATGTGATGGCAGAAGTGAAGCTCATGTCACCACCGCACAGACGAAGAATCCTGTATGGAAGTCCGAGGGCTTTTACGATGCTCTCCACATGAGCAATCATCTCATCAAGAGCTGCATACGATTCCTCCGGCTTCTCCACACGAACAATCTCCACCTTATCGAACTGATGCAGACGGTTGAGTCCGCGGACATCCTTTCCGTAAGATCCTGCCTCACGACGGAAGCATGGAGTGTAGGCTGTCATCTTCACAGGAAAATCGTTGTTAGCGAGAATGACATCTCTGAAAATATTGGTCACAGGAACCTCTGCTGTAGGTACGAGATAGAAATTATCAGCTGTTGCGTGATACATCTGGCCTTCCTTATCAGGAAGCTGACCTGTACCAAAGCCTGATGCCTCATTTACAAGCACAGGTGGCTCTACTTCAAGATATCCTGCTTTAGTATTATAGTCGAGGAAGAAGTTGATCAGGGCACGCTGAAGTCTTGCACCCTTTCCTTTATATACAGGAAATCCTGCGCCAGTCAGCTTGACACCCAGATCAAAGTCAATGATATCATACTTTCTGGCAAGTTCCCAGTGAGGAAGTTTATTGTCACCAAGCTCAGGAATCTCGTTTCCTGTCTTAACGACCACATTATCCTCAGCTCCCTTTCCTTCAGGAACCATGTCACACGGAATATTAGGAAGGAGCACTACCAGGGAGTCAAGCTCCGAGTTATTCTCCTGTGATGCTTTTTCAATTTCTGCGGAACGTGCCTTGAGGTCAGCCACCTCAGCCTTTACAGCCTCAGCTTCCTCTCTACGGCCTTCCTTCATCAGGCCACCAATCTGGGCAGCCTTCTTCTTCTGCTCTGCAAGACAAGAGTCAAGCTCAGTCTGAAGAGCCCTCCTGTTCTGATCAAGTGCATTGATCTTCTCTACAATCTCCCTTGCATCAAAGTTCTTAACGGCAAGCTTCGAAATCACGAATTCCGGATTCTCGCGAAGCAGTTTTAAAGTCAGCATATTATTGTAATTATTGTTATTTCACGTAAAAAGAGGACTGAATCCACCCGGGATAACAGTCCTCTATCATTTTCATAAATCCCCGAGCTTAGTTCTCAAAAGGGACCACCGAGACGTAAGATTTGTTATCAGCCTTCTTACGGAAGCTGACTCTACCGTCTACGAGCGCGTAAAGAGTGTGATCTTTACCCATTCCTACATTCAGACCTGGGTTGTGTACAGTACCTCTCTGACGAACGAGGATGTTACCTGCCTTTACTACCTGATCACCGAATTTCTTGATACCGAGTCGTTTGCTATGTGACTCACGACCGTTCTTGGAACTACCGACGCCTTTTTTATGTGCCATAATCTATTCCTCCTCAAATAATTAAGCGATCGTATTGATCTGAAGTTTAGTAAGATACTGACGGTGACCGTTACACTTCTGGTAACCCTTGCGACGCTTCTTCTTGAAAACAAGAACCTTCTTGCCCTTGCAAGTGTCATCAAGTACGGTTGCTGTAACCTTAGCACCATCAACATAAGGTGCACCTACCTTTACTGCGCCGTCCTCGCCGATAAGGAGAACCTTGTCGAACTCAACAGCAGCACCCTTCTCAGCCGCGAGGCGGTTTACGAAGATTTCCATACCAGCCTCAACTTTAAACTGCTGGCCTGCAATGTCTACGATTGCGTACATAAAAACTTGTAAATATTAAAAGTTTTAGACAGCAAGCGGCTGCTCATGCAGCTCTTTATCATTGGCTTGACAATCTTTAAATATCTTCTTTATAAAAAATTACTGCTCGTCCTGGAGCTGCATGTGCTGAACGTAGATAGCCTTCTGCATCTGCATTCTCTTCTTTACTGACGGCTTCACGAAAGTCTTTCTTGCGCGGAGCTCACGAATCGCACCTGTCTTCTCGAACTTTCTCTTGAACTTCTTCAGAGCCTTCTCAATGCTCTCGCCATCCTTTACTGGAACTATAATCATGCTAATACCACCTCCTTTTATTTAGGGCTGCAAAGATAAGCATATTATTTTAATTTACAAGAGCTGTCTGAACTTTTCCATTCCCCTGGTAGCAACGTCCTTTACGTGAGTCACCCGAGGGTCACGGACCGGCACATCATTAGGGTCAATTATATATATAGGTGTATCCGGTCCTGCATAGCGGTACAGTCCTGCCGCAGGATATACCTGAAGGGATGTGCCCACTATCAGAAGAATATCAGCAGCCTCCACCGCATCAATTGCGGCCTCGATCTTCGGCACAGCCTCACCGAACCAGACAATATGCGGGCGGAGCTGGGCACCGTTCGGAGCAAGATCTCCGATATGTACCGGTTCTGTCCCTATATCAAAGACCGTCTCCTCTGAGAATCCGTCCATCTCATTGCAGCAATTCTCAGGACGCACCTTGGTAAGTTCTCCGTGAAGATGAATAATCTTTGTACTCCCGGCTCTTTCATGAAGATTATCCACATTCTGGGTCACTACAGTCACATCATACTCCTTTTCAAGGTCTGCTATCGCAAGATGAGCGGCATTAGGTCTCACCTCGGAGAGCTGCGCACGACGTTGATTATAGAAATCCATGACTACTGCAGGATCCCTGTACCAGCCTTCAATAGAGGCAACATCCTCCACTCTAAAATTTTCCCAGAGACCGTCACTATCACGGAAAGTCGAGATACCGCTCTCCGCACTGACTCCGGCGCCGGTCAGAACAACAATCTTCTTTCTCATATTACTCCATTTCAAAATAATGCTTCCTTACCCAGTATTCGAAAAGAGGGTCGAGGATTACAGGCTCATCCTTTTCGTTGAATGTGATTACCTCCTTCTTCTTAAGAGCGTCCTTCACGCGCCTTACATTTGCGGATGAATTCAGACGATACCTTTCGATAACTTCAGATGAACTGAACTTGACGACTCCGTCAAGGACAGCCTTCAGAAGACTCAACTGATGATCCGTCAGGTCATTGACAATGGAATTGAAACGGGGCTCATGAATGGAGATTATAACTTTAAGGGCCTCCATAAGGATTCCTTCATTCAAATATCCCCTGGTCATCGTATCGCAGATGGAAGTAAAATGATTCAGATACCACATCTGTCCGCGGAACAGCTTGCACGCCCCAAGGACAAGCTCCCTTTCGATGACTTTTCCTGTCTGCATGAAGCCCCTGACGATATGCTCTATTATTTCCCTATCATCCACGGGCTGAAGCTGGAGATACTCAACCATTCTATGGAAGAACTTTCGCTCCGCGAATATGTATTTCATCGCATTTACCTGTGAGCCTGCGAATATATAGGAGACCTGAGGATTCCTTTCAGAAAGGACCGTTTCCATCACTTTCAGCAAATCCTCATAATCCTTATCCATCATTATCATCTGGAATTCCTCAAGAATGACATAGTATGGGACTCCCTTCTCACGCGCTATCTTGGCCGGAAGCCGGATCATCTGCTCCATATCATTCGCATCCAGGGTCCAGTTTACGGACACGACCTCACCGCAGGATGCGAATCTTGAAGGATCGAACACAAAATGCGTTCCCTCAAGATACTTTGCCACAACGGAAGCATATTCATATTGGGTCGAATACAGCGGACGGATGACAGCCGCCCCGTATTTGATAAGGAAATCCTCTATCGTGCGGATATTGAACATATTGACACGCACTACCATGAACTGTTTTCCGGAAGCTCTCCTGTTATAGAGGGTCTGCTGGATCACTGACATCTTTCCGGATTTCGGAGGCTCATACATCACTACATTTTCTCCTGCTTCCAGAAGATTGGACAATATTGTGCAGTCCATCTTGCGGCCGACAAAATTCCTTCCGGTCACATATCTGTCATATACAAAAGGTGTATCCATTGCAAGCTGATTTATTTCAACGCAAAATTAAGAATTATCTAAGTTTTGAGCAACAAAAATGTTAAGGATTTAAAATCTTGATTTACGAGGCTAATTTTCATAACTTTGTAAGTTAAAAGCTATTTCTGATGAACTGGAAAAGGACAATAGTAATCCTGCTGAAGATTGCAGGATGGATAATAGGAATATGGATTGCTCTGCTGATTCTGCTGCAGGTAGCGCTATCGCCCTCTATACTGACCAAGGTCATGAACAGATATGCGGCCGAATACATCGAGGCAGACCTAAAGTTCGGCAATGCATATGTATCTGTATTCGAACGTTTTCCAAAAGTAAGTCTGACCCTCGAGGACTTTTCCCTGACATATCCGTCGGACCGTTTCGCCATGAAGGAGAAGCTCGGTGCTCAAGGTCATTTGATGAGGGCCGGCAGAGGAGAATCTGCCGATACTCTTGCTGCGTTCAGGAAGTTCACCATATCTTTAAGCACGCCGGCATTGCTTTCCGGCACTATACGACTGCCTTATATAGCTCTGGACAAGCCGAGGATATTCGCCCATGCATACGCTGACGGAAGTGCAAACTGGAATATATTCGGAGCAACGGAAAATGCCGACACAATCGGGACAGCTGACATCAATGAAGATTCATCTTCACTCCCAAGGATTTCGTTAGGGACCATCCGGTTTACAAATCATCCGCACATCGTTTATACTGACAGCAGGGATACGGTATTCGCCATGATTGACCTTAAGGGGATGGAATTCGACGGACGCATACATACGAGAAATATATCACGCAACAGACTGGGGCTTCGCCTGGACAGCATGTTCGTGGCCGGAAGACTCAAGGCAGATACACTAGCTCTGGGCGTGGACAGATTCCATATCGACGAGAAAGACGGGCATATGGACATCCGTACAGAATTCAAGACCCATATGGCCACCAGGTCATTCGGAAGATTGAGAATACCTGTAACCATGGAGGGAAGCATGCATTTTCCGAAAGACAGTGTGCCTGCCCTGAGATTGGAAGATTTCACGGCAGAGATCGCATCTATACCTGTAAAGGCAGATGCGCAAATCAGACTGATGCAGGGCAGGACCGGCATAGATGCGGATATCAACATCAACGGATGCAGGATCCAGGGGGTCATGGACGGATTCATAAAGAACTTTATCCCAGAAGCTGCAGACATCACCACAGATGCTTCTTTGAACATGGACATAGACATACGAGGCAGTTATGACCACATCTCGGGCAGACTTCCGGACATAAATGTCAACGTAAATGTACCGGAGTCGAAAACCCGCCACAAAGCATTCGACAGAGACATAAGAATGTTCATGAAGATGCAGGCTGAAACGGGGAGCAAGGGAGAAATCGACATAAATCTGGACACCATTGATGTATTTTCAGCCGGAATGGGGTTCAGCGCCAATGGAAGAGTACATGACCTTCTCGGCAAAGACCCAGCATTCAAGGTAAACGGCAAAATGTCCGCAGCATTCGATTCGCTCAAGGTATTCCTTCCGGACACACTGCAGATAGAGTCCAAGGGCAGACTTATCGCAGGCATCGACGGCACCATAAGGATGTCGCAGGCAAACATGTATAACTTTTCAAAGGCAGACCTGAAAGGATATATAAAGGGGGATACCATCGTGCTGCGTTCTCCTGTCGACACTATTGACATTGCCCTGACTGGGATAGACATAACCCTCGGACCGGAATCCAGAACCTCGCGCAGGGACTCGACAAAGACCTTCAGGCTCATCGGAGTTACCGGCAACATGGCAAAATTTGATATAAATTACAGGAATCTGCTGACTGCTCAGGGAGAAGAAATCTTCATAAGTGCAAAGAACAGTGCATCAGCAGACACATCAAGAATCAACCCTCTGTCCGGAATGTTCAAAGCCAAGACATTATCCGTAAAGGATGCCGCATCTTCGAGAATCCGGGTAAAGAACACGACTAACCGGTTCCTGCTCATGCCGAAGAAAGAACATCCTGATATACCGGTAATGAGTCTCACCAGCAGCAACGAAAGGATATTCGTGAGCACCCAGTCCAACAGAGCGATGGTTTCCGATGCCCAAATGAAGGTAAAGGCCGCAATGAACACCGTGGAAAGACGCAAGAGGATCTCATCTTATCTGGACTCGCTTGCAAACGTATATCCAGATATACCGAGGGATTCCCTGTTTGCACATTCCAGAGCACAAAGAGCCTCGAGGCCGGTGCCGGAATGGATGAAGGAAGAAGATTTCAAGAAGCAGGACATCGACATAAGACTTGACGAAAGCGTGGCCAAATATTTCAGGGAGTGGGATCTTGACGGAAAGATATCGGTCAGGAACGGCTTCGTCATGACGCCTTATCTTCCGCTGAGAAACAGACTGGACAAGTTCGAAGGTCATTTTACCAATAATGAGATAGGTCTTGACTCGCTCCGTCTGGTTCTGGGCGATTCAGAGATAGAAGCACAGGGTAAGCTTACCGGACTCCGCAGAGCCCTTCTCAGGAAAGGCTTGATAAAGGCAGACCTTAACATCGGTACTCAAAAGATTGATGCTGACCAGCTGCTGACGGCATATCAGAAAGGAATGAGGTTCAACCCGGATAATCTGAAAGTCAGCGAAGAAGTGAATGATGAGGAATTCCTTGAGATCGTGACTTCTGACACGACTTCCATAGCCTCAGAATCGTCACTTCTGGTGGTTCCTTCCAACGTAAATGCAGACATTACCCTAAATGCATCGGGAGTAACATACCATGACCTTGTCATCGACAGAATGACAGCGGAACTGATAATGAAGGAAAGATGCGTCCAGATAACCAACACATCAGCGAGCACAAACATGGGAGACATTTCCTTGGACGCATTCTATTCTACAAGGACAAAGAAAGACCTCAAGACAGGATTCAGCATAAGTTTCGAGGATATAACAGCCGAGAAGGTAATCAATCTGATGCCGGCCGTAGACTCTCTGATGCCTATGCTCAAGTCTTTCAAGGGACTGCTGAACTGCGAGGTCAGCGCCACAGCAGAGCTGGACACCATGATGAATATAGTGATGCCAAGCATCGACGGAGTGATGAGGATAGGCGGCAAGAATCTGACGATCAGCGACAGCGAATTATACACATCTCTGGCAAAGAAACTGATGTTCAAGAACAAGGAGGAAGGCAGGATAAACAGCATGACAGTAGAGGGGCTTATCCGTAACAGCACCCTGGAAGTGTTCCCGTTCGTAATGAAGATGGACAGATACACTCTGGCGATGAGCGGAGTGCAGAACCTCGACCAGTCTTTCAGATACCATGCATCCCTCATAAAGTCTCCGTTCCTGATAAAGCTTGGAGTGGACCTTTACGGAGACAACTTTGACGACATGAGTTTCAAGATAGGAAAAGCCAAGTACAAGAGCGAGGATGTGCCGGTATTCTCTACTGTCATAGACAAGACAAAGGTGAATCTGCTGCAATCTATCAGGGGCATCTACGACAAAGGCGTGGATAATGCCATCGAAGAAAACAGGAAAGCCACTGAAATGCAGAATTTCATAAAGAAGATAGGTTACGTCAGGGCAGTGGACCAGAAGCTTGAAGGCCTCTCTGAAGAAGAGGAGAAACAGCTGAACGAAAGTGAAACAACCAACGAAGAAACAACACAGCAATGAATAGTCAGGAATACATCGAAGTGGCCATCAGAATAGAGCCCTTCAGCGAAGAAAATGCAGAAATAGTTACAGCAGAAATCAGCGAACTGCCTTTCGAATCATTCAGCAGCGAGGAGCCTTACCTCAACTGCTACATCCAGAAGGAACTCTACGACCCGCAGGCCTTGAAGGTAATCATGGGAGGCATCGAGGATTATGGGTTCAAGGCCGACTACACGGCAAGGCTGATGCCGGCAGTAAACTGGAACGCAGTGTGGGAGAGTCAGTTCCCTCCTATTGTAGTGGATGGGAAATGTACAATCAAAGCTTCATTCCACGAAGGCCTGAAGAAAACAAGATTCAACATCACCATAGACCCTAAGATGGCCTTCGGCACCGGGCACCACCAGACAACATATATGATGTGCCGCGCCCTTCTGCAGAACGAGGATGCCGTGAAGGGAAAGGTCGTGATGGACATGGGATGCGGCACGGCGGTGCTGGCCATTCTTGCCGCAAAGATGAAGGCGGCGCATGTATATGGCATCGACATCGATGCCGTAGCAGCCATATCGGCATATGACAATGCGCGCAAAAACCGCGTAGGAAAGGTCATGGAGACATATTGCGGCGACGCTTCCCTGCTCCAGCGGAACACCTACGACGTGCTTCTGGCCAACATCAACCGCAATATCCTGCTTCAGGATATACCGACATATGCGCTATGCATCCGCAAAGGAGGACTGCTCTTTGTCAGCGGATTCTACGTGGAGGATATGCCTATGATTATAGGAATGGCACAGAACTCCGGACTGGAGTACGTAAGCCATGACTCCATCGACAACTGGTGCTGCATAAAATTCCAAAAACCTGCGAAATAATGTCATCCGAAAGAATAGTATTTTTAGACTGGCTGAGATTCATTGCATGCTTCATGGTGATTCTGGTCCACTGCATCGAACCCTTTTATCTGGGAGGGTCTGAGGGGACATATATAGCCTCCTGGGGAGACGCATTCTGGACTACTGTTATCAATTCAGCCCTGCGTCCGGCAGTCCCATTGTTCGTAATGGCCTCAAGCTACCTGCTCTTCCCGCTGAAGACCGACACAATCACATTCTTTAAAAAGAGATTTTCACGAGTACTGATCCCCTTTATCGTATGGACAGTCTTATATGCCGTCATACCAATGGCAGGAGCTGGTGAATCGTTCGACATCACCGCCAACTTTAGTACCCTGAGATTCAACTTCATGATGCACAGCGGCCATCTATGGTTCGTATATATGCTGATAGGGGTCTATATGCTGATGCCGCTGCTTTCTCCATGGGCCGGGAAAGTATCCCGCAAGGAAGAAAGAGGATTCCTATACATTTGGGCATTCACCACAATTCTTCCATTCTTCCGTCCGGCAGCACAAGCCGTTACAGGATATCCGAATCTATGGGGAGAATGTCCATGGAACGAGTTCGGAGCATTCTATTATATAAGCGGTTTCATCGGATACCTTGTACTGGGGCACTACCTTAGGACTTATGTGAAGGAACTTTCCTGGGCAAAGACATTGGCCGTAGCCGTCCCGTTCTGGATTGCAGGATATGCAGTCACTGCGGGCGGATTCTGGGAGCTGATGCCAAAAGAAGGCGGTTTTCCGTTATCCGCCTCATATGAAACAGCCGTATACATGGAAACCACATGGAACTTCTGCACATTTGGAGTAATGATGCAGACTGTCGCTTACTTTATGCTTATCCGAAAGATTACATCGTCAGGATGGATATATAGACACATAGTCAATCCTGTATCAAAAGCAAGCTACGGCATATATCTGATGCACATGTTTATTCTGGTACCGGTTTTCGCCTGGGTGAAATCATGGGGAATAGCAACCCCGCTCACCATGATAATATCTGCTGCAATAACATATTTTATCGGTATTGTGGTGACGCGGCTGCTTTCATTCATACCGAAAAGCAAATATATTATAGGATAGCCCATCAGGATACGCCTCTCCAACATATTCCCGACACCAATAATTTAAAATTATTCAAATTTATGTAAAAAACCTTGGTGTTTCGGAAATAAGTACTATTTTTGCAGTAAGTTATTTAGAATAATTAAAAATTAAAACTATGAAGAGGATTATTATCACGCTAGCAGGCGTATTTGCAATAACATTTGCAGCAATAGCTGACGACAGGCCTATACCATTCGATAAACTGCCTCTCGAGGCCAAGAACTTCATAAATGTAAATTTCCAGGATGTAAAGGTTCTGTATACCGTTCAGGATGACGACATCATATTCCCTGAATATACTGTTGCTCTTGATAACGGCTTTAAGATTCAGTTCACCAACGGAGGTGCATTGGAGAAGATTGAATCCAATGGACAGGCAATTCCTGAAGACCTCATTCCATACCAGATAAGGGATTATGTGAAGGTACACTATCCGGACGCTACATTCAGAGAGTATGAAGTGGGAAGGAAATCATATGAGGTAAAGCTCTCGAACAGACTGGAGCTTAATTTCAACAAGAAGTTCAACCTTATTGAAATTGATGACTAGAGAATGAAGAAATTTGCACTTCTGATGGCAATTGCTGCATCAGTATTTGCCGTCACATCATGCGACGAATACGAAGACGGAAAGCCGTCATCAAGTGTTCTGGACCGTTTCGAGAACATGTACCCGGGTGCATGGGACGTGGAGTGGGAGCGCGAAGGTGTATATTGGGAAGTTTCATTTGACACAGGTACCCCTCCGAACGAAATCGACCACACAGCGTGGTTCAGGTCGGATGGAACTTGGGTAAGGACAGAGACAGACCTTCATATCAGCGCAGTGCCGGCATCCATCAAGGAATTTCTGCAAAATTCACAATACGCATCGGCATTGCTTGAAGATTCCGAGATCGATTATATCCAGACTCCAGACGGAAACTTCTATCAATTCGAATTGGTTTACAATGGGGCAAGAGTCAAGATCAATGTGACCGAAGATGGCAAGGTCTCACTTGCTGGACTTGATCTTTGGTAAAAGACAATAAATTCATCGAATATACTTAGAGGTCCGGGCAGAGATCCCCCCGTTTGGGGAACAATGCCGCCAGGACCTCTAAGTATATTTAATTGCAGGAACATCCTTTCAAAAAGTCAAAACAAGTTATTATCTTTGCATGTTTTAACAGAATAATACAGAAATGGCACAGAAACCCTCAATCCCAAAGGGGACGTGCTGTATTTGTTCCGGTTATGGTGGTTAGTTCGCTAATAATCAACGATTTGCAAAAATAATAAAATAGTAAATCTGGGCGTTTCGCCCGCCAAAATCAGCAAAAATACCGCGTTTTATGGTAGTTGTAGGTCTATTAGGGTACATAATTCAGCAAATTTTCAGCAAATGAGTAGATCAGCTTTACGTCTCGATACCCGCCGCGCGCTTAAAGACGGCACGTACCCAGTCCAGATAAAAGTAGGGTACGGCACTAACTTATATTTGGCTACTGGTATATACCTGGAAGCTAAAGACTGGGACGCGCGCCTACAGATCTGCACCGGTAAGCAGGCCCGTACGATAAATAATATATTAAGTACGTCGCTGCTTAGGGTTACTAACCGTATAATGGAGCTGCGCGAAACGGGCCAGTACGATACATATACTACAGCCCAGCTGCGCGAAATGCTTACTAATATGTCGCTAACCTCGCCTACTATCGGCGTACCTACGCTGGGCGATTATCTCGACAAAGTGGGCGCCTTAAAAACAGATCATACCAGGGTATCGTACATAACTACCAAAAACCGCCTGGCCGCTTACTGCGACGTCGATAACTTACGCTTTGCCGATATGTCGTATGCCTGGTTTGAGGCTTTCGTAAATAAGCTGGAAAGCGACGGCCTAAAACGTAACACAGTGGCCAAATACTTAAAAGTAATTAAGACGGTAATAAAATACGCTGAGGACGACGGCGTGCCAGTTAATAAAGCCTATACGAAAGTAAACAGCAGGGCCGAAGCCGATACGCCTATGCGTAATTTGCCAGTAGAGACGCTGCGCAGGATCCGCGATACTGAGGTAAAAGGAAAAACAGCACGATTTAAGGACGCGTTTATGCTGTCTTTCTACCTAATTGGTATAAATATGGCCGATCTGCTGGCCTTACCTAAAGACTGTATAGTAAATGGTCGTCTAAACTATAAACGCGCTAAAACGGGCAAAAATTACAGCATTAAGATAGAGCCGGAAGCGCAGGCCATAATAGACAAATACCCAGGTAAAGATCATCTGCTGAGCTTCGCCGAAAAGGGTACGCAGTTTCGCCAAAGCTGTAACGAGCTACTGGGTAAACTGGAAACGGGCCTAACGTGGTACTGGGCGCGCTACAGCTGGGCTAACTACGCTGTAGATCTCGATATACCCAAAGATACCATAAGCGAAGCCCTGGGCCATAAGCACGGCAGCACTGTTACCGGTGTATACATTAAATACAGCCTGGATAAAATCGACGTAGCTAATAGGCAGGTACTGGACTACCTGGCAGAAAAATAGCCGCGCTTGCCCTCGCGGGTTTGCACGGCTGCCGTAATAACACTTTACAGAAATGCTAAAATTTTCGCTTTAAGTATAGAAACAGCGCCCAAAGTATTAACGCTATGCAGCATAAGCGGCCCAGCCATATAAAGCCCTGGTTATACCACTTTATCTGCTTTTCAATATATACGGGTTTTTCCACTGTAACACTATCCACGCGCTCGACGTACATAGTATCGACGCGCCAGCGATCGCGGTATATAGTGTCTGTTCTGGTGCGCCACTTGTATACCTCTTTTTCGACGTATTTAGTAACGGTATCGCCCTTTTGGTATACGTGTATACTGTCGCGCCTATAAACGCTATCACGCTGCCAAAACGCCCTATATAGGCTATCCAGCTGGCGGGTGCTTAGGTAGGTACTATCGCGGTCTACCTGGTGGGTGGACGTATGGCGCATACTGGCGCAGCTGGCCAGTATCAGCGCTGAAACAATAACTAAAAAATGTTTCATACTACAGATCTGTTTTTACATCGAAGCACGGGCACGCTTTGTTAGCAAATTCGCGGTGGCCGTGGATCGTCGCGTTAGGGTATTCGGTTTTTAATAACTCTACCAGGTCGCGCAGTGCTTCGCGTTGTGCCGGTGTCCTGGTGTCCTTTGGTGTCTTGCCATCAGCAGCGCAGCCGCCGATATAGCAGATACCTATACTGTTTGCGTTCTGGCCGGTGCAGTGCGCGCCGATAGCTGCCACGTCTCGGCCAGTGTGTACGCTGCCGTCTCGATATACTACGTAGTGGTAGCCTATACCTTTCCAGCCGCGCTGCTTGTGCCAGCGGTCTATATCGGCCACTGTGTAGTCGCGGCCCTCTGGGGTCGCGCTACAGTGTACTATAATCTTCGTTATCTTTCGCATACTAATATCCGCTTTGTGGTTCTCGGTTCATACAGTTTCTACGCTCGCATAGCTTTAGGCTGCGTTCCGCTTTCAGCATAGCGTTTTCGCGTGTCAGCTCTAAATTTTCGCTGGTTAGTTTTCTTACTAAATCGGTCTGCTCGGCAAATCGTTCTTCTTTCTTTTGTAACTGTTCCTGCAAAAATACTACGGTATCACGCAGTACGGTAAACTCGCTGCTGTCGGCCTCGGCCTCGGCTTTCCTGGTGTTAGTTTTTCTGTTTAATAAATACTTGATCATTTCCCAGCCGCCCAGCGTTCCTAATATGCTGGCAGCTGTTAGTATTACTTCTTTCATTTAGGGCATAGGGTATAACTTTGTTAGCACTTTGTCGTCTTGCTGCTCTACAGTTACCAGCCAGTGTTTGGCCAGCGCCTGCACTAATTCTACGTCTAACTCTGGTAGTGGCAGCACTGCTACCGGTTCGGGTTGTTTAGTAGGTTCCATCTCTAATACGCTGTATGGTTATACTTCTTTGCCTATATCTTTTAATCAGCTGTACGCTTTCGTACCGTCCTTTTATGTAGATCCACTTATAGCAGTGCGGTTCTATCTTTTGCAGGATCTTTCGCCTGGTGTTATATTCGTTTCCGTGTCGCAGGCAGCCCAGATAACTATTTATACTGCTTACCGCGTGCTCTACTTCCGGTAGGGTCTCGGCTCGGTTGAGGCGCCGGACGGCCATAACGAAATTTTTTATAGTTCGGTTGCAGGTGTATACGCGCTGCTTCTTTACTACGCTGCCGGTAAATTCTACGCCTTTGCTGTAGTGCTGGATATAAAATTTAGTCGGGCTGAGCTTTAGGCCGTAACGTGCCAGCAGCTCGCGTATCTTAGGCACTGCGGCTAATAGCCTGGCTTTGTCCGTGTGGATTATATAAAAGTCGTCTACGTATCTGCCGACGCGGGTAAATCCCAGATCTTTTATTAAAAACCAGTCCAGGACGTTTAGCAGGAAATTAGCAAACAGCTGCGCAAACAAATTACCGATAGCTACGCCCAGGCCCTCGCCATTTGTAAATAGTGATTTGTTGGGCGGTAGGTGGTTCCAGTAATGCTGCGGGCTATGCCTTTCGCAGTGGTGTTCGGGGCTGTGTAGTATTACCGTCTTACATAAATACCGTACGTCCTCTATATCGTCGCCCTGGTAATGATCCAGCACAAACGCGTCTAACATACGGGCCAGCATAGCTTTGTTTATCGACATAAAAAAGCCCTGCAAATCCAGTTTCATAATATAGCAGTCGCGGGTATAATTCTGGCTGCATATTATAATATCGTTGTATAGCATTTTTACGCCGTACAGCTGGCCTTTTCCCTTTCGGCAGTTAAATGTACGTGGGCTAAAAACTTGTTCAAATAGCGGCTCTAATCGTAGGGCGATCCAGTGGTGCACTATTCTATCCTCAAATGCGGCCGCAAATACTTCTCGATACCGCGGACGCGTTACGACAAAACAGATAGATTTACCAGGCTGGTAGGCACGATTATTTATACGATCGCGTAGCGCTATTAGCTTGCTTTCGTAGTCCATTTCGTATACTATGGCGCTGGCTGTTTTCCGCTTCCTATGGCGGCAGTCAAAATACGCCTCTAACAAACCGGCTGTAGTAACCATATCTTTTTATCTATCCGTGTGTAATTGGTAATCTGTAAAGGTGCTGAAACGGCCCTAACTCTGTTCTGGTTCGTTGCCTTAGTGTTGTTGTTCGCGTTGCCATTGTTGAGGTTCAAATTCCACGCGTTGGTAGCGCTGTACTCGCAACTCCGTGCCGTACTTACTTGGTCTTAACTATAAATGATAGTGCACGGCCCATTTTTACAGATAACTTGCACGCTTGGTTAGTCGTAACCGCCCAAATCTGGCATTTACTCGCTATCCGTTCTGCTGTTAATTTTTAATAGTGAGTTCTTCCACGCGGTAGACTGTTTGCCTATCGCGTCCGTCAGTTCGATAATATCTGCGTGTTTGCTTTGCCCTAATATCCATTTCCTTTCGCCCGCAATACGCAGCAGGGTTTTTAGTACCTCAAAGTCAGCCTGGAAATTAACCAGGTGCTGAATACGCACGGCACGATCTCTATTTATGTAAGCTGCCGATATTTCCGACATTAGATTTATAGCTAAATCGTGCAGCCGGCTACCTATGCTAAATTTATAGGATCTTGGAAAGCTGGGCGTAATATCCAGTATAGCGTCCAGCAGTTTACGGCAGTCTAAATAGATTTGCGTATTAGATACTAATTTTGATTTTCCCATACTACGTAAAGCGGTCGAAACGGAAATTAGTACGGCTTTCGCCGTACTTTAAGGTTAAAAACTAACTACTAACAGTTAATATATAAATGCTGAAACGGCCCTAACTCTGCCCTGGTACGCCGCCTTAGGGATGTAGTCCGCGTGGCCATCGCCGAGGTACAAACGCCACGCGGGGGTCGCGCTGGACTCGGTACTACTCCAGTACCAGGTTTCGGCTAACTGGGTCGCGCCCTCGATCAACGACAAAGCGTAATTTACTTTACGCATATTTGCGTAGATCATCATTAACTCGCTCATAGACGGCAGCCACCATTTGCCAGCTGTTAGGCCCTTACCGTTTGCGTTTACGCGGCTGTATGCTGCGCAAAAGCCAGGCGCGTAGCTACTGGTATTACATTCGGCGTGTGTGATCTGCGCAGCTGTGTTCTGCTTACCGTTCCAGTCGTTAAATGCTGCTACGCGGTCTGTAGTCGTGTAACCGCCGCCGCTAACTGCTGCGCTACTCCAGTATAACGTACTTTCGGTCGGCGCCACTACCAGCATTTTGCCGCCCTCGACAATTACGACGCCCTCGGCGATCTCGCCGCTGCTTTGGTAGCTTGGCCACTTGTCCGGCTTAACCATCAGTGGGAAATCGTCGCTTTTTCTGTGAAACATCACAAAAACGCCGTCGTTAATTCCGTTAAGATCCAAACCCGCCAGCAGCGACGCTTTGAGGTTGGCCAGCGATACTTTGGTAGTGTTACCGTTACCGTCGGTAAGCGGTATAAACTGCGACGTATTTACGCTCGATACGGTCGTAACCGCCGCTAAAGTCTTTGTTTTCTTTGCCATAATCTTTACTAATTAGGTTTATACTATCCAGTCGTTATTATTTATAATTATAAAGTCAAACGCGCCGTCGTTAGCGCTGGCGTCGTCCGACGTACCCACCAAAAACGTAGTAGTCGTGCGCGATACGATAGACGCTTTAATTAGCGCGCTACTACTTCCACTGGAATATCCTACGCCGGTCAGCATTACCGTACAGTGCGACGCACTGCTAAACCAGCCAGACGGCATAGTAATAAGATAGCGGCCCGTAGCGCTTTGCTTGGTGCAGGATAGCGTCGATCCGTCAAATGTACGATAGGTAAGGCCGCCGCTGCTTGTTACTGAGCCAAACGCTAATACTTTCAACTCACGGCCGTATCGGTAAGACGTCATAAGATCGACGCGGCGCATTACTATCCAGCCGTAAAAAGTAGTCGCCGATCCATAGCCTAATAGCTCCACAGCTTCGCGCGAAATGTTTAACGTACTTTTCTGTACGCCGTTCACGTAAAAATACTTTCCGCTTGGCGCGCTAATACCTGCCTGGCCCTGGGCTATGGTGCTACCCCATTTATAATTTACCAGCGTTATACGTCGGCCACTTTGTCCGGCGTCCCACGGCAAACTATATGCGTCTATCCAGCCGCCGCCACTACTTAACATAACTACGTTATCGCTATAGTCTGTATCGAAGCTGTCGCCAGCAGATACGAAAGGGTTACGCACACTACCTTTTAGTTTTCCGGAAATGTTTACGTTTTCAAACGTTCCGGTTTTGCAGGTTACGTTACCGTCCTTTGCTTGAAATAGGATATTACCGGCTGCGTCTTTCATATCTATAGCCTCGACGCCCAGGTTTTTAACCAGTGCGTAGGTAGCCAGCAAAATTTTAGTCGCTACCAGGTCTATATGATCGCCCAGCTGCCAGTAGCCGTTATTATTAGCCGTGGTGCTGCCTGGGTAATTGCTGGCGGTCTTGGTGTGCGATTTTTTACAGACGTAGTGCTGGTCGCCATATATTACGACGTCCTGCCAGGTCTCGCCAGCGCCGCCGGCTTGAAACGCGTAGCCAGTGGCGCAGTCGCTCCAGGCTTGCGGCCCTCGCAATACTGCGCCCTGCTCTCCTTTGTCGCCTTTATCCCCCTTACGGATAAATTTAACTACTTGTGTCCTGGTTACGCTCATAGCTTACAATACGCTGGTAATAGTTACGGAAACGTCGCCGCCCGCTTGTATACAGTGGTCGCGGGTTACGGTCTGGCTTGATTTTGCAGTGGTTCTGTCGCTGTTGAGGTAAACGCCGGCTGCGTCTTTCAGCACAAAATAAAACTGCGTTTCCAGGGCTTTAGTAGCCGTACCGCGCTTAACTACCACGGGCGTATAGGTTACGGATCCGTTACCGGTTTCGTCCTCTGTTATCGCTTCGTCCGCTGGGCTTGGGTGCGGGTCTATATCGTACGGGTCGCTGGCGTCCATAACGCTCTGTATATCGGTGCCGATCTCGCTACCTGCGCGGTATACGTGTACGCGATACTCGCCGTAGGTGTTAATATCGTCGGCGTATACTGTAAGCGTCTGGCCAGTCGCGCCAGTGATAGCAGCCCAGCCGGTAGCTTCCATCTTTTCCCATTGGTAGGTTAGGTCTTTCGATAAAGCATTACCGCTTTGATAGGCCAGTGCTTTAAGTACGCAGCTGCCGCCCTTATCGGTAATAACGAAATTTTTTGTATCGCCTGCCGCGATAGTAACGCGGTAGCTGCTGCCGGTTGCTGGCTGTACTGGTATAGTATAGCTGGCCTGGATCGTGTCGCTTTGTGTTCCGTAGGAAATCGTCGCCACCATCTTAATAACAGCTGGCGCGAAGCCTGCCAAAGCCGCGATATTTTTAACGATCTGTAGGCCGTAGTACATTTGGTCGCCGCTTGGCGCTACGGTCTTAAAATAGCCCGCAAACGTGCCAGTAGAGACGCCGCCGCTAAATGTTATCTTTTCGCCGTTAAAATAGTATTCCATCGCGTCCGGATCTGCCACGCCCTCAGCTACGCGGCTGCTGGTGCAGACAAAGTATAAAACCGGCTTTACCGTTTCAAAATTCGGATAAATCGCGGTTACGTCGTTGGTCGTACCCTCGTAGTCCTGGTACAAATCGCCGCTGGGCGACATTATAAGCGCCGTATACGTTCCGGCTTTGCTTATAAATTTAATCGTTCTGCTGGTGCTCGCTGTACTCATACTTAAATCTCGGTTTCGTCGTTAGTAGTTTCGGTTTCCGGATCCTCGGCCGGCACTTCTATTTCGGCGGGCTGTTCCGGTTCTGCTTCGGGTTCCTGGTCGGTCGGCTCAGTCTCGCCGGCGGGATCCTCTACGGGTTCCTCGCTGCCAGCTTCTGGATCTTCCGCTGGTGCCTCAGTTTCCGGCTGTGGATCCTGGCCAGCTTCTGGATCTTCCGCTGCTGGTTCGTCGCCCTCGGTCGGTTCCTCTGTTTCGGGATCCTCGGCAGGCTCTACGACAAAGCGCGGATCTTCCGCTATTGGCAGCTCGCGTATTACTGTGCCGTCTTGTTCCTCGCGGGCTTCGTGTGCGGCCAGTGCGATAGCGCCGATTTGTCCCAGGATCAGCGGCAGGTCTGTTAATTTTCCAAACGCTAACATATCGGCCTGCCAAAGCAGGTAGTTACCGTCTGCTACTCTGTTACGGTCATTTTCCAGGCGCAGATACTGCGCTACTTTCGGGTTTGCTTTAATGTAACGTGCCATATACTTTTTGCTTTTAGTGAATTATTAAAACGGATCCGTCGGCGTCGCAGAATACCGCGCCGTCGGCATTGTCGGTAAATGCACCGGCGTAGCCTCTATCTACCACGTCCAGGCCGATAACTGCGCCGTAGTTATTATCCATTTTGGCCGTAGGTATTGCAGGGCTGGCGCCGTGGGCTACCAGGCTATAACTTAGGCTGCCGCTGGCTTTGTTTGTGGCGATATACCACAGCGGTAGCAGCTCTGTTTCGGCGTTGCTCAGCTCGCCGTTTGTCGTACGGATAATAGCGCGCGGGTAAATCTTTAGCAGTCCAGCTGGGATATTATACGGCGCGTCCGCTATCTCGTACTCGTACTTAGGTATGCGGCGCACAAATGTAGCCTCGGCCTGCGGGCTGCCGTCCGTTAATGTTACGGCCGACGGCGTGCCAGCTGCGCTATACTTACAGCGGCAGCGCAGGCGCATTTCCGTACCCATCAGCCAGCGGTTAATAGTGGCTGTGTTTCCAGACGCCGTTACGTCGTAGTCCATTACGTCGTCGCTGCCTACGGTATGCCAGGCGTTATCTTCGCCCATAACTTCCCATACCAGCGCGTATTTGCTCGCGTCGCAAACCTTATCGGCCACCCATACGGTAGCGGTTACAGTCTGCGTGTGGGCGTCGGCCAGCGGGTTAAATATGGTTTGGTCGGCCGCGTTCAGCTCAACGCGTACCAGATCCGACGCGCTGCTACAGCTAATTAAATAGCTGCCGCGTATGATCATCAGCTGGCCGTTACGTGTATCGCTATACTCGGCGTAAAATTCCAGGGTAATAGGTACTTTCGGCTGCGCGTTTCTTTTAACCTTAATACGGCCAGCATTACCGCCGCTGGTAACTATTTCGTAGTTCGCGTTATCGGGCGCTATTAGCGTCGATACGCCGTTTATATTCTCGTACCAGCGCACGTTAGCCAGTGCCTGGTTAATAAGCCCAGCGCGCAGCACTTCGTCTTTATCCAGGATAGAGACGTTAGGCTGGATAATTAACGGCGTTAATGTATAGTCTGGCGTATATTCCAGCGCGTCGGCGTTGTAATTCTGTCTATCCGGCACGCTGCCGTCTACTGCAAAGGATATTTGCAGCTGTAACGGCTTCCAGTTAAAATCAAATCTTTTCGTTTTCATTGTTATAACTATCTACTAATACTGAAATATCGCGCTTTCGGTACCCGCTTCGTTTCCCATACCATCGCGCAGTGTTACGGTGGCTATAAATTTTAGCGTCTTAGGTACGTAACCGTTAAAATCGCAGTCGGCCGTCGTTAGGGTTATAGATTTACCCGCACCAGCTCTTTTAATCGCCCAGGCTTGATCGCTGGCCACGCGTTCCACGCCGTCGGCGTCCTCACTGTAGCGCGTCCACTGTACGTCGGCGTCCAGAATATCGCCCGTTACGTCCATATTATACAGCTTTGCAATAATGGCCAGTGTTAGGTTAAATCTATCCGGATCAAAAATATAGTCGGTATCGGCAAACGCTACGGTAAACTCTGGGTTTCCCTCAACCATCGCCCAGTCGGTATTATTCCAGGCAGGCGCGGTAGTAGTTCCCGTCTTAGCGCAGCGATATTTACAGCCCATATACCAGACGTCCGATATTTCGTATTTGCCAGTCGTCGGGTTAAGTGTTCCGCTGTAGTAGGCTTCGCCCTCTTTCCAGGCGCCGCGGTCTACTACTTCGCTAATCGGTTTACCCTGGTAGTCGATACGTATAATATCCTGGACGATCAAACCGCGCGCGTATACGTAGTCCTGGTGCTCAACCAGCGGCAGATCCATATTTTTAAGAAATTCTGGAAGCGTGCCGAAAGTGGCGCCGTAGTTAGTGGCGTCGATAATCGGTTTAGTTACGCCGGTTAGCCTTACTATTCGGCCCTCAGTGCTGGATAGATAAATACAGCTTTGGCGGGTTTCGTCTGTTTGGTTTCCCCAGCGCGCTATCTTCATCATTTCGCACGGCGGGTAATTCTGGCCGGCTGGTGTTTCGTCGTCCGGATATAGCGATACTTCGATATAATTATTAGCAGTGTTTACACTGTTCACGCGTAGCCAGCTGGTGTAGTAAATGCCACTACCGGCAGCCAGGGTATTAACTATACCTTTCAGTACGTTGTTAGGGTACTGCGCGGTAAAATACCCGTCCCACTTGCTTTTAAGGTGCAAACCATAGCAGCCGTCGCCCAGATCGTCTACGCGCTCGATCGTGTCGCCCTCGGTCAGTATCTGGTCGCCCTCTATAGCCGATAGACGGTTAATAATTAGTTCCAGGCACTCAAAGTAACTACGTACGCGCACGCTTTCAAATTCAGCGTTACCCTGGGCGTCGATACCGGCACCCATACCCGCGTACATAGACTTAACAAACTGGCCATACTCAGCGCCGCCCTGGAATATAGCCAGGCCCAGCGTCGTAATCATCTTTTCAAAGGTTATATTACCTTTGGCCACGTCGTCAGCCAGGCGCGATAAAAACTGCTCGCGTATCGGGCTATTTTCCGTTAGATCGTGCGCGACGTCAGCAAATCCCGCCTTTACTTTTTCGGTGGTCTGCTCGATAATCGCGTTACCCTGGTCGTCGGTAGCTTCTTTTTCCAGCGTTAAATACTGGTAGCCGTTAGCGTCTGTAGTAATCTGGTCTAACGCTTTTTTGTTATCGTGGCTGTGATCCATCGGGCTAACCACGTTACCGCCGCCAGTTACGGTTACTATAGTGCTGCCACTGCCGGCAGTACCAGTGCCGCCCAGCTCGCGCAGACGCTTACTGCGCGGGCGGGCACCACGTTTGTAGGTTTTCAGCTCATATATAGCCATATCGTTTACTCGTTATTACGTTTATACTCGTCCGGTCTAATCTCTACGTAGGTGGCTTCGCTGCAATCCAGGCGCACGTCTTGTACGTCCTCAACGATCATAAATTTTTTATCGCCCTGGTTTGCTTCGCTGTAAATCTCCATCGGGTCGCTTGCTATTACCGCCTCGCCGCTTAACGTTGTACGTCGCTGCGCAAACTGGCTGTAAAGTGTACCTATTAGCAGATCTTCTACCTGGCTGGTACGTCCCGCCCTGGTTAGCTGCTTTATCTGCTTACCCGTTGAGGTGTTGAAATAGGCACCGCGCGCAGTCGGTACGCCCTCGGCGCTGGTTCCGCAAATCGTGTCTATCTCGATAGCCTCTTTAGCGGCGCTGTTAATCTCGGCGTCATACTCTACGTCGTCGGTGTTTATTGTCTGGTCAAACTGGCTGCTGTTCATTATTTCAATTTCCGGCAGCTTAGCTAAAACCCAGCTAATTTTACCCCACAAAGATTTTGGCCCGTTCTCGGCTTTCGATAACTCGGTGCCCTCGTTTACAATTTCCCAGCCCTCGTCGCGCACTTCTACCCAAAGTTTACCGCCACCGCCGCCGTAGTTCGGGTACGGTATGTACTGGCCGTCCTCGGCGTTGGTCAAAATAGATATGGTTTTTTGCTTGTGCGGGTTGATCGCTGGGCGGTTCATCTTCCAGCCCAGTACGCCGCTGGTGTCTACGTGGTCTTTGGCGTCGTAGTAACACAGATAGCCCCAGGCGTTAGGGTTTGCGTCGCCGCTGTATACTTTCCAGCTGCCGTAGGTTCCGGCCAGGGTTGTAATAGGGCTACTTACTGCGCGCTTTACTTCGCTTTGGTTACTCCATACGTATACCGTATCGCTACCGTCTGGCTGGAATTTTATAGTAACGGGTACGTAGATAAAGTTACCGTAGGTATTAAACTGGCTGTGCCAGTCTTTTTGCTCTACGTAGGTCATTAAATTAGCCGCACTTTCAAACGGATTAAATCGCGGATCCATCAGCATATCCATACGTACGCGCAGCAGCAGATCGCCTGCGTTATCTACTGGCGGCACCCATACCGGCGTAGTCTTGAAAATAACGCCGCCTATGTTTTCCAGTGCTCCAGGGTTCGGGCCGCCTGGTATGCTGCCAACGCCGTGGCCCTGGCTTCGGAAGCTCGCAGAATAGTTTTTGTCGTCGCCGATCTTAATACCCTGCACGGCCGCAAAATAAATAGCTATGCCCTCGCTCTCGGTTCCGTCATACTGCGGCACGATCTTATAGTAGTGCGCGTTATTATTTACCAGTTCGGCGTTATTGCCCTTTTTCGATAGCCATATAGTAAACCCGCAGTCGGTTGCGTCTATCCAGTCTGTAAGCGTCGTACTGTAGTGGAAAGAAAAATACTGCGCGTCGGCAGTGCTGCCGCCAGACAAAGTATTAAGCGCCATTTTAGACGCGTCCACTGCTACGTCCTCGCTCCAGCAGTTTTCGGGCGCCAGGTTGCCGCTTTGCGCGTAGGTATTCCAGGTTATTTTTGCGTTATTGTATACAGTATCTACGCCCATTTCCTGGCTGGCGCCGTCCCACTCGATCAGCTTTGTAGTGGCCTTAGTATATAAGCCGTTAATATCGTATACGTATACTTTTCCGGCACGCTGTACCATACGTAAAGCCAGCGGCTGTAAAATACCCTCGATAACTTCGGCCAGCGTTGAGGCTTCTCCGTCCTCGTCGTAGAAATTATCGCTACGCACTTTAAGATCTGCCAAACGCATAGCGCCGCTGCTGGCGCTTATCTGTGTGCTTATTAGACTGTCGTCTATGCCACTACAAATAATGCCGCTACGGCCCACGCAGTAGCTAACCAGGGCGGCCAGTGTCTGCATACCTGCCAGCTCGTATTTGAGACGATCCAGCACGCCAAAGTCGCTAAACGTCAGCATAACGCTGTAGCCGTTGGCCTGCTCGTATGGTTCTTCGTAAAACTCTGTATCTATACAGCCGCTCCAGTACAGCCGGTCGTTACGGTATACGTCCAGGCGTATACGGCCGACGTCGATACTGTATAAATCTTCGTACGTTCTATCGCCAGGGCTTATTATCTTTAGCGTGGCCACGGATCCGCAAATAACTTCTTCTTTGCTTTTGTGGCCCCACTCGATAACCAGCGGCTGGTCTGCGTCAAACTCCAGGACGCCGACGGTTTCAAATGCCGCGTCTGCTTCCTGCATAATCTCAGCGCGCCAGACTACGCCGGCCACGCTGAGAAATTCGCCACTATATCGTAAATACTTCATACGGTTAGCCTCGCTTTGTTATGTTATATTCCTTTTCGATAATGCCTACCAGGGTGCGGCCTTTGATCTCAAATTTTACCTTTCCGAAATCGAAGCCGGCAGGCTCAGCCAGCATACCGCGTAATTTATCCAGCGGCGCTATTACTTCTGGGTTTCCAGACGCGCCCGCGTATTCGCCTACCATCGCCAAAGTAGGGCCGGAAGCTATACCACCATCGGCCAGCATAGGAATACCAGCGGCTGTTACTGCGGCCATCATCGCGGTAGTAAAGCCCATAGCAATACCAAAGCCCGCAAACGGGATCGACGCGTGCGCTGCCATATACTGCGCTGCCGCTAATTCCTTAAAGCTCGCAGCTTCTAACTTATTGGCGGTAATGGTAGCTGCCGACGCTGCCGCGTTGGTGGCTGCTGTGGTCGCCCTGGTTGTCGCTTCGGTTGTCTCGGCCGCAGCTTCGACGCCCTTAGTAGTAGCGTGCGCGGCACTGGCGGCGGTCAGCAGGTTAATAATGCCTATAATAGTCTGTATACCCTCGTATAAGCCTATAAAGCCGTCTACGATACCTACTACCATTTGCCAGGCGTTGCCGTTGCCTTTCAGTGCGTCGGTAATGCTCTGTACGCTATTTCCGATACCCTTAATAGCGCCCCAGCCTTTTAGCAGGCCGTCGCTGGTAGACATAGCCGTTTTTTCGGCTTCCTTACCGGCGTTACGGATCGCGTCGGCTTTAGCGTTCCAGGCTGCGATCTGCTTGTTAATTAGGGCTGCTTCCTCGATAGTCGCTGTTTCCAGCTGGCTATTTAGTATTTGGATATTAGCGCTAATATCTTTTAACGTGCTGGCCTCAGCTTTCCAGGCAGGTACGGCGCTTTGCGACGCTTTGCCCGCGTTCTGGATCGCGTCTGCCTTTGCGTTCCAGGCTTCGATCTGCTGGTTAATTAGGGCGGCTTCCTCTACAGTAGCCGTTTGCAGCTTATCGGTCAGTATCTGGATATTTCCGTTAATATCTTGCAGGGTGGCCGCGTCCTCTTTCCACAGCGGCGTATTATTTTCCGCAGCTTTGCCGGCGTCCTCGATCGCGTCGGCTTTTGCTTTCCAGTGCGCGATCTGCTGGTTAATTATGGCGGCTTCCTCTACGCTCGCGGTTTGTAGCTTGTCGGTCAGTATCTGGATATTTCCGGTAATCGCTTTTAACGTACTGGCGTTATCGTCCCATACTGGCGTCTCTACCTTTGGCGTAGTAGCGCCGCCGGTGGTTGTCGGTGTGTAGTTCGCGTACTTAGCTTTTGTTTCGCCCAGATCCATAGCCGGCGCAGCTTTGGGCTTGCTAACCTCTACTGCTACCTCTACTTTTTTACCGCCCAGGCCCAGTATATTTTTAAGCCATTCCCAGGCTTCCTTACACTTTTCTACCAGCCACTCGAAAGCCTTAGCCAAACCGTTCATAATGGCGTTAGCCAGCGGCTTTATGGCTTCCCAGACTTTATCGACAATCTGCCGGAAGCCCTCGCAGTTATTGTATGCTGCGATAATGGCCGTAACCAGTGCGCCGATAGCCGTAATAATTAAGCCTATCGGGTTCATAGTCAGTACCAGGTTTAGGATCTTTTGTACGCCCGTCCATATAGTCGTAGCCGCGGTTACTGCCTTTTGTGCTGCTGCTGTCGCCAGCGCCGCTACTTTGTTTTTGATCATAGCCCCAGTAGATACGGCCCAGGCTTTTGCGCCCGCGTACACTGTAGTAGATAGGGTTTTTATACCCGTAACCAAAGTAGCTACGCTGCCTACTGCTTTGGTAGCCTCAGCAGCCATATTAACAAACGGAAGCGTACCGCTAACCAGTTCGCCTAATTTGTCCTGGACGTCGCCTAATTTAGCCTCTAACTGCACCTGCTTACCTACGTCGGTAGCGCCTAACTGCGCGTTCATTTCGCCGACGTTATTAGTGATAACCTGGGCCAGCATAGCGGCGCGCTCGCTCTCTGTTCCGTACTTCAGTACCTTTTCCTCGGCTTCGTCAAACGTAATACCTACGCGTGTCAAAGCCGATACCTGGCCCTGCATTACTTTACCCATCAAATTACCGATCGCTACGGCGTCCTGGCCGGTAGCGGAATAGCCTTTTTGCTGGGCTAACAAATTATTCATAGCAGGCAGCAAAGTTTCGATACTTTGCGCCTCGGACAAAAACGTAGCGATCTGCTGCGCGCCCATCAGCTGTACGTCGTCGTCGATAACGCCTTTTTCGCGTTGCGCTAACGCCAGCTCTTTTATGCTCTCTATCTCTTTTTGGGTGGCTCCCATACGCTGGCCCATTACGGTAGTTAGCTTTGTTTCGGCTTCTATCGCGTAATTATATCCAGCGGTTAGATCTGTAAGCACATCGCGCAAAGTACCCATACTGTCTTGCACCTGGCTAATACCAGTAGCAATAGCAGCAAAGTTTATAGCGCCAGTATTAAGCTGCTGCGCCTCGCTAATTGTAGACGTTATAATTTTCTTTAAGCCCTCGGCGTCGTTGGCCAGATCCTTAAAACCTTTGCCGTCGCTGTCCAGCTTAAAAGTTATACTAATTGTACTTTTACCAGCCATAGTTTTATATCATTTCGTCGCCTAATTTCTTAACTAATTCTGCCATACGTTTACGCTGCTGTTCTGGGGTTAGTTCCTGGCCTTTGCCCTTTTTAGCGCTGCGTTTCTGGGTCTTTTCCCACGGAAACGGCAGTAACTTTTCCGGTGTAATCTTCTTACCTTTGGCTAAATGCGGCTGTATTACGATAGTCGCCAGTAATCGCATACGCACCCATCTATCCTTAAAATCAGTATCGCGCTGCTCTGCATAGGCTTTGTAGACGGCGGCAAACTCGGCAAAATCCATTTTGCAAAACTCGTCGTACGTTAGCCGTATGCAGCCCAGCGCGATACCTAATAAATCGTAAATGCCTTTAGGCTTTAACTTTTTTTTTCGCCCTCGGCACCCTCTGTAACGGTGTTATCTGCTTGCACTTTTGCGGCCCACGCGGTCATATCGTCGGGGTTAAGTGCGTCGGCAAAGTCCATTAACGACATACTAAACGGTACGCCGTCAGCAGCTGAGGCCGAAGCCACGCAGCAGTATAGGTACGTGCACAGCTCGGTAAAGCTGGTAGCGTCCATTTCGGTAACTTCTTTGCCGGTCTCTTTCTTAAAACGTAGCATAGCCCCCATCGTTGGACGGCAGGGGTATGCTACGTTATTTATGGTTACTTCTATCTTAGCCATAGACTAAAATTTACTCGGTTGCTGCTTCTGTTTCCTCAGTAATAGCGGTTTCGTCCAGCGTTGTAGGCTCGCCGTCGTTCTCCAGGCTAATACTGTAGGTGCTATCGTCCTGCGCAGGGTCTGTACGCTCCAGCGAAGCGATAACACACATACCAGCCAGGTACGGTTTTTCGCTCTCGCGCTCCATACATTTAACCTCTACGGATTTACCGGCTTTCCACGCTGCTACCAGTGCTTTGTAGCCAAATTCGGTTTCGTTGTAGAATACCAAACCCTCTGCACTAATAGAGTAAGACAAACCGATAACGCCTTTTTTCTTCCATAGGCCGCTTGCCATAGCTGCACTGGCCACGGGCTTTACTGCGCGTTCTTTGGTCTCGCTGTTAAACGTAGTGGTATGGCTGGTACAGCTACCGATAGCCTTACCGCCTACGTAAAGTAGCATATCGCTACCATTACAATATCCAGTTTTTGCCATATCGTTTGTTACATTTTAACTGTGAATACTAACTGCTGCATAAAGGCGTCGTCCTGCCAGCCTTCCTCGCTATCCGTCAAATGGCAGCTACGCATTACCAGGCCGTCTACTGTGGCCTGCTTACCGTCCAGGGCGTCGCGTACCGCTTCGGCCAGCTCTACGCCTGGGGTGTACTGCTCAGTATAGCAGATAACCTCGATACCTACTGTATCGGCACCTCGGCGGCCCTTTGTCGCGTCCTGCTCCAGCTGGGTACGTCGGTAAACGATATACGGCAGCTTTGCTTCGTCCGCTACTACTGGATAAACCTTTGTAGTCCTGGCGGCCACTTCCGGATCCTCAACTAATACAGCGCGTATAATTTCGCCCGCGCTGAGGCTCGATTTATTTACAGCCATACTTTTTAGCTACTTTTTGTACGTTCTCTGTTACCATTTCGTGGATATTGGCGGTTACTGTATCGCGTACGCTGCTTAGCGTCTGCGCCATAAAACCGTATCGTTTCATACGTCCGGTACGGTGCGAAGCTCGCAGCCTGGCAGCACGTCTGCGCGTGCCCTGCTTCGGCTTTGTTTTACGCTCTTCGGTTCCGTCCTCGGCCCATATTAGTATCGGTTTTTTCAGTCCCTGGCGGTTTGTATGAAATCCCGCTTCGCCCTTACCATTTTTGCCAGCTTTTTTAGTTCCTACAGTAACCCGAAAACCGGCTTTACGCTTAAATACTATAGCGCGCACGCCCTTTTCCAGATCTTTGTCAGTGCGGATACTGCTACGTAGGTTATTTATTGCAGTTTTGCGGACGCGGTTAGCTTCCTTACGAAATCCACCTTTTACCGCTTGCAGCCTACGTTTTGGCTCCAGATCAGCAAATAGCTGCTGCAAATTTCTGTCGTCGTAGTCTATATCTCTGGCCATTGGTAACTATTCATTAACTCGGTCGCATACCAGGGTATTATAGCCGCGATCCAAATTAGGGATAATCGCTACCACCGTGTATAAATAGCCGCCCAGCTGCCGTACTCGCCAGTTCTCGGCGATCGGGTGCGCGTCGCGTATATTAAACTGCGCGCTGTAAGCTGCGAAATGTTCGCCCACTTCCTCGCTACGGTTGCCGGTGGTCGTTACGCGTTCCGCGTGCACGGTTCGCGTCGGTTCGTATACCACGTGCTCGGCTCCCATTCGGTCTGTCGTCTGCTTAGGTTTCAGCAGCTCTAATTTATATTTCATCGCGCCGGCTCTCATACTTCGGTGTCGCTCACTAATTTTCGATACGGTTTAATTAGGGCTTGCAGTGTATATGGCACTTCGGCCATCTGCACGCCGCTAACAGCTTCGCGCTGGTTGTACCAGTGCCCCGCGATCATTAAAACCGCCTGCTGTAGCGTAGCAGGTAATTTGCCGTCGCCCTGCACCAGTTCTGCGCTGGTGCGGTTCGTCGCGCTGCATACGTACGTCTCGGCTGCTTCCAGTAAGTGCGCCAGGTATGCGTCGTCCTCGCTGAAATCGTCAGCCCGTACGTGCTGCTTCAAAAGTGCTATATCCACTGTAGCCATAATTAAACTGCGTCTATAATTCTACCTTTGTGCTTACTCTCTTTTACTCGGCTTTAACCTTACCAAGTGCAAACGCCTCATCGCGCAAAGTAACAGTGCCGAAACGTGTGTTAAGCACAAAGTCTACAGCGTTGTTACGTGCAAGCGTATAAGGATCCGCTACCAAGTTCATTTTACCGAAGAAGCCGGCAGCGTGGTAGCTCCTGTCTCCGAAGCCTATATAACCGGGTGGTATAGGGTCGGAAAAAAAAACCGTAAAACCCAGTACGTGGTCGTTTTCGCAAAGGAAACGGCCGCTGCCAGTGTCTACCTTAACGTCCTCGAGAATAGCTTTCATATCCTCGGTCATAACCCAGCACGGCGCTACAAGCTTTACGGCCTTAGCTACAGAAGCTTTCATTTTAAGAAGCTCCTTACGTGTAGGTGCCTCAGTTCCGGCAAAAGTCGTAATCTTTTCTGCCGCCTTAACGAAAGGCCCGTATACCTTTCTGCCTCCAGCCTCAACGCAGAAAAGCGCTGCGTTAATAGCGTCGGCGATAGCTGCTGGCATTTCCTCGCGGATTACGCCCTCTACGATACCGTTGCTGTCCTCAAGTTCCTCGCGGGTAACTGGAATAGCGATACCAAGACGTTTACCGGTTGTTTCGAGCTTACTCCAGTCGATCCTGCTGTCTGTAAGCTTCGCGCCCTCGTCTGCAAACTGCGCTGTAGCCTTTGTGTGCTTAGGCCAGCGAAGCTTACCAGACAAACCAGTGCGTACGTTAATGCCTACCTTATCCCAGATAAGGCCCATACGCATAGGCTTGATCATTTCCTGCTCCTGCACTGGAATAATACCAGTATCAGCCAAAGCCGCGGTAGTCTGTGGGGTTACTTCGCGCTGTAACTGAATAGTTACTTTGCGGTTACGTTCAAGCAGATTTTCGCGCATAACCTGGTCGGGGTTTGCTACCTCTGCTGGTTTGTTCTGCTCCGCTACTGCTGCCTGCATACGCATTTGCAGTACGGCGTTTTCACGCGCAAGTGTTTCATACTCGGCTGTCTCGGCCTCGGTACGCTCGCGCTGCTCGTTTTCGCACGCGTCGGCGATAGCGCCGATACGCTCGCAGTTAGCCTGGTACTTGTCGGCCAACTCGCGCACATTCACTTTGTTTTTGGTCTTTGTCATACCTCAAAACTTTTTAACTGTTAAACATACTATAGTTTAAGCGTAGCAGCGCGGCGCATTTCGCGCACTTGCTTACGCATTTTTTCGTCGTTCTTTGGTTGCTCCGGTTCTACCGCTGTGCGCAGCTCTTTTACCAGCTCGCGGGCCTCAGCCTCGCAGGTAGTATCTGGGTACGCGGGATCCGCAGCCAGGGTAAAATCATAAATGCCGGTAATCACGTTTACGGTATACGTTACGATCGTCTTGCCGTCTACGCGCTGCACGTCGCGCGATACGTAGGCACTGTCGTAGTAGTGTGTCGTAAACATAAAACTACAGCCGGCTATATCGCCACGTCTTACCAGCTCCAGGGCTTTGTCGCCGTCGGCTGTCTTTGGCGCCTCAAACTCAAAGTATACGCCTTTGTCGTCTATTCCATAGCTTAGCGTACCTTTGCCGTTTTTGCTTCGCGCTAAAATCAGCTGGCGGTTATGAAACATCGTCATTTTAATATCGCAGCCGTCCAGCAGCTCTTTAGTAACTGCGCCTGGTGCGATCACTTCGCGCGCTTCCTCGTCGTCGTAGGAATAAAGCGGCGCCGACGGCACATTAAACAAAATAGCATAGCCGGTAATAGTGCGGCTGGCTACTTCGCCCTCGGCGGCTTCGCGCACTCGCAGATCTGTTACGGTGTGTAACATTCTGCTAATTACTGCGTCCTTATTCTTTGCCATCTTCTTTAGGTTCTTTCGGTTCGTTATCTCCTACTGGTTCTGCGGGTGCTGGCTCCGGATCTGCCACCGGTTCGGCAGCTTTGCCCGCCTCGGTTATGCTTTTAAGGTTGGCCGATACCAGTACAGTATCGCCACCCTCTACGGGTGCTTGGTTCTCTTTCAGTCTCCAGTCGTTTACTGTGTATACGCCGGTAGCTATGGTCTGTGCGATATACTTAACTTTGCTATCCAGGTCGCACGCGTATAGGCTGGTACGATCAAATTCAAAACGACGTTTACAACAAAGCGACGGCGTTACTAATTTGCGGTGCAGCTCTACTTCGATTTTACGCAGTAGTGGGTTTAACGTATTACTTAAAAACGCCACGTTAGCCATTTCCGCGCTTTTGTAATTGTTGCTGGTGTCGTCAAATACAAACGACGGGTGCACGCCAAAAAAGCGGCATATATCACGTACAGTAAATTTTCGGCTTTCCAAAAACTGCATATCGGTAGACGATAGCGAAATAGGGCTAAACTGTACCTGGCCAGGTAGTGATACGATACGCTCGCCGTTTCTAAACCTGGCGTCCAGATCTATAGCTGTTTTTTCCAGCTCCTTATCCTGGTACTCGCCGAAGCCGCGCACGCTTTTATCGTTTCCTACGACGCCGCGTACATTACCACCATTAGCAAAACGGTTCAGCGTCTCGGCGTCTCCCGTTAGCGCTATGCTCACAGTATTACGCGCATAAGCCAGCGTAGATATACCGCGCTTTCCGTCTATTGTATAATTCTTAATATGGATTATCTCGCTTTCGTCAAATGTACCAGCTACTCCCGCCGTAGTGTCGTTAATTATATATTTGTCGTTTAACGTATCGTGTGCTACGCAGCCTGGATTAACCGGTATAAGCGCGGCGTAATCCATAGTAACATAGTCGAAAATAGGCACTACGTAGGCGTTTCCGTCCGATATACACTGCTGTATTAGTAACCGCCAAAAATCTACTGCCGACATATAGGCGTTAGGCTGTATATTCAGTAAATAATGAATGCGGCTATTTTTGTCCTCTACGAAAATGTTATTTTTCAAACGCATATAGCGTATAGGCAAATTAGCCACGCTATCTGCCAGCAAATTTATACAGCGGTAGGCTGTGGCTATGCACAAAGCATTACCACCAGTTAGGGGCCATATATCCGACGCGCCAGTACGCGGCGTAAACGCGTCCGCTTCGGTAGCGGCCGCCTCGCGCGTAAATATCTTCTTTATTTTATCCAGTAATCCCATAATGTAAATGCTGCCTCTACATATACACAGAAAAGCGGGTAACTGGTACCCGCTTTCGTCTAATTAGCAAAATTATTTTTATCTCTCGTAGTCAATAAATAGACGCATACACATAAGTTTAGTTATTACGCCGTCTATCTTGGCCGTCTGCTTTCGTTTTATCGGCTTGCAGTTCTCCAGCTTGTCGCTATCCAGTACCGCGTTACCAAAGCAGTAGGCGTTAATCGGGTTATCGTTGATAAATACGTGGCCAGTCTTGGCGCCGTGCTCGAAGCTCTCTACCGGTGCGGTAAAGTTTCCGTAGGTCTGCTTTACGCCGGTTATCACATTGTCGGCACCGGCAGCGGCCAGCATATTTATAACTTCCTGGCTTTTCCAGGGATCGTAGCCGATACCCAGTATACGTACGTGCTGGTTCAGCCATAGCACGTAATTAACGATAGCTGCGTAGTCGATAACGTCGCCGTCGGTCAGCGTTAAATAGCCCTTATCAGCCCAGACGCGGTACAGCTTTTCGTTAGGGTGGCCAGGTAACGCGCCAGCTGGGAAAAAGTACGCCGTATGGAAATGGAAATTACGCTGCGTCGGCTCATACATTCCAACTGTAACGGCGCTAAAGTCGTCGCTTTCCGATAGGTCGACAGCCACCATAGCGTCGGGCCTGCCTTTGATCGCGTCTATATGGATCGGGCGGCTAATATGGCGGGCCAGGGTGCTACTTATCCAGCTGCGCTGCTCATTCTCGGCGTATATGTTCAGCAGCTTTGTACGGAAAGCCAGCATAGCTTCGGATCCATCGCGCAGCGCCTTTTTGTACTCCTGGCGGTAAAACTCGATATTTACCGTTATACCTAAATGCGGGTGCACTTTATACCAGGTCTTTTCGTCGTCCTCGGCGTCGTCTATATCCGGCTCAAATATATGCGCAAATACGGTGTCGTCGTCATATTCGCCCAGCAGTACAGCTTTGTAGCCTTGTAGCATTTCGTAAAACGGCCCATCGAAAACGTCCGACGCGGTGGTAATAATAGCCGTTAGCGGGTTTTCGCGTACGCCCATAGACGTAGTTAGTACGGTCAGCAGGTCGCTATCGCGTGCCTGGCTAAACTCGTCCATAATTACCGTACTGGCGTTTAGTCCGTCTTTGGTTCTGGCGTTAGCAGTCAAACACTGAGCAAACGCGCTGCGATCCTTTCGACGGCTTTTTATAGTCTGTTCGTTAATTGTGTAGCGGCGTTCCTTTGGATCCAAACGGCGCATACAGCCACGGATCACGTCGAAACACTTTTTAGCCTGGTCGCTACTGTTAGCGCCGGTGTAGCTCTCGGCGTTGGCGTCGCCGTATAGCAAATCGTCTATAGCCAGCGACGCCGTGCTGGTAGTCTTACTGAATTTACGCGGTACGTATAGCACTACTTCGCGCACCACGCGGCGGCCATCTTTCCAAAATGCCTGGATATTGGCAAACTGGAAACACTGTACCGGCGTCAGCTTATAGCGCTGGTGGCCGGTCTTGCCTGGAAAATATAGGCTTTCGTACAGATCGAAAAAGCGCCATACCTCAGTAGCATTTATGCCGTAGCGGTCGCACTTTCGGAAAAACAGCGCTACGGCCAGCTGCTCGTATAGGTTGTGCCCGTCTGGGTTGGCGGCTACTTCGCGCACGTACGCGTCCAGGCGGCTATCCACTTCGGTAAGTCGATAGCTGCCTATATCAGTACGCGCCAGCTGTTCCGTTACGTCTATCTTTGCCTGGCGTAATCTGTCCTTTTCTTCTTCGGTCATACTTGCAGTTTACATTCCATATCGGGCACCTCAGCCAAACGTTTAGCTAATACCTTTTGGCATACCTCAACGTTTCGCGTTAGGTCTAATTCGTAGGGCGCTACGTACGCGTCCATAATTTCGTCCAGGTCGCGCAGCTTCGGCAAACGTGCCATATCCGGCATAGATCGCAGCGCCCGCAGCAGCATTATACTACCCAGGGCGTTTACTCTCATTTCCTGGTATAATATATCCTGGCCTACGTATTTGTGGTTTAGCTCGTTTGCAATCGTGCAAAACATAACTGTAAGATCGTAGCTAAAGTTTTGCTTAAAGTCGTCGCAGGCTGCACGTACTAAATACCGGTGGCGTCTGTCTAAATGCCTATCCAGTTCTGCGTCGTAGCTGGCGCGCAGCGCTTTTACTGCGCGGCTCAGTTTCACAGTCTCGCTAATTTTATGATCAGCGCAGTAGCGCAGCACCTTATCCACGTAGTCCCAGATTATTTCGGCCGCAGTCAGCGGTATAAAGATCTGCCGCAGCTGTGCTTTTTCCTCTTTACTCGCCATCGCTTCCGTCGGGTTTAATTACTACTGGTGTTTTACGCTTTTTGTTCAGCTTCTTTGTAAGATCTGCCAGTGGGTCGTCGTCTACGCCGCCGGCCAGTTCCTCAGCTGTCAGTCCTAACGCTTTCATCTGTCGCGTTATCAGTTCCTGCGCTTCTTTAGCGATCTTAAATACTGGGTGCGGCGCCAGCTTCTCGCCGTAGCGGGTCGTTTCCCATACGGTCGTCTCGGTCAAATTGTCGATCTGGTTATTTGCCATTTCCAAATTACGCATAGCACTGGCCAGCGAAATAATTTGCATATCCAGGCCCTTACTGTAGGTGCCGTTAGCTTTCAGCTGTCGCACGATCTCTTTTTTGTAATCTGCTACACTTTTTGCCATATTCTGTAAAATTTTTATCGTTTTTTGTCAATTTTTGCGCGGATCCTGGAAATTTCGGGCGGTTCTCTGGAAATCGGGCCAAAGTTCCGCAAATCCAAAATTTTACCCGCGGTCGCTCAAAGGTGGGGGCGAGGTTTAACGGCAGGTGCCCCGATTAAAAAATACCCCCCCCGTCAGTCGCCACCGTCGCCAAAAAATCTGCTAATAACCTGGGCCACCTGCTCAGCGTTCCGCTTCTTTGTTGCTTCGCGGCCGCTACGCCCTGCCTCTGTGTGTGTCTTAACGTGGCAGTCGTGGCATAGGGCGCGTAGGTTGTGCGGGTCGTACATACGCCTACGCTTTTCGCTGTAGTGTATCGCTTCCTCTACTGGTCGTACGTGGTGTACTTCGGTGGCTGCTGTTATTCTTCCCTCAGCCTGGCAGCGCTGGCAAAGTGGCTGCGCTGTTAATACATCGCGTCGCAGCTGTAGCCACCTGGTAGTATTGATCAGCTTCTGGTAGTCTTTATCCTTTGCCATTACTTAAAGTGTTTAGTATGGTGGCGCACTGGTACTGTGCCGTCGGGTGTACGCTGCACGTGCCCCAGGTCGTCAAACATTTCGTCTATATACCGCCCGTCGTCGTCCGGTAAATCGTACTTCCTTTGCTCGGCTACTTCCATACGATCTAACAGTATATGCACAAAAGCTACTACCAGCTCGCACGCATTACTAAACCCGTATGCCTGCTTTATCCGCTGTAGCTTCTCGTAGGTCTCTGGATCTACGGATATATTAACCCTTTTTCTGTTGCTCACTGTGTTTACGTATTAAGTAGTTCAAACTATCTAATAACCCCTGCTGTACTCCCTTTTTGCTATCCAGGGCTGCTGCTGCTCTTTCGTCTACAGTCCCCCTACATATCAGCTTATATACGGTAACTGGGTACCTTTGGCCCTGCCTATGTAGCCTGGCGTTAGCCTGCTGGTAGTGCTCCAGGTTCCACCCAGTACCAAACCAGACTATATAGTGGCCGCCCTGCTGCATATTGAGGCCGTACGCTGTACTGGCAGGGTGGGCCAGTAGTACGTCTATCTTTCCAGCGTTCCAGTCTATTAGGTCTTTTTCGCCCTCATAGGTACGCACTTTATAACCTTTCAGCTTTGCAGTGATCCTGGGTATATCGTGCTTATACTGGTAAAATACTAAAACGCTGCTGCCGTTAGCGGCTTCGACGATCTCGGCCAGACGGTCTAATTTTTCGTCGTGGATAGCGTGTACCTGCCTATCTTCGTCGTATATGGCGCCGTTAGCAAACTGGCTTAATTTGTTCATCAGTCCGGCGGCAGAATTGGCCAGTACGTTAGCCGGTTCGCCGTCGTGTTCTGCCTTAAACTCTAAAACCTTTTCTTTTTCAAACTTGGCATACGCAGCCATCGTTTTACTGCTCAGCTCTACGTTAGCCGTGTGCGTAATCATATCCGGCAGCTGTA
Organism: Candidatus Cryptobacteroides sp.; assembly: GCA_045127905.1. Lineage (GTDB taxonomy): Bacteria > Bacteroidota > Bacteroidia > Bacteroidales > UBA932 > Cryptobacteroides. Next base: position 153,191 of record JBGVQX010000037.1, read on the forward strand.
GGTAGTCTTTGGCCTGCATACTTAGGCATATATCGGCGATCTTGTTACGTATGATCGTATCGCAGCCTTTTTTAACCTCGCAGCGTACTATTATGTTATTCCACTTGTGCGTCTCAAAATACGCCTCACGATAACGGCTTACAGATTTGCCCAGACGCTCGCCCTGGTCGATACAGTACATTTGCGCCCATAGGTCTATTAGGCCGTTTGGTGCTGGTGTACCGGTAAGCCCAATAACGCGTTTTACACTTGGAAGCGCCACGCGCATAGCCTTAAATCTTTCACTCTTTGCAGACTTAAAGCTGGTAAGCTCGTCGATCACTAAAGCGTCAAACGGAAGCTGGCCGCCGTATTTACCTACCAGCCATACGAAATTATCGCGGCCGGTTACGTATACGTCTGCTTTTTCGGCCAGGGCTAAACAGCGCTGCTTTTCGGTTCCCAGCACTTTAACCACTTTTAGATCGTGTAGGTGTTCCCACTTTTCGGCCTCGGTGCTCCAGGTTGTTTCGGCCACCTTTTTAGGCGCCACCACCAGTACGCGGCTTACTTCGCAGTCGTCTATCAGCTGCTGTATCGCAGTCAGTGTAGATACTGTTTTACCCAGTCCCATATCCAGGAATAAGCCGCAGTGCGGTTTATCTATTATCCACTGCATAGCTGTACGCTGGTAGTCGTATGGTTTGTATATCATAATGCCGCTTTTTTGTATGGTTCTAAAACTTCGTCTATCGCTTCTTTGCTGCTGCATACGTGTACCGTATGGCCGATTTTACGCAGCTGGGTAATACGTATTTTCTGTACTGCTTTAAGCTCGCCGCCTTTGCTCTTTAATTCCACCCAGATAGTTACGCCGCCTGGCAGTAAGCAAATACGATCCGGATAACCTACCATACCAGGGTTACTATACTTTAGGCAGATACCGCCCAGCTCTTTTACGCGATCAGCTAAATAACGCTCTATGGCTTTTTCCGATACCTCGGCGTGCTTCACTAAATTTTCTATCTTCTTTTCCATCTTGTAAACGAAAAACGTAAACGGTGCGCATTTTCTACATATATACCCCCTATACGCGTAGGTACGTTTATTTTTACGTAAATAATGCTGTATATCTCTGTATTACGTTATTTATATCTTTATTTATATATCTATCGTTTACTACGTTTACTTATATATTTATTTATTGGTTTATAGCCTTTTAAGCAGTAAACGAAATAAGTAAACGACGTGGTAAACGAAATTTTTTGTTTACTCTCTCGGTTTTCGGCCAGTCTCGGCGGCTGCGTTGTTTCCGTTTACCTTTTCGGGATTTTCGCCCGTATCGTTTACCGGATCCAGTGGCATAAACTTGTACCACGGCTGCCGTTTAGCCTCTATCTTTTTGCCTCGTTTGGTCGCCTCGGTATAGTAGACTATACGCGCTGCGTCGTCCACGATATAGCCGCGTTTCTTTAGGTAGTAGCGCAGCTGTATTTTAGCCAGGGGCTGCCTTATTACTCGCATTTTTGTACGCTGTTCAAAGCCCCAGACGGCGCGCGCTCTTTCGCTCTTATAGGTCTGCTTCCTGGCCTCTGTGCTTTTGCGGATCCTTTCGGCTTCACGCTTTGCGCCGATCCTATCGCGGCAGGTTTCGCCAGGCTTAAACTGGTACTTTTCGCTTCCTGGTATCTTGTAGCCTTTCGGCGGGTATGTACCGTTAAGCCGGTGCGATCGCTTGGCTGCGTCGGCCGTTTCGCGTTGGCATTTTACCATATACTGGCGGCTCTTTTTAAGCCCTAACGCTCGCGCGAAACGGTGTACGGCAGTCTCGGAAATACCTAATTTTTGGGCTATTTCTGCATTTTTTGTATGTAAAAAGTGCTTTTTTAGCCAGTTTTCCTGCTTTTCTGTCAGTGTTATTTTTACGCCCTTTGCCATTTTATAGGTCATCTTCTGCGGCCTCAGCCTCAACGATACGGCGATAACCTCGCTGTATTCCGTATAGGTTCTGGCAGTGTTTAGTAGTGCTTACCTTTTCCCAGTTTGGCAGCGCTTTTATTAGGTTGCTAATCTTTCGCGCCAGGTACTTAAATTCTTTGTCGGCCAGGTCTCGACCCATTCGCTCGCAGATAAATTCTACGGCCGATACGCGGGTGCGTGTCTCTGTACCGTCAGCGTTCAGCGGGTCGGGATCACGCCACCAGGCGCGGCGCCTGCTTAGGTCGTACGTCTCCCAGTCGGCCGGCAGCTTCGCGTCCAGAAAGTTTAGCAGCATATCTGCCAGCGGGTCGTCGTGGTCGTCGTTATACTCAGCTTGGCGCTGCTTTGCCTGGGCTTCCAGTCTGTCGTCCAGGTATAGTTTTTCGCCCTGCTTGTAGTAGTGCACAGCTTCGGCCCAAAGCTGGTCGCGGTCGCGGTCTATAGCGTCCTGCCAGGCTGTATATTTACGCAGCGTAGGATCTACGGCGATTATCCAAAAGCGGCGGTTTCCGTTATCGCCTTTGAGAAATAAAGCCTCGTTAGTGGTACCGCAGAAAATACACTGCCGCGGGTGTTCAGCCGTGCGACGCGCGTATGCTGCGCGGTATATATCTACGCGCTTGGATAGATAGGCTTTTATACTCTCTACGTCGCTTCGCTTGATACTGGCCAGCTCGCCCATTTCGATAATCCAGGCGCGGCGTAATTGATCCATACCCTCTTTGCCCTCGGTGGTAGTTATACTGTCGTTAAACCACTGGCCGCCCATCTTATTTAGCAGCGTCGATTTTCCGGCACCCTCCGGCCCAGTCATAACCAGGCAGTAGTCGTATTTGCAGCCTGGCTTAAAAACGCGGGTAACGGCGGCTGTAAAATGCTTACGGGTCATAACTCGATTTAGCTCGGTGTCCTCAGCGCCGATATAGTCAATAATTAGACGTTCCAGGCGCGGCGTACCGTCCCAGGTTAAGCCGTTGAGGTAGTCGCGTATAGGGTGGTAGCTGCGGCGCGTTAGTACAGCGGTCAAAGCGTCGGCGATCTTTTCCTTACCGGTTATATCGTAGTTCTTTTCCAGCCATACGCGCAGGTTAGCGTCGTCGGTGTCCGTCCACTGGGTCGCGTTCTTATTCCACGGCAGGCCACCTACTACGCCGTCGTAGCCGGCAAAAAGATCGTGGACGATATGGCCGCGCAGCGCTGGGTCATTTTCCAGTATCAGTATTATATTACCGATCGTGCACTGTAGCTTACCGCTTTTGCTATACTCTAAATCGGCTTTCCATTCGTCGCTATAATCTTCCGGCAGTTCTACGCCGGCGAAATCGTCCGCGGCTGCCTGCTGTTTGTCCCTGGATAGTATCAGTTTTACGTTACGATCCTGGCTGGCAAAATCAGTCATAGCCAGGTACGACGGTTTACGGGTAATATCCAGGGCGCGGCTGCCCTCGTCTTTGGCTCCGTATAGGTGTATACGGCAAAGGTCGAAAGCATTACACAGCTGGCGGCTGGCTGGGTCTGTTTCGTGGTGGCTAAATGCAAATTTGCCCTCGTAGCAAACCAGGCCACCGGCCACGCTTCCCAGCTTGTAGGTGTAGCGGCCATCGGCGCCGGTAGGTTCGTAGTAGTCCGATAAAAAACGCTCTATTACGTCCTCGATACTATAGGCGCGACAAAATGCGCCTATTAGTCCTGGTTTCTCGGTAGGGTCGCCGGCTTTTGTAATTTCGTGGGCTATTACGTCGCCCTCTCTGCTGCTAACCGGCCAGGCGCTAACGTCGCGGTAATCTACATACTGCGCCAGTATCTGGTCTACGTTGCAGGCTGGCCCGTCCTGGTATTCAAATACGTACTCGGCGTCCTTTGAGGTGCTGGGCCAGTAGAATAGGCGCGGCAGCTCGTAGGTCGTGTCGTCGAAAAGATCTATACCTATTTCGGCGGCGATCTTACGGCAAAGCGGTTCGTACTCGGCCGGCGTTACCTGGCGCGATAGTGGAAATACCAGCCTATAGCGCGGCGTCTTTTCGCTATGTTTATGCGTGCTGTAGAGCATAGCCGCGAAGCTAAACGCCATCTGGAAATCTTCCCAGACGTTCAGCGTGCCGTAGTCTATATCCAGGGTGGCGACGCTGCGATACAGTACGTTTGTATTTTTGCGTACGCCGCCGCTGAGGTAGCCACCCACAAAACCGCCGACGTCCTTAACGTTGCTTTGTTCCTCGCGGCTCATTTTGGCGTATTCCGCGGCGGTTTCGTTGGTGCGCTGCGTCTCGCTACAGCGTTGTAGTAGTTCGCTCCACTGCCAGTGTCTATTACGCCATTTTTTAGACGTACGGCTGTGGCCGGTGGCTAAATCTACTGTATAATCGTATTTTAATTTAATCTTCATCGCTTATATGATCTATGCAGGCTTCCTGGTTGTAATCTACTGGGTTATCTGTTAGGCTACATTCACAGCCTAAATAGGTGTGCAGGCACAGCAGGCAGTTACCGCATATCTTTTTTTTGTCGTCCATAATTCACTTTTTGAAATACTCACTACAGATAAAACCTTTGCGCGGGGCATAGTCGGTAAAATCGCAGCTCATATAGGTTGCTCGCATATTAGCCCAGCGCGCTAAATCTTTTTGCCATTGTGGTACGATCGCAGCAGGGTTATTAAAGTCTCTATAAGGCTGGCAAAACGGTATATATTTTCGTCCTTTGGATCTCCAGTAATTTACCCTGGTAAAACTTTCGTCGAAATCTTGCAGCATACAGTATAGGAAATAGCCTTTATTGTAACCGTGCTTTTCTAATAGTGCTGCTGCGCGTTCTACTTCGCCTATTTGCCCTGGTGTGTCGCACCCGAAACGGATATACCTAACCCATCGTACCTTTGCTAATAGCGCTGCTATATCGTCAGTAATTAGGCGGGCGTCGATAGCCTGGTTAAAATCTACCTTAGTTTTTAGATCTATGATTTTTTCTATTTGGGTTAGCCCGTAGTCGGAAGCCAGTATATTATTATCCATAAGGATAGCACGGCGTTTGCCGCCGGCTACTATTTCCTCTATATCCATATACGGGCGTATTCCACCCTCTTTAATAGGTACTATGCACCATTTACATTTATTAGGGCACCCGCGGGTAAGAAAACCATAGGCTAAATCGTCCTCAACTCCATAAAGCGTATAATCTGGCTGTAAGCGGTCTACCGTGTTAGGTAAAACAGTGTGCAGATCGTAACCAGTACCGCCCTTAATTACAGCGTCTGCGTTAGTAATTGCATATTCGTAGTCGGGCGTAAATGTGAAAATTTTAGACATATATACGCAGTCGTAGTGTTCGTATGGCGTATACCATTCGACAATATCCCCAGCTATTTTATGGTGGGCGCTAATTTTCATTAGGGCCAAATTTGGGTATTTACTATCTACTGCTATAATTCCTATTTTCATTGTCCGGTCTGTATTAACTGTTTATTTAGTTTCTCGATACGTTCTGTAATCTTGGCACTGTCGCCGCCTGCCTGGTATCGCTTTACGCACCAGCCGCAAACGTCGCGGCAGTTTCCGTTTTTGAAATAGACGCGGTATTTAGCCCGTTTGGGTTTCGGGTGTTCCATACTGCAAGTCGGCACCCCCCCCAGCATATCGGGCGCTGGATCCTCAAATAAATTCAGCTGCTTTTCTCGGATTAACATATTATCAGTATTTAGCGTTAGACTTCTTTAGTTAAATAGTTCGCCACTTCGTCGGCGCAGTTCCGGTGGTAGTCGATAGTATCGGCGTCGTCAGCTGCGCAGCTCTCGGCCCATACGTCGATCCAGAAAAACCAAAATTTTACCTGCACTGCTATTTCGTACAGATCCGGTAGGCTGTTAGGTTCTGTCGCTATTATGCTGGTCGGGTTCATAATATCGTCGGCAGGTGTTACCAGTAATGCCGGCTGTATTTTTCGCTCTACTATCCTGGTAGGTCGTCTATATGCTCGCGGGTTCATATTCGGATAGGGTTTTAAGGTGCCCGCCTTTCGGCGGGCTAAAGTTTAACTACTAAAGATTAACTGCTAAAGGTAAAAATGCTGAAACGGCCCTAACTCTGCCCTGGTACGCCTTAGTGATGTTGAACGCGGTGCCATAGGTGAGGAACAAACGCCACGCGTAGGCTGCGCTGTACTCGGTACTACTCCAGTACCACAAATCCTGCAAAGGATCGCCGCCTACGGCGTTCAGTGCTTCGTTAATTTCGCGGAAATGCGCCAGAATAAAATACAGCTGGCCCAGGCTCGGTATGTATTCATTTTCGCCCAGTTTGATATTAGGGTGCAGGATCTCGCGCAGATCTGCTGTACCAGCTTCGCCGTCCCAGTCTGCTACTGCGTCGTGGTAGCCGGTAATAAAACGGCTGCCGCCTTTCTGGGTGGTTAGCTCTGTGTCGCCATCGGCAGCGTCGCGCAGCGATACTGTCAGCGATCGGCCGCCTTGCTTAACGCCGATACCTATACAGCGGCTTATTTCCTCGGCCATAAGCTGCATACCTGGGCGGTAGAGTACGGCCGTATTTTTGTCGTCGGCCATTACCAAATATACGCCGTCGGGTATCACGTCTGCCACTGGCGCAGCTGGTGTTTGGCTGTCGGATCCGGTTATAAACTCGTAGCAGGCTTTAGCGGCTGCCACTTCGTAGCGCGTTGCTTTTAGCAAATCGTAGCGCAGGGTTTGTTTTTCTGTAAGCATATCAGTAAGTATTATTAAGTAATCGTATATTCTGTCTTACCTTTTCGTGGTGTGCGCGGGCGGCGTAGCTATTAGCTGTTTCGCCTCTTTCGCTCAGTAGGTCGTCGTCCGGCCCGCAGTAGTCGTTTATAAAGCACAAAAACTTAGTGCCGTTAGATAGTTCCACGATATAGGCGGTATCGTGTAGGTCGCCAAAATTGCCCTTTTCGCACTCGCTACAGCTTACCGTATACGTCGGGTTAAATTCTACTACGCCGGTGTGTGCCGTCCAGGTCTTATCGCCGTAACGCTTAATAGCGGCGTAGGTAAATCGCAAAAATTTTCTGGTCGTCATATAATCAGTCTTTGAGGTAATACGGTGTCGTGTAGCCAGCGCCTTTTAACGGCAGATCGCGGCACCAGTTAATCGGTTTGCTAAAAATGCTTTCCACGTCTTGCAGTGTCTGGCCTGGCTCTGCCTCTACTACTATCTCGTCGTGGATATGAAATACGATATTTAAGCCGCTATCGTGGGCGCGTAATATGATATGGCCCAGTATATCGCGGGCGATCGCTTGTACTACGTTCTCGGTCAGCTTACCGCCGTAGGTGCGTATACGTTCCCATTTTTTCGTTACCTGGTTCATACCCTCGTACTCGATAATTTCGTGGTCGCCACGCCAGCCGTCGTTACGCTCTATACCTATTTCGGCACGTGGGTAACAGATAGTACGGCCAGACGGCAGGGTAATAAGCAGCATACCCCAGCGGTAGGCCACCACTATACCGCGGTGGATCGTCGTAGCTTCGCCGGTCTTTATGGCGCGTACGGCTGCTGCCTCGATCGTAGCCCAAAAGCGTACGATATGCGGGTTAGCCTGGCGCCATCGCTGCATAATATCTTTTTCTTCCTGCTGGGTTAGTCCCATACGGCTACCGCCCATAGCTTCCAGGGCTGCGACGCCGCCGCCATAGCCCAGGGCCAAAACCGCGATTTTTCCCTTTTGGCGCAGTTCTGCGTTAGGGCCGTGCTTTTGGACGGGTACGCCAAACATTTGCGAAGCTGTAGCGCAGTATATATCGCCACCACCACGGAAAACGTCTAATACCCACTGCTCGCCAGCCAGCCACGCTATTACGCGGGCTTCGATAGCCGAAAAGTCGCAGACGTGCAGCGTGCAGCCAGGCTTTGCGATAAACGCCGTACGGATCAGCTCGGAAAGTACCTGCGTAGGGTTGGCGTAGTTCTGCTGGAAATCGTCTAAATCGCCCAGCTTTACCAGACTGCGGGCGTAGTCCAGGTCGCGTAAATGGTTCTGCGGTAAGTTCTGCACCTGCACCAGTCTACCAGCCCAGCGGCCAGTCCTGGCAGCGCCGCAGAATTGTAACAGCCCGTGTATACGGCCATCTGCGCAAACACATTCCAGCATAGCTGCGTATTTTTTGTTTGAGGTCTTACCCATTTCGCGGCGAAGCTCTAAAACTCGGCGGGCTTTGCGGTGGTATTTTACCAGCGCTTCCACTTCGTCCAGGTTCTTTTTGTTAAGCGTCGAAACGGATATGCCGGCGGCTTTGTGCAGGTAGTCTTTTATCTGCGTCGGGCTGTTCGGGTTTTCCATTCCGGTAAGCTCTTTTGCTTCGGCAAGCAGCTGGGCTTTGTATTCATCGTCGAAGCGGGCCGCGTTCTCGGCCAGCTGGCGATCCAGCAGCACGCCGCGGTCGTTAATAAGCTGGTCTACTACGTATAGCTGTTCGTCAAATTCGGCAGGCTCCAGGCGTCGCACTTTAGCTAATACCTGCTGCTCTACCTCAACGTCGCGGATATTATACTGCTTGTAAGTTTCCCAGCGGTCGGGTGCGTCAGCTGGCAGGTGGCGTTTGCCTTTGGTCGGTGTGGAAAAATAGCGTATTAAGGCTTTGCCCTCTTTCATTTTTCCATCTTCCAGCCTCAACACTTCGCCGCACTGTTCCAGTGATAACGGCAGGCCCATACGTGCAGCGCGTACCATTGTGCAGCGCCACTGCGCAGGATCCATAAGTGGCCAGCCATAATAACGGCTAATACAGATACGTTCAAAAGCGGCATTAAACGCAGTTTTTATAACTGCCGGATCCCTCAACGCCGCCAGGATCTCAGCCGGCAGCGTTTCGCCCTGGGCGAAATCTACGCACTGCACGGCGCCGCCGTCTACACTGTACGAAAATAGCAGTATCGTAAAGTCGTCCGCTTCTACGTACTTGTAAACGCCGCAGCTTTTTAGATCGTTGCTGCTGTAGGTTTCTATATCTATGCCTATTTCTCGCATTACTATATTAGTCGTTACGGGTTTCGTTATATCTCATTTTAAGATTTACTACCTGGCGTAGTTCTTCCAGATCCTGGGCGCAGGTAATCTGGCCACAGACAAACTGCACGGCACCACTGGCCAGCACTACGTCTAAAGATCTATTAGGCTGGAAATCGTCGCCCTCGGCCAGCTTTGCCGCTTGGATCCAGGACGCAGCCACTATTAGCACGTCGGCCAGTTCATCGGCGGCCGTATTGTGGATTTTCGCGGCGTACAGTGCGTTAAATTCTGCGTCCGGTAGTGCGTTAGCTTTCTGCACTGTTTCGGCAAAATCGGGCACGTTACGGCCCTTATCCACGGCGTCCCAGTATTCGCGCAGCTCTACTGCCAGGTACTGCAAACAGCCTACGCAGCTGGTATCTTTTCCGCGCTTGGTCGCCGCGTCGTGGCAGCGCTTCGATATATTGTTAATTAGGTCGTACATAGTAGGTAAAAAAGCCCGCGCCTATCCGGTTGCACTACGTCGTCGTCCAGATTTAGTTTGACGGATCGCGCGGGCCTGTTAGTGGTTTATAAATCGTCGTCGTCCTCCATATCAATATCCGCAAAGTCGGTATCTGCTGAGGCTCTACCGCCCAAACGCTCGCCGTCCTTAAACTTCATAACGTTGTTAAGGCCGCACGCTACGCCGCGGTTTCCGCTTACGTCGTAGCCGTAGAATGTTACCGAAACGATAGCCCAAACGCCGCTATATATTTCGTCCTCGTCTACGATAGGCGCTTTGTGCTTATCTACGATACCTGGGCGGGTGTTGCTTTTCGCGTTCACGAAAAAGCAGCCAGCGTATACGTCGTCGTCCTCTTTGTCTACGTCGCCATCACGCAGCGGCATATCCAACTTTTTAGGCTCTTTGCCGCCCCACTTCGATACGATCGCAGACTTTTTGCCTGCCTCGATAGCCTGCTGGATAGCTTTGATAGTTTCCTTTTCCTCTTTTGGGATCAGTACGTTAGTCATAAACTTACCGTTAGCTGGGTCGCCCTCTGGGGCATACTTGCTAAATAGGTGGGTGTAGCTGAGGCGGCACGGGCCAAATACTACTTTGTTCTCTTTTACTACTGGTGTAATCATAACTGTAAATCTTTACTTGTTTGTTTCTTCTTCTACTTCCACTTTGTCGGCGTGGCGGCCGGCGATCTTATACAAAGCTGCCAGGGCTAAACCCTCTTTTAGCATTTTCGATACAGCGTTAGCGCTGTCGTTAGATACCAGCTTTGCGATCGCTTCGGTAATCATTACGGGTTTACCCTGCACAGCAGCTATTACGCAGCTTTCGTCCCCCCCCTCGATTAAACCGATAACTAAAACGCTACCTTTGGCTGCCGTTACTGTCTCGGCCAGCTCCTTAACCTTTGCGGTTACTTTGTCTTGATTTTCTTTCATATCTTTATACTTTTATCGTCTCCTGGAATACGCCAGGCCGTCTTATTCTTGGTCGTCGTTATTGTCTCGGTAATAGGTTCTGTTTGTCCTAAAACCGTGTATAGCTATTCCGCATAGGATCGCCAGATACAAAGCCCAAAACGGGTGCTGCATTACGAAATCAAAAAGCGCCTGCATAGTCTTAGTCTGTTAGGTTTATGCCTTTGAAATCGTCGGCTACTGGGTCGATAGCTGGGCGTTTGTCGCTTTCCGGCGCCAGGGTCGGTTTGCCCTGCGGTTTGTCGATAAACTCGCCACAGATCGCGGCGAAATTCTTTTTACCGGCCATCTTTTCCAGCTCCGTAATCGTGCGTAGTTCCTGCGGCTTGTAGATCTCTGTAGTTTTGTAGCCTGCCTGGTTAAGCGCTACGGCTGCCGCTTCGGGATCTGTGATTTTTCGGACGCTGCGGCCCTCTACGATTTTCCAGCCTGGAAGCTGTACGCCGCTTAATGCCTGCTGTAGTGCGTAGTCCTCTACGCCAGTAAGCCAGGTTTTAATTACGGCCAGGTTTGGCAGTACCTCGGTGGCCAGTTCCTCGGCGGTTAGCAGTTTTGGATCCGGATAGTTAGCGGCTGTACTGGTGCAGCGCTCGGTCAGTGCTCGGCAGCAGTTCTTTACTTTGCAGAATTGGCACCACTCGCCAGGTACTTGCGGGCCGTTACCCTCGTACGCTTGCTTTGCTTTTGGCGTTAGTTCCTCGTCCACCCAGGCCATAAGCTCGCTAACTGCTATTTCGTACTCGCTGAGGTTGTCGATACGTGGCTGTACGATAGTCATACGTACGCGCTCTATACGGTAATCGAAGCTAAAGCGATCATAGGCGCCCAGGGCGTAGATCATCATTTGCGGGTTACGGTAGGCCGATACTTTTACGCCTTTGCCATACTTAAAGTCGATAACTTCCATTACGCCGTCGGCGATAATAATAGCGTCGGCAGTACCGAAAGCGTCGGGCACGTGTTCGCTAAAATCTAACTTGGTTTCTACCAGCAGGCGGGCGTCCGGTGTCGCTACTCTCGCAGCGTTGTACTTTTCCAGTACGATAGTTTTGTACGTATCGGTGTACTCGTCCATTTCGCCGGTGTGGTACTGGTCGTTTAGCTGCTTTATTTCGGCTTCCTCGCCGTCAGTCGGCCAGTCCATAAACTGTTTAAGTTTCAGTGAGCAGTAGGCGTGTGCTAAACTACCCTCTAACGCAAAGCTGCTACCCTCGTCTGTTACGTTTGCTTCCAGTCGTGGGGCCGCCGTACAGTGTAACCATCTGTGCGCTGCCGACGGGCTTAATAGTGCGTGCGCTCCCATAGGCTAAAACGGGCAGTCGCTGTCTAACTCGCCAGCGTCATTTACAAATACTTCCTCGCAGCAGCGGATAAACTTACGGCGGCTTTCGCTGTCTGGTAGTGCGCTGGGTTTCTCGGCTCCAAACATAGCGGCGGTATTCTTAAACCAGGCTGTTAATACGCGGTGCCACTTCTTGTAACCCTCGCTGTCCGGTTTTTCTTTGTAATTCTCGCCCTCGATACGCTTACGTGCAGCGTCCATAGCGGCGCGTACGTCTACCTCGGTGTATTCCTTTTCCGGTGCTTCGGCTGCTGGCTGTTCTGCCGGTGCTGCCTCAACTGGTGCGGGATCCTCGGCGGGTTTGTTCTCTACTACCGGCTGCACTTCTACGGCTACCGGTTCTTTGGCTGGCTCGGCGGCTGGCGCTGGCGCAGCTTGCAGGCTCTTAGCTATCGGAAGCAGCAGCGCGTTAAGCTCCTGGCTTACGCCGATAGTTACCTGGACGTTAATTTGAATAGGTTGCATAACTGTAATTATTAGTAGTTCTTTTTGGCGTTGCTCAGTTCGGGTACGGCGCCCATACGCTCCCAGCGTTTTACCAGCTTGGATATGATCCAGCCCAGGCCGATACCTAACAGCTTAGTAGTAACCAGGCAGTAGGCCCATAGGTAGTTTGGCAGCGTGTCGTCCACGTCGCAAAAGATTAGCACGATAACGGCCATTACCATAACGGCCAGCACGTAGTAGCGGTAGTTTGTAAAAATTGCTTTCATAGTGTTACTGTTCTATTAAGTGGTTAAACTCTGTTTGCAGTGTGAAAAGGATATTACCCCACATACCTACTGTTACGTTAGTCCAGGTTCCTACTACGCGGTTATCTACCAGCGCCTCAGCTAAACCGGTACTTTTGTAGTAATTGAAGCGGACGCGGCCGCCCTTAAACCATTGGCGCATAACGTTACCTACTTCGTCGTGGTGTGTGTCGCAGTTAGGTATAAAGTCCTGCGGCGCCTGCTGTAATTGGATAGGTTGAAAACTCATAATTTTGATATTTTAGAAATTGAATTTTATAGGTAGACGGCTTCCCAGCACTTGACGATCTGCTGGCCAGTCGTAAATTTTTGTCGCCCAGCTTTGCGGATCTGGAAACGTATACAGCCGGCTATTTCGTAGCGGCGGATCGTGTGGCGTTCTACTTCCAGGATCTGCGCGGCTTCCTTTTGGCTGTACCGTCTGTCCGGATCGCATACTGGCTTAGTCGGCGTCATAGCGGGTTACTGTTAGCGTTAAGCCGTCAGCTGTGCAGCTAAAGCGGCAGTTTTCTAATTTGGCCATCGCATAGGCTGTATTTTTCTGGCTCGCCAGGTCGTAGCCATCGACGCACTGTACGGTCAGCGTCTCGCCATTTTTCATACTTCGCAGACGCTCGCGGGTAACTTTTTCTGTAATTTTCTGTGTCATACGCACCATTTTTGGGTTAAACCTTTACTTTTTTGGTTGGTTTGTTGGTGCAATAGAAAAAACTGTCTACCTTTGCGGGTGGAGTTTTAGATATGTAATACCGGCTATAAGGTCGGCAGCTTTTCTATTGCCCGTTTTTGTTGGTTTGTTCGTTGGTTGGTGCAAATGTAGACGAAATCGGGTAAACTACCAAACATTTTCGCAAAAAATTACTCAAAAACGGGTAAAATTTTTGCAAAGTGGCCCTATAGGGGTCTAAAAACGGCATTATAAACCCTAAAAAAGTCTACGTATGGACTACGAAAATTTAGAAAATGCAGTGCGCGATCGCATAAAGCAGCTGCAAAAAGAAAAGAATTTTACCGAAAACGGGTTAGCCGCTGGCGATACGCCAGCCCAAAAGCGTCTAAACCGCCAGCTGAGCCACGGCGCCGGTATCTCTTTAGATACTTTGCTGCGGATCCTGGAAGCGTGCCCCGACGTGTCGGCAGACTGGCTGCTGCGTGGTTCCGGCGATATGTACGTAACGGCGGGCACCAGTGTAACGGGTGCTAATAACGTAACCGGCCATAATGCTACCGTAATAGGTCAGCAGGCAGGCGTACTTACTGAGGCTTTCGTACGGGATCTGCTGGCCGAAAAGGATAGGCAGATAGACGCGCTATTAAAGATTATAGGAAAATGAAAAAGTTAGCAGCTTTGTTAGTGGCGGTTCTGTGTCTGCTGTCGTGTTCAAAGGACGACGTAATACCGGATAGCGGGCAATACGTCGCAGATCTTCTGGACGTAGATATTAGCCTGGTGCTCGATAATGAAAAATGCACCGGCCTAACTGTCTATACTCTCGGCGATCTATTCGGGCACTGGGACGCTATTAACGTAACCGGCAGCTATCCTAATTATACTTACCAGGTAGACGATTTTATAATACGTGCCAGGTTTACCGGCGTCGAAAGTTTTACAGCCGACGTATCGGGTGTACTACGATCCGAAAAATACGACGACGGCCAGCTGCCTACTGGTTCTATGCTGGCTTTGGAAATTTCGGGCGTAGTCTTTACAAAACAGCAAATTTTCAGCAAATAGATTTTAATAACATATAAATACTTGTAATTCAATGGCTTGTAATAAACCAACAATACCAAAGGGGACCAGAGACTTCGGACCTGCAGAGATGGCAGGACGCAATTACATCTTCGACACTATACGTTCAGTGTTCAAGACATATGGTTATGCTCCTATCGAGACTCCATCAATGGAGAACCTGAGCACTCTTCTCGGAAAATACGGAGAGGAAGGAGATAAGCTTCTGTTCCGCATCCTCAACTCCGGAGATGCATTTTCAAAGATCAATTACGACGAATACCGTATAGAAGGAAGTGAAGACGGATATAACAGCAAAGCTCTATCGCTGAAAGTATGCGAGAAGGGACTCCGCTATGACCTTACCGTGCCGTTTGCACGTTTCGTTGTGCAGCATCAGAACGAGATTACATTCCCGTTCAAACGTTTCCAGATACAGCCGGTATGGCGTGCTGACCGCCCGCAGAAGGGTCGTTATAGAGAATTCTATCAGTGCGACGTGGACGTGATCGGCTCAACATCGCAGCTAAATGAGCTGGAACTTGTGCAGATTGTGGACAGGGTATTCACCTTGTTCGATGTGAACGTATGCATCAAGATAAACAACCGCAAAGTCCTCACTGGAATGGCCGAGATCTGCGGATTCCCTGACAAGGTCGTGGACATTACGGTTGCAATTGACAAGATAGACAAGATCGGCCTGGAGGCCGTGGAAGCGGAGATGGCTGAAAAAGGTCTTACTCAGGAAGCAATAGAAGTGATCCGACCTGTACTCACACTTTCAGGAAGCACCGCAGAGAAGATTGCGGTAATGCGCGATCTGATGAGCGGCAAGTCTGCTTCAGGACTTGTGTCAGAGACCGGACTAAAGGGTCTGGACGAACTTGAGGAGCTTTTCGGATTCATTGAAGCTGCAGACATCAGACACGAGGTTGAAATAGATCTTTCCCTTGCACGTGGTCTTAACTATTACACAGGTGCAATTTTCGAGGTAAAGGCCAAGGACTTCGCTATCGGCAGCATATGCGGAGGAGGACGTTATGACAATCTTACCGGCATATTCGGTCTTCCTAACATGTCCGGAGTAGGTATTTCATTCGGAGCTGACCGCATCTATGACGTACTAAAGGGACTTGATAAATTCCCATCAGAGGTAACCTCTACAACAAAACTTCTGTTTGCCAATATGGGAGCAGAGGAATTGAAATACCTCATCCCTGTAGTGAAATCACTCCGCGAAGCAGGAGTTGCATGCGAGATATATCCGGAACAGACGAAATTGAAGAAGCAGTTCGACTATGCTGACAAGAAAGCTATACCTTTCCTTTCGATTGTGGGTGGCAATGAGGCTGCAGAAGGAATAATCAACATAAAGAACCTCGAGACAGGCGAACAGAAATCCTTTTCAAAGGAAGATCTGGAGGGCATCAAGGCTTGCTTATCTTAACAGGAACCGCTAAATTTGCAGCCGTTTTTTGAGTAATTAAACTAAAAAAGATAATATCATGAGAAAACACATTGTAGCAGGCAACTGGAAGATGAACACTACAGTTGCAGAGGGCGTAGAGCTCGCAAAGGCAGTAGTAGCAGCATCAGCTGAGGTACCAGCTGACGTAAAGTTGATTATTGCTCCTCCATTCACTCACCTTTATCCTGTAGCTGAGGTCGTAAAGGGCACACGTGTAGGCCTTTCAGCTCAGAACTGCGCAGACCACGTAAAGGGTGCATACACAGGAGAGGTAGCAGTAAATATGATTTCAGGCATCGGTGCTGAGTATGTTATCCTCGGTCACTCTGAGAGAAGAGAGTACCATGGCGAGACTGATGCTATCCTCGTAGAGAAGGTAAAGCTTGCGCTTGCTGAGGGACTTTCACCAATCTTCTGCATCGGAGAGAAGAAGGAAGAGCGTGAGGCAGGCCGTCATTTCGAAGTTGTTACAGAGCAGGTAAAGAACGTTCTTTTCGAGCTTACAGCTGAGGAGATGGCAAAGATCGTCGTAGCTTACGAGCCGGTATGGGCTATCGGAACAGGTCTTACTGCAACTGCTGAGCAGGCTCAGGAGATTCATGCAGAGATCCGCAAGGTACTTGCCGAGAAGTTCGGTGAACTTGCTGATGAGATTTCTATCCTTTATGGTGGTTCTTGCAAGCCATCTAACGCAAAAGAGCTTTTCGCATGTCCTGACATCGACGGAGGTCTTATCGGTGGCGCAGCTCTCAAGGCTGAGGATTTCATCGGAATCGCTGTAAGCTTCTAATCTGACGTTTTTATAAGGTCTGTTCAGTTTTTTAAAAACTAAATCCCTCCCACGCTATGTCGCGGGATTCACCCGTTCACAAGGCCACGGGCGGCCATGGTTTTAAAAACTGAACAGACCTTAAGTTATGCAATCACGAATATGAAAAAGATCTACTTTATTACAATGGCGCTATGTGCTGCCATAGCATGTACAGATAAGTCGGATGAAGCGCTGAAAGGAAAGGTTGAAAGCTACGCAGTAGTAGAAGTATCATCACCTCTATACGACGCGCTCTCTGAAAATGACAAGAAAATCGTTGATCTGTTCCGCCAGGCTGGAGAAATCATGGACGGACTTTTCTGGAAGCAGACATTCGGCGACAAAGCTGAAATCGAAGCGCTTCCTGACGGATATGCAAAGGCATACGCTATGATCAACTATGGCCCTTGGGATCATCTCGATGACAATAATCCTTTCGTTGAAGGATATGGAGTGAAACCTCTCGGATGCCAGTATTATCCGCAGGATATGACTATGGAGGAGTGGGAAGCATTCGATGACCCCGACAAGCTAAGCCTCTATACCGTAATCCGCCGCGACGAGAACGGTGCCCTCAAGACAGTATGGTACCGCGACGAGTACAAGGAGGAACTGGAAAAGGTATGCACACTTCTCGAGGAGGCTGCCATGCTTACCACCAACGAAGGCATGCGCAGATATCTCACAGAACGTGTAAAGGCTTTCCGCACAGACGACTATCTCGCCAGCGACATGGCATGGATGGACATGAAGGACTGCAACATGGACCTTGTAATCGGTCCTATCGAGAATTATGATGACCATCTTTTCGAGGCAAAGGCCGCTTACGAGTGTTTTATCCTTCTGAAGGACGAGACCCGCAGCGCCAACCTCGCCAAGTACGTGGCACTCCTCCCTACCCTGCAGCAGATGCTTCCGTGCGCACCAGAATATAAGACTTTCGTGCCTGGAACATCATCTGACCTTAATGTATATGATGCTATTTTCTATGCAGGAGATTGCAATGCCGGCAGCAAGACAATAGCAATCAACCTGCCGAACGATGAAAGAGTGCATGCAGCCAAAGGAGCACGCCGTCTACAGCTATACAACAGCATGATGGCCAAGTTCAACAAGATTCTTGCACCTATCGGCGAGGTACTTGTCGAGCCTTCACAGCAGAAGTACCTCACAGCTGACGCATTCTTCTGGAATGTGACCTTCCACGAAGTGGCTCACGGTCTTGGAGTAAAACAGACAGTGAACGGGAAAGGCACTGTAGATCAGGCTATGGGAGACCAGAAGACTTCATGGGAAGAGGCCAAGGCCGACATCCTCGGTCTGTTCATGGTGAACAAGCTGATCGAGATGGGAGAGATTGCCGATATCACAAAGGAAGAATCAATAGCTACATTCATTGCCGGCATCGTACGTTCCGTACGTTTCGGATCAGCGTCTTCTCACGGCAAGGCCAATATGATGTGTTTCAATTACATGGAAGACCACGGCGCATTCAGCCGCAATGAAGAAGGAAAATATGTAGTGGACTTCGAGAAGGCCGAGGCTGCCATCGATTCATGGGCCGCACTCATCCTTGAGACTCAGGCAACAGGAAACTTTGAGTTCGCACAGAAATACGCAGCTGAAAACGCAAGTATCCGCAAGACTCTTGCAGCTGAGGTTGCAAAGGTAAACGAAGCCGGCATCCCACGCGACATCGTATTCGACTTCACTTGGTAGGCTGATTGGTCCGCTAGTTGATATATCCGTTTCAGATTATTAAATTTTAATGATATGAAACGGATATTTTTATTGATTGCTGTGGCCGCATCAGGTCTTTTAGCGGCAACAGAAGCAGACGCATGCACAGGAATATATCTCACGGCTCAAGATGGCAGCAGGGTTGCCGCCAGAACAGTAGAGTGGGCTGCAACACCTATGCAGTGCGGATACGTGGTATCTCCGCGAGGACATGTCCATCAGTCTTTCACGCCAACTGGTGAGAATGGCATGAAATATACAGGAATATATGGATATGTAGGAATCTATACCGAATATGAACCATTTATCGTAGAAGGGGTAAATGAAACCGGTCTGGCAGCCGGGCTCTTCTTCTTCCCGAATTATGGAGAATATGCTCCGTATGACAAGACAGCAGATGCAAAGACCATCTGCGACATGCAGTTCGTATCATGGGTGCTTTCGCAGTTCTCGACAATAGACCAGGTGAAAGACGCCATGAGCAGGGTCAATCTTGTGACACTTGACAGCAAGATAGGCGCAGTACATTGGAGGATAATTGAGCCAAGCGGGCGAATGGTGGTACTGGAGATTGTAGGCGGTGTGCCTCATTTCTATGAGAACCAGCTGGGAGTCCTGACAAATGCGCCAGGATTCAAATGGCACATGACCAACCTCAACAATTACATCAATCTGGAGCCGGGCTCTGCACCGGACAAGACACTGAAGCCAGGAATAACACTCCAGGCACTGGGACATGGAAGCGGAATGCTGGGAATCCCTGGAGACTTCACATCGCCATCAAGATTTGTGCGTGCGACTTTCTTCCAGACAACTTCTCCTACATGGGCAACAGGAAAGGAGACAGTAGTGCAGGCATTCCATATCTTGAATAATTTCGACATTCCTATCGGAAGCCAACACGCAAAGGCAGATATACCAAAGGGATTGCCAAGCGCCACACAGTTTACTTCTGCTACTGATCAGACGGCTTTGAAGATGTATTACAGGACAGCCTGGAACAGCAATATCAGATGTATCGACTTGATGAGTATTGATTTCCACAAGGTCAGATATCAGGCACATCCTTTAGATAAGAGTCTGGAGCAGCCGATTGAGATGATTAAGGTCAATTAACAGGATTTGCAACTCTGTTGCTAATCAGGATTTGCTCCCTTCGGTCGCACTTCCTGAGACCGCTGCCGCGGGGGCACTTCTGAACAATTACAGGTAATTTCCGAATCACCTGTTTCAGTATAAGCGGGACCAGCTTTGAAAGCAAGCTTTCAGCCGGTCCCGCTTATACTGAAACGGAATGCCCTGCGGGCATTCCGTAATTGTTCAGGTTGAGATACCAGGATTCGAACCTGGACAGACAGAACCAAAATCTGTAGTGCTACCGTTACACCATATCTCAATTCCGGGCGCAAAGATATCACTTATTTTGATTATCTGCAAATTTAGAAAAGTCCGTAAACCAGATTCCAGACCAGGAAGCGAAGCAATTTGCCGACAAACATCAGCAGGATGGTCCCAAAAGGCCTGGTTTTGTAAAATCCTAGTCCGATGGCTATCACATCACCTATTATAGGGAACCAGCATATGAGAGCCAGCCATACTCCGAACCGGTCAATCTTCTCTTTCTGTTTCTGCAGGGTTTCCGGCTTGACCTTGAACCACTTCTCCATCCACTCCCACTTTCCCATCCAGCCGATCCAGTATCCTAGAACACTTCCCAGCCAATTGCCTAAAGTTCCTGCCACGAGACATCCAAGCGGATTTCCGGTAGCAGCAAGCACTCCCAGATAAATGGCATCTGAGCTGAAAGGGACAATGGTTGCAGCCATAAAGGCGCCCAGAAAGAGTCCCAGAAGTCCTAATCCCTCAAGCCATTCCATCACTTTCTCTTTTTCTTGAAGAAATCCGTCACTATCGAGCCGCATTCATCAGCTAAAACTCCTGATATAATTTCAGTCTTGGGATGCATAAGCGAGGGAGAGAACATGCTGAATCCACGCTTAGGATCTGATGCTCCATACACGACCTTACCGATCTGTGACCATGCCAACGCACCTGCACACATCGGACATGGTTCCACCGTCACATAAATAGTGCAGTCATTGAGATATTTACCACCCATGGCCTCTGCAGCAGCAGTAATGGCAATCATCTCGGCATGTGCTGTGGGATCATTAAGCCGTTCGGTCATATTGTGCCCCCGTGCTATGACACGTCCCCTGCATACAACTACAGCACCTATAGGCACTTCGTCTTCAGCCGCTGCCGCCATAGCCTCTCTAAGGGCCTCCCTCATGTATTTCTCATCCATAAGCAAAAAAAGGCACGCACCTTCGTGCGTGCCATACGCGCAATATTAAAGTTTTACTGCTATAGCCGTTGAATTGTCCATTTTCGGCATCGTCATTCCAACACGGGCATTGACATATGTCGGATCGCAGACAACATATTTCTTTCCATCTACAACCAGGTAGTCACCGGATACATTCTCATTAAATTTTACAGCTGTGGCAAGGTGGCCAGGATAATAGATCAGCACCATGTCCAGACCTACGATATCGCGTACAAGTCTCGAGAACAGGATAGAACGGTCCTCGCAGTCGCTATATGGATAGTAAATGGTCTCTTCTGCAAAGAAAGGCCTGTCGCCGCCCCAGATTTCGTCATCATAGCCATATTCGAATGCGGTCTGAACAAAATTAAGAATAATGTTCACAGCCTCATTCTCCGACTTACCTTTCACATAAGCTCTTAACTTCGGATATAGCATATCCCTTGTGACCTTATCAAGCGGCAACATAGCAAACGCTCTCCACTTGGTATACTTGTCGCCCTTCTCGAATGATGAAGGATACTCATTATAGAATGACAACAGATTCTCGTTTACAGACACATTTGCGGTCATATCAGGATATCGCTTCGACTTAACCGTCCTTGGAGAAGATGTCTTGGCAGTAAACTTATTCTCACCTGTCAACAGCAGACGCATAGGTCTGGTCTCCGGGAATGACTCGGTGAAGATATAAAGACTCTTTGCTCCAGATCCGTCAAGAAGATAATAGTGTTTTCCACCTACGGTCCAATATAGCTGCTTGAAAATATCACTGTCAGATGCCATAAGCATATGGAGACGAGTGTTATCAGTAGAACGTGCCATAAGCACGTCGAATCCTGACTGAGTAAGCATATATGCCTGGAATACAACAGCTTCCTTGTTATTAGCCTTGCCATATACCTTTCCCGTAACTGTCTCAATCAGTTTAACATATGCCCAGTCACAGAGGTCGAGAGATTTCCTCAATTCAAGACAATCAGCCAAAAGGTTGTCATACTTTGGTTCTCCAAGCATCTGCCACATATCGGCTACACTATCCTCGTCAAGTCCCTTAAGAGTGAGCTTGTCAGCCACATCACACCTTACCTTGCATGATGTACCGTACAAAGATACAGTCATCCATTTCTGCTGGGGAATCTTAACCTCCTCGATAGGGGCAATTGGCGCAGGCGCAGGTTCGGGCTTTGGTGTAGGAGCCACCACAACGTTAGTAATCTTCTTATTTTCCGGAGTCATGTCCATCTCATTCTCGGGCACGACAGAAGGGGCCACATCCTTGTCAGGAGATGGTTGAGGCTTCGGTGGCTTACTGTCCATCCGCTCCCAAGACCTTCTCATGAAGGCCTCGAACTCGGCATTCACCTTCTCCCTGTATGCCTTGAATTCAGTCTTGACCTGCTTCTTATAGTTCTTGAACTCAGACAAGGTCTTCTCCTTATAAGACTTGAAATCGTCCATATTCTGCGCCTGAGCCGTGACAGACGACAGCATCAGACATGCAGCAAGAGCCGTTACGACAATAATTCCTGATTTCATGATATCACGTTTTAATTACACTATTCTTCAGCATACATCAGACCTCCGATAAGTCCTCCCACTAAAGCACCTACAGTAAAGCTTAGAGCAAGAGACATTGATATCGTAGGTACGAAATGTCCGTTATAAACCTGACATCCTATAGAGAAGTCCAAGAGGCTATATGCGTCACTCTCCCATCCGAAACGCATACCGAAATCTCCCATAAGTTCATCATTCTGAACTCCAAGACCGCCATAAAGCTGCCAGTCGCAAATGCTATAATCATCTGTGAGACGGATTACCGGACCTGCTCCCAAAGAATATCCTCCATCCATACCGAACATGAAGCTGGTATAAGCTCCGAGATGAGTGTAGCAATAGCTATAATATGCACCGAGCATAAACTCCTCATTATCTATGTCTATACCCATGGACATTCCGGCAAAATGGGATGCAAAACCATCATTTTCATTCGCTGTAAGCAATGCAGGGAACAAGCTGAGTCCCGCAGTAGGAATGAACATATCGCTTGAGAACTTGCATCCAAGCGAGAGTGAAGCAAATGACAATTCTGTACCCAGCAAGTCATCATTAAATTCATCGAGATTCATTCTGACACCAGCATCAACCATCCAGTGCCATTCGTATGAGTTGAATAAAGGATCCAAAGCATGTGAATTCGGATCATAACGCGCACCTATGCCGGCATAAATCTGCCAATCTGTGTCGGTGTAGTTGGAAAGATGTATGGCTGGACCTACGGTTATACCGAAATCGCCGTTCTCAATTCCAGTCATCAGCGAGGCATGTACTCCCATCGCCTTAGGGGCATAAGTGTAATTAAGACCTATATAGTTTTCAGATCCTGTATAATAATCGGATGTATTTACACCGAATCCATAGGTTACCTCAGCAGCGTGGATAGTATAATATGAGGTATTCCTCTCAAGCCATCCGATTTTCCTCATATCAAGATCGATATTAGTTGTCTCGTTTTCACGGACTGTGAAGTACTTGGTCGAGCTTGAATGATAACCTTTCTTAGAAGCATAAGCTGAATAATTACCTACCGGCATATACCTGTTGGTGTATGGAGCGGAATATGAACTTTCAGTTCCGTCCTTCTTTATATATATGGATCCGCCAGCATTAGTAGTGATATTCAGGGCACCGGTCTTCTCGGTCGGATTCGGTATAGTCAGATTCACAGGCTTTCCGTTATTATATCTCAGATAGTAGTCCAGGACACCATCCTTATAATTAAGTTTTCTTGCTTCGAACTTATGCTGACCTTCCTTGATGATTCCTGTCCATTTACCCTTGCCTACATATGCACCATCAACATAAATCATGGCATCATATGCCGTTGTAAGACTCACCGTCACATCCCTGTCTTCCTTGCGAAGTGTAACTTCAGAAGCAAGGATATCAACTGAAGAACCTTCCTTGATATTTACGGTCTTTTTCCAAGGGATATATCCTTGAAGCTTGACTTCCACAGTGCGGTTACCGATAATGATGTCGTTGAATGCAATCGGGGTCTTGCCTTTAAATTTGCCATCCACGAACACATCAGCTTCCATAGGCACAGACTCAACCGAAAGCGAGCCATATATTGGAGTCGGAGCCTTGAGATTAACCACCTGTCCGTTCATGGCAGAAGTTACATTGAGGTTCTGATAAGATGTCCTGTGTCCATCCATCCGGCACTCTATGCTATGGTATCCGATTTCAATACGCCTTGACACCGAACCGCTTCCGATTTGTGTGCCGTCCATCCATATCTGCGCTCCTCCGTTAACCGAGAGAGTCAGCTCCGCGAAATTAGCATCCATATTAGGATTAAGGCTATATGTCTGACCATCAGTAATTGTCACTGTAGCCTTATACGGATTATACATATGTTGGAGGATATTTACCTCATGGACGCCGCTTGGCAGTCTGAAATTTGCCGGCACAGTGCCACGCTGCACGCCATCCACATATATAGCCGCACCATGCGCAGCCTTATTATCGACAACATCAAGATATCCGAAGTTCGGCTTGAGCTGTATATATACATCCTTCTTGGAAGAAGCATCCACATTCACATAATTTTTCTCCGGATGATAGCTTCTGGATGTGATTTCATATGAATGAGCACCCGTCTTTACTCTCTTTGAGGCATTACCGGAAGCGTCAACAGGCAGGAACTCGCCATCGATCTTCACAGTTGCCGCTGCATCAAGAGGCTGGATATGGAACACTACATACTGGTACTGGGCAGCCTGTACAGGTATATTGAAATATACATCCTTATTTGTAACGACTACGGACTTTTCACCAGACTCATGCTGGTCTTCCACACGAATAATATGCTGTCCCTGCTCCACATCCATGATTGTACAGACATTCTTTCCATCAATCATTCCTTTGGCAACACCATCAATGAAGACTTTCGCGCCCACTCGATTGGAAGCTACTGTGATTGTCTTCTTCATGTTGCTCCATCCCTTCATCGAATACTCCTTATTACCTTCGAGATTGACAGTCACCGTGTTGGAAGATCCCAATTGAGGGTGTTTCAGGAGGAAACGCACTCCAGGACGTGCAGTCATCTCAACGATAATACCATCATGATTAAAAGCGACATCACGCTTCATCACAAGGATATTTCCTCCGATTGTCTGAACAGTCACACCGGCCACTTCTTCCGGAGTCATACGGTCCAAAGCGATTTTGATTCTAGCGCACTCCCTGTTCGAACGGTCCTTTCCGATACCATCTACTTTTACTCCTGTAATCATATCCGACTGAATCGGTGCGAAAGAAGATTCATCCAGATACAGACCGGTATCCTGAGCGTTGAGAGAGGCTGCTGACACACACATTGCCGCAGCAGCCAGAATAAGATAGAACAGTTTTTTCATATTTAAATTCGTTTATTTCGTGAGAATGGAGGGCCGGCATGAAAAAAGCCGTATACCCACAAGTACACAACTTGCAAATATACGACTAATTTAGTTAAATACAAGTATTTAAAAGCCTATAATCCGAGCTTCTTGAAGAAGTCGTTGCCTTTGTCATCAACGAGGATAAAGGCAGGAAAATCTTCAACTTTAATCTTCCAGATCGCCTCCATTCCAAGCTCCGGATACTCGACGCATTCGATGCTCTTGATGTTGTTCTGAGCAAGAATTGCTGCAGGACCACCGATCGATCCGAGGTAGAATCCTCCGTACTTCTGGCAGGCGTCAGTCACGCACTGCGCACGATTACCCTTTGCAAGCATGATCATGCTGCCGCCATGACTCTGGAAGAGGTCAACGTATGAGTCCATACGACCGGCTGTTGTAGGTCCCATCGAACCACATGCCATTCCTGCAGGAGTCTTGGCAGGACCAGCGTAGTAGATTGGGTGATCCTTGAGATACTGTGGCATCTCCTCTCCCCTGTCGAGGCGCTCCTTGATCTTAGCGTGAGCGATGTCGCGACCCACGATGATAGTACCGTTGAGACTGAGGCGAGTTGATACTGGATATTTTGTGAGCTCCTTAAGGATGTCTGCCATCGGCTGGTCAAGGTTGATCTTCACTGCCTCACCCTCGCCTGCCTGACGGAGTTCCTCAGGAATAAGGCGTGCAGGATTATCATCGAGCTTCTCGATCCAGATACCGTCCTTATTGATCTTTGCCTTGATGTTTCTGTCAGCCGAGCAGCTTACTCCGAGTCCTACAGGGCAGCTGGCTCCGTGGCGTGGGAGACGGATGATGCGTACATCATGTGCGAAGTACTTGCCGCCAAACTGTGCGCCGAGACCGATCTTGTGAGCCTCCTCGAGAACCACCTTCTCAAGCTCTACGTCTCGGAATGCGCGTCCTGTCTCGTCGCCGGTTGTAGGGAGCTCGTCGTAGAACTTAGTTGAGGCGAGCTTCACTGTAAGGAGATTCTTCTCAGCTGAAGTACCGCCGATAACGAATGCTACGTGATAAGGAGGACATGCCGCTGTTCCGAGTGTCTTCATCTTAGCAACGAGGAACGGAACGAGAGTCTGCGGATTAAGGATAGCCTTAGTCTCCTGATAGAGGTAAGTCTTGTTTGCAGATCCACCACCCTTAGTCACACAAAGGAAGTGATACTCAGCACCGTGAGTTGCCTCGATATCAATCTGTGCAGGGAGGTTGCACTTTGTATTAACCTCGTCATACATGTTGAGAGGGGCGTTCTGTGAGTAACGGAGGTTCTCCTCAGTGTAAGTCTTGTAAACTCCGAGTGAAAGAGCTTCTTCGTCGCAGTATCCTGTCCATACCTGCTGACCTTTCTCACCGTGGATGATAGCTGTACCGGTGTCCTGGCAGAAAGGGAGCTTGCCTTTGCAAGCCACCTCAGCATTGCGGAGGAATGTGAGAGCCACATACTTATCGTTCTCTGAAGCCTCAGGATCGTGCAAAATCTTTGCAACCATCTCATTATGCTCTGGACGAAGCATGAATGAAACATCGCGGAAAGCAGTGTTAGCCATCACTGTAAGACCTTCCTTAGCGATCTTGAGCATCTCATGACCCTCAAACTCGCCGGTGCTCACATATTGTTCCGACCCCGGAATCTTGTAGTATTCAGTCTTGTCCTCGCCAAGCTGAAACATTGGTGCGTACTTAAATTCAGCCATTTTGTATTTTGTTAGTTTAAATTTTCATTCAAATCATGCAAATATAACAAATATCCCGAACTCCCGTCCATGAAAACAGCCCTTTTCATGGACGACAAGGGTAATTTTGCGTTCTCATCCACGGAAACAGTCCTTTTTATTGACGGGATGTCAATTTTTCATTGAGTACCATTGATAATTTGATTAAATTCCTAAATTTGCTGATGCTTGGCTAGCCCGATGGGTTGGGTGGGCAATACATATTGGTAAAGACGTTACTTGACGTTTATCTTCTATCATCAAACGTGGCGGATTACGATACCAGAAGAAGAAACGGCAATGGGAGCGTCCATTTTCGGTGTATATCCATGCACCATGTTCTACATGGGAGTGCTGTATATTCAATCGGACGTGGGTTAGCTGCATTGCTTATCTTTCTGGTAGGCACGCCAAGGCCTGATGATGAGATGAGCAGAGAACAGACTCCCACGTCTTTTTTATGCACAGCCGAATCTGCGAGTCTTGCGGCGAAAATGATCATTTTTATGAAACGTTTACTTTTGTTTTTAGCTGTCATGGTTGGATTCAGCAGCGCTGCTTCGGCACAGATCGGTTATAATGATGTGCAGATTTATATTCCTGCTGGTTATAGTATAGAGAATGCACCGTATATAGACGTATGGGTAAGTCGTGATGGTATGTTGTATAATCCTGATCTTTCGATCCGTAAGATTGAAGAAATGGCAAAGCAGGATTCAGGATTCCTTAACTCACCTCAAAAGGTTCTAAATGCGGCAAGGGGATTTTGTTATGGAGCTTTCCCATCTAGAAATGATGGATTTAGAAAGGATTATAATTTAACAACTTCGACAAAAACAGTATATACCCGTAAAGAATCAGGAGGAACAAATGCATGGGGGCAGTACACGGCTCCCACAGTATACCATTTAGCGTTTTCTAATGATGGTAAGTCACTGATAAAATGGGAAGATGGTAGATCGGAACACAGATCCACATATATTCGAGTAGATAAAAATGAATTTAAGCCCAAAGCAGATAATTTAGACTTCCTATATGAGTAGAAAGCATATAATGTTGATATTATTTCTGTGGCAGTTTAGCATTTCTTTGACAGCTCAGGATACATATTTTTACAAATTGTCAAGAACTGTAGATTCTGCCAAGAAGAGTGATACAAATGTCTCAGGAGGCCAGTTCATAACATTTATAGACAATATCTGTTATGAATCAGACAAACAAGGAATGGGAGTCGGACATGGATCTCTTAAATTGAACAAGTCATATAGTTCCAGTTCATTCTCGGTATATATGGGGAAAAGTTACTGGGGTGATAAGGCTAGTTTCAAGTTCAACTCCGATAAGTCGGTCTTGAATGTCATATTGGATGACGGTACTGTATATATTTACAAACGCTCTACTCCTCCAGCAAATGCTACGACATGCAGTCTGATAAAAGGAAAGACATCAAGTGGTGGTGCTCCACCTGCAAATAATCCCGTACCGGCTTATACTCCACATCCACCTATAAATAACGGTTCCGGATCTGTGCCATCTAAGACATTGAAGACAAAGGAAATACGTTACAAGGAGGATTGTCCGAATTGTCGTGGTAAGGGCTCTATTATACAGAACACTTATCCTGCAACGTTCGGCATTAATCTACCGGACGTATGGTGCTCTGAATGTGGCCGCTATTTCTCTGCAGATATGGGGCATACCCATCGTCAGTGCAATCATTGTCGAGGCACTGGTAAAGTTGAGAAGGTCAGATATGAAAATGTATATGAATAGAGTATAAAATAGAGCAGACATAACGACTATTCTCCACGAAAACAGAATATATTTGTAATGTTTATTCCCGGTAGCCTCTGATTCGTCAAGCTATCGGGTTTGGTTTTTTATACAGAAAAAGCATCTCAAACGAGATGCTTAACTTTTGCCCCTTATGCGTGGCGGAGGTTTACGCCTTGCGGTGTGATGCGATGCTGGCGGGGACTTCGCGCTACCCATTACATCGTCCGTCCACGACTTACTGATTATGCTGCAAGGATATGCAGTTTTTATTAATCTGCAAAATTCACTCAAAACAGCTGGTACATTATGGGTATTTCCTCTTTAAATTCCATACCCAAATTGATATAATTAAATTTTTAAATTATTGATTTCGTTTTGGATCCCATCAAGGAACCTGGCAGCGTGCGCTCCATCCATCTGGGTATGATGGAATTGGAATGACACTGTCAGAGTAGTTTTGAAAAGACCTTTTCTGTACTTACCCCAGATCATGAAAGGATTGTTGAAGATACCGGCGTACATTCCCACGGCTCCATCAATATCATACTGTGCCATTGCAGAGGTTCCGATCACCATGCTCTCCATAAGGTCGTGATTCCTACAAGTCGCCGCGACCTCTTTCGTCAATGTGAGGTAATCCTCGTTAAATTTCCTGAGGTCCGATGAAAATGGCACATCACATGAACTCACCTCACCCTCGATGTTCGCCACAATGGTGTTTACCGCAATTGAATCATACTGCATCAGCTTATCCCCGACCGGTAACATGTAGAATTCCTTGATCGAGCTCGCCGCCTTACCGACGCAATACCCCATCAACATATTGAATTTCAGACCCTTGTTTCTACTGAGTCTGACAAGACGAGACACATTCAAAGTCTTAAAGAAAGTCACCATCGGCATAGGGGCATTCATCCACATTTCAAATGCGTATGCCCTTGTCGTCTCCTTTGGATTAACTTCTTTCATATTCAATTGCCTTAAACCAAGCAAATATATGAAATATCTCCGAGAAAACGCAATTAACTGTCTCAGATGTACGTTGAATCACCAACAATTATCTCCTTGCAACAAAACACTACATCTGGCACCACATCCTCAACAAGCAATCTCACACATACTGAACCCCTAAGCACAGCAAACATCACTCCCCTGATCATGTAAACAACCTGCGTGCTTAGGGGTAGAAAATTGAGCACCCTTGAGCACACAAGGCCTAAACGCAATGCGTCAACACCTTATTAGCGTGCTTAGGAGTTTAGAGACTATATAAAGCCCTCCAAAGCAGTCCTATCAAGATGTACCATTCTGGAAATCTGCTTTAATGTCGAAGCATAACTATACCTAAGTTTTCTGGCAATTGCTAATCTTGCATTGACATCCAACTCTGTTATACTATCTTTACCAAAGTCTTGAGAGACCATTTTTCTGACTATCTCACGCAACTCAATATCCGGGATAAATGTCCTTTGTGATGATTCGAGTTCGTGTTCAACCACACCCTCCAATTTCTTTGACAAAAAGTATGAATATCTGGCAGGCGTCTTGAAATATGATTCAATTACAGAAGCGTCAATGAAGGAGTCCGGGCAAATCATACCTTTACCATCTATTCTCCAGTCACCGGGCAGGACAACTCTTGTTCCCAACATTGATCTCTGACACCTGCGGGATAATGTGGACAAAGGCTTGACATCGGTTTCTTTTCTAGAATTCTTGAAGACATATCGTGCAGATCCCCACTGATACTCTGTTGTCAGATATCGATATCCTGAGACAATGGGATTCCTATCAATATATGCAATGGTATTGAGAAGCCTTTCTTCCGTATCTAGCAACAAAATATTTGTCGGAAGTAGCTTCAAGAAATCATTCAAGCTATATCGGACATGAATCCATGTTCCTGTCAGTTGCTTATATAATGTTATGAATGCCTTACACTGAGGCATTGTTCCCCATAATACAAAATGGACATGATTATCCATCAGGACAAAAGAAATAACCTTTACACCAGTCCTCAGACAACATATACCAATACGATTAACTCCAGCTATGAAATCTCTTTCATCCTGAAACATCCATGGAAGCGTTCTTCCGTCTGTACAAACATGGAAATATCCGATAGAGCCCTTACCCTTCATATCTCTCTCCTCATAAAAAATTAGACATAAATCTCAGTACAAAGATTGAAAATTTATGATAATCCTCAAAGTATTTTCAGATATTTACAACCCCTGAGCACAGTAAACACGAGCTGTTGATACATAATAAGGGAAAGCGTGCTTAGGGGTGATCTGTTTTCTACCCCTAAGCACGCTAGACTCATAGACATATCGTCAATACCTTAATCATGTGCTTAGGGATTTCAGATTAGTAGTCACGGGGGTTATTTCCCTACACGACTACAAATGAAAAAAGCATCTCAACCGAGATGCTTAACTTTTGCCCCGTATGCGTGGCGGAGGTGTATCAAAATGGGTATTTCATCCTTAAATTCCATACCCAACTTATTCTCCACCACCCATCAGGAAGACTTTCATAAAGTCATTGAGGTCGCCATCCAGAACGCCCTGGGTGTCAGAAGTTTCGTGTCCGGTGCGCAGATCCTTGACCATCTTGTATGGATGAAGGACATAACTTCGGATCTGGGAGCCCCACTCGATTTTCTTCTTCTGCCCCTCCAGTTCCGCCTGCTTCTCCTGGCGCTTTTTCAGTTCTATATCATAGAGGCGTGATTTAAGGATACGGAGGGCGTTCTGCCTGTTGTCCAGCTGCGAACGTGTCTCGGTATTCTCCACGACAATGCCCGAAGGAATATGCCTTACGCGCACTCCTGTCTCGACTTTATTCACATTCTGGCCGCCGGCTCCGCTCGAACGGTAAGTATCCCATTCAAGGTCTCCGGGATTGATCTCAATCTCGATACTGTCATCAACAAGAGGATATACAAATACAGAAGAGAATGTAGTCTGACGCTTGCCCTGGGCATTGAACGGCGATATGCGCACTAGACGGTGCACTCCGCTCTCTGCCTTCAGATAACCGAATGCATAATCTCCTTCTACCTGCATTGTCACCGACTTGATACCCGCATCCTCACCTTCAAGTTCGTCAGTTATCGTCACCTTATATCCATTACGCTCGGCCCAACGCACATACATGCGCATCAGCATTGCCGACCAGTCATTCGCTTCCGTACCACCCGCTCCGGAATTGATAGTAAGCACAGCGCCTAGGTTATCACCTTCCTCGCCAAGCATGTTACGCAACTCCAACGCCTCCAGTTCCTCCACAGCAGCCTTGTATGCCTCCTCGAGCTCGACTACTTCATCAGTCTGCTCATCATCAGAGCCATCCACGCTTTCACGTGCAAAATCATACAGCACATTCAGGTCTTCTGCCGCAGCCGCCACCTTATCGAATCCGGTCACCCAGAACTTCACTCCTGAAAGTTCCTTCAGAAACTTCTCCGCTTCCTTGGGCTCATCCCAGAAATCGGCTGCCAGAGTCCGTTCAGTCCTCTCCGCGACATCAGCACGTTTATCATCTATGTTGATGCATTTCCCCAGCGTCTCCACACGCTGCTGCAAAGCCTTTATATTTTCCGTACTTATCATTTCCTTAGCAATAAAACGCACAAATATAATGAATTTTCGCCTTTATCACACTAGTCTTATGCCATGCTGGTGACATATCGAGCGCATTTCTTCAGGCCAAACACCGGACTGTATCTCTCCTATATGAGCCTTGCGCAAAAGATACATGCATAAACGAGACTGACCTATTCCTCCGCCTATGGTAAGCGGAAGTTCCCCATTAAGAAGCATCCTGTGATACATCAGATCCGACTTCCACTCCTCTCCTCTAAGGGACAACTGCCTTCTTAGAGCATCTTCATCCACACGTATACCCATGCTGGATACTTCAAAAGCACGTTCCAATACCGGATTCCAAAGGAGCAGATCTCCGTTCAAGCCCATGTAGCCATCTTCATTCACGGTGCTCCAATCATCGTAATCCGCTGCTCTACCATCATGAGACTTTCCATCATGCAACGGGGCACCTATGCCTATCACAAAAACTGCCTTATGCTCTCTCACCACCGCATTCTCCCTTTCCTTGGCAGACATGCCGGGATATTTATTCAGAAGTTCTGCTGCATGGATGAAATACACATCTTCAGGCAGCATAGGTTCAATCTGCGGGAACTCCACATAAAGTTTGTTCTCAGTAACCTTTATCGCCTCATATATACGACGTACAGTGCGCTTAAGATAATCAAGCGTACGTTCCTGAGGAGTAATAACCCGTTCCCAATCCCACTGGTCCACATATATCGAATGGATATTGTCAAGTTCCTCATCAGGACGAAGCGCATTCATATCGGTATATATACCCCTTCCCGGCTTCACATCCATCTGCGCCAGCTTCACCCTCTTCCATTTGGCCAGTGAATGCACCACCTCAGCCCTCTCATCCCCCATATCCTTAACGGGGAATGTCACAGGGCGCTCGACACCGTTCAGGTCGTCATTCAGACCGGTTCCGCTCATTACCACCATGGGCGCAGTCACCCTCAACAGGGCAAGCTGAGCAGACAGGTTGTCCTGAAACATATCCTTCACGGCCTTGATGGCCTTTTCCGTATTCTCCACTGTTCCCAGCAGATTCACATATCCTTTTGGAATTATCAATGACATAATATTCGCATTTAAGGTTTTAAAATGATTACCCGTATTTGAGAGACGACCCCACAATTAATCTACCATCCACGGATTGACAGAAAGAGATAATCATTCTTTTTGCTGTTTTACAGACAAACAGCACACAAAAATAGCAGAAATTCGGTATATTTGCAGATTATGATCGGAATTTTTGACTCTGGCGTCGGCGGGCTGTCCGTCTTCAGGGAGATACGCAAAGTTCTCCCTGAGGAAAAGTATATTTATTGGTCTGACAGCGCACACTGTCCATACGGAGAAAAAACGCGGGAATATATCATAGACAGGGCCAGGTCAATCACCCGCCACCTGATCGAAAAAGGCGCAGACATCATCGTAGTGGCATGCAACACAGCCACAGCAGCAGCCATCGCTACGCTCAGAGAGGAATTTCCGGTAAGGTTTATCGGAATGGAACCGGCAGTGAAGCCGGCAGCCAAGGCCACAAAAACCGGAGTCGTGGGAGTTCTGGCGACGGCCGGCACACTCAAAGCCAGCAAATACATTGACACATGCGCCCAATGGGCGGAAGATGTCAGAATAGTGGAACACGTAGGGCAGGGATTTGTGGAGCTGGTTGAAAAGGGCATAGTGTCCGGTTCCCAAGCAGAAGACATCGTCAGGGAAAGTCTGTGCCCGCTTCTTGATGAAGGCTCTGACACCATCGTACTCGGGTGTACCCACTACCCTTTCCTGTCCGAAGTAATACTGAATATTGCAGCTGAAATGGTTCCGGAAAGGACGGTCACAGTAATCGATCCTGCTCCGGCAGTGGCACGTCATCTTATGGAGGTCATGCAGGAAGACGGTCTGATACGCAGGGATGGGTTCTCCATGCTCCTTGAATCATCAGGAGACCTTGAAAAACTTGAATACGTCTATAACAACCTATTATAGGCAGCAGTTACATAATGGGCCTCAACCACTTCGCAAAATCACCTTCTGTCGGCTCCCAGACCCGCGCCTACGGACTTTCGGTCAGCTATGGGTTCTAATGGCCAGGGGCCTGGACTAGTCGTAGAGCCAGTATTTAGAACTGAGGGTGCGGAAGGCAGCTTCGTCCTTGCGCCAAAGGGCCCGGATGGAATCGAAGCGGTAGTCTTTCGAGAAGAGCTGGCGGACCTTGTCGGTGCCGCAGACTTTGTCGAAGAGGCCTATCCTGTCGCACACCTCAAAAGGTTTTCTATCCGGATAGAGCTCAACAATGGCCTGCATCACATGAAACTGGACCTCTGTGATGCGGGCAGTATCATAGTCCGTAAAGAAGAACTGGACGCCTTGCACCAATTGTCCTTTCAGACTTCCTGAAACAGGCTTATACCAGATGGTCCTGAAAGACACTCCAGGAAGATCATAACTATCGAGTTTTTCTTTCAGACGGACAGCATCGATCCATGTGGCTCCGAAAACCTGGAAAGGAAGAGTATATCCGACACCTATATTCAGAAATCCGTAAAGTTCTCCGCACACACCGGAAGCTACATAATATTGAGGCGACTCCTTGAAAGGTATGTTCGGAGACGGGAGCACCCACGGCAGTCCGGTGTCCTGGTAAAGCATGTCACGTTTCCAGCCTTCCATAGGGACAACCGTCAATTTGCACACAGCTGGAGCCTGGTTTCCTTTCTGCCCCCTGTTAAGACCTTCTGAATTTATCATCATGGCAAGCTCGCCCACAGTAAGACCATAGACATAAGGTATCCTATACTGACTCACGAACGAATTGAAAGGCTGTTCCACATAGCAGCCCTCGATCTTATGGCCTCCAAGGGGGTTAGGCCTGTCAAGAACCATAACTTCGATTCCAGCCTCAGCACATGCCTCCATCACCAGACCGAGAGTACTGATGAATGTATATGAACGGGCTCCCACATCCTGGATGTCATACACCATCACATCGATGCCTCGGAGCATTTGTGGAGTCGGCTTTCTGGTCGCGCCATATATGGAGTATACTGGCAGACCGGTAGCGGCATCCTTCATGTCGTCCACCTTGTCACCGGCATAGACATCTCCACGCACCCCGTGCTCTGGACCGAAAAGAGCCACAAGCTCCACTCCCGGAGCTTCAAACAGGATGTCAACAGTAGATTTCAGATGTGAGTCCACGCCGCTGGGATTTGTAACCAGACCGACACGTTTTCCCACAAGTCCCTTGAATCCGGATTCACGGAGCACCTCAACGCCGGGCTTCACAACCGGTTCACCGGACGCCATTGCATTATGACATCCACAGAAGCAGAATAGCAATATGAATAATAGGGTCAGGCGGTTCATTATATTAACATTTTAAATTATTCCTTAGGGAGATTCTTTAGCTGCTTCAAAGATTAACGATCTTGCCGGCGAAGAGGATATTTCCTGTGTAGCCGTCAGCTATCATGAATACAAAAGGCCTGTCCACTATCATCACTGCCATATCCTCAGGATTAACACGCACGGAAGTAAGGCTGATCTGAGCTACTGTTACAGCTGCAGCCTCAGTACCCTTTTCCGCCACTTCCACATAGCATTTCTGCTTCACCTGATCCAGCACAAGCGGGCCCATCTCAGCAATCCCACGGAAATCTGCAGCAGGAGTAAAGGCTGTCCTTATGCCCATATTCTGCAGAGCCTTATTAAGAAGCATAAAAGTCTCGACCTTGAATTTCGGAAGACTGAGTTTGACCCTCTTCGGACTCATCATCTCCAAAGCCGAGTTGAAAGCACCTTCTGTGATATGAGGTATGAGCTTATCCAGATCGGCGCCCGCAGGAGGAAGCGCCACGAACATGCTGTAGCGTCCACCCTCATACGGCAGCTGGATAATCTGAGCCCCGCTCACCTGAGCATAATTATACTGACCGGTCCTGTGCATCATAGACACCTTTCCGGACTTGGATTTACCATAAAAAACATCTTCGGAAGTAAGTTCAGGGTCGAAAGCATCAGCCCATGGAGCATTGAAATAAAGCGCATTGACCAGCACCATGACCATCCCGGGAGAAAGACGGTCAATCATATCACCAATCTTACCCTCCGTATGCTCCTGACACCAGTTGTTGATGGCCTTGACCGTAGCCGGATCGGAGAATCGCTGGGTAGTTATAAAAGCTTCAAAATCTTTCTGAAGCAAGTCTGCATAGCTGTTGCGGATGCTGAAATTATCGTCGATCCAGATGGAATTGGCAGACTTCACAACGACAGTGTCATTGCTGCCGAGTTCCTCTGCCTTGAACATTATGCCTCCGAGAGCCGAATCAAACTCGGCGCGGGTCTCTCCTCCGGCACCCTCAGCCAACATAGACAGACACACCGCAGCACTGTATGGAGAAGTCACGACATTCTCATCAGCACCGGACACCGCATTTACATGATTGAAAAACGAAAGGGAAACCCCTGTCTGTGAAGCCTCAACCGGCTTTACATATCCTCCGCCACATGACACAAGCCCCCAAAGGGCTGCCAGAATCATAATACTTGAATATCGCATATATCTATCTTTTTAAAGATGTCTCGACTTCACTCGTCATGACAACTCAAATTTTCTTTCCAAAACCAGGCTCCACCTTCACAAGCAGAGTCACGAATACAGTCACCAGACAGCACCCCATGACGAAGATGAAGAAGGATGTATAACCCAACATCTCCTGCACATATCCTGCCACAAGTCCCGGAAGCATCATGCTCAGGGCCATGAACGCCGTACAGAGCGAATAATGAGATGTCTTGAACTCCCCTTCCGAAAAATATATAAGGTATAGCATATAAGCTGTGAAGCCGAATCCATATCCGAACTGGTCGAGAGCGACGCAGCAACCGGTTATCCACAGCTGAGACGGCTGGAATGCAGCCAGAAACACAAACGAAAGACACGGAAGCGTCAGTGCAAGCGCCATAGGCCATATTACAGCCTTCAATCCCCACCGTGATGCGGCAAGACCGCCCAGGATACCGCCTACCGTAAGCGCAGCCACACCTATGGTTCCATATATGATTCCCACCATCTCATTCGACAGTCCTAGTCCCCCTGCAGTGACCGGATCCATAAGGAAAGGATTCATCATCTTCACGAGAAATGCCTCCGGAAGCCTGTACAACAACATGAATATCATGGCAACTGCCACATTCTTCTTTCGGAAGAAAGTCGCGAATGTCCTGCCGAACTCTCGGAAAATCTCACCTGCTGAGCGTCCCGATGACATGCTGTCGGAAGACGGCCGTGGGAGACTCCATGTATGATACAAGGTAACCAAGGCAAATATAGCAGCTGAAAGCAGAAGAGTGATCTTCCATGCCATGTGAACGTCATGTACAGTCCTTTCAACATATCCGGCAAGCGCCACCAGCACACCTTGTCCGAAGATCGAAGAAAGACGGTAGAATGTGCTTCGGATACCCACAAACTCAGCCTGAGTGCCGGTATCAAGTCCCAGCATATAAAATCCGTCTGCCGCGATATCATGAGTCGCCGAAGCGAATGCAGTCACCCAGAACATAGCCAGAGTGGCAAAGAACATAGGCGAAGACGCAATACCATCACCGCTCACGGAAGGGAGCAGAAACGGCAAGGCAATCATAGCAGCAGACATCAGGATCTGCATAGCGACAATCCACCACCTCTTGCTCTTTATTATATCCACAAAAGGGCTCCAAAGAGGCTTAACGACCCAAGGCAGATACAGCATGCTTGTAAAGAGGGCAAGTTCTCCATTCGGCATACCCATATTCTTGAACATCACCACAGAGATGTTGTTCACCACGAAATAAGGGATGCCTTCCGCAAAATAAAGCGTAGGCACCCACAACCAAGGAGATCTGTTCAATCCTTTCATATCTTAGCTATTTCGGCTCCCGGATAATAATGACTCAGGATATCGCGATAGCTGTATCCCTCGGATGCCATCACAGCAGCTCCAATCTGGCATAGTCCTACTCCATGCCCCCATCCGGAACCATGCAGCACAATCCTGTCATCCACATATTCAACTTCAAATGCAGAACTCTTCAAATGGCTCTCAGACAGTATCCTCCTGATTTCCAATTCCTTGCCAACCACAAGAGTCCGCAACTCACCTATAATTTTCAATTTACATATCCTGCCGGAAGGTCCCCTTTGCAAAGGTTCAAGAGCCTCAACCCTACCCACACGCACTCCGCTGCGTCTCTCTATAAGCTCTCCCAGTTCTTCCCTGTCGAATTCCTTGGTCCAACGGAAGAAGTCCCTGGTCTCCCGGTCATAATCATTCAGAATCTGCTCCAGCACAGCATCATCTGTCGTATCGCAGAAGCAGTGCCCCTCTGCAAGATGGCCCCGAGTGTCAGGAAGAGCCTGAAGATACGGATGAGCAGCATCTTCCCAGCATGTGGCAAACTCCTCCATCTGGCCGCCACAGCACTTGGAGAATCGCGCGTCGCACAGTTTTCCGTCATATTTGAGGACCTGCCCCCATGTCTGGTCGATAACCTTACGCACCGTTTCGCCAGTAGCGCGGGTAAGTCCCTGATATCTCTGGCAATGATCATCAGCACATACATCGAAGTGTATATGATCCTCATGGTCATACCATTTTACATATTCCACATCATCCGTTTCAGTGCAGAATTCCTTCTTATGGAGCAGGCCGTCGAGATATGTCACAAGCGTCGGCAAGTCAGTCACATATGCAGGACGCTCCACCATACGGTCACCACGTGCGGCTGTCATCCGGGCCATCACCCAAGAACGCGAAATGACCGCATGGGCTTTCAGGAATTCCTCCGTAGCTGCAGCATTCATTTCCGAAGAAATGACGCTCAGCAGATAATCTTCCACTCCGATAACATTCACCGCAGTAAGATGGTCACCTTCAACAATTATTTTCAATGCCCCAGCAAACTTCTGGTCCTCCTTCCTTTCCCAATGGAAACCGACCCCGATGGTAACACCATGCAGAATGAACGAAGGCTCCGCAAAATGTGTCGAGAGGGTCTGCTCGCCAAAATAAAGTTCGTCATACAAGGCGCCGGCATATTCAATTTTCCCTTCCTTGAAAACCGCCTTCTGCACCCCTGCTCCATCGGAAATCATCTCGAACGAAATCTCCTTTGCAGACATTATCCCCACTGACAGCAAAGGCTGTTTGCGCGAGAGTTTCCATACCACATCCTCCTCCATCTCGGGAGTGAATGTGATCTCGTCAAGCATCCGGGAGAGAAGTTCAGGGGTAAGCTTATCATAATCTTCCTTCACCGATGCAATGAACATTCCGCCCATGTCGGCACATCCCGGGCTCATCGTCAGATGATCCGGTCCGTCAGAGAAATAATGATGCGAACGATGAGTGGTCCTGAGAATTATTATAGTACGATATTCTCCTTTCCTGCAATAGGTTATGAGATTGAAACGAGGCTCACTGTCTCCCTCGGGCACAGGCAGTGTATCAAGGAAGCGATAGAACATCTTTGCGGAAGACTTCGCTGTGCGGGCCCTGATTACGAACACCCCACGCACAAATCTGCGGTAATGGTAAAGCTTCGCATCCTGCACAGCAGTCATATAATCAAAGACGGTATCCTGAGCAATTTCCCTGGCATTCCCGGGATTTTTCAGCATAGCGTCCATTTCCCTATTCACATCATTCTCCAGAGGCATCAGCCCGTTTCGAGTAGCCTGAAAATGATGATGGTCAGGAGCCGAGGCGCCACATTTAGGTCCGTTATAAAAGAATGTATAATCCGGATAATGTGAAGCCATGTCCAGAATATCCACATATCTGTTCCAGATGGTCTGGTCTGTGTGGTTGCTGGCAGCTATCACCAGATGATCCGGAAATATAGGATATGGATTCAGAAGGATATCATATTTCTTGCCCTTACGGCCTTCGAAAGGCAGCATTATCTGCTCCGCAGGACGGTTTTCCGGGCAGAGGAAGCACCGACGGGCCTGAAGCGACGCAGCATCTGTCTTAGCTGCGGAGGAGATTATCCTCGAAGGGTTATGCTGGAGCGACACCTTGAGCCCTCCCACTTCCATTTCTCTGACATTCACCCCTTTAAGTGCGCGGAAATTATCGCATGCAAGAGACCATAAAGACAGTTGGTCCCCCACGAATTTATGAATCACATCCTGCTTCATCTTCTGTTCATCCTGATTCTAGCCTCCAGTTCCCATGTACGGATTCTGTCCTTATAAAGATTATTGGCGTTAATTTTCTCGATCTCAAGGGCCGCATCCGAATTGCCTTCCCAACGACGACAGCAGTATAGGACATCATATATACGTCCTATACGATACTCTCGGCTGATGCGAAGCCCCAGAGCATAATCCTCACCATAGCTGGTATTAGGAAGATTTATAGACCTCAGGAGCGGAGTCCAGAATGCTCTCGGAGCACCGAGTCCATTGATTCTCAGAGCATTGTTGCGGCCGTTATCTTCTGTCCATTCACGATGATCGATGATTCCCGGCGGAATAGGCTTCATACTGAAATCAGTCATCTGATACGTGCCGACCACCATTGCGCATTTCTGCTGCCGGAACGCATCAACGATTTTCTGCAATGTATCCGGGCCGCTGTACACATCATCACTGTCCAGCTGCACAACGTATTCTCCGCACAGCGGATGATGTATAGCCATATTCCAGCACCCTCCTATACCAAGGTCATCCCTCTGCGGCATCACATGTACAAGACGATCATCTGCCTGAGCCATAACGGCAAGCAATTCCGAAGTGCCGTCAACGGAATGATTATCAACCACTATCACATTATAAGGGAAATCACATTCCTGTCCAAGAGCGCTCTCCACGGCATCCTTCACTGTCCTTATCCTGTTGAACACCGGAATCACCACTGTTGCGGTCACAGAAAATTCCGCACCACCGAATTCTCCGGCATCCGGCTCCTTGAAACGAGGCTCAAGAAAACCTCCGATACGCTTGAGATGCTCTGTACATATCTTCTCCATCTCCACCTGGACCTGTCTGTTACGCGGATCCACATAGTCGAACTGCTTCTCGCCGGACTTACGGATATCCAGCTCATGCTCAGTATAAAGCGGTTCATTGACATGCACAATCTTCTCCATTCTCAGACGCACATCATAAAGCGCTCCCCACTGCCAGTCTGAGGTCATGGCCCCTACAGCCTTCACAAAGGACGAAGTCCTGAACATCAGCACACTGCCGAAATCAAAATCATCCCTTAATGCACCTCTCTGACATTCAATAAGAGGATGCCTCCTCTTCTGTCCACCGATAATCTTGTAATGGTCAGCATAGACCATGTCAGCCCCGGTATCCTCAGCCACAGCCGTCATTCTCTCAAAGGCAAAAAGGCCCATCTGCAAAGGAAGGTTCTTCGTATATATCACCGTATATTCTCCGGATGCATTCTCCGCAACATATCGCAGAGCTTCAGCAGACCGCATGGTCGCATATGGCACGGCCACGGCCCCTTCCAGGGCCATAGTACCACCCGGCGCGGTCGGAACAAATATCTTTATTTCAGACATATAAGAAGCTGTTAATTTTTTTACGAAAAGGATTTATTATTGAAGCCGAAGATGAACCTTTATCTATAACAGAGCCAGAAGGGCTGAACGTATCATCTCGTATTCCGATTCGAAATTCGGGGTAAGTATTCCCTTTCCCATTGCCGCATCGATATCAGCAACCTCCCACCAGCGGCCTTCCGCCACTTCTTCATGATCGGGATGGAGTTCATATGATCCCACGGCTGCGAACACATTCACCATTTCCTTCTCGATCTCCGACTCGAATTCATAAGTCTCGATATGGATAGGATTGAACTCCATCAATCCAAGTTCCTCTGATGACTCGCGGAAAAGTGCTTCCATAATGCTTTCGCCGTATGACACATGTCCTCCCACCGCTGTATCCCATTTCCCCGGCTGAATATCCTTGGTCATAGGGCGTTTCTGAAGATATATACGCGAGTGGCGGTCGATTATGTGAAGATGCACCACAGGATGAAGAGGCTTCGCTCCGCTGTGGCAATATGCACGCCCGGCACGGCCCACGACAAGTCCGGATGGCTCTACCACGGGAAACCATTCGGATGACGGCGCCACGGAGACAGAGGCATCTGCAGTCGGAGGAGGCAGGACCGGAACCTCTTCATATGCATATATAAGCTCTACCATAGCAGCTTCACGATAAATGCTGATGAATCTTCCACCTTACCTTCGATATACACATTAAGGCCAGACTCATCCTCTCTGATGACGCGGTAAATATCCACCTTGTCACCCTGTTTTGTCTCATGATTGAAGTTGATGGTCATAGCCTTAAGCTGTCTGGTTGAAGCTGTCTGATAATCGACGGCATCCATCGCCCAATGCATATACATCGCATTGTTGGCATGCGCGTTCATATCCACATCCGAATATCCCACGACATGCTCCATCACCAGCTCCGGCTCTGCATCTTTCGGCATCTGTACCTTGTCAGCCGGTATCTCGAGCACATTCTCAGAACATGTAGTGCCCTCATCCATGAGATTAGGATCACGCACCAGACGGCGGGTATCAAGATTCATGACAAGCCATGATGTCGTAGCTTTTACCCTTGCGTTGCCGGCATCATCGGTCATGATAAAATCTCTGAGAAAAAAAAGCCTGTTCAAGCCCTTGTGCCACGTGGTCAGGGTTATGTTTTCACGCCACTTCGGAGTGTCGACGAA
Organism: Candidatus Cryptobacteroides sp.; assembly: GCA_045127905.1. GTDB lineage: Bacteria > Bacteroidota > Bacteroidia > Bacteroidales > UBA932 > Cryptobacteroides. Next base: position 196,139 of record JBGVQX010000037.1, read on the forward strand.
TTCCACATGCATACGCGACAGAATCCATGCAGTACGTGACGCAATTAGGTCATCGTATCCGAATCCAAGCACGGTTGCATGCTGATTGGCAGCCTCCTGGGCAACATCCATAAATGACGCTGGCTTAAGACGCCATGACGCATCAGTAAAATAACATGGTATGATAAACTTATGACTATATTTGTTCATAATGTTTTGCAGTTGGCATTAGATGTTCCTGATTATCTGAAGTTCTTCCGGCGTATAAAGTACCGAATCCAGAATACCCGGGCAAAGACGTGACACTGACACATATATGAGAATAAGAGCGGCAGCGGCCACAACTATCCAGAGAAGGATCTTTCCGAATATCTTCCAGAAGTTTTTCTTCACAGGAGGCACGGCACCAACATTAACTGCATCCTCGCAGACCTCAGGAGTATCCTCCACCGCCGCTTCGGTCATTTCTTCGACAGCTTCAACAGCTTCAACAACTTCTACCGTTTCCCCGACGATTTCAGCACCTTCCGAAGAGTCTTGTACAGATTCAACTACCGGATCCGGGATTTCTTCCAAAACCGGTTCTATATCCACAACTATTTCAGGTTCCATAATTACAGGCTGTTCTGCCTCCGGCTCTGAAGTTTCTTCCAGTATAGACTTCAGGCCCACTACAGCAGCAGTAACCTCCTCCCTGGTCTCCTGATGGGTCTTCAGTGAGATAGGTTCGAGGCCAAATCCATCCGGATAGATGTCCAGGTCTTCATCCGCGACGAAAAACACAGTATTCTCCTTCGTTGCCCTCAATCGTCCCAACCCAGGGAATATGACAGTCTTCTTCACATGGAGCACTGACTTCAATTCAGCTATAAAATCCTTCACAATCTTGTCTGCCACAGCAAGCTCCACCTGATTAGTGTCGGAATAGAACTTAGCAAGTTCCTCACCCTGATCCGGCCTGGACCTGAAATATAGACGGCGATACGGAGGATTGATGGTATAGCCCTTATCGGTAAAGGAGGAAGGCACTATCTCAGCCACAAAGGAGCCCAAGCCTGGAAGCACCACCCTGTCATTGTCAAGAATCAGTTCCTTGACCATCTTGGAAAGAAGATCAATATCCATGAGATCTATAGTTTTAGGGACATGTAGTCAGTTATTTTCAGATAACCCACAAAGATAACAAAAATGGATAGATAATCAAACTGAACACATTTTGATACATCATCGAAGAAGACTGCGTCTGATTTTGGAGTAAGCAGACAAAAATAAATGAAAAAAAATTCAAGAAAAGTTTGGAGATTAAAAAATAATGTCTACCTTTGCAATCCCAAACGAAAAGAAAACGTTTGAGACAACATTCCCGAATAGCTCAGTTGGTTAGAGCATCTGACTGTTAATCAGAGGGTCCTTGGTTCAAGTCCAAGTTCGGGAGCCACTCAAAATCAAGCACTTACGAAGAAATTCGCAAGTGCTTTTTTCCTATTGTCAATACTACATTTTGTAGTTATATTTACAAAGTTTTAATTATGACTGAGTATGAAAATTGTTTTTCTTGATGCAGCTACCATGGGAGACGTATCCTTCAAGCCGTTTGAGCGCTTGGGAGAGTTTGTGAAATTTGACAGTTCGACTCCGGAAGAAGCCAGGGAAAGGGTAAAGGATGCTGACGTCCTTCTCATCAACAAAGTGCTTGTCAATAAGGAGCTTATCGACTCCGCCCCTAATCTCAGACTGATATGCATTGCCGCGACTGGAGTAAATAATATAGATGTTGCATACGCTGCATCCAAAGGAATACCGGTACGGAATGCTGTCGGATACTCTACAGATTCAGTTGTGCAGTCCACATTCATGCATATTCTGTCCCTTGTGGGAGGCGCAGCATATTTTGACGAAAGTGTGAAGTCAGGCCGTTATTCCCGTAGCGGAATGTTCACGGATCCGAACTGGAACTGGTGGGAACTCGCAGGAAAGACAATCGGCATCATCGGGCTTGGCAATATCGGAATGAAGGTTGCGAAAATAGCAGAAGCCTTTGGGATGAAGGTATGTTACTTTTCTACATCAGGAACCGGGCATTGCCACGATTACCCTTCTCTGCCATTGGAAGAGCTCTTAGCGAAATCCGACATCGTATCTATTCACGCACCTCTTAACGAGAGAACCCTCAATTTGATAGGCGCCAGGGAGCTCGCTATGATGAAACCTAACGCTTATCTTATAAACATGGGCCGCGGAGCTATTGTCATTGAAGAAGATCTGGCAAAGGCGGTAGACGAGGGAGTTATTGCAGGAGCCGGCATAGATGTATTTGTGAGGGAGCCTATACCGGAAGACCATCCGTATCTGAAGATGAAGCACCCTGAACGCATGAGACTCGCCCCTCATGTTGCCTGGGCGGCAACTGAAGCTAGGGAGAGACTTATAGATATAATGGCAGAAAACATCTCCATGGGATGGTAAGCCAAACCAATAAAAAAAGGGAAAATCACGAAAAATAAAGAGACTGGCTAAAGTCAATTGACTTTTTAGCCAGTCTCTTTCCTGTGCCCGAGATAGGAGTCGAACCTACACGCCGTGAAGCACTCGCACCTGAAACGAGCGTGTCTACCATTTCACCACTCGGGCTTGCAAAAGCGGGACAAATATAGAAAATATTTTTTAATTGTGCGCAATTTTTTAACACACTTTGCAAACTTATAGAACCAGATCAAACACAAATTCATCATCCCACTTCTGCACAAGCACGGTCACCCCAGTAATATAGTAATCCAAAGTAACCGTTATGTCACTGAGGTCTTCCGCATTCCAGTCATATCCACTTGCCATAATATATTCCCCTATCGCAAAACTCTTGCTTATTCCATTTTCATCCTCAACTTCAAGCATCAGCGAAGCATCCATCTGCCTTGGAACCTTCACGGTAATCTCACTATCCTCCGGATAAGCCAGACAACAGAACTCACCTCTTCTGGGACTTCCATCCAAAGCATATCCATCAACACTCCCGCGGACGGCTATATTATAAGGCATCACATCCCTTCCCCTCAGTTTTACGGTAAGACAACAATGGTTTTTATGCAGCTCCACTTTTTTACAATAAATCTCTCCACGCGTATCTGCCGTGAAAGACTGCATATATACCGGCGGGCATTCACAGCCGACAGGTATGACCAGTCCGGATTCTTCATCAATAAAATCATCAGCCCCACATTCAATATTCACATTCAACATTCCATGGGGCACCTCCCTCACATAATTCTCCTTAAAATCCGAAGACACAATGACATCTCTAAGGGCAACGCCGTCCGGCCCGGTTACGAGCAGGGCCAAAGACCCGACCGAGGCATCAACACCACTGAAATCAAGCATCAACCTGCCAGGACACACTTCCCTGTCCTCCTTGACCGAACACCCTGCGCAGGCAAACAGCATAACCACCCATGCCAACAAACCGGACGACATCTTTCCCATAGCTTCTTAAAGTTCCTTATCTACAATTACATATTCATCCCAATCCTGTACTATGACATTACTGTCACCCCAATAAGTCTGGACTGGTTCATCGGGAGAAGAAGAACCTGGCCTCTTAATCACCAGATTTACAGTATAGGCCTTGTTCCTGGCAATGACTGGCATGGTGACCGGATAATAACACTTTTCTCCGTCAAAAGTAGCTTCAATCACAAATCTGGTGGAGCGAGGACTCCATTCCGGATCTGAAGAATCCGCAGCCGGATTAGGATAACAATAAAAGTTATGCACACCGGTATAAGGAGCATCGATAGTCACTTGAGCTGGAGTCGGAAGCAGATCATAAATGAGATCCTTCTTTCCGTTATCCTCGACTCCAAGCTTGTTGTACCAGGCAGTAGGGCCAGTAGAGGATATATAATTCCTTGTTCCTGCAACATTAATCAGATAAATGGACTCAATCTTGAAATCAGTATCTTCCCAGTGAAGGATATCAAAATCCAGCGTAACGCTTCCAAGACTGATTTTTGAAGCCATCCTCCTGACTGGCACAGTTATATCATAGTTGGTTTTGCTTCCATCAATTGTAAAGTTAATTTCTCCATCCATCACCAGATGCCCCGGAGTATTGTCATAAAGCAGGTTTGACTTCATACTCTGAAGTCCGGTTCTGGTCCTCGCAGTAGACAGATTCATTCCATTGACAATAGCCACAACGGACTTTTCACCAGATGTACATCGGATGCTGACTTCCGTACCATCCACTGTACTTCCGTATGCTTCCATCAGACCAGTCTCATCAAAAACAAGAATCTGGACATCATCTACGGCATCATCATCCGCATTAGCCATGCTCTTGGTAGAGGACACAGGCACTGATACGTTCAGAGTAAATTCCTGCTCATCTGCGTAATCCTCTGCAACAGGTTCCACATCTTTCTCAGTGCACCCAATAAGTGCAAAAGCAGCCACGACTGCACAAACAAAGTTATTTTTCATGATATTTATAAATTTATAAGGTTAATTCATATTTATTTCACGGATAAGCTCCGACATTTCGGGATCCAGATTAGCACGATATTCCAAAGAAGGATCATATGCAAGAGCCAGCCTGAAATACTTCAGAGCTTCAGGCATACGCTCTAACCTCGAAAGTACTATAGCTTTCAGATAGCAGACCTTAGGATTATCTTCGTCAAGATTATCAAGCACTTCCAATGCAGAATGATTATAATCAGCAGACATCATGGCCAACGCGGCATTATAATCCCCATAAGTCCTCAACAGTGTGTGCGCTGCCTTATAATCAAGATTTTTCAATGCTTCCACCCCAGCAGCATATACAGTATCCAGTTCAGTGGTATGCACCGTATCCTTCACCATACCGACACGATGCATATAGAACTCAAAAGACACACTCCGCAGCTTAGGATATACTTTTTCACGCAGGTAACGATATTCCGGCATCCGGGACATCTTACATTCCACATTGTCAGGATAGGTCATATCAGCAGTAATCTCCAGAATACGGCGGACAGCTTCCGGTCTCATCACCGTATCATTCCTGACAAGCTTCAACAGTTGTTCCCAGTTCTCAGGAAGGCTCGCAACTCTCACACTGTCTCTCCACTGCTCAGGGATATATCTTTCCAGATAAGTCCTCACAGCCTCCGACCTGGCGACGGATAATTTCTCATTAAGAGAAAAAGGACCTTCCGGAGAGCATGAAGCCGTTATTACCAATGAATCCAGAGCAAATTCCCTTCTGCCTACTACATCCTCGATACACCTGCGCACACGCACCAGTTCATCATGATTCCCTTCTATCAGAGTATCTACCCTTGAACTTCCCTGATCGAAATCGATAAAGGCCTTCGTGTTGTCATATACCCGTCTTTCAAGCACTTGCATACGATATTTCGGGGTGTCGTCTACCAATGTGGACAGCGAACTTATATAAAAGGTCAGCTCCTCCGGAAACGGCAGATTCAGAATGCATTCTCCCTTCTCATATATGCTTCCATCTAAAGACACCATCACCTTACGCAGTCCGGGCCTTGTCTTGAAAGTATGGATATAACGATAAACAAAAGATCCTTGGGCCATAGTAATGACAGTATCGAGACGTATTCCCTCCGTCAGGATAGGATCCTTTACATACATCCTATACATCTTTTCCTTCATTGATTTCCGCCTTTCATTCCTCCGGATCTTGCCATGCATTGTGTAATGATATAGGGCATCTCTCTGGGTCACTCCAAACAGATTCTTCTCCATATCATCCGTCACCAACGTAGAATCATTCTTCATTGCATATGTCCTTGGAAAATGACGCTGAAGGAAGATTTCAAGCTGTCCCATACGTATGAAATCCGTTGTGTCAGTTATGATGGAAGAAAGAAATTCACGATATTTCTGATATCCGCGCATCTGAGCCTGACGATACCCTGAACCTGTTATGAACAACGGATCAAGTTCCAAAGTATCCTCCTGCATCCGCATCACAGGACGTATCTTCAACTGCCATTGCGAATCCGACATACCGGAAGGCACTGTCACATCAAAGCTCACCGACACCATCCCTGCTCTCTCTGCCACATTTCTGAACCTTGCAGTCACAACAGAAGCCGCAATCACGTCAGTCGCCACCATCTCTCCTGTCTCATCATCGCGTATGGCATTCATAATGACCGGTCCCTCAGACAGAGTCCCCTTTATGCTGTCTATCTGCATTGTATCAGCGACACAATCATCAGCAACATCTTCATCTCCAGGTACAGAAAGAGAGATAGCAGTATGACCTGACATAATCTGCTGCATCTTCCTGTATGGAGTGCATGAAACAACAGCCCACAGCAGTACTAATGCAATATATTTAGCCTTAGAAAACATATACCAACGACACCATGACATCATCCGGAAGAATAAAACCCCTGTCTCCTTCATCCACAGTAATTCCGCATTCAGGACATGAATATCTCCTGTACTTATCAGCTCCTGCCCAGAAGCCCAATCCGAATTCCAGATTGAAATGCGAAGAGACCATATATGTATATCCTGCATATAAACCCGCGCCCAAACGGTCACCTTCCTCCGTTTCCGGAGAGAATATACCTCCGATATTGTACTCCTGATATCTCAATTTGGAAGCGAACCACCACCCTGACCATATATGCCATGGCCAAAGTCTTGCGCCAATTGCATAAGACTGTTGACGAAGCTGGAACTGCTCATTATCTGATGAGAATGAAAACGGATTATATCTTACTCCTGCCGTCAGGCTCCACCTGCGGGAGAGGGCATAGGACACATCCAGATTCATTGTCCCTAGGGCGGCATAACCTAAAAGATCAGTAGAAACACTGAACCTCTTGGCCGAGATAGGAATGAATGACAGAAGGACTGCAGTCATTAAGACTAATAGCTTCCTCATAAGATCAATATCTGTTGAATACCTGTTCTATAACATCCCTCTTGGTAGGAAAGGCAGCAACAAGCGCCGTCCGAAGGTCATCGCGGGATGCTACAGTCTGATCAAGGACTGAAAATATTTCCGAGCATGACACACCTCTTTCATCCAGATATCGGAATATTTGCGGATAAAACCAGTATGAAGTGCCAAAAGAAGGAAAACCTCCACCATAACGGTCCTTATACATCAGGCTCTCAAGATAATAAGCCCAACATTCCCCCACTTCACAATAGCCGGCATCCTTTTGTGTACCGTCACCATAGGTCATACCTCCTGATGCAAGGTAGGATTTTATTATATATGTGATATAGGTATTCCAATATGCCTTACCGGTCTTGCGGAAATGACTGGCATGAGCAAGTTCATGACAGACCTCGGAATATATAGAGCGATAATCAGCCTTGGACTTGGTACCTATCGTAATATCAGGAAGGAAAAAACGGACGATTTCCGCAAATTCTCCCAAAAAAGACCCGATGAGTCCATCCTCAATAAATGCTCCATGATGCATCATTACCGCACTGCTGGCATTCATTCCGTTCATTATCCATATCCTCAGGTCCTGAGGTGGCTGAAGGATGCCTAGATCTTCAGACGTACATCTGGAGAAATAATCATAAGCAGCATTATTCACTACGCACCTTCTGAAGAGTTTGGCTTCCGAATCCTTTGTCACAGTCATATTGATTCCTGTAGGTCCGGTCTTGCCAAGAGTAGAAACAGAAGCCGGTACAAGAACCAGATTGACACCTATATTGAATCCGGCAGAATTCTGAAATATCAGACGGTAACGTAATTTTGAAGAGAAAGTCTTATCCATAGCATAATACCCGTCCCTATCGGTATATGCACTGGCAAACTTTACGAATGTATTACACACGACCTTGACCCCGGACACACCAAAAGGCTTTCCTCCATTAGCATAATCATCGACAATGGTTATGCGACCGGAAGGTGCTGTCTTTGAAGCCTTTACTGCGATATCAGAAATTTTATCAGCATTGCCCGTAAGCCTATATGCTTCCTTCTCGACAGCATCCCAATCAATACCGTCTGAACGAGTACCGGATGACTCCTCCGAGATATGACATTCATCTATAATCTCATACTTGATGTCCGGAAACTTAAAATCATGTGGTACTACGGCATACTGCCATGTCACATTCCCTTCCGGAACTGACGGATCATGATACCAGTCACCGTCCACAAGGATATCGTAATCCAGAGGATGGTCCACCAGTTCAATCCCAAGGGATTCAAGATAATCACATTCTACGTCTTTAGAAGGAAGAAAACGGACATAAAGATTGGTGGTCTTGACATCCACTCTATCCGCCTTTACAGGATACAGAGACTGCAATGCACGCGCAATATTCTCTGTCTTGTAGGGATTCTCGAGACGATTTCCCAGAACGATCCTTTCGTGCGAGAGTCCCCTTCCGTAATCATAGTCGATTCCCTGTCCTGTCTCCATCCCATCCTTTGAGCATGAGACGAGAAGAAATGCCCAAAGCAGCAGTTTAATTTTACCTCTCATAATATATCAGTATTAAATTACGGAGGCAAAGTTCCGGACACTTATCCGTGTAAAAAAAAATTACATGTTTATTTGCAAAAAAGTGCCCCACAGACATCTGCGAGGCACTTCAATCTATCAAAATTTATCTGATTTTTGGTAAAAATAAGATAAATTTCACGAAATATTCTAGAAGAAAGACACTGTTTTCTGCTCGACAGCCGAAAGAATGCTGTTTGCTACACGGCTCACACCAAAGCGGAAGAGATCCTTGTTAAGCCACTCCTTTCCGAGGATAGAAGAAACAATCGAATAGTAGCAGAGTGCATCAGCTGCAGTTGAGATTCCGCCGGCAGGCTTGAATCCCACCTTCTTTCCAGTAGCTGCATAATACTTGGCAATACACTCGCACATTACATATGCAGCAGCCGGAGTAGCATTAACATCTACCTTTCCTGTAGAAGTCTTGATGAAGTCCGCTCCTGCTTCCATGGCAAGAAACGAAGCCTGAGCTATAGCCTCAGGGGTACGGAGAAGACCTGTCTCAAGAATCACCTTAAGATGCACATGCCTGTTCTGACTTTCTGCAACCTTGTCAATGCATGCACGTACCTGACGGATTTCCTCCGCAGCTGTCTCATAGTCTCCCGCAAGAAAAGCATTGAGCGCCAATACAATATCCACCTCGTCAGCTCCCTGCTGCACAGCAAGCTCACACTCACGCAGCTTAACTTCAAGGAAGCTCTGCGAAGATGGGAAACATGCAGACACGACAGTAATGTTCACATCGCACTTTCTTGCCTTATCAACAACCGCAGCAAAGTTAGGATATACGCAGATTGATGCAGGGAGAGGCCATCCCGGATAGCTTGCACCAAAAGCATTTACTTTATCAACCAGCTTTGTCACTGAAGCAGGAGTATCATCTGTCTTCAATGTCGTAAGGTCCATCATGGAAAAACACTCCTTATAGACCTGCTCACATGCCACATTTTCAAGGTTTGCAGCAATCATTTCCAATGCTCCACCCATTGCTTCCTGATTCGGAGCATAACCATATTTTACCAAATAATCCATAATATTTAAAACTTTAATTTTGAATCAACTATTATTGTCACAGGGCCGTCATTCAGCAGCCCGACCTTCATATCTGCGCCAAATATCCCGCGCCCGACAGTTTTCTCCATTGCGGCTTCCATCAGTTCCAGAAACCTTTTATACAAAGGCTCTGCCACATCTGGCTTTGCTGCCTTTATATAGGAAGGCCGATTGCCCTTTACTGTGGATGCATATAATGTGAACTGACTCACCACAAGTACATCTCCATCGACATCTCTGACAGAAAGGTTCATAACCCCATCCGCATCGTCAAATATGCGCATTGCAGCAATTTTCCTTGCAGTCCATAGAAGATCTTCCTCAGTGTCATCATCTGTAAATCCCACAAGCAAAAGCAATCCATGTCCGATAGAAGATTCATAGCCTTCTGCAGGAACCTTGACAGACGCATCCTTTACACGTTGTACAACTGTCCTCATTATCCTCTAATCTGTATGTTAAATCCTTCATCCACCAGAGGTTGCACAAGCTCCCTCATCTGCTCAACAGTATATTTCCCCAGTGTCTTGTCCGGTGTCTCACGGTCAATAGTATATACCATGATCTCACGCGGATGCAATTCCCTGACAATATCCATCCAAGCCTTCAACGGCTCAGGCGCTGCAGTATCAAAGTCCGCAGACTTAAGAAACATAGTTTGAAGCACGAACCTCCCTTCGAATTTCCTTAAGTTGTCCACGACAGAAGCAAGGGAATAATACCCGGTCGGCTTATTTATCTTCTTCACGAGCTCGTCGCTGGAAGCATCAATCTTCATGATGGGATTGTCCACTTTCAACAGAGCCTCCATCACCTTCGGGCGGCCCGCAAGCGTCGCATTCGACAGCACAGACACCTTTGCGTGCGGGAAAAACCTGTCTCTCAACTCCAAAGTGACATCTATTATCTCGGCAAATTCCGGGTTCATCGTAGGCTCACCATTGCCGGAAAATGTTATGGAATCGACGTTCTTGCCTTCTGCAAGAACAGCCCTCATCTTAGCTTCCAAAGCAGCTGCCACATCTCCAAGACGCGGAAAGATATTGTCCGAGATTCCGTCCTTATTCCATCCGCACTCGCAATACACGCAGTCGAAATTGCATAACTTTCCCTTGGAAGGAAGGATATTCACTCCCAGGGAAGACCCCAGCCTGCGGCTGAATATAGGTCCGAAGACTATGTCGTCAAAATGCAGCATTAAATTATCCTTTTCGACCTGCTTGAAGAGGTAACATATCCGTATTCATCCACATCGGTTATATGCACCAGTCCGGGAACTTTACCAGGGGCAATGCTTCCCATCAACGCTTCCTTTTTCAGGAAACGGGCTCCGTTGAGAGAAGCCCAGCCTATCATCTCTCCCATCGGCACATCAGGGAATGCTTCATGCAGGCAGACCAGTTCCTTAACCATGTCAAGATCGTCGTTGCTCGAAAGAGAATCCGTTCCCAAAGCAATGACAAGGCCATTTTCCCTCATCAGTTCAACCGGAGGCAAAGCATTATGAATAAATATATTGGACAAAGGGCAGATGGCAAAAAAAGGATTTGCCATAACTTCCTTCACCGCATCTATATCACTCTGCTGAAGGCATACATTATGCACCAGCAGCACATGCTCTTCATATGGCGCAGGCTTGGCCACGGCCAGCATGTCGATAAAATATTTCAACGAAGATTCTCCTGTCACAGGAGGTGTGCTCATACCCGCTCTCTTCCTGTTCTCATACATAGCGCCACATCCCTTTTCAATAAGATCTTCTTCCTCCTGGCTTTCCTGAGAATGATATGAAAGGAATCCGGAAGAAAGTCCAGAAGCCGCAGAGGCGCTCAAAAGCTGAGGGCTCATTGTATAGCATGAATGAGGAGTCGGTGCGGCATCAATGCCATGCGCTTCAGCCACAGTCTTGAGCTGAGCCACATCAGCCATCACTCCATCACACATTTCAGGCTCGCTGCCGAACACTTCAAGAAAAGTTCTTGTGTACATAGGATGAGAAGCCTTTATTTCAAATGATGAATCATCATTACTGATGTCAGCCATCGCCGACACTCCTCTTTCCCACATACGGTCCATCCACTCCTTCACGAGTTTCTGTTTTGCATCTCGACCTGCCCAATCACGCAGCGCATTGATCTGGTCGATGAAGCCAGCCATACCGGTGCCCTTGACGAACTTTCCGTGAAGGTGAGACAGCTCCACATGACAATGAGCATTGACAAATCCCGGCACTATAGCCCCAGGAGCCACCTCCTCAGACGAATCACAGACTCCAACATTCAGAATCCTGCCATCCGCTTCATCATATTCCACATAGCCGTTCCTTATCGGCTCATCAGCCTCCAGAGTATATACATACGAGGCCGTAACTCTCCTCAAGCCCATATTCTACCTTGATTTCAAATCCGACTTTAAACCTTCAGATTTCAAAAGTTTGCCTTCCACTATACGGTTAATCTTCTGTTTGTCCACAGGGCTCTTCACCGTCTTCCGAGGCTCATCAACCTTCTCCGCCTTTTTCTTTTCTTCCAGTACCTTCGACTCCACTGCAGCAATGCTGTCCGAAACGGCCATGGAATCTATCGGTAGAGTCATGCGTGGACCGTCATAAAGAGTATCTGTTGCCGGCACATTGTGAAGCCTATATATCCAAAGCACTGAATCCGGCTCTACACTTAAACTATCGTAATAGTGCACATACGGTTCTACAGACAGGCATGGGAAGAACTCATTGAAATCAAGGTCTGAATCATATCTAAGTTTCTCAAGCCTCTTCCTCCTGGCCTCTTCCTCCTGAAGAATCTTCTCCTGCTCCCGCAGTTCCTCGAGACGTTCGTCCAAGATTGCAACCGTATTTCTCAATATCCTCGAAAATCTCTCCGGATCATCCATGTAGACATCCACAGTTTTTCGATAATCCTCCGAATCATATCCATACTTCTCAAGGATAGGTTCATAGACCAGAGATGTATCAGCAATATGTCTGAACCCTGGCGTGGAAGTGATCCACTGGTCAGTCATCAGCATCTCCGCATATATCTCAGAGAGTTTGCCACGCGGAATGACCTCTGATTCATCCCTGCTACAGGAAGCCAGAAGCGTCAATGCCGCCACAGCAGCAAAGATATGTCGGAAAACCTTCATCATATTATCTCAGTACAGCGCCGAATTCATTCTGGAATGTAGAGAGGAGCTTGCTCATTACCTTCTCCACATCGTTGTCCGTCAATGTCTTTTCCAGATCCTGAAGCACAAAGCTTAAAGCATATTGTTTCTTGCCTTCTGCGATCTTGTCTCCTCTGTAGACGTCGAACAGGCTTACCTGTTTCAGGAGTTTCTTTCCTACACGGAGTGCGCTCTTACGAAGATCCGCATAGTTTACAGACTCATCAAGGAGAAGCGCGAGGTCACGTCTTACTTCAGGGAACTTAGGAAGCTCTTTATATTTAATCTTATTTCTCTTGACAAGTTCAAAGAGTGCAGGCCAGTTTATTTCTGCCGCGAATACAGGCTGACGGATACCGAACTGCTTTAGTCTTGCCGGAGCTACAGTACCCATAACTGCAAGTCTCTGATGTGACCCAGGAAGGTTATATGCAAGTCCTTCAGAGAACAGGTCAGCAGGAGCAGCTTCAGTCTCAAGAGAATAGATATCGCAACCGAAGCGCTTGAGAAGAAGTTCCAGATAACCCTTAAGCTGGAAATAGCTTCCCTTGCCCGGGTCAGTCCTCCATGACTTCTCAGGCTGACCGCTCATGAAGAGGGCATAGCATGTATGCTCCTCATACGAGTCGAGAGTCTTGCCGTCTGTCTCAGGGTTGAACGAATATACTGAACCATACTCAAATGTCTTTATATTCGTAATCTGACGATTGATATTGTATGCAATCACCTCAAGACCATTCAGAAGAAGAGTCTGCCTCATTACATTTAGATCAGAACTAAGCGGATTCATGATCCTCACACACTTCTCCTCAGGATAAGTCTTAAGCTTCGAATAGTATTCAGACTTGGTCAGAGAGTTGTTCATAGTCTCCACAAAACCGTTTGCAGCAAGGAAGTCGGCAATAGACTTGCGCACCACCTCAGGTTCCGGCTTCTGAGGAGCATTCACAGACATCCTCATAGCCTGTGGAAGCTCAATATTGTTGTAACCGTAGATACGCAGTATTTCCTCTACTATATCGCATTCGCGATAAACATCAATCATATATGAAGGCACTGCAACCTTTGCTCCGGCAGCTGTCTTCTCAATAAACTCATATGCCAGTCCTTCAAGGATGCCCTCAATCACATCATGGCCGATCTTCTTGCCTACAAAGCTCTCTATACGGTCATAGTCAAGCTCCACAACCTTCTTCTCGATCTTCTCAGGATAGAACTCCTGCATCCGGCCCACAATCTGACCACCTGCAAGTTCCTGAATAAGGAGAGCCGCACGCTTCGCCGCATATTCCACTACAAGCGGGTCCGCACCACGTTCATAGCGGAAAGATGCATCAGTCTTGAGACCATGTCTCTTCGAGCTCTTTCTAATTGACACAGGATTGAAATATGCGCTCTCAAGGAACACATCAGTCGTTGTCTCAGTAACGCCCGACTCCTCACCGCCGAACACACCTGCAAGGCACATAGGCTTCTCTGCATTCGCAATCATAAGGTCGGCAGCGGACAATGTCCTCTCAACTCCGTCAAGTGTCACGAATTTCTCGCCTTCTTCAGCTCTGCGCACAACCACCTTACCGCCATCAATCTTAGCCGCATCGAACGCATGAAGAGGCTGTCCGATCTCATGAAGCACAAAGTTGGTGATATCCACTATATTATTGATAGGTCTCAGGCCTATGGCAAGCAGCTTCTTCTGGAGCCACTCAGGAGACGAAGCCACCTTTACACCCTTGATAGTAGTACCTGTATAGCGAGGAGCACCGTCCGCAGAAGTCACTTCTACAGGAATTGCTCCTTCCACATCATTGTCCGCCCACGCAGACACATCAGGAAGTTTGAATTCACATGGCACGCCGTTATGCCTAAGATATGCATAAAGATCTCTTGCCACACCGATATGAGATGCAGCATCAACACGGTTTGCTGTAAGACCTATTTCAATAATAGCATCAGTCGCAAGACCGAGATAATCCTTCGCAGGCGTACCAACGACAGCCTCCGGCTCAAGCACCATGATGCCGTCATGTGATTCTCCTATGCCGAGCTCGTCCTCAGCGCAAATCATACCGAATGACTCAACTCCACGGATCTTTGACTTCTTGATCTTGAAATCCTCACCTAGCACGGTACCGACAGTTGCAAGAAGTACCTTCTGGCCAGCAGCAACATTAGGAGCTCCGCATACCACCTGAAGAAGTTCTGCTTCTCCAGTATTGAGCTTTGTAATATGGAGGTGGTCTGAGTCAGGATGCTCAACACACTCTATCACTTCCGCCACGATAACACCCGCAAGACCTCCAGGTATCTCTTCTACCTGCTCGAGAGAATCCACTTCAAGTCCGATGGAGGTCAGGGCCTCTGCCACCGCCTCCGGAGAGAGGTCACACTCAAGATAATCCTTGAGCCAATTATACGAAATCTTCATATTATCACTATTTTATACTATATCATCTTTTGAGAAAAGTGAACTTACAAACTCGCGTTTGTTGAACACCTTGAGATCATCTATTCCCTCGCCGATACCGACAAACTTCACCGGTACACGGAACTGATCTGCCACACCGACCACAACACCACCTTTGGCAGTACCATCAAGCTTGGTAATAGCCATAGCCGTAATATCTGTAGCGCGGGAGAACTCCTTTGCCTGCTGGAATGCATTCTGTCCGGTAGAGCCGTCAAGTACCAGCAACACTTCATGTGGGGCGTCAGGAACGATCTTCCTCATCACATTACGTATCTTTGTAAGTTCGTTCATCAAGTCAATTCTGTTATGAAGACGCCCAGCAGTATCAATAAGTACCACGTCGGCATCCTTAGCTACAGCAGATTTAAGAGTATCGAACGCAACGGAAGCCGGATCGGAACCCATGCCCTGCTTCACGATATCAACCCCTGCACGTTCAGCCCAGATGGTAAGCTGATCCACAGCAGCCGCACGGAATGTATCAGCCGCACCTAGCACCACCTTCTTTCCCTGAGCCTTCAAGCTGCTGGCAATCTTACCGATAGTAGTAGTCTTACCGACACCGTTCACACCCACTATCATCATTACATAAGGCTTCTTGGTGAAATCGAAAGGCAAAACAGCATCATCAGACTGCTCACCATCCTTCACATTAAGAAGGGCAGCTATTTCATCTCTAAGAATATCGACAAGCTCATCAAGAGACACATACTTATCGCGTCTTACCCTGTCCTCGAGACTCTCGATGATCTTCATGGTAGTATCAACACCCATATCCGTAGCTAACAAAGCCTCCTCGATAGCATCCAACAGATCATCATCCACCTCAGCCTTACCCACAATAGCCCTGGAGAGTCTGTCAAAGAAACTCCTGTTAGTCTTTTTTACTCCTTTATCAAAAATGCCCATAATTTGTGTTTAACTTACAAATATACGCGTTTTTAAGAGAATATAAAAGAAGAATAAGCACAAAAAGAAAGGCACCGCTGATCCAGCGATGCCTTTCTAAAGTTCTCTAAAGAAAATTATTTCTTTGCGAAGAAATCCTTGGCCTTATCTTCCTCTACGAGCTCCTCAGTGAATACGTAAGCTCCAGTCTTAGGAGACTTGTCCATGCGGATACACTTAACCATCTTCTTGAGTGTACCGGCCTTGAAGGTTGCGACTGCTTTCTTTGCCATTTTCTAATCCTCCTTAATTATTTGATCTCGCGATGAAGGGTTACCTTCTTCAGGAACGGATTGTATTTCTTACGCTCCAGACGCTGAGTCGTGTTCTTCTTATTCTTCGTAGTAATGTATCTTGAGATACCTGGTACACCGCTCTCTCTCTGCTCAGTGCACTCAAGGATGACCTGCACCCTGTTACCTTTTGCTTTCTTTGCCATAATTCGTAAAATTAAACAAGGTTAATAAATCCTTTCTTCTGAGCGTCCTTGATAGTAGCTGCGAGACCATTCTTCTCGATTGTTCTCATACCCTTGCAAGACACCTTAAGAGTGATGAATCTCTGCTCCTCCTCTGACCAGAACTTCTTGGTCTTGAGGTTAAGGGCGAAGATGCGCTTAGTGCGCTTGTTTGAATGCGAAACATTGTTTCCGACCATTCTCTTTCTTCCTGTAACTTGACAAACCTTTGCCATTGTATATAACTTTTTTAATTAATTCATAATTAGCGGGCTGCAAATATCGCATAAAAAAATCGCAATTGCAAAATTTCTA
>JBGVQX010000038.1:0-12134 GCA_045127905.1 Candidatus Cryptobacteroides sp.
CGAGGACTGGCCTTTCATGAGGGTCGAGGAGATGATCCTGATTCAGGCAGAGGGTATGGCAAAGAGCGGGGATGCAGCCGGAGCCAAAGCTCTGCTTGAAGGATTTGTCCGGGAGTATCGCGACCCTGCATATTCTGCAGACGCAGGGGGCAGGAGCCTCGAAGATGAGATATGGTACCAGCGCCGGATCGAACTCTGGGGCGAGGGCTTCTCCAACAATGACACCAGACGTCTCGGCAAGCCTTTGGTGAGATTCCACGGCGGGCAGGAAAGCAACTTCCCGGAGGCCTTCCGATTCAATATGCCTGCGGATGACCCTTGGTGGCTGATGAGATTCACTTCCAGCGAGATGAATACCAACCTGGGCATCACAGACAACACCGGCAGCACACTCCCGGTCCAGGAGCAGCATCCGGATCTTCGAGACGGGGTTACAGACTTTTAGGGAAACTTCCATTTACGAGAAAGGCGACTGAATCATTTCGATCAGCCGCCTTTCTTGAATTATCGATATTCGATTCCATTACATCATGCCGCCCATTCCGCCGCCGGCTGGCATTGCCGGAGCTGCAGGCTCGGGAAGGTCCACTATAGCGCACTCGGTTGTGAGGAACATGCCGGCTACTGATGCGGCATTCTCGAGAGCTACACGTGACACCTTTGTAGGGTCGATTACTCCTGCCTCGAACATATTCACATACTCGTCAGTGCGGGCGTTATATCCGAAATCGCCCTTGCCTTCACGGATCTTGTTGATGATCACGCTGCCTTCTACACCTGCGTTTGCTGCAATCTGGCGGAGTGGCTCCTCAATAGCACGTGCCACGATGTGGATACCTGTGGTCTCGTCCTCGTTCACACCCTTGAGATTCCTGATAGCCTCTGATGCGCGGATATATGCTACTCCACCACCAGGCACGATACCTTCCTCTACGGCAGCACGGGTAGCGCTGAGAGCATCCTCAACCCTATCCTTCTTCTCCTTCATCTCAACCTCCGTAGCAGCTCCCACATAAAGGACAGCAACGCCGCCTGCGAGCTTGCCGAGACGCTCCTGGAGCTTCTCACGGTCATAGTCTGAAGTGGTGGTCTCGATCTGCTTGCGGATGAGGTCGGCACGCTCCTGAATAGCCTCTGCAGAGCCTGCACCGTTCACTACTGTAGTGTTGTCCTTGGTCACAACCACCTTCTCTGCCTTTCCAAGCATGTCCGGAGTCGTGTTCTCGAGGCTGAATCCTCTTTCCTCCGACACCACCATACCGCCTGTAAGGACAGCAATATCCTGAAGCATCTCCTTGCGACGGTCACCGAAGCCCGGAGCCTTCACTGCAGCTATCTTGAGGGTGCCACGAAGCTTGTTCACCACGAGAGTGGTAAGTGCCTCACCATCAACATCTTCTGCTATAACCAGAAGAGACTTTCCTTCGCGTGCGATAGGCTCAAGCACAGGAAGGAGATCCTTCATAGTAGAAATCTTCCTGTCGGTAACAAGCACATACGGATTGTCAAGGACAGCCTCCATCTTGTCGCCGTTGGTCATGAAATATGGAGAGATATAGCCTCTGTCGAACTGCATTCCCTCTACCACCTTAACCTCTGTCTCGGTACCTTTAGCCTCCTCCACAGTGATCACACCGTCCTTCTTCACCTTGGACATGGCATCAGCGATAAGCTTTCCGATATAATTGTCGTTATTTGCCGAAATGGTGCCGACCTGCTCTATCTTGGCATAGTCCTCACCCACCTCCTGACTCTGCTCGCGGAGACTCTCGACAACAGCCGCAACAGCCTTGTCGATACCTCTCTTAAGGTCCATCGGATTAGCACCAGCCGTAACGTTCTTCAAACCTACATTTATGATAGCCTGAGCAAGAACTGTAGCGGTGGTGGTACCGTCACCGGCCTGGTCGTTGGTCTTCGAAGCCACTTCCTTCACCATCTGGGCACCCATGTCCGCGAACTGGTCCTCAAGCTGAATTTCCTTTGCCACGGTCACACCATCCTTAGTCACCTGAGGCGCACCGAACTTCTTGGCAATCACCACATTGCGACCCTTAGGGCCAAGTGTTACCTTTACTGCGTCTGCAAGCGCATCAGCGGCTTCCTTCATCTTGGCGCGCGCTTCAATATTGAATTTTATATCTTTTGCCATAATTAAAGTATTGCTAAAATATCCGACTGTTTCATAATGAGGTAGTCCTTGCCGTCTACAGACACCTCTGTGCCTGCGTACTTGCCGTAGATGACTACATCACCCACCTTCACTTCCATAGGCTCATCCTTCTTTCCCGGGCCGGCAGCCACTACTGTACCCTGCTGTGGTTTCTCCTTTGCTGTATCAGGAATATAAAGTCCCGATGCTGTCTGAGTCTCGGCCGCCTTCGGCTCGATCACTACTCTGTCTGCTAATGGTCTGATCATATTATGTTTTTTTAGTTTATATTTCATTTTTTGAGATTCCCGACAGTACCTAGAACCTCATCTATTATATGGACAAACAAAATGCCAGCCCCTAAAGACTGACATTTTGTCATGCTATCCATTCATAGTATATCTCATATGCCACAGAATGACACCCACGGTAACGGACACATTCAGGGAATGCTTCGTACCGTACTGAGGCACCTCAAGTGAAAAATCGGAAGCATCCACCACCTCCTGCGCCACTCCGGACACCTCATTTCCGAAAACCAGAGCATATTTGCGCCCCTTCTCCGGACGGAATGTATCCAACATCACGGAATTCACCGTCTGCTCGATGCTGACAATCGCATAGCCCTCCTCCTTGAGCCTGCGGACTGCCTCCATAGTGTCACCGACATGTTCCCATGACACGCTATCTTCTGCACCAAGAGCTGACTTATGAATCTCAGCAGAAGGAGGCACGGCACATATGCCGCACAGCCACACCTTATCCGCCTTGAAGGAATCGGCTGTCCTGAATGCGGAACCCACATTATGTGCGCTGCGCACATTATCCAGGACCACTACAATACCGGATTCAGGCAGTTCCTTATACTCCTCCACCGAGACTCTGCCAAGCTCTATATTCAGAAGTTTTCTATTGCTCATACCGCAGGATATTCATTTGAGAGCGCAAAGTTAAAAAACTTCTTTCATTTGTAAAAAATGCTTAATTTTGCAGCCGTATCTAAAAACGAATTTATGAAACAGGATCTCCAGATTTTCAATCTGATCAAGCAGGAAGACGAAAGACAGACATCCGGCATCGAACTCATCGCATCCGAAAACTACGTAAGCAACCAGGTACTTGAAGCCCTCGGCTCCATCTGCACCAACAAATATGCAGAAGGATACCCAGGCGCAAGATACTACGGCGGCTGCGAAGTAGTGGACCAGATCGAGCAGCTCGCCATCGACCGCTTATGCGAACTCTTCGAGGCAGAATATGCAAATGTGCAGCCGCACTCGGGAGCCCAGGCCAATATGGCAGTGATGATGGCATGCATCAAGCCGGGCGAGACATTCATGGGACTCGACCTCGCTCATGGCGGCCACCTAACCCACGGATCGCCGGTAAACATGTCAGGAATCCTCTACAACGCAGTGGCATACGGCCTCAGCGAGACCACAGGCATGATTGATTATGAGCAGATGGAGCAGAGGGCGCTCGAATTCAAGCCAAAGCTCATCATCGGAGGAGCTTCAGCATATTCAAGGGAATGGGATTACGCACGCATGCGTGAAATCGCTGACAAGATAGGCGCCATCCTTTGGATAGACATGGCCCACACAGCTGGCCTCATTGCTGCCGGCCTTCTCAGCAACCCGGTAAAATACGCTCACATCGTAACATCAACAACCCACAAGACACTACGCGGTCCTCGCGGAGGTATCATCCTCATGGGCAAGGACTTCGACAATCCGTGGGGACTCACGACTCCGAAGGGCGTAGTGAAGAAGATGTCGCAGATCCTCAACTCAAGCGTATTCCCAGGCGTACAGGGCGGCCCGCTCGAGCACTGCATCGCAGCAAAGGCCGTATCGTTCTACGAAGCGCTCCAGCCGGAATTCAAGGACTATCAGAAACAGGTAGTAGCCAACGCACAGGCAATGGCAGAGGCCTTTGCATCAAGAGGCTACAAGATCGTATCAGGAGGCACCGACAACCACCTCATGCTCATCGACCTCCGAAGCAAATTCCCTGAACTCACAGGCAAGGTAGCGGAAAAGGAACTCGGCAAAGCCGACATCACCATCAACAAGAACATGGTGCCGTTCGACTCACGCACACCTTTCCAGACCTCCGGTATCCGCGTAGGAACCCCAGCCATCACCTCACGCGGCTTCGTTGAAAAGGACATGGAATTCATAGTAAACCTCATCGACCAGGTCCTCGCCAACGCAGCCTCCCACCTCGACCTCATCGCAGGCAAGACCGAAGAAGGTCGCGAGTCCTACGAAGAAGTCCTCGCAGCCGTCAAGAAACAGGTCCGCATGAAGACCAACGGCATGCCACTCAACAGGTGGTAGGATATTCCAATCGAATCACACTAAACGCCATTCTAGATAGCTAGAATGGCGTTTTTGTTAAATTTGCTCCGGGATTTGTCCGGCAGCGATTGCAATTTGTCCGGAGGATAGTATCCGTTCTACTTGAGATACTCTGCAATTTTATCCAATAATATTTCATCTGCAGGAAGCCACTTCACAGATCTCAATGTCTCATGAGTAAGCCAAGTTGCTGCCTCATGTTCGTTCAAATGTAAGGATTCAGAAAGAATACTACAAATAAAACAATGCATAGTCAGATGGAAATTCGGATAATCCCATTCAACTGTTTCCAACAGCTCCTTTACTTCAATTTCTGCATCCAACTCTTCACGGATCTCACGCCTCAATGCCTCTTGCGGACATTCCCCACTCTCAATCTTTCCACCAGGGAATTCCCACCATCCCTTGAACTCGCCGTAGCCTCTTTGGGTGGCAAAAACTTCACCATCCCTGATAATAACAGCTGCTACAACTTCTATCGTTTTCATTTTAACCTACAACTCTTTAATACCAAGGCTTTTAAAGTATGCATATGTGCCATCATAAAATTCAGGCAGTCTTGTCGGATCTTCAGGAAATCCTTCTGAATTAAGTCGGTTATTACCATGAGGAACACATATTACTATTCCCTGTCTTGCTCTTGTCAGCAGAACTCTATATGCATTAAGCATGTATTTCCTATTTTCCGGATTATTCTCACGGTTCCATTTGTTCTTTCCATTAAATTTATAGAAAGTCCATTCGTTGTCATAGAATCTCATGTCTGCATCCCACAATACACATGCATAATCCAGTTCAAGTCCTTGTACCTGGATTTCTGTCGCAGCCTCTTCAAGATAGTTTGACGATCGAATATCACTCTTGTCTTCTAAAAACCAATGTACTGCGTTTTCATCACCTTGTGCCAATACATTAACAGCCTGAGGCTTGAATCTCGCCGCAACCTTCGTAACAAGAATACCGGTTTGTTGTGAACCTCTAGCATTTGCTCGGAGCCAAGCTCTAGCTTTTTCTATATCACGCGTCAGCAATACAGGATAGCCTTTATCGGAGACATCCTGATATAAGCGTTGAGTATCAGAGCCAAAACTTAATAGCGAATGAACAAAGTTCGATAAGGTCTCTGCACGGAATGAACGCATACTTACCGACAAATGTAAAGAATCCGAATAGGTAACATTCGTATTATTCTTAAGAAGCTCATTTACACAACCTTCAGCATACTCAGGCTCGATAAGTTTATTTGATATGTAAATATTCCAATGAGGAAATTTATTATTCAGAGCATCAATCCACTCCGAAATACCAGCTTCGCCGGTATTGATTTCTTGACCACCTCCAACTAAGCAAACTATGACAGCCCAATCTTTACGCTGATCAAGGGACCAAATAAGGAATGCAGCCTCTGAAACAGGGAAATTCGGAACCTTCAACTTATTACCATAAGTTCCTCCACGTTTCAAATATGAAGCTAGTCTGTCATGAGTCCATGTTCGTTGTGCCTCGTCAAAGATAGCGACATGTTCAACCTCGCCATATCCAGACTTTCCCAACTCTACAGCTTTTTTAGGATCAATCTCTAGCACTCCATTCTCGACAGGATTCTTGATCTTTGCCAACATATTATCCCTATACCTATGGATAATCTGAATAAACTCACTAACCTCTCGACGAGAATCTGATAAATTTTTCTTTTCTCCTTTCTCACGACATTTCTTCTGATTATCCTGAGCTAGAGCTTCAGTTAAAACTGCTACCAATGGACCATTTCCAGAAAGGTAAACCGCACCGCTATCCTCACTCTTTTCTCCATCCTGATATGTCTGCTTAATAGCTACATCCAAGCCCACCAAGGTCTTGCCTGCACCTGGAACACCTGTAACAAAACATATACTCTTCAGACTATTCTCTTTGCTATAATTTATGACATCCAAAACATAGTTTATGGTAGCATCAGTCGATGCTTCATCTGCTTCATGTCTTGTGATATCCTCCACAGAATGGTTCTCATATAGAGTCCGGGCAGCCTCAATAATCGTAGGAGTTGGAGAATATGGGCTAATTATCCAATTATAACCCCAGCTATGAGGTTGGTAGTCTTTTGCTAAAATTTCAAGAGCATTTTTAATGACCAGCCCCAAATTTTCTTCTCCTGTAATCATCGGATTGGAGATACCATCATCATATACTGACGATTGAATCAGAGTTGAAGTCTTAGTATACTTGCTAGGTATCAATATCGGAACTATAGGTTTGTCGAAGCTGTACAAATGGAAATTTTTCAGATCCAAAGCATAATCCAGAACCTGTTCAACATCTGCTTGAAGCGCTTCCTTTTTCCCAACTTTAAATTCCAGACAGAAGATAATGCCGCGCAAAAGAAGCACAACATCAATTCTCTTTCCTAATCTAGGAATATTATACTCAAAGATTATATAAGCATCCTCATCTGCCCAAACACTCAATTGCTCCTTAAGTATTCTAATTTCTTCTTCCCATGACTCTACTGTTGTGCTCTGACTATCACCATGATAGGACGTGATTAGATGACCTAATATTTCCGCATTATTACATTTAAGAAACTCACCAAGAGATGCATTATATAGACACCTCGGTGATTTTACCAGATTATCTGTTTGAGTATACATTAGGACTTATTTGCTTAGCGAGATTAACAAAGGTAATTAAATTATTTCATAACTTTGTATACACCATTTCACATACCACATGGGATTACTGTCAAAAATATTTGGCTTTAAGCAACGGGGTAACGAGCGCGGCAATACGTCGACAGCTAATTACCCTGAGGAATATCAACAAATTATAAAGTTCAACTGCATTCTCAGCTCTTTACTAAAGGAAGACCGCTTCATTGCAAGAAGTGAATATAAGCAATTAGTTGATGAGTATGCTTCACTTCCTACTTTCATTGAGACCCTCAAGAGATCGGGAATGTTAAAAACTTATGTTGAAACAAATAATCTTGACGTAATCACCATACATAGGTTTGTAGATACTTATAAGCAACTCGCCGATATTGCAACAATTCCTGAGATTATCAAACAACACAATGATAATTTTATCCATAAGCATATCAAGGATGAGAAGAAATATCTAGATAACATACTTAAGGAGTGTGATCCCAATATATTACTTGATGATGAACAAAGAGAGGTTGTGCTTTCAAATGAGGATTATACTCTTGTAATCGCTGGCGCAGGAGCAGGTAAGACTACAACCGTCGCAGCCAAAGTAAGGTATCTTGTTGAGAAGCAAGGAGTCAATCCTGAACAGATTCTTGTTATCTCATTTACTAATAAGGCTGTTAATGAACTGAAGGAACGAATCAATCACAACCTTAAGATCAATTGTCCTATTTCAACTTTCCACTCTATTGGAAATTCCATAATGAACATCAATGAGGATGGTAAGAAAAGAATTGTTGAAGGAGGCTATATGTTCAGTGTAATTAATCGTTACCTGAAGGAGACAGTTTTGCGTGATTCTGAGTTAGTTGACAAGCTGATTCTCTTCTTCGGATCATATTTTACTGCTCCATACGAAGGTAAAGACCTGGCAGAATACTTCCAGTTCATTTCCAAAGCTGAGTTCTCCACCATCAAAAGTAATGTTCAGGAGTACATTCAGCAGGTAATTGACCACAAGACTAAGGAAATCAAGACTCTTAACAACGAAATACTAAGATCGCAAGAAGAGGTCAACATGGCCAACTTTCTATATCTGCATCAGATAGACTATGAATATGAGCCATTCTATCAATATCAAATCTTAGATTCCAACAAACCATACACGCCCGACTTTGTAATCCATCAAGGCGATAAGGTGACGTATATTGAACATTTCGGTATCACTCAAAGCGGCACAAACAATCTCTACAGTCCAGAAGATATTAAGAAGTACAAAAAGCGTATTAACGACAAGATTCTGCTCCACAGAAAGCATAAGACCGACCTAATATATACATTCTCAAAGTATAATGACGGTAACGACTATCTTGTACACCTTAAAGAAGAGTTACTAGCAAGAGGATACGAACTTAACAAGAGACCATCAGAAGAGGTTTATAAGAAGATTGTCAATTCTGAAGAAACCAAGTATATAGTTAGACTTGTAAAGCTGATCTGTAACTTCATATCCAATTTCAAGACCCAGGGTTATAAAGAGGAACACTTTGATATATTTAAATCAAAGACATCAAATGTCAGAACAAGATTATTCCTGGACATCTGCCGCACTTGTTATCTTGAGTATCAGAAATGTCTGATTCAGGATAGCTGTACAGACTTTGAGGATATGATAAATGAGTCTGCAGAACTCATTCGAAAAAAGAAAATAGCCAAAGAGCGTCTTGGTTACAAATACATTATAGTTGACGAATATCAGGACATTTCACGTCAACGCTATAACCTTATCAAAGAGTTATCTTCATTGTGTGAAGCAAAAATTGTTGCAGTTGGTGACGACTGGCAGTCCATCTATGCATTCAGCGGATCAATTCTGCCATTATTCACTCACTTCTGCGAAGAATTCGGATATGGACAGGAACTTAAAATCACCCGCACATATAGAAATGCACAGGAACTGATAAATATTGCCGGAAGTTTTGTACAGAGAAACTCCGAGCAGATCCAAAAGAGCCTGATATCCAACAAGAGCATCAAAAATCCTGTTATAATCCAGACCTATTGCGACAAGAAAGAAAAGAAGAGTGAGGATGCACCAAAGGGAGGTATTTATCATTACCTCGGCGAAGCTGTCAATCGATCAATACAGGAGATACTTGACCAGAATGAAAAGTCCGGTAAAAGAGGTGTAGCATCCATACTCCTCATTGGCAGATATGGCTTTGACGCACGGAATATGTGCAATTCAGAAGACTTCAACTATGATGAAAAGAGCAAGACAATCTATTCCGTCAAGTTTGGAAGGAGAGTAAAGTTGAGTTTCCTGACAGCCCATAGTTCAAAAGGGCTCAGCGCAGATAATGTAATCATTATCAATGCAAAGGATGAACTATTCGGTTTTCCATCACAGATTGAAGATGACCCGGTATTACGCCTCGTTGTCAGTCACGATGATTCATACAACTATGCAGAAGAACGCAGATTGTTCTATGTCGCTCTGACCAGAACCAAGAACAGAGTATTCATTATAACGCCAGAGAATAGACCGTCTGAATTCATTAAGGAACTGCTCATAGAAAAGAAACTTTATCCTAATGTTGTGCTTAATGGCAACCTCAACTTTGAAAGTACAAAGAGGATAAAGAACATTTGCCCGATATGCGGATATCCGATGCAAAGAAGGATGAACAAGAATTATGGTCTTGAACTTTGGATGTGTATGAACGATCAGGAAATCTGCGGATTTATGACCAATGATACTCGAGGTGGAGACCTAGCAATCAAAAAATGCGACTGGTGTAAAGACGGTTACCTGATTATTAAACCTGGAAGTAATGGCAAAGAGCCTATTCTTGGATGTACAAATTACAAATCAGACAAAGACAAGACCGGCTGCAACCGAATGATGAGCCGTGATTATTATCTCAAATGGATAGATGATAGTATAGGCAACGAAGATCCTTCAGTTGGCAAATATGAATACCTACGTCCTGCCAAGGTAGAACTGGAGTCAGTTCGTATTCCTGAAATGACTACACCAAAGACTATCCTTGTCAGGAAAGAAGAAAAGACCAAGACAGTCAACACCACAACAACTCAACTCCATCATATTGAAAAAGACGGCTTCGAAGTTGTTTGTGATGCCAGTGGCAATATTCTCACGGATATGGAATTACTCAAGAAAATCCGTCATTGGAGATTTGAGAAAGCGAAAGAAATAAAGAAACCTGCATATATCATTCTGTCTAATGCATCATTGGTCGACTTAGCAACTCGCCAACCTGTGACTCGTGAAGAGTTGCTTTCAATCACAGGTATTGGAGAGAAGAAGCTAGAGCTATATGGGGACGAAATTATTAGAATCATAATAGAACACAGCAGACAATAAATACTGTTTGAGGGCTACTAAATTAAAAAGCATGAGTAAATACGATTATGTAAACGGGAAATGGACTTTCCGCGCAACTCCTCTTGATTATCTGCATTGCATTTTCAATGAGTATGAATGGCTCATGCTGTTGAAGGGACGCAATAAACCATATGATGAAATCTTGGATCCTTTGTATGATATTGCTCGCAAAGAACGTTATGAAGATGAGGAGCTTGCAGATATAAAAATCACAATGAAGTGGTTGTGCGAGTACCTTAAAGTCAATACATCAAAGCTATCCAAATGGATAACTCTGATGTATAACGATATTGTTGCTCTCAACGAGTCAGATCCAAAGCTTTTCATACGTCCAGGGCAGTTCTTATGCCATTTCAGTTTATCTAGTTACAGAAATGACTACATGCAGTTTTATCTTGGCCTGGATTATATCCCACGAAAAGACGATAGTCTCTCATTTTATTTTGCCAAGGCTTCGATAGATGAAAGCAACTTCATAATAACAGATGTTACAATCGATCATGAATATGGTCATAACACAATTCATATTGACTGTAGTCCTAGGTATCATCATAATGAATATAAGATATGGCTGCTTGAAAAAGCCCGATTCCTCAATGATATCAATTTATGGACTATGCCTCCTGACGAATTGGTTTTAGACGACATGCTGCGAACATACGCGAGAAAAGGAGAAATGCCTAGCGAAGAGCAAGTTAGAAATGAGTGGAAAAATCGCTGGAAACGTTAGTTAGTATCACAGGATTGCTCTCACATTTTCCGGTTCTCCCAAAGCTTTCAAAGCTATAAAACAGAAGAATTTACCCCATTATGACACCACCCCCGCCACAGGTACTTGTGGCAGGGGTGGAATATGTTACTGCTTATCCTCCAGATCCAACTTCGGCTGCTGCGACTCAAGATATTGTTTCATGCTTAGTGAGCTTACAACTTTCTTCCCCGTTTGCTCTTCGAAAGCCTCCTTTGCCACGCGGGCAACAGAGCCGCCTCTTTCCGCAACTCTTGCATGTTCGCTCATCGTCTGAGGATGTTCCTCCTTGGTGATATTTGTAGTGGTCAACTCAGCCAGCATATTCATTACAAGTTCTTCGTTGGTCATGTTATCACGCAAGTTCTCTTGATGCAGCCCTTTAAGATTCTTGTATTCCCTGGCAGTCAGACCAGCCCAAGCCTGATAGATGATATCCGTAAGAGTAGCATAACCTACACCCTCTTCAACATTATGAGCCTTCCACTGGTTCGTAAGATCCTTGCGAATTTCAATACTTTTAAGGCGCTGATTAATCCAATTGTCGGAATATCCAAGACGTTTATAGTCCATAAGAGACTGCTGGATTCCGAGTTCCGGGTCCTGCATTTGCTTGATTCTTTCGGCTCCCACTTCAGCCAGCCAACGCTTTATTGGCTCTGCCTTTTTGGAAGGGATTGACTGCACCAAACGTAGCATCTGTTCCAAATCAGCCACATCAGAATAACGTAATTTGCCGTCCGCAGCCCTCAATTTCAACTGGTGACAATTTGTCACCGTTTCATTCCCCTCCGAAACCAAACGCTGTTTCAGTTTA
>JBGVQX010000039.1:0-53085 GCA_045127905.1 Candidatus Cryptobacteroides sp.
GGAATGTGATGGTGGAACTGAATGCCAACGAGGGATACAAGCGAGAGCTTACTGTGTATATTTCCGATTCTGTTTCAACAAGCGGAACTTCGCAGTTTAGCGTAGCACAGGATGGAAAGGTTTATGGGGAGGAATAGTATATCAGTGTAAATGATATTCTGTCGTAGAAGGAAAATTAATATGACTTATAGAACTAAGGGTTTGAGATGTATACCTCAAACCCTTATGACATATAGCCCGTTCCTAAAAACGTTTAGCTTCTCCGTGTTCTATTCCTAATGTTTTCCTTTTCATAATAATATGTAGCTGGCTGTTTCGAATTATTCTTAACATTAGATAATCATATTATAACTGTGCATCGAAATCGCCATAATATACATATTTGTGGCTTATTATTACAATTCTTTAGTACTTTTGTATGAGTGTTTAATACAAATATAAAAGAAGGAATGTTATGCTTGTCCAGTGTTTGAAAACATTGGATAATTTTAAAATGCATACAAAATGACATTGTAGTTCACGCTTTTTTGTGGGATCTTCCAAAGAAGCATGTATGTGATAATTCGATTGGTAGGTCTTGCATTGTGGAGCAAAATCATATATTTGTATCAAGAATGGAAGAAGCTATTACTTGATTTTGGCTAGAGAAATATACTTATAAACTTTTGGGAGGGAAAGTGTTATAAATCTTATACTACAACGCTATCTTTAGATAGGATATAATATTTGTTATCATCAACGGAAAAGAGTTTTTTATGTATGCGAAAAGTTGCTGATAGATGACAAGGATAGGAATTCTCTGAATCACTGTTACATTATGTTATATGGGATGTAAATAATTACTATATAGTTACATAAGTATATGTAATAATATATAACGCAACATATGAATGTAAATTGATATAATGTAAAGTTAACACTTTGAACAATTAGAAAATGGCAAATAATAGTTTTAGAATAATTGGTATCAAGGCTGTACATCCTAAGATTGGTGAACTGCCCGAAAATTTGCCAAGACATTATGAAAAGGTAGAAGCAATCCAAAAAGTTTTGTATAATACGGACAGGTGGTATTATTTCTACAAAGGGATTACTATCTCAGAAAACAACTCTCAAGTGGAAATGACAAGTGAGGCCAAGAAAGACTTCTCGCTATATGATTCCACAGAATTAAAGATAAGCCTCTGTGCAGTTGTTGGAAGAAATGGTGCTGGGAAAAGCAGTATTGTAGAATTACTTGTGCGTACCATTAATAATCTTGCGTCAGCATTACTTGGTGAAGGATACAACTTTTCGGCAGCAGAGCATCTACATTTTATAGATTACGTGTTCGCCGACTTATGTTTTCAGATCGGGAATGTCGTATATATTTTAGAAGCCCACGGACGACATATATCTCTAAAACTCTATAGAGCTTCAGTTAAACATTATTTTATTTATAAAGCATATCAGGCATATTACATACTTAATCAGAATGGTATGGATAAGTCGTGTGTGCCACTAAAGAAACATCGAGAAGGCAGAAGAATATTGAAATCGTTGTTTTATACTATGGTGTGCAACTACTCTTTGTATGGTTTCAACTACAGAGATTTCCTTTTAGAAGCTACTCCTGCTGCACGACTTAAAGCATTACATATTAAAGCAAACGATGGACAGCCTACGGAAGATTCTGTATGGTTGAAAGGCATATTTCATAAAAATGATGGATATCAAACGCCGATTGTTCTGCATCCTATGCGTGAAGATGGTAGATTGAATGTAGTGAAAGAAAATACATTGGCAAAAGAAAGGCTGTCGGCACTGTTATTTTATAAAGACGATGCTGGAAATTATCCTCTTAGAACTATAAACGGAGATTTACGCGTATCAGCTTTATATATAAGTCCGACTCAAAACCGGAAGTTCACTGAAGCAAATATGTTGGAGGTACTTGATATTAGTACCAGACAAAATGTAAGCAAGAAATATGACTATGTTAGGAATTGTATCTTGTCGTACTGGGATGAGAAATATGGTATTTTGAAAAAGGGAAGAGGAAAATCTCATAAAACTGATGCTTTGGACTATATTGTCTATAAGACGCTGAAGATAATTAAGAATTACAAGAAATACAAGCCTATATTCAACTACCTAAGCAAAGAGGCCTTTCATTATGAAGATCTGAAAGCGAAATTAGAGCCATTGGCTCAGGATTACAGCCACATTACTAAGAAACTATTTCAGACCATAAATTATTTGACAACCAGCATGTATGATGCTGCTGACGGTTTCTATAATTTGGACATTCTAGAAAATGATATGAGATCAAATGGTATGAGTGTAAGTTTTAAAGGCCAGAAAACATGGATTATGCAGAACTTACTACCTCCGCCAATATTTGACGTGGATTTAATATTGTCAAAAAATCCGGCAGGAAATGGGGCTATACCATTTAGCAGCATAAGTTCAGGTGAAAAGCAGATAGCATACACCATCAGTAATTTGATGTACCATCTAGTGAATGTTGATTCGGAATGGAATGATAATTACCGGAAAGACAAAGACCATTTAGAGGTAATCAAATATCGCTATATGAATGTAATTTTTGACGAAGTGGAATTGTATTTCCATCCAGAAATGCAAAGACAATTTACTAATATTATGATGAAGACCTTAAAGAGCGTGAAGTTTACGAATATGCGAGGCGTCAATATCATGATGGTAACCCATTCACCTTTTGTGTTGTCGGACATTCCTGATAGTAATGTCCTTTGTTTGGGAGAGGGGGATAAAGTGGTAACGAAGACACTTGGAGGCAATATTATGGAGATGCTGAGCAGTTCATTCTTTATGAACAATTCAATAGGCGATGCCGTCAAGGAAGAAATATCAGAAATTGTGACACTCTATAATAAAGCTGTGCGCGAACATCAAAATGTCAAAGATGAATATGCGGTCAAGAAGATAAGGATGCGATATCTTTGCGATAATTTAGGTGACGAATTCTTGAAAAGGATGGTTACAAGGATGGTAAATGCAATTGCTAGCAAGGTTAAGAAGAACTAGATATGTATAGGTTTGTTTCATCAGTTAAGCCAATTGTCCTGAAAAAGGCTTATCTGAAGCTGTATAATATACAATTGCTTCAGACGAAGTTCGATACGCTTATGGCTGCATATCCTGAAATTAAAGCGATTTTGCCCAATGATATTTCAGCAAAGAAACTACTTGTAGGCAATTTTAAATATCTAACAAAGGTGTATTGTGCTTTTACTGGTTATTTGAATGGAAAGCCTAACATTGAAAGATCTTCAATAAAAAAGGCATTTGTAGGGGGTGGCTTTAATTATGAGAGCCATAAGACAAAGATAGCCAACTTCTTGATGGATATCACTAATCAATTTGAGATTCATAACTGCATTTATTGTGATCTAGAAGAAGTGACGACCTTTGCCAAGACGAACGGAACTAAAGTCAGAAAGTTTGATACGGAACATGTGCTAGACAAAGGTGAATGCCCCTTGGTGGGAATGTCGCTCTACAATTTTGTACCATCGTGTAGAACTTGCAACGGAGCAGATATTAAAGGAGTTAAAACTATTGGTGACACAGAAACGGAAATAGCTAGATTAAGTCCGACTGCAGAGGGCTATGACTTTACAAACAAGGTAAAGTTTGAGGTTAAAATATTAACACCAGGAATAGAAGATCTTAAGGCTACCAGCTATGTGGACAATTACGAGATTGACTTTATTATTCGTGAGGCTGTGTATCAGAAGTTCATTAGTTTGTTTGAGCTGAAGCCTCGCTACAACCATAGTCTGGCAAAATTAGAACTATTAAAGTGGCGTGATATTCGAAGGCGGAATCCAGATAATCAAGTTAAACACTTAGCAGACATATATAATGTTTCGTTTGCTGAGATGTTCGAAGAGTTGTTTGAATTGGGCTTGAGAAGAAGAGAACATTATCCGATGGAAAAGGCCAGGAGAGACGTGATGTTAATAGATCAGTAGGTTAAACTAAGTATGCATCCTATAAAAATACATATTGTAGAGGTGCATTCAATGTGATATAGTCATTCGAAGTTGACGTAATACATTTTACGCATTGTATTTATGTGCGTCTCTAAATATAACACAAATCATTATTATCCCGTAGACTATCTGTCTAATATTAGCTGCGATAGGATTGGGGAGTCCTATAAAACGGAGTATTTCGGGCAATAAAATCAAAAAGACTACAACATAGACATCCTTTAAGATATTGCATCCCGCCTATAATGACAATTGACAATATAAAGATAGATTCATCAACTGTGAAACTTGTAGGATCTATGTATGAAATGTAATAAGCATATAGCACACCAGGAATAGCAGCCAACATTTGTCATCCAGCACGCTAGTGCTCTAATCAGTGCAGGTTCTCATCCTTTTTGATAGCGAAAAGCGTCAAGCAGAAGACAATGGACCATTGAGAAGTAGTAGTTGACTTATTACTTTGTGTATCAATAACCTTGTAAAGTCTATTCTGATGAAGGGCAATTGCATGTAAGGCCAGAATTTAGAATGAGATAACTTCTTGATATACTACCAGATCAGGATAGTGCCTGCTGAATATATGTCGTCAATCGAAGGCGGATAGAGCAACCGTCTCCAGTTGCTCTCATCTCACATTAGGTATTTACTTCACCAGGCTCTTGAATTTAGCGCAAGGCTTGAATGTCGGTACCTTATGTTCGGGGATAATCATTGTTGTGTTCTTAGTGATGTTTCTGGCGGTCTTCTTTGCTCTGGTCCTTACCTCGAATGTGCCGAATCCCCGGAGATATACATTGTTCTCCTTTGCAAGTGAGCCCTTGACTGCCTCCATGAGGCCCTCGACTATTGCCTGTACAGTAGTCGCCTCGATACCGGTGCTCTTTGACACCTCTCTTACTATTTCTGCTTTTGTCATGATCGTTAAATTTAAAAAGGGGTGCAAAGATAATCAAATAAAGCTATTACGTACACTTATCTGCGTAATATTCAGTCTTCTCGTATATCTAGAGTGTCCGGATCCGTTCGGTGGGATGCCCTTATGACGGATTCCTGTGAGGAAGCTATAGCTATTCGTATGTGTCAAATTACAATCTGTATGCAGGTTGCATCATCTTCATAACAAAACTCCTTGAATTTATCGTTGATGGGTTCACCCGCAACAATATTGTCTTCACATTTTTCATAGAATCCGTCAGTGCAAATGTATATCATGTCGCCGGGTTTTGTGCTGAATGATATTGATGGCACATCCTCGCGAAGCCCTCCACCTTTGAGGCATCGAGTAACCTTCTTCATACCATACCCAATATTCATCACGTGGTCGGAGTTTATCTGTTCCAGATGGCTGTCATGCAAAAGATAGATTCTTACATTACCTTGCCATGCGATGGAGCAGTTGCTGCCGTCCAAAATCAATGCGGTTAATGTAGTCCCCATATTGCTCTTGCATTCAATGCTCAAGTTTCTAATCAATCTGTCTGCATATGTAAAAGCATTTGTCCAATTTATGTCCCTATCAGCTATATGTGATTGAAGATATGTCCTTATGCCATTACATGCGCATTCAGCACACTTATCCCCGAGCGACAACCCACCCATACCATCGGCAACACAAATCATTACACTTCCATCATCAAGTTTATCGATGCAGAAGACATCTTCATTTACTTTGTTGTATGCTTTTGTAAATTCTCTGATTATCATATTGATATAATCTTTCGGAAATATTCTAATGCAGTTAAGATTTTTGATGAGTCTTCTACTTGTCCATCAGCAGCTTCGATGAGGTCTCTTAATAATTGACTCTTTTCGGCAAGACCTAATTCTTTGCTGATAAACTCTGCGTAGTAAGCCCTGTGTTCATATGTCAGTATCGTCTTGAGTTCTACAGCAATCCACTGCATACCAGCTAAAAATAGATCGAATTCGGGGCTGTCAGAGTCGACGACTTCTAATGGTGGAGGGAACTTGTCGATTATGTTTGTCCAGTAGAAGTTGTTCGCAAGATAGAACATATCGACTGCATCCTTGTTGGTTACTGCATGTCTGTCTATCCATGTATCCAGTTTAATAAGAAACTGACCGCTTAATGGTGCTATATAAAATTCGACCGTATTGTCCACGTTTACAGTTTGTGCAACTTTCATTACGTCTTGGAAACATCTTACTGACATCTCCGGATTCCCTTCCGGTGGCCAGCCAATCACTTCATTGTTGGCAAGTCTTCCAAAAGGAACGATGTCAACCTCGTAATCATTTACTCCAAGAGGACCTTTATAGAAAAATTTCTGCTTTGCATGAAGGTCCTTTTGGAAATGGTTTGCTTGAAGATTTTGGGATAACCCATCGAACATTGTCCAGTTATCAAGTGCGACGGCTATATCAATATCTGATGTTTTTCGCATTGGTGGCGGGGTCTTTAGGGCCTTCATACAGATGTCCCTAGCTCCGGCGCCAACAATATACAAGTCAAGTCCTAGCGCGTCAAATGAGTTCTTCAGTGCAACAAGTGTGTCAAGTAGTGGGTCATTCCCAAACTCTGCTTTAGTTAATCTATGTCCCATTTGTCAATTAGTCTATTAGCTGCTTCAATACATCTGCTATCACCTGTACCCATGAGGTCTGCATACACAATCAGCAACGGTGCGGTATCTGTGGTGGAATCGTTCTTCCAGAACTTCTTATAGATTATAATCTCTCCGTCAACATCAGGACGGACCATTCCTGTAGCCATTAGGTATGAACTGCTCTTATCTGTGTAGATTTCAAATGTACCTGGGGTAAGAAATCCATCTAGGATGTTTGCGCCGCAGTCTCCACCCCAGCACATTCCTTCGGGCAGATTCATATTCATCCAATGAGACCGGATTTCGTAATCTCTGAAGGCCATTCTCCTTAGGACGAGTTTCGGCTTCACTGATTCGTTGTATCTTTCCACCCAGAGATTGAGAAGTTCCTTATATCTGGTTAATGTCCTCTTCTTGCCGATATTGAGAACCATTTTTCTTGCAGATAGTTCGTCCAAAGTATTTTTAACCATACCAACTGAGAATCCTGTGGCAGCAGATATTTCTCGTATTGGTGCAGATACCAGATCGCGTTCTTCCAGGAAATAATATATTAGGCGTACGGCACTTTCAGTCAGTGCTCCTCTCTTTTTCTCTCGGATGAATGTATTTTGCCTTCCGGAAACGCTCAGAAAAAGATTTTGGCACCTGATGTGGCAGTTTCCTGCATAATCAAGAACTGAAATGCCACGCTCCTCGATATTCCTCATCACTGACGGGGTGGTATAACCTACAATGATTAGTGGAGCACAATTAAAATCATTGGATAGATGTTGTGCTTCAGTTATTGTTGATTCTATGTTTGATGCTGTGATGTGATGTTTTATGCAAGCAATAAATCTTACCCCAGAGAGATCAATGATTACTCTATTGTTAGACTCACTGGTAATGGTATGATTTACCTCTAACCCGGACACTGCCTCCTCAAGATTTCTGAGAGCTTCCAGTAGTGTTTCGTATTCTTTAATTTCAATTGCGTTCATAAATTATGTTTGTTCACGAATAATGAAACAATGCAAATATAGTGAACATAAATTAATCGGCAAATAATTTATGAGGAAAATCGGTCTTCTCATTCGAATAGTCGTGATGTGTCGCGAAGGTATGTAACGGGGACAATCTCCCAATGCACCATGCTCATACATTCGCATATGTCTGCAGCAAAATAGACACTCCGTCCGGAGCATCGATTTTCCCTTGACTGCCTTGTCCGTTTACCCCGTTCACCTTCTTTCTGCTTAACATCACAACCCTCCCGAAGAGGGAATACCAGATCTGTCACCAGGCAGACTGTATCACTGTGCCGGTGAGATTCAGTCAGGTCTAACCGGAATGCCATCGACTGCAAGACAGCTACCCGTCTATAGGGACCATGTATATGTCTACATGTAATGACAGATACACTGTCCTATGGGAGTGATGGGAGTCTGGATGAGGTGCGTTTGTACGGACCTAGCCGTGTATGATGTCTTATATGGAGACAATGCCGGGAACAAATAAGATAATCCTTAAATCAATAATGTCATGAACACTACATCAATGATTGGTCAGATAGATCTTCTTGCGC
The DNA here is from genome assembly GCA_045127905.1 of Candidatus Cryptobacteroides sp. Lineage (GTDB taxonomy): Bacteria > Bacteroidota > Bacteroidia > Bacteroidales > UBA932 > Cryptobacteroides. The sequence continues at coordinate 8,157 of JBGVQX010000039.1, forward strand.
TTATAGGAGCGTCATTGCAGACGGTCGGATCAGAAGAATGCATAGTTATACCTCTTCATAGGAACCCTGCCATCTTCAAGATGCAATGCAGGTCAGGAGCGATCAAGGGGCTCCTTGATATTGTCATCAGGCCGACAGCCCATCCGAAGTTCGGTAATACGCACTTTATCAAGGCGAATATCGGGAAGACAAACAGGATCGCCTTCAATCTGGACACCAGCGAGCTGCAAAGGCTGGGCCCTATCCTTGGAAACCTCAAGCCTCTGGAGGGCAGGGAAGAGCCGGTATCGGCATCTGAGCCTACTGATGATGAAGACCTTCCTGAATGAGACCGCAAGGGATTCTAAGTTTCACAGGAGAGGGTATGAGCACTCTCTATAAAAATGAACATGTTATGAATACATCATTGAGGCAGACCGATACGTACAAAGAGGTTATGACGTGGCTCAGGGACGGAGATACCACTCCGGATGAGGAGATCGAGGGACGGTTCATCGATATCGTTGCCCAGCTTGTCGCAGAGAGGCTTCAGCGGAGTGAACAGCGGCATCGTAGAAGACGAACCGAACTCCCACCGGCCCCATTGAGCATCAGATCCATTATGCACGAGATAACAGGAGCGTATGAACCAGACGGTGTGGCTGCGGAGAATGCAATGACTCATGGGGATCTCCCGGCGGAGCAGAAGCCGGGTGAGGCAGCTCCACATAAGGGGCTTGGCAGCCTGATGCTGGCAAAAGCCCTTCGCCATATGGCCATCCAAGAGGAAATGCAGCTGACTATGGCGCAGATACAGGCAATCCTTTACATCGCCTACGGAGTATGGCTTGCCAAGCACGGCGATAGACTATTTGACGAGCATCCTCAGATGTGGAAGTACGGACCTGTCTTTCCGCGTGTCTATGCAAAGTTGAGGAAGGATGTATCCGACGGGTGCAGTGAGTACAATTCGCTAAAGAATCTCTATCCTGATAGGTTCCGTTTTCTGTCCAACTGCTTCCGACGCTTTGCCTGGACGAAGGCCTGTATCCTGACCTCTCCTCATGTCTCGGACGGCTCACCGTGGTCTGACACCCGCAGGTCGAATCCTGACAGATGGGCTGTGAGAATAGAGGATGAACTCATCAGGAAGTGGTTCCTGCCGAAGGTATGAGCCATAATCCGTTCGGACGTCCGGGTCGCAGTCTGACATGATGGTAGTCACCTTTCTTCAGGCTTGAAAAGGGTGGATGTCTTGTTTTTCGGACGCGAATGTACTATCCTCCGTCCTGGCCGTGTAAAGGACTTCGCTGCGCCAGTGGCTTGCTTGCCCCAGGGATGCTCGGAAAATCTCCACGCCCTCCGGGGTCGTATTTTCCTGCGCGTTCCTTGACGACGGCCGTCCGGACGTACTGTCCTGCATCCGTAAAATCAAGTCCAACCACCTTAAATCAAGCTATCATGAATACAGGTAACTACATCCAGCTTTCAGGCAGACTCACAGCAGACGTGACACCTAACGAAGGACAGACTTTCGCACGGTTTACCCTCGCGAAGAACTTCAGCAAGGACAGCAAGACATCCCGCTTCTTTCGCTGCGTCATCTTCAAGAAGGAATTCGACGACAATCAGCAGACGGTTCCATGGGACCTTCTCAGGAAGGGTCAGGAAGTCCTCCTCACCGGAAAGCTTCATCCGAATACATGGACCGACAAGGACGGTGCCGAGCATCAGGACATCGAGATTGTCGTGAACAAGATACGCGACCTGGCAGGGTAGCCGGGCCGTACGATCCAGACCGGCGTTCTGCCGGACCTTGCTTGCCGATCGGCACTGAGGAGCGTCGTGATGACGTGAACCTCTATCCCCCAGGAAGGTGACCTGAATAAGGTCGCCTTCTTTCTCATCTATCATCCCGCCTCACTCAACGTCCAGCTGCGTGGGCTTCTGCTCGGTGCTCACTTTCTGTCCCCGTGCTCCGCCCGGTTCGGCTCCGCCTCTCACAAAGTAATGCCGAACACCGTTTCCTGTCTGCGCGTAATTCACGTCCATTAGTGCTGTATCTGAATTACGGGGCGAAGTTAGTCGGTGGGTCGGCCCGCATAAATCAAGACAAAACGAAGAGGATGACAACATTAAAGGAAATCACGAGGTCAGCGACGGTAAACGTGGTTATCTATAATGAGGAGACGGCCTACAATATGATGGAGAATCTGTATGGATGGACCGTCTTCTTCTGATGCTCATCCAGGCCGACGAAAAAATGACAGGCGGCGGAGAGCCCCTTCCCCAGCCGCCTGACGACAGAAACGGCTGTGCGACAAGCCGCGTTCTGAAATTGTCTGATAAAAATAGCGTGGACGGATCCACGCTGCAGTCTCACGGCTTATCGAAGGCCTTAACCTTACAACGGAATCACGCCCACGCTAAACGTGGGCGCTCATGCACGTTGTCTCCAGGTTCTTGATAATGTCGATAATTCTGAGACGGATACAACAGCAAAAACGCTAAATCATCAGTGTATTTATTTACTATGTTTACCTTGCGGATTATGCAAATATAAAGGTTTTACTTGAGATATCAACGTCTTCCGTGTTTTTTCTTGCGAATGCGCTCTGCCATGTAATGACCGTAATCTCTCCAGCTCTGTAGCCTTTGTTTACGATTTGTCTTCTGAAAGTTTGATGTCAAACTTTTATCCATGGATTATAGAGACGGAGCCCATATATTTATTGCTTCAAATCTGTATTATCTTCCGCATGATTGTCAAAAGACATTTATAAATTTGCACTTCGGCATCGGAAGGTATGACAGTTCAGATGCTGCGACCGTCCACTGACGCAGAAGCAGCTCTTGGCCCGCCCCGGAATGGCAGGAACCTGTGCGCGCACTCCTCACATTCCTTGTTTCATCATACAGCCCCATTGCGTATGATTGTGCAAGGAATGAGGGAACGGTTCATGCGAAGTCGGGGTCCCGGAGCTGTGAGCTCATAGGCGTCAGCGGACTACTGCTACAATTTATTAACAGTCAGCCATAGGCTGAATACCGGTATGAAGCAATAGCTGGAAACATGGAAATCAATTATGAATTTGAAATCGACGGAAACAAGGTGCGACAGAGAGTCCGAAAAGAAGGAAGACCTTGTCGCAAGGCTGCATCATGCCCAGAAGACGGCACTGGATGACACAGCGACTGCTCTTAAGAGCATAGTATCACAACAGAAGATGGCTCAGGCCTCGAATGCTCCGAACCAGGGGAATGTTATGGATGCCAAAAAGGATGTAATCGATGCGATGGTGAACCTCGCGATCGCATCCTCTGAGGATGGTATGGCCGGAGTCAGGACTATATTGGCTGGGTATGGTCTTGAGGATATGGTCTGAATCCCAGGATAGTTAACCGATGACAGGGATGGCGGCGTGTTGCTGTCCCTGTCTTAAATCATCTTGATCTGAGTGGCCTGACATTGTGTGCCGAGTATTTCCCGCCATGCAATCCGCAAAAGTGCCACTCTTCTTTATCCGGCAAGGACCGCACCCATTCGGACTCTCATGGGAGCGTATGAATCCGCCGTAAACAAACACGCAGGCTTCCCTGCGTTTTCTTTCGCTGATCCTTGCCTCGCCCTGTCAGCGTGGCCGTGTCTGCTCTCGCAAGGGCAGAAAATTCTCGAAAATCTTGTATTAATGGGAATTATTCATACCTTTGCATTCGTCAAATGATAGCCAAACGATTCGACTGTCTATGTCGGATGTCTTTTTCTGTAATCTGTTATTGTACGCGAGGCTGTCAATCAAGTGTAACATATAAATTTGTTGTGGGATGAAGACATTATTCGACATCTGCTTTGGCGTAGTGAAGTTTACATTCAAGGCGATTTTCTGGGTCATCGGCCTTCTCATAATGCTGCTTATCGACAGCTGTCCGGACTGACCTATATCATGAAATTTCTCTAGCGAGCTTTGGTGGTTAACTGTAGATTTTGTATATTTGCCATATAATATTATGGAATATATCTTGTATATAGCAAGAATGGCATATTAAATTATGGAATATACATTGGATATTTACTATAGGCAGCCTGAACAGCTTATGCAGAAGATGGCTCAGAACTGCAAGGCCAGGAGGCTTGAGAGGGGATACAGCCGCCGGACTCTCTCGGAAAGGACCGGTATTCCGGCTCCGACCATCGAGAGATTCGAGACTACCGGAAAGATCTCCTTTGAGTCGTTCTGCGCGCTTGTGGTGGAATTCGACTACTTTCAGGAGATGTCCCAGATTCTTTCAATGCCTAAATATACCACAGGCAGTGAACTTGAAACCATCAACAGGAACAAGAAAAGACTGAAAGGAAGATGATACCGGAAATCGAAAAGATAAGCGTCTTTCATAATGAAGACTTCGTCGGAACCCTTCAGATGACTCCCGAAGGTCGTTCCTGCGTATTCGAGTATTCTCCTGCATGGCTTCAGGAAGGATTCGCTCTTTCTCCTCTGGAGCTGCCGCTCAAGAGCGAGCTTCTATACTCTGAACCCGATAAGTTCGACCGTAACTTCGCTGTCTTCCAAGACAGTATGCCTGACGGATATGGTCTTTATCTTATCGATAGGCTGCTCCGCAAGCAAGGATTCCAGCTGCGAAACCTGACCCCGCTGCAGAGGTTGGCCATAGTCGGATCATCGGGTATGGGAGCGCTCAGATATATACCTCATGCAACTCTTGAGAATACGGAAGCTAGAATTGCTGAAGATCGGCTTGATGATGTGCAGAGAAAGGCACTGGAGATTCTGTCTGAGAAGGGAGAGGGAGACGAGTCTCTGCTCTATTACAACAGTGCCAATTCCGGTGGTGCAAGGCCTAAGATTGTCATGTCGGATGCCGAAGGCCGTCATTGGCTTGTGAAGTTCCGCCACACTTATGATTCTGCTGAGATTGGCCGTGAGGAATACCTGTATATGAATACCGCAAGGGAATGTTGTATTGATGTGCCTAGGACGAGGCTCATAAAGGACAGGTACTTCGCCGTAGAACGCTTCGATATAGAGAACGGGAAAGGCGTGCATGTGATTACAGCTGCAGCTTTGCTGAAGTCTGATTTCCGTAATCAGGATGCCGATTATACCAATCTTCTTGCATTGACAGGATTCCTTACGCAGGATCCTGTGCAGGTTGAAGAGATGTACAGAAGGATGGTGTTCAATCTTGTCTGCGACAACAAGGATGATCATGCGAAGAACTTCAGCTTCATCTGCAGGTCAGGAATATGGAGCCTTGCACCGGCTTACGACATCACTTATTCTCCTGCCGGATCTAATGGTCAGCATGCGACTTCGCTCTTCTATGAAGGCAATCCATCTCGTGAGCTGGTGATAAAAGCCGGAACCCAGATCAGGATTCCGAAGAAGAGATGTGAGGAAATCGTCGACCAGATCGAGACCATCTGCAGAGAGAGACTGCCAACGTTCGTTCCACTCCAATAGACCGCCAAGGTATTCGACCATACAGCGGAGGCTGCCGGGAGTAATTCCTGACAGTCTCTTCATATTTATAATTATCATGGGAATTGACTTTGAAGGGTGTACCCGTCGAAGATTACCGATACGTTGGACTCCATATCCTGAATCTGTATCGTTCTTACTCCGGACAGCCCGTTTACCTCTTGAGTGAACGTCGCTGTGCCCTCAAAGGTCACAGGATTGACTGATGCCCGCTTTGATGTGTAAGGAACTGCGGTTATTGTTACTGTACCATCATCACCAATAACAGTACCTATGGAAATTCCTTCCTGATTGCCGTCAAGTGTCACCCGATAGTCTGCAGGAACAACTGCTGTCCCTCTGTTATAGGTATACCACTTCTGAACTGTTACGTCAGTGACTGTCAGTTTTCCCCATTCCACCAATACGTTGACCTGTGATATCTTTCCAGGCTCAAGGAGAAAATCCGGAATGGTTGTTTTCAATATGGCATCGTCTATGGTCATCGTGATTTCCAGTGTACTCGGTTCACCAGTAGGGATAAGCAGGATATCCTGCACGTTCGGTTCTTCAGAGAGCTGGAAAGTGTTGGTCGGATAGATTGTGCCACCAGCAATAAAGCTTGTGAATTTACCCTGAGTCACGTCGAACTGACCGCCAGTCCTTACCGCGTCACCTCCCACTCCCAGACTACTGACTGCTCCGGGACCGTCATAATTGCCCCTTCGTGTGCAGACCCTTACTGCTCCAAGAGCATGTTTGAGATGTATGCTGGCATGTCTGTTGCCCACAGTCAGACCTGTATAAGGCCCGCCGTACATAAAATCACCCTGTTCATTGCTATTGGCTTCAACACGGACATCCCTGATGTCGTACGAATATCTGGAGTAGGGGTAGTATGCATATAACGTTGCTTCCTTCTCTCCGATAAGGACGTCGTTCTGAATATTCCATATCTGCCCATACTGAGTGTTCTCAGCTATGCAGTAGATATGTTTATAGTTCTTTCCCATATACAGGTTCCCGTCGTTGTCAAAGAGACCGATGCCCATCTCTGATCCGTCCGGAAGCATGCTGTCAGTGATCATGCCACGTGTCGGATCTTCTAAGGATACGCTTATAGTAAGCTCCCCTTCTATATTATTGTGAACTTCAGACTGAACATCAATAGGGGAGCATGCCGCCGCAGACAAAGTCGCTGCGGCTAGTATTGTCTTTATGTGTCTTTTCATAATCATGCAGGTTTGTTATTCTCCTTCAGCCAGGGCTGTAATGCCCCATCTCGCAGTTGACCATCCGAGGAATCCAAGCTCGTTTTTCATCCATTCGGTCCTGTATGCACTCAGTGCTTCTTCCGGTACTTTCAGGATGCCGTTATATTTGGCAATCTGAAATGCGCTGGTTCCTATGGATGGTGGAACGAGAGCCCTAGAAATGATCTGAAGAGGAAGCGAATAAGCGAATGCATAATCCTGAATCTCTGTTATGCCCTCATGAAGATCTATATACTGTATCTCAGAGTCATAGAAGGCATATTGACCAATGGTCGAAATACTTTCATGGATATGAGTGCTCTGAACGGCTCCACCTACAAGTATGTTGGTGGCGGTTTCGATCACAGAGTTGTTCCTGATGTCATATTTAGGATTTGTTTTATTAATCGTAAATCTCTCGAGCTTAGGACTGAGGAATCCCTTTACTGCTACAGTTTCCAAGGTAGATGGTAGGCGTACTGTATGTATATGTGGCGATTTGAAATATATCGCATATTCCCCAAGCTCAGTGACCCCTTCAGGGATAAAGAACTCGCCCTCATTACAGCTTCCGTCCGCTTGAACCACTCTCTTGAGTGATGAGCAATACATGAATGCTCTCTGATCGATCTTAGTGAGGTTGGCAGGTAGTTTCACTTCCTCCAGTTCGTCGCAGTAAGAGAATACACCATAATCTATAGAGGTCATCTCATCCGGAATTTCAAATGACTTGATGGCTGTTCCTGCAAACGCTCTCTCGCCGATATGAGTATATCCTGGTGGCAAGTCGATGTTTTCCAATATTGTGCAACTCTGGAATGTGCTTGTCGGGATAGTGGTCATATCGGAAGGAAGTTTTACGTATGTGATATAATAACATTCGTCGAATACTCCGTATCCCATAGCACATCCGTCCGGAACGACACAGGAGAGCAATCCTGTCCTTTCGAAGCATTGGTAACCAATCACTTTCAGTGTTGATGGAAGAGTTACCTCCTGGAATGACGATGTACCAATGAATGTCCATGGGTTAAGCCTTTCCACTCCCTCTGGAAAGACTGCGGACTTTAGCCCCGTGATGTAGCTGAATGCAGAGTTTGGGACCTCCTTGTAATTGGCGAGAGCTATCTTCATGATGTGCTCACCAGCCGTCTCGAAAGTGTGCTTGTTGTCCGTGTCGATTTCTACTCCGTCCATCTTCACCCTTTCTGGCCTAGCGTATGTTCCGAAGATCTTCTGCTCCACTCCGACCTGGCTGTCCATGACGTCGAACGTGAGGGTCAGCCACAGCCAGAAGCTATTGAAATTGATGGTGACATCCGAGTTGATGTCACTGAGCTTGATGGTCATGATGCCGGTCTCCTCATCCACGCTCTGATACAGGGTCGCCTCTCCGTCGATGGTCACAGGTTTCACCTCGGAATCAATGGTGAATTGAGGAGCAACTACGATATTCACATTACCATCTTCGTCGACGCTGGAATCAAAGGTCAGTGCCTCTGTTTGACCTGCGAGAGTCACTGTGTGCTCCATCAGTTCGATCCTGTTGCTGAAATTATCGTGTGTCCACTCGGTGATGTCTGTACTTGTAACATAAGCAGAACCCTTGTCAATAGTAATGTTGATGATATTTATGTAGCCGCCGGATATATCGACGTTTTTGCTGGTCTCCACTCTTACCTTTTTGCCATCGATGCACAGTTCTATCTCCACTTTTGAATCGGTCTTTGTGGGAACCACGAGTATATCTCTCCACTGCGCTTCAGAGGAAATGGTAAACGGCTCTATAGGAGGACCGATATGGACTCCTATGTCTTCGTAGTTGGAGACTATACCATCGATTGTATTGAGCATAGCCTTACCCGCAATTCTTTCTCCTCCAACCGAAGCGGCTGTGATTACTCCTTCCTCAGCATATGTGCCTCGGGTGATGTTAAGCCTTACCACTCCAAGTATGTGATAGAAGTAGATGCTTGCCTTAGGACTGCTCTTTTTCTTTGCCTTGACTTTCTTGGAGTGCAGATAATCGACCTGATGGGTAGAGGATGCCTTGATGGGGATTTTCCTAAGCGATGTGATATCTTCTGAGTACGGATAATAGGCATATACATTTCCTGAAGTGTGAGTGAGAAGAATCGGGTCGTTTACTGGTTCCCATACCTGTGCTCCGTCTTTTGTCCTTGCCTCATACGGGGTGTTCATCATATTCTTTCCGCCGTAGGTATCAAGGCCATCTTCGACGATTCCAACTCCAATGCAGGATCCCTCCGGAAGGAACGAGTTGTAGTTTGGACCACGGGTGACTTCTGCCGGATGGGCAACGACTTCCAACTCGAGTGGTACACTTTCCTCATCTATAGGTGTGTCTGGTTCAGGAAGCCTTTCCTGACAGGCTGCAAGCAGCGACCATAACGCCGCTAGGCTAAGTAAAAGTCTGTGTGTCTTCATTATAATTTGCTTTATTGGTTGATATTCAGATACGGCTGCCGAATCTTACGATAAGGCAGCCGTTATAAAGAGTCTATCGATCAAGGTGTCCAATTGACGTTATGTGAGAATGATGTTCCGATCGTGAACTGTCTGCTGTTGCCGTTACTGTCCCTATAGTATTCCTTGGTCGTAACGGTCACGGCCATCACATAGGTCGTTCCTAGACCGGTGTACAGGATAGGCCCCTCACCGCTTGCTGAAGAGGATATATCAGGGCTCTGCGCATAGGTGACTTTCCATGTATAAGCAACATCTTCTATAACTGTTCCGTCATTGTAGACAAGTGATGCCATCAGCTTGTATGTACTTCCCGAGACGAACTCTGAGCCCACGTTTATATGCGTAACATATGTATTTGGACTAGGTGTGGTGTCGTCTCTAACAGTAACGGTGCAGCTCGCGCTGAGTCCCTTGTAGGTGACAGTGATAGTTGCTGTACCCTTGCCCTGAGCCGTGATAGTACCTCCGCCTACTGTCGCCACTCCGGAGTTGCTTGTCGTCCAGGAAGCGGACTCTGCGACGTTCTGAGGTGCAGTTCCGTCGTTCAGGTTGTACAGTGCGGCATTGGTCAACACCGTGCCCCGGGTTACATTCTGGCTTGCCCATCCAAGAGTCAGTGTCGGCGTGCCCTTGATAGTTACTGTGGCTGTGGCACTATAGCCGTTGTAGGTAGCTGTGATGGTGACTGTTCCTCCATTCACTCCCGAAACATGTCCCTGGCTCACGCCAGCGATGCTGGTGCTGCTTGAAGACCATGACGCACTGGAAGTGACGTTGGTAGAAGACTGCAGCACTCCGTCAGCATAGGTGTTGTAAGTCGCTGTCAGTGTCCCGTTTGAGCCTTTGTTCACTGTAAGGTTGCTCGGGCTGATCGTCAGCGAGTATGTCAGAGCATTGGTGACAGTCACCGTGCCGGTAACGGTAAAGTCATTGTAAGTAGCGGTGATGGTTGCTGTTCCAACACTCACACCTGTCACAAGGCCGATGTTGTTTACCGTTGCGACGGATGTGTTGCTTGATGCCCAGGACGAAGAAGAGGATACTTCCTGTCCGTTGGTCTGGGTTCCGTTGGTGAATGTTCGGTAAACGGTCGTGAATTTCCTGGACTTGCCCTTGGATACTGATGCTAAAGTGGGCGTCATTATGAGGTCGTGAGTCACCCCATCCACAACTGTCACAGTGGCAGTCGCACTATACCCGTTGTATGTAGCTGTTATTGTAGCGGTACCGGCCTTCACACCAGTGATTCTACCACCGGAAACGGAAGCTATCGAACTGCTTGTGCTGGTCCATGTCGCTGACGAGGTCACATCCACCGATGAGGACTGCACACCGTTGGCATAGGTGATATATGTGGCAGTCGCCGTCGTTGTCTCTCCTACATCGATCGACGAATCATCTATTGAAACCACGAGCTTATAGGTGTAAGTGACCGGCTTCGCCGTTACAGTCACGGCACAGGTGGCTATATAGCCGTTGTACTTGGCTGTTATTGTAGCAGAACCTGCACTGACTCCTGACACCACTCCGCCAGATACAGTCGCGACAGAGCTCTCGCTTGATGTCCACGTGGCGGCAGATGACACGATCGTGCTGGCGCTCTGTGTCCCGTTGGTATAGGTCACATACCTGGCCGTAATGGCCGCCGTCTTCTCTTCCTGAACGCTCAGAGTAGAATGGTTCAGAACCAGGTCATAAGTCATCTTGTTAGAGACACTGACTGTATGTGTCACCCTGTATCCGTTGTAGGTTGCCGTGATGGTAGCAGTTCCTGCTCCGACGGCTGTTATCATGCCGCCGGATACGGTTGCCACGCCGGTATTGCTAGAAGTCCAGGCTGCGTATGAAGTGACATTGGTCTGGCTGTCCCGTGTCCCATCCACGGTTCGATAATACGTCGCTGACAGGGTAGTGCTCCCGCCGACATTCAGGCTTGACGAAGACTTGGATAACTCCAGACTGTATGATACCGTAGGCAGGTCATCACCATAGCTTACCTTCCAGCTCTCATCGAAGATCCTGTCTTCAGTCACCGTGAGGTTGACCTTGATGTCAGCGTTCCTTCTTACATTGAAGTCAGTACGGTTGTCATTGCCCAGATAGAAGCGATAGATGACATTGTCCGATGACACGTCCACCCCTTCGTACTGACCGCTGTAGGAGGCGGTCATCTCGAGATAGGTGCAGAGCAATGACTTGTCTGAGATTGCCTCCGGATTCTTTGCCTCCGGATCTGTATTGCTCGGGAGAAGTACTCCTTGACAGTTCTCAAGGGCATAGAACGTCACCGTTCCACCTGAATTGAGCGTATTCAAGTCAGAGCTGCTTGCGTAGTCTCCGTCGCCGACATCCGAGGTGGATTCAGCTTTACTGTCAGTGCTGAACGGGCGCACCTTCAGGGCTCCCTGACGCAGCTTCACGGCTGTGACGCTGAAGTCATCAAGGGATGACCTGTCGATGCTGAAGCGTATCCGTGTGATGAGCCTTTCGAGGCTTATGCTTACCTTCGGCGATGATCCGCTGACCGTATATTCAGGATATTGCCATGCCATAGGGAATGAGCCGGAGATATCTGATATGGCCCTGATGGAGTAGCGGTACCCGCTCATCTCGTTCTCCTGATGCGGCCCTTCGATCTCTCCCATATTGGCAAGTACATACAGGTTGTACCTGCGACCTTTGATAAGCTCCAGCTTGAACGATGACGGAGACTCAATGAATGCACTGGTCTCAAGGGTCCCGTTGTAATAGGCGTAGATGTTCAGGTCTTCCACGGCGGTCTCTGATGCAGAGATGCTGCTTCTGGTCTTCGTGGAATCACCTGCTTCAATGCAGAACTCCACTGGGACGGCCTTTGTTTGAGTAGAGTCGCGCTGACTCCCGTTATAGTTAGGGCAATCGCTCAGATCCTCATAGATACAGGAGGAAAGGAGCAATACGGCCAGCGCCATTGTGATTGTTCTTCTCATGATATTGTCTTTTGTGATTGTTTGTCTTGAAGAAAAAGGCTGTCGGACTTCTCAGCCGGACAGTCCGTGCTAACTAAATTGATGAAGCGATTTATATGTTTTCAAAGATCTATTCATCCATATACACAAGAGTCCATCCATAGTAACCGAGATTGATACCAGAGCTGACCCAGTAGCTGTAGTTGGACCCTGTCTTGGCAGCTGCAGGAACGGCCAGAACTCCTCCTGAAGCCACTCTGCTGAAGTTGTATCTGTAGTTGCCTCCAAGATTTGGAGTGATCACCGGCCATGAGACGATATGTCTGAGATTGCTGCAGTCGCTGAAGCAGTAGTTGCCTACATAGGTAACACCTGCTGGAATGATTATCGACGCGAGCGAGGTGCAGCTTTCAAATGCAAAATCTCCGAAACGTGTCACGCCATCCGGCACGTCCACAACAGTAAGAGATTTGCATCCTCTGAACATGCTGTCGTATAACTCAGTGAGGTTGTCAGGCAGGACGACACTCTTCAGCTGAGTGCAGTCATACAGCACTCCACTTCCGTAGGATGTGACCGTAGAAGGTAATTCGAAGTGCTTGAGGGAGGTCTTTGAAAAGGCATAGCTGCTGATTTTGGTCACTTTGTCAGAGATCTTTACTGCACATAGTGCAGGACAGTTCTCAAAATAGCCGTATGGGATCGTGTTGTCCGTGAATGAGTATTTCAGCGTGTATGTACCGCTGGTACTGAATGTGTTGGTGTAAGCAACAGGGAAATCATTATCACCATTACGAATCCTCTGTACTTTCGACAGATCAGAGTTAGAGTAGTAATTATAGATCATCTGGGTTGCAACTCCGCCTGTCACCTCCCACTGAGTGACGACATCATATGTAAATGTCCCGTTGAATGTTACGCTCACATCCGATTCGATATCAGTTATCGTGATGGTCCTCACTCCGGTGTTGATGTCGCTACTCTGGGAGAGCGATGCCGTTCCGGTATAAGTGACCGGCTCGACCTCTTTATTTGTGCCCGAAGTCTTTGGGACTGCTGTGATGGTAACGGTTCCGTCGGTCACGCTGTTGTAGATGGCTACGTCATCGATGTTGCCCACAATCTTGACCTTGTCGCTGACCTTTATCTCGGCCGTTTCGGATTCTGTGTAAGTCCATTCCTTGACTGTGATATCCGAGAGCGCCAGCTCTCCATCATTGACGGTCAGATGGAACTGAGTGACTTCACCTTGATTGAGTGCTATGTCGTTGAACTCAAGGGTGAAGTCAGTCTCATCGATGGTGATAATTATCTTGCCTTGCGACTCACCGGTAGGGATAACAAGAATCTCCGCTTCCTGCAGCGATGACGAGAGTGTGGTTTCCGTGAATGGAGGGGTAATCGTCAAGCCCTTGCCAAGGAGATTTGAAAGGGTTCCGTCAGTTGCGTTGAGATAGGCTACTGTAGCAATACAGTCTCCTCCGAAGGATACATTGGTAACTTTTCCTTCACCTGAATATGTGCCTCTGACAAATGTTATCTTCACGGCGGCAAGGGCATGATTGAGAACTACCGATGCCCTCTTGTTATCCATGCTTGCCGACACAGGTGTTCCCCACATGAAGTCTGTCTGGACAGTAGAATTTGCTCTGACAGGGATATTTGTGATGTCCGTAAAGGCTTCCGCATACGGGTAATATGAATGTACTGTCCCGCTTTGCATGGAAAGCAGAATAGGAGAGTCGCTCTCCCATACCTGCTTGCCGGACTCGTCATGAGAGGTATATTGGACGTTGGTATAAGAACTTCCGGTATATGCTCCATAAGGATCCCTAACGGTGATGCCGACAGAAGACGGATCAGGCAGGCGTGTCCCCATAACCAGTCCCTTTGTTTCTATTCCTGTGCTCATAGTCAGTTCCAACGGAACCGTCGTCTCTACTTCCGGTCCTGGAATGATGAGCTCTTTGTGGTTGCAGCTGCTGATTATCATCACAGCTGATAGAAATAAGATTATCTGTTTCATTTGATCTGTTTGTTTGTAAAAAGGCTGTCGGACTTCTCAGCCGGACAGCCCGAATCATTAACAACTAAACTTTACTTATGAAAAAACTATTTACGGTGCTTGACGCTGTCTATAATCTGATGTCGAGTGATTCTCCTTCATCCCATCCCTGGATGGTTACGGAGACCGTCCCCTGACCGAAGTCCACTCCGATGTATATCTCCTTGAGGTCTCTTTCGATCCAGCTGTAGCCGGTCTGACGTATCCACTCGTGAAGCGACAACTGATCGACTACAACCCCGTCCAGAAGCAGTTCGGCTCTTATCCTGGTGTCTTCGTTCTGACGAGGCAGGCGGAAGATCCACGTTCCGTCAGAGTCAGCCTTCGGCTCGAACTGGAATGCCCCGGCGACAGGGGATAGGGAAGTGATGTCGATACCGCTTACATCTCCGATAACCCGTAGGCCGTATGGATTTACCTTAGCATCCTCTCCCTTCATCGACAGATGGACGGTAGCATACTGCCTGTAGAGTTCCACCTTGTCCTTCGCGCTTTCTCCAGTGCAGTCCACAAGGACAGAATGTGCCCTTATCTGGTCTGATTCCGAGCCCTCGGGGATGCGTATCCTGCTGCCTTCGAGAGTGCTTTCATGCAGCCCGCAGAAGGCTGTGCTGGTGACCATTCCCTTGGTGACTGTGGTCTCATATACATCCGGGTAGTCGGCCACGGCCACCTTCTCGGAGAAGACTCGGCTTCCGTTCCATCCGGCAAGCGTGATCTCCCTTGCGTGCTCCGCGCATGATGTTATGTCAATGTCCAGCCAGCACGGACACGGAGTCCTGTCCTCCTTGACCGAGCAAGAGGCTGCCGCCATCGCAGCTGTCAGGATGATGGCTATCCTGTTGTAGATGTTCCTTGTCATAGTCATTTCGTTTTGTTCCTGGAGGGGCGTGGGGATTCGAACCCCACGTGTGCCGCACATCGCCCCGGTCCTCCGTGCGTCGCGGCCCCGGCCATAAGGATACCCTTATCCCCGCGCCCCTTTTGCCGTCGCGCTATACGTGTGCATGGCCTAGATGGTCTCCTCGTAAGTCGCACCTGCAACCCAATTCTGAACAGTCACGCTTGCTGTGATCGCTCCCTTGGATACCGGCTGGTCAGGGTCTGTCGAGCCGAGTCCTGTGATGGTGAGCTCCACGGTGTATGCCTTGTTACGCTCCGGAGTGCTAATGGTCACAGGGTAGTAGTACCTGGTTCCTGAGATGGTTGCAGCGACCACAAGTCTTGTCTTTCTTGCTGTGAACGAACTTACCCAGCCGTTTGCATCAGCTGATGTGGCGTTAGGATAGCAGTAGAACAGATGTGGAGTCGTAGGAGCATGAGCCGCACCATTGTTCACGGTTGCTGCAGGGGCAGCGAAGGTGAGTGAAGGGCATGATGCCTTGTTGGTGCTGCCGTCGATGATGTCTGCCTGTGCTCCGCCGTCCTTGCGTCCCATCTTGTTGTACCATGTCGCGATGGATGCGTTTCCTGCGAGGTTCTGGTTGCCGACCACGTTGATGAGTGTCACATTGTCGATTTTGAGCGCTCCGTAGCCTGATGGAAGGCTGTTGGTCACCTTCTGGAGAGCGACTCTTGACACGAGTCTGCTGACTGTCACTGCTGCAGTACCTCCGGTTGCGCTGACTGTGCATGATGTCGATCCCGCCATCACGAAACCCTCTGTCTTTGTGAGGCTGTTGTCAGCGAGGTCAACCGCCTTTGCCTGAAGGGCTGAGAGGTTGGCTACTGCCGAGAGGTCCGGACCGTTCACGACAGCCCATACGGTCTTCTGTCCGGCAGTTGTACTAAGCTGGATGTCCGATACTGTTGTGCCGGCATCCTTGTACATGTTGATCTTGCCTGAAGCGTCGAACACGAGGATCTGTACGCTGTTCACGGCCTTCTCGTAGTCCTGTGCTGTGGTGTAGGCTGTGATGGCCCTGGTCTGGGGCTCATCGTCGAAGCCGAGCGATACGCTGAGTGTTGCAGGTTCCTGATTCTCCTCAGCCTTCTGGCATGGAACGCAGTCCGCGTTCTTGTCGCACGAGCAGAGCACTGCAGCTGCAAGCGCGAGGATTGAAAATGTCTTTTTCATTGAGTTTTGATGATTAAAACGGTTTATAAATGGGTTTGATAACCTATATGCTGTATTCGAATTCGTCCTCCGGAGCTGCATTGAGCCCGTATCTTCGTATGAGAACGGCTATCTCCGGATCGAGGTTGCCTCGGTGGATGTAGGAAGGATCCTGGGAGCAGGAACGTACGTAGCACTCGACGGCCTTCTGCTCTTCTCCTCTTCGGCTGTAGAGGACAGCAAGCATGTAGTTGACCTGTGCCGTCCTGTCGAGCCCCTCAAGGATCTGCATTGCACTGGCGTTATAGTCCATGCAGAGGTAGGCGATAGCCGTGTTGTAGTCGTTGTAAGGCCTCAAGAGAGTGAGCGCCACCTCATAGTCCCTGTCTCTGATTGCCTGCACTCCCTTCATGTATGTGGAGTCCAGAACGGTTGTATGAATCGTGTCCTTGACCATTCCCTTGCGATGCAGGTGGAAGTCGAAACGCACTGTCCTCAGGCGAGGGTAGAGCTTCTCTCTCAGATGTCTGTAGTATGACTCGGACTGCATTGCTCGTTCTCTCTGGTCAATGTCAAGGAGCGAAGAATGGTTACGATAAGACTCTTTCTGCTCATCTGTCATGACAGTGTCTTTCTCTACAAGTCTGTCAAGCATCTGCCAGTTCTCTCCGCTGCTGCGTCCCATCATCGGAATCTCAGCCCGTTTCTCGATGATGATCTTTCCATCCTCATCTACGGCGAATCCACGCTCTCTCTCAAGTGAGTCCTGATAGTGGTTCATCCACCTGCTGAAGTAGTCTGATATTCCCTCTGAACGTTTTTTGGATAGCCTGTCGTTGTATTTGACCGTTCCTTCTGGTGAAGCTGACGAAGTGACAACTATCGAGTCCAGATCGAACATCTCGTTCTGCATCAGTGAGATGAGATTGTCCTTGATTCGGCCGATCTCTCCTGGGTTGTTGCCCATTGTCTCATCCACCTCAAAGCTTGCCGAAGCGAACTCGATATAGCATGCCGTATTCTCCTCTACACGTCTTTCGATGACCTTTGTGAGGTATCTCTCGGTATTATCGACAAATGCTGACAAGGACGAGATGTAGAAGGTGAGCGGATTGCTGAGTGGAATGTCGTAGATATTCTGGTCAGACTCGTAGATGTCTCCTGAGAGTACCACATCTACCTTCCTGAGCTTCGGTCGTGTCTTGATAGGCTGAACATAACGATAGATAAAGTCTCCGTTATTGCTCTGGATGACAGTGTCAAGTCTGAGTTCTTCAGTCTCGATAGGTACCTTGACGTACTTGCGGTACATCTTCTCCTTGCGCGACATCTTCCTTGAGTTGTACTCGCGGGCCAGCTTGTCTGTGTAATGCTCGATGGCTTCCTTCTCGGTCACGCCATAGACCGATGCAAACTGCTCGTCGCTGACGTATGTGGAATCGCTCTTGAAGGCGTACAGATCGGGCATATTTCTTTCGATAAACAGCTCCAGGAGCCACCAGTTCACGAACTCATCAGGGTTGGTCACGATGCTTGCAAGGAACTTCTCATACTGCTGGTATCCCTTCAGCTGTGCCTTGCGGTACTCAGCTCCTGTGATGATGACCGGATCCAGATTCAGCGTATCCTGCATGATGTACATCTGCGGACGGAACCGCAGCTGCCATCTGCTGTCCTGCATGGACTGGGGAACGATGACATGAAACTCTATATCAACCCGTCCGTTTCTCTCCGCTACGTTACGGAACCTGGCGGTCACCACCGCAGCATCGATAACGTCATGGGCTACCATCTCTCCGTCCTCATCCTTGATGGCCTTCATGATGAGCACTTCACGGTCTCCGTCCTTGACCACGAATGTGTCCCTCTGTGCCTTCATGTCCTTGCGGATATCGGGTATGAAGTCCTGTTCTCTAGTAAGAGCCAGGGATGGTCTTATAGAACCACTTTGGAGGGTCTTCATCTTACGCTGAGAGGCGCAGCTGTTGATAAGGAGACTCGCTGCTATGGTGATGAATAATATCTTACTTAATGCTTTCATCAGTTAATCAAGATTAGTTACTGAATCTGGATTATGATTCATATACGTTTCTCGTTTTATTTTTGCAAGAAGCCACGTAGGAACAGTTGCCCTGACAGAAACGAAACAGCTATACTCTCCAGCGGATAGTCCGTCAATGATAGAGTCGTAGATTAGGCATGCCTCAAAGGTGTCATAGAATATTATCGGAACATCAAATTCAGTCCCGTCTGATTTGTTGCGATGAGTAAAAGATATTATCCCGGCCGTCTTGTAAAGCTTCATCTTCGTGAAGATAGAAGTGTCTATGCACTCCTGTTCGATAATGATATACATAAGACTATTATGAAGTGTGTTAAGCCCCGGCAGTGCCGCATCCGGGGCACACTACACTTTGCACTAACTAATTAATACTAGTGCCCTCCCGGCACTAGAGGGTTATGCTTGTTGTTCCGGAGGATGAGGAATGCCCGTTAAGTGTCATTGTCCCTATGTCGTTTGTGATGTTCAGAGTGACACCAGGTATTGATTCCGCTGATATGTTGATATTTAAGACTTCTGAGTATATCTGATAGAATGACGGATGAGAACCGGATATATACGAATAGTCCTCACCGGAATCCTCACCTCCGCCCGGGGTGGAGTGGGTGGCCCAGATGTAACTTGTCTCCCATCTGGAAGTTATCTTCTCCACCAGTGAGTCTCGGTCTATGATGTTTATGGTCTTGTCGCCTTCTGAGTCTGAGATAGTGACATCTTTCTTCTCTGTCAGGTAACTGTAATAAGGGTTTCTCCACCAATAAGCATCTTCATCATATGAGGGATAATAAGATGATTTGCCCTTGATTTCCAGGTTCGCAGATATCTTAAATTGAATCGCATAAGGGTTGGCTCCCACTTTCGCTATATGGTAGCCGGAATCCTCGTCATGCGCCAGGGTGATACTCATGGTAGGATGTCTGACGGGTTCTGTGAACGTGACCTCATACTCTTTTTCTGTCATTCCGTCATTTGCAGAAAGCGTCAGCGTGTGTTCATGCGGTCTGATGGTCTCAGGCAGACCTATTGATGCTATCGGTGTCTGGGCGAAGTCTATCTCCTGAGAGATGAAAGTTTCATCATCGATTGAAACGGCAACATCATAGATATACTTCGTGTCGCCATCAGCAAGACTCATCATCAGAGTGGAACTTTTTGCACCGACTGTGCTTACTTCGGCGTGGATGTCGTATTTCTGTCTTGTGACCTCATACTCTATCTCAAGACTCTGGCAGAACCCTTCAGTGCTGATGGTCAGCTGAATAAGATGAGAGCCAACAGCAGCTTCAGAGAGGGTGTAGGTATGCGAATCCGTATCCGAGAAGGATGCACTGAACCATTCCTGATAAGTACGCCCCTCAAAATCGGTAAGGGTGATGACGTTCTCTCCGTCTATATGGAAAACGATATTGTATCCAGCTGCTCCGGAGTGTTTGATGCAGGTGAGTGTCAGACGATGCTCGTCTGTATCCTGATCGTAGATGACTGTTCCGGAGAAGTCAAAAGAGTAATCCGTGACCGGGAATTCATGTATGCAGGAAGTGGTTGACAATACCACCATGCCTATAAATAATCGGATAAACTGTTTCATACGATTTATAGTGATATGTTTGTTGTTCCGGAGGTTGATGATTTTCCATTGGGAGTCATCTTTCCGATATTATTGGTGATTCTGAGTGTGACTCCGCTCACTTTCTCTCCGGAGATATCCATCTTGAGGGTTTCTTCTGAGATGCTGTAATACTTGCGCTCAGTACCTGTTTTTGCCCACGTGTCAACACCAACGCACTCTCCATCTCCCTCGCCAGGAAAATACTCCACGACGTTGCTCATCTCATAGGAACCGGTCAGTTTGGTAGCCAGAGCATCCCTGTCGATGAGTGTCACGCTATCACCACCATAAATCCCGGAAATGGAATTGCTGTCACTCATCGTCTTGGTCTTTGTTATATATGTGATATCTGAATAATAGTATTCAAATGTGGATGTGCAGACACTGACGGTCCCTTTCAGAGTCAGTGATGTTTTGAAACTCAACTCAATATCATATGGATTGTTTCCGATCTCAGCGTAATGCTTTCCCGATGAGGAATTATACTTGAGCTGGATGTCTACATACGGATGTCTTACAGGCTCACTATAGTTCACGGACTCCTTTTCTACGGTGTATCCGTCAGTGATCTGTACCGATATATCGTGCTTGCCTGGTCTTGTTGTCGGCAGCGAATACTTGTAGATGGGGCTCTTCGAGAAGTTCACAGTTGGTGATGCCACTGTCTTACCATCAATCTGAATGGTCGCCTTATAGTCGGTGGATGAGTCCCCATCCTTGAGAGTAAGCATCAATACAGAACCGCTTCCGCTTGTATCCATCTCGGAGTGGATAGTGAAGGGGAGAGCATCAACAGTATAAGGAATCTCAAGGGTCTGTGAGTAATCCTTAGTACTGACGATCATCTTCATCGTGTGCTTGCCTTTATCGGTCCGGGATAAATCATAAGACCTGATGGTCGCATCCTTGAAGTTCTCGCTGAACGAGGCTCCCAATTCCTTTCCGGATTCATTGATAAGCTTGACAGTATGTCCGCCATCAACAGTGTATGAAACTGTATAAGTCTCATCTCTTGAGCCCCTAAGAAGTGTGAGAAAGAGAATATGAGACAGATTGTCTGAATTGTTCTCTATGTCAGCCTTCATCTCAAACGAGTAGTCATTGACAATATATGGAAGATCGACCTTCTGAGAGTGTTTGGGTGTCGATATTTCCAGATTTACGGTATGTTCTCCCGGCTCCTGAATACTGAGGGGGTATGTCTTTACAATCTCATCACTGAATCTCTCCTGATAGGTCTTTCTCGGCTCGTTATTGTCTATTGTGAATGAGATGGTATACGTGTCGGTGGGGGAACCTGATTTAAGCGACACTTCAAGTGAATGTATCTTGGTGTTATCATCGAAAATGATCTTAGGATCGACGTCAAATGAGAAGTCTTCGACAACGAATACAACAGATAAGGATTGACTATATTCTTCTGTGCTGATTTCAAGAGTCAAGGTATGCTCGCCAGGATCCATCTTCGAGAGTCCATATGTCCTGGCCGAAGTGTCGCTGAATCTTTCTGTTAAGAAACCTTTATGCACATCCCCGTCCATGTCGGTAAGGCTGACACCGCTCTGTCCGTCAAGAGTGAAGGCGATGTCATATTCGTTCTCCTCCAATCCGGACACCCGGGTAAGCGTAAGACGGTGAAGGTCCTCCGATTCGTCGTAGGTCACTTCTGCCGTGAACTCGAAGGAGTGGTCCGTGACGACGAACTCGTGTACGCAGGAGGTTGTGGCTGCAAGGCATAGAGAAGCCATGGCCATATAGATTGTTCTTATGATTCGTGTCATAGTTCTGATAGTGTGTGGTTCTTGTCACTGATGATTTTCCTGTATGTCCTTTGAGGCCATCGGCAGCTGAAACCGAGCAGACTCACGCTCTCCTTGCCTGTGTTGCGGGCTCTCAGGTAAGCCTTGAATGCCTGTCTAGCCCTCCTTCTGCTTCGGAACGTCAGGGGTATCTGGACTATGTACTCCGTCGCCTGCTCCCCGTCTTCCTCGTAACGGTAGGAGTAGTTTAAGGCGATGATACCAAGCCTTTCGTGGAGCATCACTTCCTTGAACAGTTCCGTTCTCAGGCTGCCTTGTCTTGTCAGTATCTTCATGTTTCTTTGATTTGTTCTTCTTTGACTTGCGTTCCTTATGCTTCTGGGCATGTATGCGGAAGTAGAGCTTCCAGCAGAATGTCGCCTTGTCGTCGAGACACCAGATGGCGTCTCCTCCGTCGGCAATTGCATTCCAGCTCTCGTCGTAGAAACGCTTGGCCTCCTCTGCGCTGCTGAACAGCAGCGGGAGGGAGAACTCTCCCTGATATCCGCTCTTTGGCTGATAGATGAAATAGACCAGATGCAGTTCCTCGTTTAGGCACCATGTCCTGAAGTATGCGCTGTCGATGAATTTTTCTCCTATCCAGATCTTCATGGCTGATGGTCTTTAGAAGATGAATGCGATGGAAACCTTGATTTCGTTCGGGGCCAGGAACCATTTGGACCCCTTGCCGGTGATCTTGCCGCATGACGGACAGGCGTATGTGACATATGTCTTCTGTCCTCCCCAGAGCCCCAGTCCGAAATCCAGATTCAGATGTTCATGGAGCATGAGCGAGTATCCGCCGCCGAGACTGAGCCCGTAGGCATCTCCCTCTTCTGTCCTTTGGGAGATGATGCCTCCTCTGTTGTACTCCTGGTACTGGACCATTCCGGAGATCCACCAGCCCGAGTAGATATGCCACGGCCAGTAGCGGATTCCTGCGGCATATGTCTGGTGGCGGTTCTGCATCTGACGGTCATAGTCTCCCTTGTGGAAGGTCCACGGGTTGACCCTTACGGATGCTACGGCGGTCATGCGTCTGGCGATGCCGGCACTGGCCTCTATGTTCAGTGTCCCGAGGCTGGCATAGTCCACAAGATTGGTGGATACGCACCAGTTCTGGGCAAAGGTCATCAGCGGCATGGCCGCTAGGATGAGTGTGATGATAAGTCTTGCCTTCATATCTTTTACTTTGATTCTTCAGGTAAAACAGTCGCATCTCACGACGGGACTGTTGATGATGTGTAACATGAAAAATATTTGGTTTGCTAACTCTTTCTTTTGGAAAGCAGATGCACCTCCCGGCGAATCTGCTTGTTAAGAATGATGTGTGTGAATGTGACAGGCAGAACGCCTGTCGGAAGATTACATTTGGTTTTCGCTAAATGTTATACCGCAGACTCATCAGGAGAGCCGGTCTGAATAGCGTGACCGGCGATGAGAAGTTGACAGGGGCACATACTGATGCCGAAACGGCGAGACGCCCCGTGATGAAGAACTCCACCTCCGCACGTGCGGAGATACCGTAAAGAAATGAACCGGCAGCCAGACCGGTTGATATGCTGGACGGGAGTTCGCCAGCCGGGTCATAGATTTCATAACCCAGGAAGGCTCCGCCGCCTGCATACAGGCTGATGCTCCTTGAGCGGGTGGACACGAGACGATGCATGTATCCGCCTCCGCCGAGGAGGTCGATGTACCTCATGAGATATGCTCCGGAGGTCCTTATCTTGTGTGACGCCACACTCGCTGCAGTGTACCAGTATCCTTTGAGCAGGTACTGCCCGTAGCCGACTTCCGCGCCCATGTCAAGCATCCTCGTGATGCCAGATGTGGCTCCGGCCGTCAGCATGCCCTGACCCTTCATCGTACGCTGTGCGTGAGCACTGCATATCGAGGAGATCAGACATAGAAGTATCATGGCCAGTGAAGCGGCCCGATAACATATATGGCTTTTACCGTTCATTAGAAACTTTTTACTTGCTGACCGCAAAAGTATAAAGAAACTAATGTAAAAGCAAATGATTTTTAAGGAAAATTTTTCTTATAAAACTTAGTTTTATAAACTACTGATCTCTGAGGTCATCAAGTTTGCTCTTGAGAGTCTTTATGCACCATCCGCAAGGATTCCTCTTGTCTCTGGCCTTGCCGCTGATGAGCGCCAGCTCGTAGATGAAGTCAAGCCGTTCCTTGCACTGGAGGAACAGTTCAAGGTTGTTCCTGATGCCTGTCCGTGTAAAGCCGATCTCAAGAAGCATCCTGTTCTCTTCGGAAGAGAGGTGGGCTCCTGACCCGTACCTGCGTATGCTCTCCTTGAAGAAAGCGTCCTTAGGTACCCTCTCCGGATGTCTGACGGGAAAGAACAGGATTCTGGTTATCTTCTTTCCGTCCTTGAGCGGACGGTAAGTGAATGTCACAGGAGACTTCGTGTCGAGCTCGTTCTTTGCTGACTCTATGACTCTCCTTATGAAGTCCTTGTTGAGACGGTACTTCTCCTCCAGGCCGAATTCCTTCCTGAGCGAATCAATAGAATATGCTATCGGGTCAGTCTGGCCGGCCAGCATTTCGTATATCCTCATGGAGTAGCTGCTCTCGAGGGTAAATGCGACCTCGAGGTCGTAGCGCGAGAATCCCCTCGTGAAGTCAAGAAGGACATCCCATACCCTGGCGTCCACGATGAATGATACTCTGGACGAACGAAGGCGTATGCGCGGGTTGGCTATTATGGAGAAGCATTCCCATACCCCGTCATCGCAGTAGGTGAAGGTCTTCTGATGAAGTGACTTCAGTGCGGCCTTGATACGGGAGTGGTTCTTGTCCTCTCCGTCCGTGAGGAAGTCGGACATCGGTAGCTCGATCAGCACGTACTCCTTGTATGCATGGTCTATCCGATACAGACTTTCAGAAAGCTTCACTCCTTCTATCTGGCTCTGGGCTAGCTTGACGAGGTTATACAGTACACGCTTCTCATAGACGTTGAAGTCATAGATGGCCGTTGTGAAGATGTAGGACTGCACGACCTGCCTGGAAGTCCTGCCCGATTCCGGGGCCGGAAGAGTGATCAGCTTCTTGGTCATAGTGATAAATGCTTGGGGCAAAGATATGAAATAATTTTACAAAACATTAGAAACTTTATACTATTAGCTTGCAGCGAGAGTCTTGAAGAGATATAAAAATCAGTATTCAATATGTCCCATTTGAAGGTGTTTTTTCGGATAATATTATACAATTAATCGGTCTAAGACCGATTAACACTTTACCCGTAAGTGGTTGGTCAATTGTCTTTAACGGGGTAAATGGGAATTTTCAAATATATCTTTCCCACTTGGCGTATCTGGTATTCAAGAAGTCCCATGTGGACTCTGATATGGTATTCAATATGTCCCATTTACGTATTCAATGTGTCCCACATACAGGAACAGCCAGTTCGTATTCTCCAGTTCATCAACTGATTGTAAAGGAGAACGAAAACCAGATAAGCATAGATAAGCCATCCTCTCATAGCATAATCATATATGCCTCCATTGAAAAGGAAAGGATGACGTGATGAAAAGATTACAGGCGTATGAAAAGACTGTGGACGGCCCTCTCCATGATGGATGACTGAATTCGTCGCGAAGGTAGAAGCTGCCATCCTTTCGTCAAGGGGCACTTCGTTCGCCGGTGAGAATCTCCATCCTGCGGATAGTATTCACCCCGCCGCTCCTTGCCGTAAAGTCGTCAGCCACCTTCCGGTGCTTTGAATTCAAGTCAAACCATCAAGGAAGAATACTATGCAAGCATTGGAAAGACTGGGCCTGAAGCTCAAGGAGCAGGTAAGGCTCGATGAACTGCTGAGCGAGAACTTCAATCCTCAGCTTTACGGACTTACAAAAGCGCAGACAGAAAAGGTGAACGCTCTCAGAGATGTGGTGACCGCATATGTGAGCATCCGAGAGGATATCACTGGAAAGAACATCAGACGGTCTCAAGATGCAGTAGAAGTGGCAGCTGCCAGACTGAGTGCCCTTGATCATGAGGAACTCTGGGTGGCATACCTGAATAGGAATAATGTGGTTCTCTCCTTTGAGATGCTCTTCAAGGGTAGTCTGGATGCTGTAAATATCAGTCACAAGCATATCATTGCGCATGCGCTGAGCAAGAATGCATCGAACATCATCCTGTTCCATAATCATCCTTCAGGAAACCCTACACCGAGTATCTCGGACATCAACCAGACACGGCTGGTCACGAATGCCTGCAAGACAATGGAGATGCAGATGCTCGACCATATCATCATTGGAGCAGGAAGTTATTACAGCTTTGCAGACGAATGTACCTGCAAGTTCAAGAAATGACACTATGGCAAGGGAGGCATTCATAAGGATGAATACTCCGGAGATCAGGAAGACTCTGGAGTCCAAGGGATACGTCAACAGGAACCGCGGACTGGATTGCGAGTTCAGCGGAGATACCATCTGTACGATTCATGAGGAGTGGATACCAGGGAATGTGGAAATGCAGTACATGCCTTTCTGGATAGACGATGACTTCGAGCAGATAGTTGCCCCAAGCCTCGGATATGTGGACTGCGGGACCGATAAGGAAAAGTTTTACTCAAACATATAAACCATTTACAATTAGAGATATGAATAAGTCCAATTCAATCAATCGTGTCGAACTTCAAGGAAGGGCAGGCACAGTAAGAATCAGCCCGGCAATAGGGTCAATAGCAGCGAACTTCAGTCTTATGACGGAGTCTCCGGTCATCTCTGTGGAAGGTAAGAAGTTAGTCGAGACCACGTGGCATAATGTCCTGGCAGTGGAAGGAGGAGAGGTGTGTCTCGAAGGGATTACGCGAGGGTCCCTTACGCATTTGACAGGAAGGCTTCGTACAGTCAGATATACTGCATCGGACGGAACGGAAAGGACGTTCACTGAAGTGGTCGCAGATTCACTCAAGGTGTTGGAAAGGTAGAACCGGGCGGGTCATCCCGCCCATAACAGATAACGCGATGAAACATTATAGGATTGATGAACAGATAAAGGAATGCTGGCGAGACAGCATAAGGGATATCGTAGAACAATCGGGTGCCGTAAAGGAACGTGCCCACGACCTGATTGTGGAGATGGTAGAAGAGGCAGGAGGAGAAGTGGAGCTTGTTGAAGATGCCTTCTGTTATGTTTTTGATGATAGGATGGAAGCTCATGACAAGCGTATCAATTCAGTCAAGGTGGTAGGAGGACATCTTTCACTAGTCTATGAGGACGATTATGATGAACTTCTTGAACTTGACGAGAAGTCCGGACTGGTGGAGTTTGATGAGGTGGACCTTGCGGAGGCGGTCAGTTATGTACTTGCAGACAATATAGGAGATGAGTAGTACAGTGCAGATTATTAAGTCATGCTTCCTTGGTACGATCACTATGCAGGAGGCTATGGTTATCGTTCCCCTGACAAAGGCTTATCATGATGACAGGGCAAATGAGTACATTGCAGTGGCGGTAGACCTCCCAAATAGGGACGAGGCGTTCGCCTTGGTAGACAGGCTAAATGACATCTCCGTCAATGCCGGAGGCGATGCTGACTGGTATGTGGGAGATGAAGACGAAGAATATGTTTATGTAGAATAATTACAATTATGAAAAAAGGAGACAAACTCAGGATCATCCGCATGGATGACAATAACGGAACCGACATCCAGGCTAGGAAGATGGACGGCAGGGTTGTGACAGTGAAGTTCATAGATGATAAAGGCCAGATTCATCTGAAGGAATCGGGGCTTGCACTCATTCCTGGAGTCGATGAATATGAGCTGCTCGAATAGATGTGTTCCCGGGAACCATAACGGAAAGCTATCCCACCGGCGGTATTCTATGAATACTGCCGGTGGGATAGTCGCTTCAGGCATAATCAAATGGGGAACTGCTTATGAAAGTAGCCATTCATATGCCGGGATGATATTTATAATATACCCGTTTTTCTGTATTGTATCTCTTTCGGAGTCGGTTATCAGGTATAGTTCCTTGCACTTTGTAGCCTGTGATGCTTGAATCAGTGAGTCGATTTCGCGTTTTCGGGTCTTCTCGTTGGTCATGTCATATGCGACCTGATACATCTGGAGAATCTTGTTCCCCTTACATACCACGAAATCCACTTCCTTGGCTCTTGCGTGTTTCTTGTAGTAGTAGATGTCTGTGTCGTTCTCAGACTTACGGCGGCATAGCTCAAGATATATTATTGTTTCAAGACGCCAGCCAAGGTTATCCCCGACCATCGCATCAGGACGTTTATCCATGATGGCGACATCTACGGTATATACCTTTTCATCAGTTATTCTCAGCTTGCTTTTTGCCGAGTACTTATTGAGTTTGACCAGCAGGTATGCCTGTGTAAGGTACTTGATATAGTTGTTTGTGGTCTGGGATGATCCGAATCCGAATGTCTTCGTGAGATTTGCAGGGGCCAGTATAGCCGGTGCTATATTCATCAGGTGATGAGCCATCTTCTCGAATGCCGCGAAATGACGGATCTTATGGCGCTGCTGTATGTCACGCGTGAGGATGTCATTCACGAGGTCGGTGACATATTGTCTGCTTTTCTTCTCATGGAACAGCTCTGGGAATCCACCCTGCTTCAGATACTGGTCGAATGCGGCACGTCTTGCTGCCTCGGCTTTCGTGGTAAGTTTGGTGGTATCGATATTCATGAAGGAGCAGAAGTCCCTAAACGAGAATGGGTACAGCTCCACTGTGTTATGCCTTCCGGTCAGGTGGGTAGCAAGTTCACCGCTAAGCAGTTTTGCATTCGATCCTGTCAGGATGATCTTCATCCCTTGCCTGAGCATGCGGTTGACAAACAGGTGCCATCCTTCTACGTTCTGTATTTCGTCGAGGAACAGGTGAGTGAATTCACCGTTAATCTTGTATAGGACTTCCAGCACATTGTTCAGTTCGGCTGCTTTCATTCCCTCAAGACGCTCGTCATCGAAATTGGCGTACGCGAACTTGACACCGGCATCATGCAGGACATTGAAGCATAATGTGGACTTACCGCTTCGACGTACTCCTATGACGACTTGTGCCAGTTTACTGTCAAGGTTTATCAGATCCTCCTCCTTTCTCCAGCATCGAGTGTTCTGGGCAGCCACCTCAAGTTCTTCTTTCTGCTCAGAGAATATTATTTCGAGTGTCCTCTTGTCTATCATGTCATTTGTCTTTTATGTTTGCAAATATAGTATAAAAGATCATAGTGTCATCTTATTTTGAATAAAATGCGCGATGGAATCGCCTTATTTTGCATATAAGGTGCGAGATAATCACTCTATTTTGATAAAATATGGGTGGAGAAATCACTTAATATTGAATAAATGGTATCTTCTATTAGTCGTTTAACAGCGAGCTATATGCGGTTTATATAAATATATTTTTATATAAAATACGGTTATAAAGTGTATAGTGCTGTTATGGCCTTCTCAATTCTTTCGATGAGAGGTCCGAAATGATTGCCCGCATTGTATTCGAAAGTTATCTGACATCCGATGGTGTTCAGCAGACCGTAAATGGACTTTGTTGCACTATCTAAAGATGCCAACCTAGGATTCTTAGATTCCTTCTCCTTTTCTCCCAGAGACAGGTAAAACAACTCTGCTTCCGGTCTGTGTTCTGTAAACCATTCGATGAAGCCGTCATACCAAAATGAACCAGAAACAGATGCTACTCCGTGGAACAGGTGGGTCTGACAGGATGCCCACAGGGCGAACAGTCCGGAAAGGGAGACACCTGCGATGAATCTTCTCGGGCGTGACATCCTCAATGAACTCTCCACGTTCACTATGATGTCTCCCTTGAGTATGTCCAGGAACGACTGGGCACGCCCTGCGAATTCGCCGGATTTCAGTCCCGGAGCCTTCCACGGTGTCAGTTCGCTTTCCCAGTCCAGACCTGAAATCACGACCATGCTGGCCGAGTGTTGCTCTGCCATCCTGTCCAGCCATTCCCTTTCCGTTTCCTTCAGACGTTCGGGAAGTATGATGTAGCAGATCCTGTGGGGACTGCTTTGGGCTATGTCGAGATGGTAGGAGTGGTATATTCTGGATATGCTCATGGTAGTACAAAGTTATCAAAATTTCCTTAGAATGAAAACCTCTTCTCCTTTAAGGGTAAATAGATAAAATCATTTATAATGTGCTGAATAAAAATATGATAAGGTTACTTATATGAATCAAGGCTGCAAGTATGGCTGTTTTCGGTGAATTAAGTGATGTTAGATTACCCCTTTCAGAATGGCCTGTAAGTGCGATTTTTAAGAAAAATGCAAAATTTTAGAGTAAAAAGATACTAATGTATTGTAAAAACAATATATTTGCAGTGAAACCTTAGTACTGGACAAGTAGCAAGATGGGCGTTTGTTAAACAAACAGCTGAATTGCGCACCGGGTGGTGCGGGCGGGAAAGCTCCGAAGTCGCCTTCCTTCCTGACGGAAACAGAACAGAGATATGGGCAAGACAAGGGAACCAAGAAGCCGCTATGTCGGCATCAGATTCACTGAGAAGGAGTGGGAGGTGCTCACTGCTCAGATGAAGAACTATGACTACCTGTCCATTTCGCGTTTCATCAGGGATAAGGTACTTGACAAGCGGATAAAGATAGACCGCAATATAGTATTGACGGACAGGGCGTTCCGCAATCAGATTAATTCTCTTAGTGCCATCGTGGCACGAATCGGGGTGGATTACAATCAGGCCACCAAGCGCTTCAATTCTCTGGTAAAGCAGAAACGTGCAGACGGATCTCCGGTCATCAATGCCAGGGCAGCGAACTACTATCTCAAGCATCTCAATGCCATGACTGTCGATCTGAAGAAGACCATGGATACCATCATCGAGATGGTTGAAGCCCTCGAACTGAAAGAGAAGACTCCTCTGACGGAGTCAATTAGTAACACACAAAACCAATAATCATCATGCTACAGAAAATCGATCTTATCGGCAATCTGGTCGCCGATGCTGAAATCAGGAACGGCAAGGACGGCAGCGAATTCATCGCCTTCAGGGTGGCTGCCAGCGAGTCTTCGGGAGAAGAGAAACGCGCAACCTATTATGAGGTGAGCTGCCACAAGAGCGGGGTAATAGATTACCTCAAGAAAGGACAGCAGGTGTACGTGTCCGGAAGACTCTCTATCAGTGCGAACTGTAAGGACGGAAAGGCCTATCTGAATGCCTACGTGTCTGCCAACCACGTGATCTTATGTTCTGCACCACGCAACTGAGATTTCGAAGTGGACTTCTCCTTCAAGAGACTCTGAGATGGTGCTGAAGATAATGCAGCCGGCCAGTTCTTCCTGCTTCTCGCTGGAATACAACGAGAGCAAGTGTGCAACTGGTGAGGCGGTGCTGCTCCACACGAACTGTATCGACGAATCGGAAGGGATTGCGGAGACATTCCGGAAGTATGAAAGGAGGAACATCAGGACAGAGAACCTGTCGTTCCATATGTCGGTTAATCCGGCTCCTGACGAGCGTCTGACAGAAGAGCAGGTCAAGGAGTTCATCTCGGATATCATGAAGGGACTCGGCTACGGAAACCAGCCGTATGCGGTCTATCGCCACACGGACATCGACAGGGAGCACTTCCATGTGGTGTCCGTGAGGGTGAATGACCAGGGGAGGAAGATACACGACTTTCAGGAGAACAAGAGATGCTTTCAACTGCTATCTGCCGTGGCTCCGAAGTATGGCCTTCGGGTAGGAAACGGAGACGGAGAACGGTATGCAGCAATGGGCATCGATCCGAGGAGATTCAACCCGGTGGGAGGAAACATCATGGAACAGATAAGGATCATAGCCGAGGAATGCTGCAAGTATCACATGACGTCCTTTGCGCAGTTCAAGCTCATCATGCAGGCGCACGGACTTGAAGTGACTGACCGTATAGGTGACACTTCACAGGTTGTGGTCCGCGGACTGAACCAGGATGGTATTCCGTGCACGGCTCCTATTACGGAAGATGAGCTCGGGAAACAGCTCTATTCGGAGTATGAGAGAAGAGCTATGGAATGCATGGGGCGAAGCGGCATCAAGCAGCGTGAAAGGGCGAGGATATGCGGAATCTCCGCTTCCTGCCTTGAGCACTCCACTTCAGAGAGGCACTTCAGGAATATGCTTGCCAGGTTCGATATTGACATTCATCTTCACAGGACACGGGAGGGACGCATCTATGGTGCAACATTCGTGGATCACTCCACAAGATGTGCATTCAAGTCTTCAGAACTGGGTGCTTTCAGACTGGACGATATCGTAACCGCGGATGAAGGCGGACAGTGGCTGAAGAAGTCTTCCAATATCCAGGAACAGAGTGAGGGTCACGAGCTGAATCTGATCGGTGCAGCTCTGGCCGGGATCTCCAAAGGCAGCTCCAAGTCTCAGGAGAAGGACATGAAGGATAAGAAACGGAAAAGAAAGCTTAAACGATAAGCGCTTGTACGTTCCTGGTGGGGCAGGAAGGAGTTTCTGATGGTCATGCCTCTTTGACGAGAATCCGGCTTTAAGAGAAATAGTTAGTTAAGTAGTTAGTAGTAAGTGTATTTCAAATTTAGGGACAATGCAAAAGCAAGAAAAGAAATCCTCTTGGAACAGTATCTACAAGGGGGTTGAAATCGACTGCGATGGTGTACACATCATCGTCTCCTCTCTTCCGACACGCTCGGCCAAGCTTGATGAGATCCTCCGGATCGAGGCGTCGGGCAGCGGCTGGAGACTTCCGACCGAAAAGGAAGCCCACATCATGAGAAGGTTCATTCTGCGCATCAATCAGTTGATGCAGATGAACGGAGGAAACAAGATATCCCATAGGGCGACACTCTGGCTTCATGGCAATTACGGCACAGCAGAAAAAATGGGTGATGTTCAGGGCAGGATATTCTCTGTAAGGTTCGGCATCTGCTGCTGGAACTGGTGGCGTATCGAGAGGGACTTCCGTCTGGTTAGGACTGTTAACTGATCCGAATGGCTCACAGAAGTGAGTACGACAAATATTACAGTGCGATGACTCTGGTGGGATGCCTGCTGGTGATCGTCAATCTGTACTATTATGTCCATCCTCTGCTGAGCCGGGTGGGGCTGACGGCGGAGATCGCCGACCTGATCGTAGGAAAGCTGCGTTCAGGCGGGGTCTTCGTCATGCCTTACCGTACCAAACTGCTGGGGATGGCACTCATCTCGG
The DNA here is from genome assembly GCA_045127905.1 of Candidatus Cryptobacteroides sp. Classification (GTDB taxonomy): domain Bacteria; phylum Bacteroidota; class Bacteroidia; order Bacteroidales; family UBA932; genus Cryptobacteroides. The sequence continues at coordinate 41,101 of JBGVQX010000039.1, forward strand.
CAGGACTTGTAACCCAGACCGGCAAGGGAACCGGAGTCAGTTGGACAACAGTCATCTGCTCAGCTCTGTTGGGAGCTATACTCTATCTGTTCCCATATCTGGATCCGGTGAGTTACCTTATAACCACCTGCGTCGGTGCTGTAGTCTTCGGCTGGGCGGTCGCCTCCGCAGGAAGGAAGTTCAGTGCATTCAATGAAGCCGTCAATGACAGGAACGAGACCTTCTCCCAGTGCCGGAAACTGATGAAGACGGATGATTCCGTGAACATCCCGATGCGATTCCAATACAGGTACCGCATCTTCAAAGGCTGGATAAACGTCATCAATCCTTTCAGGGCGACGATGGTCCTCGGAACCCCTGGTTCCGGAAAATCCTTCTCGGTTTATGGACCCTTCATCGAACAGATGATAGCCAAGGGCTATTCGATGTTCATCTATGACTATAAGTTTCCCGACCTTACGGAGATAGTCTATAACGAATTCATCGACAACGTACATAAGTACGACATCATTCCTGAATTCTGTGTCATCAACTTCAATGACCCTACAAGGTCACTCCGATGCAATCCTATCAACCCAAGATACATCACTGATCCGGCCGATACAACTGAAATTGCGGAATTGGTGATGCTGAACGTGAACAAGGCGGCAGTCGAAAAGGAGGACTTCTTCACCCTCTCTGCTAAGGTCTATCTCGACGCTCTGATATGGTTCCTCAAACTCTACGAAGACGGCAAGTACTGCACCTTCCCGCATGTCATCGAGCTTATGGCGCAGGACTATAAGAAGGTGTTCTCTATTCTGTCACGGTATCCGGAACTTGAAGCCAAGATCAAGCCTTTCTCCAATGCATTGGAGGGAGGTGCTCAGGATCAGCTGCAGGGCCAGATTGCCAGTGCCCAGATTCCTCTTAACAAGTTCGTGTCCCCAAGTCTGTACTGGGTTCTTACAGGTGATGACTTCACACTGGACATCAATGACCCGAAGCATCCGAAGATACTTTGTGTAGGTAATGACCCGGACAGGCAGGCCATATACAGTACTACGCTGGCCCTGTTTACCTCCCGTATGTTCAAGCTCATCAACCACAAGGGAAAACGCAAGTGCGGAGTCCTTCTGGATGAGCTGCCGACCATATTCCTTAAGGGACTGGACAACCTTATCGCGACCGCCAGATCCAACCTTGTGGCCATAGTTCTTGGCGCCCAGGACAAGAGCCAGCTCAAGCGTGACTACGGGGAGAAGGAGTCCGAGGTCATCTTCAATACGGTCGGCAACATCTTCTCTGGACAGGTGAACGGCAAGACTGCTGAGGAACTCAGTAAGTCGTTCGGAAAGGAGTTCCGCAAGAGGGAGAGCCAGACTAGGGGCATAGAGCAGGACTCTGTGAACATCTCATTCCAGCATGAGGAACTGCTGCCGCTCAGTACCATAGAGACCCTCTCGCAGGGTGTCTTCTTCGGAAAGGTTGCCGACAATAATGACATGAAGATCAAGGAGAAGTTCTTCTGTGGGGAGATTGTACGTGACCTAGATGAACTCAAGCGCAAGAGGAAGAGATGGAGAAGGCTCCCGAAATTTACCGACTTCGGAGAAGAGGAAGCAAGGAAATCGGTATATGACAATGCGGATAAGGCACTGCTCGATCACTTCATGAGCGGGTTGATGAAGGGTATTGTCATTTACGACAAGGATGATTTGACTGAAGAGGCAGAGAGAATGTGTGGGGCCTTGACAGAAGAAGAACGTTCTGAACTGCTCGACAGGATTGCGAAGGAAAGGGAAGACAAGGCGGTCAGGGATATAATCGAGAGAAACTTCAGGAAAGTGCAGGCGGATGTCAAGGGTATTATTGATCGGGAATGTGCACAGTCTCAGGATATCATACCGTCAGGGAAACATGAGGTGGATCCTCGTATGGTGGATCCGATGTGCGATTTCTGATTATTGCCACAATTTTTCGATATTTTTTACTATACATTAGATTTTTTTGACAAACCAGAATATCTTCATTATATTTGCGTTGGTGTTGCGGAGTGTTCGTGACACTGTAATGATGATGTGTAACATATGATGAGGTGTTCTGATGCTCGCTCTGACGGACTGAGGGACATGCACTGAAATCATTTACACATTCATATGAGGAAGTTCAATTTATTGGGATCGGCAGGACAAGGTCCGGCTGTCCTTTCACCATTCAATTATTTTGTCTTATGAGCCGCGTAGGATTCTTCGGAAGCTGGAAGAGTCAGCGGTATGGCTTCCAGCTGACATTCACACGCGTGTTCATGGCGTGTCTCTTTATTGCCATGATGGCCTTCAATGCCGTAATGTACGTCAGGGAGGAGCTTCGCTTCGAACTGTTCGGGTTTGAAGACACATGGATTTACGTAAGCATCGTAGCAGAGCTTGTTATCCTAGCGTTACTAGGTTTCCTGTCGGTAAACACCTACAGCCTTTACTGTCTGGAGGATGAGTACTTACGGAAGGAATCCAAACTGGGATTGCTCCATCAGTTTGATATGGAAGATATAGTTGGCAGCCTCTCAGCTCGCATCCCTTCTTCGGCCATCAAGTCCATCGATTTCTTCGAGAGGCTTTCAGCAATGGAATCATGCCTTGCCGATGTGAACTCCAGGATGAAAGTCCTTACGGAAAACCAGGACGAATTCCATCAGTTCCTGAAAAATACTAATGATGCACTGAAATCGGAGCGAGGTCTGATAAGACAAATGACTGACAAGATCTGTCAGTATGAATCGATAGGCTCGGATATTCGAGAACTGAAGACCCTGTTGGACAGGAAGAATATGACTGCCGAGGAAATCAAGAAACCCATCAAGAAGATAAAGGATAGCAGACCGACTGATTCAGTGGAGGTCAATCTTTTCAAAGGCCAAATAGCGCAACTTCTTGACAGGACTGAAATTCTTGATACCATCCGGGCTGTCATTCATAAGTATGCGTATCTTATAGACGTGAGTAAAGGAGATCTTGTTGAGTTCCTGAAGCTAGATGACGTGCTGTCTCAGTCCGTCCAGGTGCTGAACATCAGCAGAGAGATTACTAACGCCTTAGTCAGGAATGGGCTTGATAAGATCGAGTGTCTGACTATGCATGATGCCTCCGTTATCAGCCAGAAGACCAGGCTTGGTCCTATAAGGATGCAGATGTTGGAGGATGCATTGAAGTCGTATGCTCCAGGACTTGGTTTCGGGATGTATAAAATCTGAAATGCCTTTCAGCGTGGTGTTGTCATATAGGGAACATGTCTATCGACTTCTTCAAATCCCGTAGCCTTCAGGTGTTCATATCCAAACTCCGGTCAGAAGACTCCCACTCTCTGCCCTGATTCACTTCACCGGCTCCGCCTTGATATAATATATCCACCTACCTTCGCCATAATCATACATAATCAAAGCAACGACAGACTTGTTGTCATTCCAATGCCGAGGCATATCTTGATAATGACAAAACAGGCAGGAAATGTCTTTCCCGCCTGCAAGAATCTTGTCCCGGCACCCGTTTCTGGGATGCTTCAGGTCTGTATGCCGATCATAATGATTTGAATGAATACTTAATAATTGAAAAAGATAACCTCAGGAGCTATCAATTGACAAGAGTATAGTATTGTAACATATCAGTAATCAGAACAAATCTTTTAATAGTGATTCAATGGGCAAATTTGGCATTTAGTATAAATCAGTAATTCCTAATATATCTTCGGTTGCTTTACGATATAATTGGTCCTTATCTATTCCAAATAAGTCCTCATAGACTTTACTATAAGGCTGTCCTGTTTTGTTTGCTAGATCTCTCACCCATACAGGGGTATATGTACCTTTCTTATCAATTAGTTCTAAGGCTTTATTAAGATAATCATTATTGTATTTCTCCTTTAAGCAGAATAAGTCAACTGATTTTGCGTATACCTTATCTTTATAATAGAAATCTATTTCATAATGTTCAGGATGCTCTGATTTCTTATTATCTGACACCCATGAATATTTGGGATTTACTACAAATAGGACTTTATGCCAAAAGTTATAACTTGGATTAGTGGGACTTAAATGTTTAATTTCTTCTATTGTATCTCCAATGGTATTTGTCCCTTTTAGATTCGCGCCATTGCATATGTTGCAAGATGGAACGAAATTATGAAGAGATAGTGCTACTAATGGACAAGCTCCCCTATTTAATACATGATCAGTTTGGAATCTTCTTATTCGACGTTTATGCCCAGAAAAGGGGGAGACATTTACAGTATCACAATAGACACAATTGCTAATTTTGTATCCATTGGATGGATTTACAAGAAAATCGGCAATTCTTTTTGAATAGGACTCGTATTTGAAAACATCATTTGCTGCATCTTGAACAATTCTTTTATCGTAATCAGATAGACCATTTACATAATTAATATAATAATGATAAACATTCACGAGCACCCTGAACTCGGCAACAAGCAACTTCTTGGCTGTCATCCCTGGTAACATAGCTGCATTTAACAACTGGCAACTGGTCACCTTATTTTTCCATACATTATCTAAGTCTTTTTTAAATAATGAAAGGTACTCGGTATGAAGTTTCTTTTTGTCTTGTGAACTAATAAAAGTATACATAATTAGTGAAGATTAGAATGACACTGTCTTAGTTCTTCGATTATCCTTATTACTAGATTCTTGATATAGGGCTCTGCTATATACTCTGAAAGATATTTAAATCTCGCTTTATTAAGTCGAAACTCCGTCTTAATGTTATTGCCTGCTTTCATGTTATGATAAAGCTGTAATAAGTTCTGTATTTCATTTGTTGCCACATTGCCGATGACAGAGTTCATAAAGAAGCTATTACCTAACATCTCGATAATGTTAGCTCCAAAAGTGTTTTCAACCACATGCGAATTTTCTCCAAGGCACAGTACGTTAGAATGAGGAATATCACTAAGAATGAACGGAGAGTGAGTCGCAAGTATAATATTAATACCACGTAAATTTTTGAATTGAGCATTTTTTAACGCTTGCAGAAGGAGCCCCATAAAACTTCTTTGCAGCTCAGGATGGAAGTATAGTTCGACTTCATCAAAAACAACATTTACATAGCGATATTTTATCACCTGCAAGTGCGCTGAGTCACGATAAAAATCATTCCATTCCGAATCAACATTTACTAGATGATACATAAAGTTACTTATAGTATAGGCTATTTGCCTTTCTCCGGAACTTAAATTACTAAAATCAATTACGCCATTTTGCCCTTCTTTCTGCAAATATAGTTTCTGTTTAAATATTGGAGGAGGTAAAAGGTCAATACTCTGTAGCTTATACTTTTCATGAATATCTTCTCCAATATGATTCATAATGAATTCATCTACATCATGAAGATTATATATATTTCTCTCTTTATCATAAAGGTTAAATTTCAAGTACATTATTGTTCGAAGTAACTTCTTAGTAATATGGGTAAAGTCATCATACAAAGGAGTTAATTTCTTGCATAACTCCTCATAAGATGCTGCCTTTTTACTTAAATAGGTGTATATTGGATGATACTTCTTGTAGTTAGATACGATTTTTAGAGTTTTGTAAACAATATAGTCAGACGCATCTTCCCATAATTTTGTTGTTTTGTCTATATCTTTAAAATGATACTTACTATCCCAAAAACTTAGAATCCATTCATATATCTTATTGAAGCTTAAAGATATATTCTGTTGTTTGCCGATACCAATATGCTCTAGCATATTAGATCTTGAAAACTTCTTATTATCAGTTGGAGTGAGTTCAAAGGCAATAATGTGTAAATTACCATTAATTATTCTTTGAGGATAATTGCCGTGAGCATCCTTGTAAAACAATAGGTTTCCCATTCGTTCCTTTGCTAAGTAGTTTTCTTTATCAATATTGAGAAATCCATCTTCTCGCATTGGGTGAAGAACGATAGGGGTTTGGTAACCATCATTTTTATGAAAGATACCCTTTAGCCATAGGTGATCTTCCGTAAGATGGTCAGTCGATATTTGCCCTTTTCTACGATATAATTTTGTTAATCGTTCAGTTGGCGTGGCTTCGCTTGCGTAGTCACGATAATTGAAACCATATAAAGAATAGTTACATACCAAAGTGTAGAAGAGAGATTTCAAGATGTTACGTCCCTTTGGATGTTTTTTAAGCAAAATAGTTGTTGTTTCGGGTGTTGTCTGTTCATTCAATAACACTTCGCAAGCTTCGGGAACTTTCAAAAATCGTTTTCCCGAAGTTCTAGTCTTGAGGTATTTATGGAGTTTTATTACCCTGCCTCGCTCCTCTAATACATAGATGCTATTTTTAATGCGAATAGCAAGTTCTGCATATACATGATCAATGAAATGTAAATGTTCTGCTGCTGCAAAGTTGAACTTCTCTCCAAGTAATACAGCGGATAAATTGTTTATCATTCGAATGAGAAGATCAACAATCGTACTTTTACCACTCCCATTTTTACCGACAATAGCGCAAACCGATACTTTAAGAGAATCGGTATCATATAACGAGAAGTCATATAATGCTTCTCGCGTCAACTCGATATATTCATTATTTTCACCGATAGTGTATCCGTGATAAAAATAATGCCATTCGTTCTTTTCCCATAAGGCCTTTTGGATTGCTTGAGCTTTATATGCGTATAGTGGATGTTCGTTAGCAAAACTTGGAGATAATGGTCGAATACCTATGATTTTAAAGTGTGTCATTTATGTATAGAACGTTTTGAAAGGAGGTATAAAATCGTATTTTAGTGCAATTTAAAACAGAATAACGATAAAAACAAGTATGATAAGAAATGGGTTATCCCAATTCCTTCTTCAATCGAATTTGCTGCACCTCCTTTGCCTTATGTGAAGAAATTTAATCGGGGCGGTAATCAAATATGACTACCGCCCCGATTTTGAAGGATTATAGTGATTGCTTACATCCTGCTAACAGCTTCATCTATTTTTGCAGATATCATCATTATCGTTTCCTTTTCGATTAGGCGTTTTCTTTTGGCTCGTGACTTCAACATAGAAGATATTCTCTCAAGCGAATCCTTGTCTTCTTTCATTTCGCCACTTATATTACAGATAATACCGCAGCCTTCAAGGTAATACCTATTCATAATGAACCACCTAAACTCTAATCTTGAGTCATTAGACATAGCAATAATCTTCTTCACAATAAGTTCGGGTTTTACCTGATGAAAAATTCCTTTCCTATCGTATGAACATTCACGCGAAGGAGTTACTTCTTTAAATTTATTTAAAAGTTCCTTCTGTGTGATGTCAGTTCCCAATTCATTCCATACGCTTATAACATAATCTCTTTCTACCATTTTTAATTGAGCTATGTACTTATCACGAGCAAAGTCTACTATTTCTTGCATTTCTTCGGCATTAGATTCTTGAAACTCATATCCGCGTGAATCAGGGTATATTCGCGAGAAATCATTGTTATATCTATTAATAATATTTTCAATAGTTTTCTTTGCGACCCTGACAATGTGTTTCCTATTCAATTTTGTAAGCTGTCTCTTTTCTAAAGATAGAAGAATACCAGACAAATGAATAACTTCAAATACATATTGAAGTTCCTTGTTGTAGAAACGCTTTTTCTCATTTAAAAGAAGTTCCGAAAACTCAGCGTTTGATAGACGATAAGAATTCCAAAGCTTTTCCCAATTGGTAAGATTCCTGGATTTGAGCATTCTGCATTCTGCAACAAGATAATCGGCTGATGCAAGAAACCCGTTTCTGACATATTCAATCAAGTATTTAAATGGAATAGTATATGATGTGCCGTACAGATGCCACTTTTCAAGTATGGGATTGTATCTCTGTTCTAGCTCCTGTGACATTTTCTTCGCTTCATCATTAAAGGTATATGCCTGAAAATATTCTATACCTACATTGCCAAATCTGGTTTCTATGGATGCTATTACAACGTATGCTACGATATTTTTTACGAATTGGTCATAGTTGGAATTTTCCTTTATATTTTCTGGTATTTGTTCGAAAAAACGCTTTATATCTATCAAGCAATGACGCATTAATCTTAGATTTTCTCTTTTCGATGCAATAAACAAGTCGATTATAAGATCGCGGTTGCTATTTATGATTGGATTGGACAGTTTGTCAATAAATTGACCTGCGACATCCGCATAACTTACCTCTAATGCAAAAGTCTGACCAACCAGTTTTTCCTTGAAATCCTTATATTCTGTTGCTAAACCTTCTTTATTAGCGACTTCATCCAATTTCTCCTCATCACATATAAGTATAATCTTAGAATTGGAGTGTTCGACTATACTATTGATGAATCCAAATAGTTCGTCAAGTGGTATCTTGCACCTTTCGATATCATCGAATATCATAACTCTATTACCTTTCAATGTATCGGAGTTGCTTTTAAATATTTCTATGATACCTTCAGCATCCAATAGATTGTCCATATCTTCACCTACCCCATCTTTGTCAAGATCTAGATATGATTTGGAGGCAATTTTTAAAGCTGCCAGTATTACTTTTTTAGCAACTTTTGCTCCTTTTGAATATAAGAGTGGATAAAGAACAGTCTTGACTTTACGTATGACAGAGCTAATAGAACTTAATCCATTAAGACTTACATAGATAGGTTTCAGATCAATAGACTCTTCACTAACATTGGTATTTGGATTGCACCATTCACCTATCAAATTCTTGATATAAAAAGTTTTGCCACAACCCCACTTACCGGTTATCATTACAGCAAATTGTGGAGTTGGCATTGCCAAATACTCATTTAGATAGGATGTAAGTCGATTGTTCATATGGTTATTTGTATTTTGTTAATACAAAAATAACCGATTTGCCCCAAATAGTACATTAAGATACTTGTATCTTTTGAACTTTTTCTTTTCGCTGCCAGCTTATAGTTCTAAGAGTTCTGGGAGTTCCGCTTGTGGGAGGCCTCGCGCGTGCGCGATAGCAATACATATAGTTACTCTATAGATATCTATATTGTACTAAGAGTTTCTGCCTCCGCAAATCACTGAACGATAGGAGATTGAAAACGGAAGAGATGGGGTTTCCCCTACATTTATAGTACCTTTCACACGCAGCCACCTAAACTTTTAGTACCTTTTTCCTACATTTTTAGTACCTCCTTCCTAAAGAATTAGTACCTTTCTGTATAACGCTCTAAACTTTTAGTACCTTCAATGGTTTTGTGCACTGCCATACGAGCAAATACAAAGAAATTTCTACAGGAATGGGTTATAACTACCTGATATTCAGTTCCTACTTTTTTAGTACCTTGAAAACGGACTTCCTACATATTTAGTACCTATAATATGATTTAGGCATATTTCTTGTCCTGATTTTTTAATATTAACAACTAATACTATACAATATGAAAAATAAAAAACGTCACATCAAAGTCTGCCCTAAATGTGGCTCGGAACTTGTTTTAAAGAGATTCGGTAATTCCTTTTATTGCGTTTGTAAGCAATGTTCCAAGTCAAAGTGCGGTTTGCAGCATTCTTTTACATTTTCTTCTGTTTCTGCTGGTTCTAAGGCTCGTGGTAATAGAGGAAAATATCGTGTAATACCTTGGGGTTTTGCACAGAGTCCCCTAGAAAAGCCTCATATCCATCTTGCTACTCTTCGTATGCCAGCTGTTGCATTGCTGAAGCATGCAAATAAGAGCAAATACTATCGTAAACAATTTAGCAATCTTACTTCCTATGAAAAAGAAAAATCAATTAGCCTTAAATAGTGCCATCGATGCGATAAATAAGGGTATTTCTACAAATTCTCTTACTCTATCGAAGGTCTTTAGAAATGTTTGTTTCGCTTTACTTGCTTTTGTATGGGGATTATTAATTAAGGAAGAACCATTACTAACTCTTAATGCTAATACTATTATATTTTTTCTCTTGATGATTGCCTATTTTATTATAGACATTCTACAATATTTCATTGTGCTTAGTAAATATATTAAGCATGGCGATAACTTCGAATATTTATTCAATATTGCAAGGAATAATATTACACAGGTTCTAGATGATGAAAAGATTGAGAGAAAACGTATAAATAAAATTTCATATGGCTTTTTTTATGCCAAAGCAATTATTATGTTTGCTGCACTTGCATTTTTCTTAATAATCATCATTAATGTACTACTATAAAGAAATCGGGGGCTTTTCAGTCCTCGATTTCTTCGTAACGGGCAGACCAGTCTTCGAGCCAGGAGTTCATCGTTGCAAGGACATAGGCATCCATGTCGTAGATGTCCGTCCTTCCGGCCATAGCATCACGCAGATCCGCCAGTTTACGGCAGAAAGCCGGAACGTCATCGAGATCGACTTTGTTCATCAGCGATACCATAACCGTGTCGGAAACACCCAGATATCCCATCATTCTATAGACAAGATCATAGGCCTGGGCCGTCTTCTTCTACTTTTCTTCCTGAGACATTACCGTCTTGACCTTTATGCAGAGATACTGACGCTCATTCCTCTCCATTCGGTGGTACTCGAAATATATATTTGACTGTGCTTTCAGTTCTGTGTGTTCCTTCTCAACAACAGCCCTCATAAAGTTATTCAACCGCAGATACTTGTCCTCTGATGACATAAGCCTTCGCATATTCTCTATGCTTATCACGAACCCGCTCTGTTGTCTCCACGAACAGATAAGCCAATACATACGAACGGTGTATTTATTTGTGAAGTCGAGTGCCTGATTGAGGTTATATCTTCCGTATGCAATGGTGAAATCAGATTCACCCGTCGCAAGACAGAAGACGAAATACAGATAGAGGTCATAATCCCAATCACTCAGGAATTATCAAATATAATATCGGTACTGGGCACAGGAAAAGAGCATGTCTTTCCGTTCCTGGACAACTGTCCGGCCAGAACAGTAGAGGAACGCCGGAAACTCGACAACTTTACGCATAACGTGAATGTAAGGGTTCAGAAGTGCTGCGAAGAACTGAACATATCCGAGCACCTTACCACCTATACGGCAAGGCATACATACGCCACCAGAAGTCGATTTCGTATTCGCACTTGTAATCTTATACATACCTTAAGTCTGGAAAATGCTGGTTTCATAAACTTTTCATTCAGCGGTATGAATAATCTGTCATATGTATATCTGTCATCACAATTGGGAAAGATTGTGGGAGCTGGTTCAAATGTCTCGATGCCGTCCACTAGTGGATATTTCTTGTCATCCGCAATTTCCACATTGCCTCCAAGAAGTTCATTATCAAGAGGAAAAATAGTGATAAGAGCCGTAAACACAAGCAACACAGCATATATACCGGCATCTATAGGATCAGACCATAAAACTAATATAGGAAACACATGCGAGTCAAAGAATTGGACTTTGGTCTGGGATTCCGATCCAGTCAATAATCCTCTATTTTAGTTTTTTTTGGGGGGGGAGGGAGGACGTAGCTGTAAGTCATACAACACACTATAGACTCTACAGATATCGGATAAACATACAGGTCAAGGTTTGTCTTACATTTCATGGACTCTATGATAATAGAAAAGAAGGCTGTCAGGAGCAATCCCGGCAGCCTTTGAAATATGATCGAATACCTGATGCCTGATGGCCTATTTGAGCTTCACAATATGAGGAAGATTTTCAGCGCATACCGATTCAGGTAATCTGCTACGAATACTTCGTACTTCGTTACCTTTTGCGAGGATGTCGAACGGAATCTTGAACTTCTTGTTAGGAAATGCGATACAGTTCATATAGAGTGTATCTTCCCCTACCTTTCGCTCGATACTGAAGGCAGCATAAGACTTCTTTTCATTGGTGATGACATCCTTTGTAAGGAATCCTGAGAGTTGTACGAGATTGTCTGATTTCATAATCTTGAAATATTAAATGGTTGAACTTAAACTGTTTTTGATGCCTCCTTTGAAACGGTCCGGACGTGTCAAGGCATTTTTGGAAAATACTACCCGGAGGGTG
>JBGVQX010000040.1:0-22486 GCA_045127905.1 Candidatus Cryptobacteroides sp.
TGCAATCAAGATGGCCGTAGCAACTACAATGCGTGTAGGTGCTGAGGGTATCAAGGTTCAGATCAGCGGTCGTCTTGGCGGCGCCGAGATGGCAAGAAGCGAGATGTTCAAGGAAGGTCGTACACCTCTCCACACATTCCGCGCTGACATCGACTACGCACTCGCTGAGGCTCACACCAAGGTAGGCGTACTCGGTATCAAGGTTTGGATCTGCAACGGTGAGGTTTACGGTAAGAAGGACCTCTCTCCTAACGCTGGTGTTGCAGCTCAGGCTCAGCAGAGCGGAAACAACAACCGTGGTGGTCGTGGCGGCGAGCGTCGTCGTGGTGGCCGTGGCGGTCGCAGAGAGAACAAGTAATTGTAACTCTACATACAAACAAAGAGGGATGGCCAATCGGTCATCCCTTCTTTATTGTGTCAATTACTTTAAATAATTAAGGCCTCCGATCGGAGGCCTTAATATTAGAACTCTACGTGATTTACACGAACTACCCAAGGAAGAACCTTAGCTGTGACCTTGAAATAGTATTCACCTTGTTCGTTTGGATCACCTGGATCTGATGGGTCTGGGTCTGGATCTCCACCACCTGGCTTAGGATGGCCATATTTAGCGATTTCGTCAACGCAGATCTTGTAGACATTGTTACGTACTACAGCGAACTCCATCTTGCCCATATCCTGGTTTTTGCCGTTGTCGTTGTGACGGTTCCAGTAGTAGTAATATGTATAATACTTTCCGCCTTCAGCTGAATATCCTGTGAAACCGGCAGCAGCCAATGTTGCAGCATCCTTTGCTTTGCCATTATTGTTACATACTTCCACTGCAAACTTAAGAGCCTCAGAAGCGTCAGCCTGCTTTGCGGCAGCTACCACCTTGTCCCATGTACCGTACATTACATTATCGAAGACATAGATAGTCTTTCCATCTGCAGCCTCCACAAGGTCACCAGAGAGTTGACCCTTGAATACGATACCGGTTGAAAGACCGTTTGTCTGAGTTTCTTTTTCAGTTTTTTCCGGAATAGTATTTTCCTTGCAGTACTGCCATACATAATACTCGTTGAGAGCGGCGTCATGCTCCTTGTCTGAACCTGTGGTTCCGTCATCTTTACCCTCCCAATTATCTATTGGTGTAAGATCTGCTTTAGCAATGCTCTTCCATACCCATGTTGTAGGTTTTGTCATATGATAGTCGAAATTGGATGCCTGAGCAGCTGTATAACCACCCTTTTTCACAGCATAGTCAGTGTCAACTACATAATTTGCACGAGTCTCGGCTCCGCCGACTGTCCATCCTGAGTTGGTTCCATCATTAGACACACGGCGAAGGAGATAGAATGCCTTGCTCTGGTTGATAAGTGCTGCATGAGTAAGAGTTACCTGTACGCCGTCAGCAAGAGTGTAAGGACCCTTAGGCATATAGTCGAAACGAGCCATAGAGCGCTCAACATAGAATTCTCCAAGTTTAGTAGGGTTGTTTGAATCTGTGCTGAATGATGCAAAATTTGCTATTCCTGGAGTATAGGCATTTGTCATCCAGAACTTGTTGGCTGCTGTCATGTTGTCGATAGCCTCATCTTCAATTGCATCAATATTCTGCTTTGCAGAGCAGTTTGCATAGATGTAGACCTGATAATCTGTGTTTGTCTCGAGCTGGCTGCTGTTGAATGTCGCAACCCACTTACTCGCATCAGTTCCCTGTGTAGGCGTACTTACGGTTGCACATACATAGGTGTTTGCATTGCGGAGAACGATGTCTACAGAAGAAATCTTGTTCTCTTTTGGAAGACCCACTTCCACGCCTGGATTCGCATCTGATCCACCATTTTCACCTGTTGCGGAACGTGTGGTGAGAGTCTGGATGGAGAAGGTCACGTACACCTTGTCTCCTGAGGAGATGTTGTCTTTCTCCAACTGTGATTCCTTGTTGCAGCTTGTCAATGCAACGAGGAATGCTGCCATTAAATAAAAAGCTTTTTTCATAATAATGATGTTTTATGATTTTAATATTTATTATTTATTATTGTTTATCTTACGTCTCTTACTGGAACTAGCAGGCAGTTTTTCGTATTGGTGTTTCCCTGAAGGTACCAGTCGAGGAAAAGCAGGCCGAATCCGCTTCCGTTATGTTGGATTCCGAAGGCATATCGGTAGTTAGCAAAATCTGTAGGATCTGTATTAGGGCTTTTATTGTTCTTATCTACTCTGTAGTAAGCGCCTTCGTTTTGGGTCTTCGGATTATTTACAATGTCAGGTGTTTTCACAAATGACGCGTCTGTAACCCAGTTATCTGTCCAGGTTCGTCCTGATCTGTTTGCTTTCACACCGCCATACGAGAAGACGGTGCGGCAGAAGAACCAGTTATCACCACTGTATCCTTCATGTCTATTTCCACCATCGCCCTGATTGCAAGTATGCGTGGTTTTTGCGCTAAAGCCGTTTGCGTGGAAGTGCAGAAGCATCAGCTCCTTCTGGTTAGGTGCCCTCCAACCCTGTTTAGGGCTCTGACTTGCCGTTTGAACAGAGTTCTGTACATCATTAGGATAAAGGTAGGCTCTTGTCAATGTTCTCATAGAGTTGTTTCGGCGTTCTCCATATGCAACTTCATCTGCTGAGAACCATATGTATGTACCTTTAATCGGATCCGGATGCGATGCTGTGACACGACCATCGGCCCACTGGAACTTGTTGTAAAGCTGATTCTCGTCAGAACGCTCTGTGTGCTCGGCTGTCAGTTCAGTATTTACGAAACTGCGTTTTGCATTGTCATTGAGAAATGTAAGGTCCATCGTCCTGCTATTCTCGTCTACAGTTACATACTGCTGTGGAGGCTTATAGGTTGTCAGCAGCAGGTTCTTTGAGTTGCTGATCGAGTTTTTGTCGTAGAACCCTTCGCTGTAGTTGATGTCTTCGTTCACACCAAGATTTCGCACACAGCGTAAGTTGTAGTATGGCCGGTCATCGCTGGTATTATATGCAAATCCCTCTTCAGCAAGTACTTTATATTGAGTGTAGTTGTTTTTTTCGTTTCGGATGGTGGCTGTCAGATACTGGTAATCGTGATTCCATGTGTTCTGTCCATAATATAGAGTCGCCTCTGGGTCAATGCCTCTCTCTCCGATGAAGATGTCTCCCAGCTGATTTACGGCCGGCAGATACCACCTGATTTCACCCGGGTCTATGAAACCGTCTCCATCAACATCCTTGTTTCTTGACAAGCATTCAAAGAAGGCATGATAGTATTGACCTTTAGTCATAGCGTCATGAGTTCGGCTATTAAGGTATGTCTTCCACAGCGTCTCAGGCTTCTCCGCGGCTGTACCTGAAGTGTACATTCTCCATCCTTGCCATAAGAAATAATACTGCGCAATATAGCCGTTATCCATATTGAAATAGTATGTGTTACTCGTAACATCTTTCTCGAAATCCTTATGAGCAGAACTGACATCTTGCACAGTTCGGGTTGTGCCTTGATAAATGTCGAAGTTGGTCAAGGTTGTTCTCATCTCATCAACAGTCTCAATACCCCACGCAGAAGTAAGGTCCTTGTCGTGTTTATGATCGGTATTATAAATCGTCTGGATCGATCTTTGACGGGTTACGCATACGTTTTCCATGATTGCACTCTCAGTCTCCCCGCTCTCGATTTTCCTCATACCTATGTACAACACCCTGTCAGGTTGATTACAGAAATCCTTCCAATGATTCTTATCGCCGTTGCCGCTGGTATTTTTCTGTCGTTTAAACTTAGCGATGTCTTCTGCCGAGTAGTAATTTTCCTTGATGAATACGGTGTATACTTTCTCCTGAATGTTATAGTGGACGTTAGGATTTTCATCTTCTTCGGTTGCATTTTTCCACTCCCAGAGGTCCTGCAGGAATTCATTCGCGTACATGAGTTTACCTTCTTTTTTATTCTGATCTCTACGAAGCTTGGCATGGTAGTAACTCATGTATGAAGGATGTTTTGGCCCGAACTTACCGGACAACTTAATTGAATCTGCTGAATAAGATGTTTCCTTATTATTGGTATCAGTATACCAGCCATACCAACCACCTCCTTTACCCTTCTTGTGTGTCAGGATAAACTCCACCCAATATATATCATGTTCAGGTGTTTCATCATCTTTGGTTCCCTCATAGTCTCCGTAGCATGTCTGGGCCAGATATCTGAAATCATCTTCTGTCCAGTCTTCAAGGTCGCTTTTCTTGATTCGTATGCTTCTGGTTTCAAAATGAGAGTCCACCCTGTGGTGATTTGAAGGTACATATGAGACCACACCATTGACTCCCGGAGTATCCATGTCGTCGAGATCTTCGTCGTCACTGTTCACCTCTATGAGAATCTGCTCCACGCCCTTTACGGTAATTGTGTAGGTGTAGTGGTAGTTTCTCAATGTATTGAAGTTGTCGTATGTCTTTCCATTGACATTCGATCCGAAATCTCCAAGGTGAATTCGGATTTGCGTAGTGGCTGTTATCTCGTGCTTATTTCCGTCCTTTTCGGCACTGCCGAAAGGATATTCTGTGGTTCCGCTGAAATATCCCTCCAATTCGATATATGTCGCATATTTAGGCGCATATTTGAAGGAATGCGTATTTCCCTTGTTTGACAGATCGCCGTCTGTGTTTGCAATAGGGTTCATTGTCTCCCTATGACGATACTCCCATTTCTCGATTTCCTGTCCTGCTGCAGTCGGCTCTTTCCTGTTTTCCAGCAAATAGAGGGAGAACGTATACTCAGAGCCAGCTGCGTCTATCTTCATGTAAGGAGTATTCCAATAGTTTTCTGCCACTGCCTCATCTGTTGTGTAGAGTGGAGATTTTCCATCGAAATCTTCGCCGGACCCGTATGCTGTAGTCATAAGACGCGACTTCAATGGTACGTTGAAGATCCTCCAGGAAGTAGGTACAAATGTGCCCTTGGAATCCGATGATGTGTCGGATTTGATTTTGAAGTCTACTCTTGCATCAAGGCGGTACATTCTGATGTTACCTCCGCTGAGAGTGCCGCTGCTGTTGATCATGCAAGGTGTGAGGTCTCTTGTGTATACCCCAGTCTTCTGATACGAACCAGCCATCAGATAGAGGTCTGTAACTCGTTGAAGAACTGTTGCTTCCGGTGCTTTCAATGAAATGGAAACATTCATCAGGTCATCAAAGCATTTTGTGCCCGGTTCCAGGGCGTCAAGCTGACCTTTTAATGCTTCGACATTATATTCCGCAGGAGCAAAGGCTTCAGATATATTT
Organism: Candidatus Cryptobacteroides sp.; assembly: GCA_045127905.1. Classification (GTDB taxonomy): domain Bacteria; phylum Bacteroidota; class Bacteroidia; order Bacteroidales; family UBA932; genus Cryptobacteroides. Next base: position 5,251 of record JBGVQX010000040.1, read on the forward strand.
GCGAAGGCGAAAATGAATGATTCGCCTGTAGTTGTCTGGATCGGTGTGGTGACTCTTGTGGATGTAGATGATGCATTTTCTCCTTTGTCATTGGCCACCTCTGTATATTCTTTCTCGAGATTTGTAGTATAGAGTTTATTCTTCAATACTCCGGGTTTGCCGTTGTCTGAAGAAAAAATGAATATGTACAGATCGTTGATGTCGTGGTTGTCGCCACCCTTTGTCACAATCGTATGAGTATCTTTCGATGTTGATACGAAATCGAGTTTGAGGGTTACAGGTACACCCTCTTCCACCGTCTCATTTATCATGAACGGATCCTCGATGACGCAACTGATCGATGCAGATGCCATCAATACGGCAGCTATATATTTTATAAGTCGTTTCATGTTTCTCTACTCAAATACCAGCTCGTTTTTTACATTATCAAAAGGTACGACGTCAACTACAATATCTGTCTTGTATTCAGTGACTCCCGTAATAATGAACTTGTAATAATTATTGCGGAGAATGTTGAGTGTTGTCTTCGTGGTTGATGATGTTGTCTCAAGTCCTTCGAATGAAATGAGTCCGCCCGTGTGTGATGTTCCCTTGTTCATGGAAACGCTGATTGTGGCTGTCTTTACATCATCGCGTCTGTTCGGATATTCCGGTATATATATGCGGTATAAGTTTTCTTCTATTTCAATGAAATCCAATGACGACGGGCTGAATGACTCATGAAAATGATTCATCTTGTCATCACTAACCTGATCCCATTCGTCATCCATAGCCGTCATCCCTATCGGAGCGCAATGGAAGCAGTTGCTGTAGCCGTTCAATTGAACGGAATTGAGTGTTATTCCGCTGCCTTCTGCGACGCTGACATCGATTTTAGCCAATGCTCTGATGAGGTAGATTGTGCCAAGAGAGATTTCCTCGGAATTGAATGCACTTGCACTCAGACTGTATGTCCTGGCTCCATACATAGGGATATGTGAAGTCTCGGAAGGGGTGAAGGTGCTGCATGTTTTGTCGTACACCCTTAAACCGGATGTTCCTTCCCAGATTTCATCTATAGTTGATTCTCCTTTGGTCAGCACCGGGTAGGCATTTCCCGAATTGACCAGATTCCATGCCGTTGTCCTCCAGTTTGCCAGCGCTACAATAGTAAACTCACTATAATCGTCTCTGGTGTCTGCTATTACAACGAAGTTTCCGTTGCCGGAAGGTCTCACATCCTTTACAGAAAGTATTTCCCTGAAGATTCCTTCAGCATCAAACAGATAGAACAGGTAATCTCCACCAGATAAATTGATGTGGCCTTCCCATTCAGTTCCGTTTTCAAGGGACGGAGCGTCGTATGAACCGGCTTTTGTCCCATATTTTGCAGGATCGCCTGCTGAAATCATAAAGTTTACACTCATTCCTTCCGCACCGGCCACGCCGCAACCAGCTGCATCATCCGGATGTGAGTAGATGTTGCAGCTTGCAAGTAAAAGGCCTGTGCCTAAGGCAAGGAGGATATGTGCAAACCTTGATTTCACTATAATTCTACGTTATTAAGACGTACTGTCCAATCGTTGATGATGATATGGGTGTTCAGCCATCTTAGTCCCGAATCCAGGAAAAAGACCATCGACCATTCATCTTCTCTGTCGAGATATTCCTGCACGGGCATATTGCCATACAATTCACTCCTGTGCAGCAGGAGGTATTTTGCCAATGGTATAGAGAACACTACCTTTCCGTCTTCCTTCTTGGTCACGGTAAGTCTTGAGTCCGAACGGTTCATTATGCGTCCGGTCGAGAATTCAGCATAAGCCACCGAAATAGGCGTGTCGTTGCCTTCGATGATGCCGAGTGTTTCCTCTCCTGATGTCCAAGGAGAATAGGTGATAGTGCCATTTGGGACAACCTCATTGCTGCTGTTCATCAATGTGTTGTCGTCAGTTATAGTAAATGTAAAGTCAGAAGCCTTAAGGGAATTTCCCTGGAACTGCTGCAATACGATGCGGATATTGTTGGTGTTCTTTACCATAGAGATGGTGTCCTGGACAAAAGCTTTTTCCATCTTCACCTGCTTCCTTCCGTGGAAGAAGTTGTGAAGCTGTCTGTCGCTTGTGAGGTTGTCGTGGTTCATCTCCACATAAAGGTCGTTTATGTTCTGAGGAAGAGATTTTGTGGCTTCGTTCTGTATTGTAAACGAGCTTCTTTCGCAGAACAGTCCTCCGTATGCAACTATTTCGTAGTTGCCTTCAGGGACCTCGATATCCATGCGATAGTCTTCATCCGCCAAGACATCTCCGGATTCTGTTTTTGTTGTTACAATATTACCTTCGCTGTCATATACGCACACAGTGAGACAGTCATTGTTCTTATGCAGTGCATTTACGTATGACATGTTATAGTCATACCTGAAATGAAGGGAAAGTCCGGTAGGACAGTCGCTCATGTCAGTATATATGGTCGAGCAGGAGGTAATTGCGACTCCTGTCGCCAGAAGGAACATCCCTCTGGCGACAATAGCCGTAATTATATTTTTAAATCTGTTCATCAGTAGCTGATTAGAACTCAATGTTGTTTACACGAACAGTCCAAGGAAGAACATCCACTGTTACGTTGAAGTAATAGTTGAGAGATTCGTCTGGATCCATATAATTTTCTGAATCTGGATCCGGATCCTTTCCAGGTGTAGGGTGACCCAGTTTATAGATGTTGTCAACGCAGAGCTTGTAGACGTTATTACGTACGACAGCAAACTCCATAGGTCCCATTACAGCGTTGTCTCCATTGTCGTTGTGGCGGATCCAATAGTAGTAATAGGTATAATATCTACCTGGTCTTCCACTTTCATTATCATCGCGTGAGAAACCGGTAAATCCAGCTTGTTCAAAGATTGTTTTGTATTCTGGCTTATCGACAGGAGCTTCACCCCAATTAGGTAAGCCCGCTGCCTTTACCTTTTCTACTGCGGCTACCAAGGTAGTAGGGGCGTCAGGTTTAGCTGCAGCTGCCAGTACCATATACCAAGGTCCATAGAAGACATTCTCAAACATATAGAGTGTATGACCGGCTTCCATTGCATCTTCGATTTCATATTTCTCTGAGGTGATCTCTGCCTTGAATACAACGCCGGTAGTAATACCCTTTTGCTGATTATCAACACCTGGAATTGTGTTTTCCTTGCAGTACTGCCATATGTGGTAGTCTTCATCTCCTGTTGCACCCTCCCAATTGTCTGTGTTTTTATCCTTGCTTGTCGGCATAGGAACCCATTCCCAGGTTTCAGGCATTGTCATGTGTGAAGTGAACTGTTCTCCCTTCTTGACAGAAATTATTACCTGTCCCCTCATACCTTGAGCTTTATCAGCGTAATCTGCATCCACTACATAGTTTACAGGAGTCTCAACTCCTCCGACAATCCAACCATTATTAGTGCCGTCTGCAGAGACGCGGCGGAGCTGATAGAAATCAATGCTATGGTTGATCAAGGCTGCTTCCTTCAATGTGACATATACAGGATAGTCTTCGTCACCGCTGTCAATCATAAATGTGTTTTCCGCCATAGTGTCAAATTTCTTAGCAGTTGGCTTAATATCGATACGAGCCATAGAACGCTCTACAGAGTGTGCACCCAGGTTCAGCGGAGAAGCTGGAGATGTGTGGATCGACATATGCTCCGGCATGGTGACAGTTTTAGCTTCGTAGGCATTTGTCATCCAGAAGTTGTGATTCTGAGTCATTTCCGCAATAGTTGCATTGGAAGTTGCATGAAGATCCTTAGTTGTTGCAGGAGCATCGCAGTTTGCATAGATGTATACATCATACTCAGTCTCAGCCTCCAATTCCAATGAGCTGAAAGATGCGATGTATTTGTTGCCGACCGAGTCGCTTGGTCTGACATCTTGTGCAACCACGTAGGAGTTTGCATTTGTCAACACGATATCAACCTTGCTGATAGTGTTTTCATAGTCCTTACCTACTTCGTAGTCCGGATTGGCATTAGAGTTTGTTGTACCCTCGGTGTCTGTAGCAGAACGGGTAGTCGGCGTCTTGATAGAGAAAGTCATGTACACCTTGTCCTCTGGATTGATGTTTTCTTTCTCTTTAATCTCTGACTCCTTGTTGCAACCGGTCATCGCAACAAGAAGAGCTGCCATAAAAAAGAAATTCTGTTTCATTGTCTTAAGAGTTTTTGTTAATAATAAGTAGTTGTATCCGTTTTATTTCTCAATCAATTGTAATATGACTTCAAGAGCGGATGTGGCTTCCTTTATTCCGAGTTTTTCCGCCTTCTTGAAGTGCTTCTCCGCTTCAGAGAAATTGCCCTGCAGTGCTTCATATACTCCCTTTGCATAAACAGCTTCCGGACAATCTCCTGCTCTTCCAATGAAGTTGGCTGCTGATTTGAAGTCTTTTCTCTGCATCGCCACGTTAGCCGCATTGAGGTTCGCTATCTTGTCTTCAGGATACATCCTGACCGCTACATCGAAGACTTCGTGGAATTCGGCAGATTCCGGTTCGAGATTTTCTGCCGCGAGGTAGAACTCTTTGAGATTGAGCTTCTGCGGCCTTGTCTTGATGAGCTCCATTATATGATCGATGTCCGTAAATGAATGGATTTCATATTCGACGCGGTAGTAGGTTCTTCGCAGGAATGGATAGCAGTTCTCTACGAGGTACTTGTAGTCGTCCTTATATGTTGACTTGATGATCCATTCCTTTCTGTCCGGTTCTTCCTCCTTGTCAATAATTCGGATGATGTTATCCTTATAAGGAAGGCTGGATTTTACCAGATACTCCCTGAGCCCTGCCCAGTTCTCCGGTTCGAAGTCTGTCACAATTAAAGTGTCAGGCATGTCATACATGTCCAGGACATGCTTTTTAATAGCCTCGGTACGTCCCTTCGCCAGCATGGTGTTGTTTTCGTATGGACTTTCAGGAGAGGCGTATCCTTTTATATGAATGGATGTGATCGTAATATCCTCATCGAGCTTTACTGAGTCGATCGTGCTTTTAATCTTCGTCAGTTCTGTCCTGTTGTTGTGGTAATCAGGGTAGATGACGGTTTCTGAAACAGGATAATCGATGAATGCGTTGCCTTCTACAAATCTTGACTTTGTCTTTTCAATCTTCGGAGGCTTCATGTAGACATATACAGGCTTGTAAATCAGATATTTATCAAGCATGCACTGTCTCTCTTCAAGAATCTTTCCGCAGCATCCGTATACCTTTTCTTCAAGCATGAGGTCAGCTCCCATCATCCACTCCTCAAAAGGAACGTTGGTTATATAAGGGAGATTCTCCGGAATCTCGTTCTCTCTATAAATGGTTTCTTCTGCTTCCGGAGCCATGCTTTTGTTGTTGCGGGTGTAGTAGTAGTATCTGTTCCTGCCGTAGAAGCCAAGTGGCGGAAGTGCCTGACTCAATGTGTCTTTCTTGATGACAGGGGTGAGCAGGACAGCCTCGTTTGCAGACAGGTCGAACTTGGATAGGTCCATGTCCATGTTAACAGTCACCATCTGGCCATTACGCTTGATGTCTCCGTCAAATATGGTGATCCCGTCTATAACAACTTGAGCCATCAGTGCAGTGTTGACTGAGATGGCTGTTATGATAGTAATAAGAAAACGCTTCATCATAATCTTCCCTTTCTAAAACAGATATACGAAATTAATAGCCGCCTTGGTAGGCCCGAAATAATGGAACGGCATGTCTTCCGCGAGCTTCTTTCCACATTCAATGCATTCAAATTTGTCGCATTCAGTGTAAATGTATCCTGCTCCTATTTCAAGTTCCAGATTCCAGTGCTCGCTGAGGATGAAGGCATATCCGTATGCGATGCCGGCTCCGACAGCCCATCCTTCGTATCGTTTGTCTGTCAATGATGAAAAGTCGGCTTTGCCTATCTTGAGATTGTTTGGTATGTTTCCGAAATTATAGATGCCTCCGATTCCATGAAATCCGAGGAAATGTCTCGAAAAGCGGTCACAGAACCAATATCTGAATTCCGGCTGGATCATGGCATGTTTCCACAACATACCGTTTGGCATTTCCCATGGATTGTAATTTCCCGACAGGTCGAATGTCCACTTCGGTGCAAGTCCTATTTCTGCTCCTATATTCACTGTTGCGGTGGCGTCGTATAAGATATTTGTCTTCAATGCGAAATTCTGTGCCTTGACATTTCCGCAACACATTAGCATTGTTAATAATAATAGGGTACTTTGGGCTATACTTTTCATTTTGGGGGCAATACTTTCTTGTAAAACACAACTACCCATTACAACGACGTAATGGGGTAACTTTTTTCTGTGAACGAGAAAATAAGTTTGAGAAAGAAAAAAGAGGTGTGTGATTCGAGGCTAAAGCGAGTGTGTCGAGGATACTACTTTTTACCTCCCAATATGTGTTGGGGGGGGTATGACAATAGATGTCAATTGCGTGTATGTCAATGAATTACAAAACATGCAATGATGTCGCTTTAATAAAATATGTTGTTTATAGTACGCCTCTTCACATACTAATAAGCAATATAAGAACAAATCATATCAATCACTTACGTAATTATTTTGTGTTTTTTTGATAAAAAATATCTTTCCCTCAATACATCCGTTCACCCCAATTGTGATTTTGTCCAAAATGCTTAACTTTGGGTAAATTTTAAATATTAGAAGTTATGAAAATTCGTTCTATTGCGTTAGCTGCAGTTGCTCTCGCCATGATTTCATGTGGCGGCGGCGTGAAAAAGGCTGCCTTTACCACTATTTCAGGAACAGTCGAGGATACAACTCTGACAGAGGTAAGGGTGACAGTTGCCTCTCCAAAACTTGATACAGTCCTGACTATTGAGAATGGTAAGTTTGCGATCGAGGTTCCCGAGTCAGAGAAGAGTTATGGTATGATTATCCTGATGGAGCAGGGAAGAGGCAAATATGGCTCGTATTATATTCCGGATGGTACAAATCTTACAGTAGCCCAGAAGGCTGAGGATGTTACGGTTGTTTCTGATAAGGAGGGAGCGAACAATGCATATAGCCAGTATGTTGAGGCGCTTTCTAAGATTTATGTAGCAGAGTCGGACACTATGGTGGAAGAACTCGAGGCTCTGTGGACAGAGACTGTGAAGTCTAATCCGGATAATGGAATCGCTATTCTTGTGATATCGGATGCCAGCTACTATCTTACTCCTGAGAAGAAGATCGGACTTATCGACCTTCTCGATGAATCAATCAAGGAAGATAAGAAGATTTCATCTATAATCGCATCGGCGAATGCACAGAAGAACACCGCTGAGGGTATGATGTTCACTGATTTTACCGTTGAGCATGTTTATGGATATGACAGAAGCGTTGATCCTCAGCCGCTGAAGAAGGAAGTGAAGTTCTCTGACTATGTTGGCAAGGGCAAGTATGTGCTTGTGGATTTCTGGTCTCCTTGGTGCGGCCCATGCCGTCGCGAGATGCCTAATATCAAGACAGTTTACGAGCAGTATAAGGATAAGGGCCTTGAGGTGCTCAGTCTTGCTGTATGGGAAAGAAAACCTCAGTCTCACACTATCGAGGTGGCAGGTGAGCTTGGAATGGACTGGCTCCATATCAATAATTGCGGCAAGATCCCTACTGATATATATGGCGTGGAGGGTATTCCTCATCTGATGCTTGTCGGCCCTGACGGTACTATTCTTAAGAGAGGCTTCCATGGTCTCGAAGGTATTCAGGCGGCCGTTGCGGAATACATCAAATAGTGACGATAAAAGAGAAAATAGCATTATTTCCACATTCCCCAGGTGTCTACAGATATTATGACGCCGAGGGGAATGTGATTTATGTGGGTAAGGCAAAGGACCTTCACAAGAGGGTGGCACAGTATTTCGTGCCGGCAGAAAGGCTTACCCGCAAGACTGCCGTGATGGTGTCGAAGATTGCCGATGCGGAGTATACGGTTGTGGAGTCGGAGGCAGATGCCCTGCTGCTGGAGAACAACCTCATCAAGCAGTTCAAGCCGCGTTACAATATTCTTCTGAAGGATTCGAAGACCTATCCCTGGATTTGCGTCAGTGCGGAGGAGTTTCCGCGCGTCTTTCTCACACGCAGGATGGTGCGCGACGGCTCACGCTATTTCGGTCCATACAGCAGTGTGGTGCATGCCCGCAATCTTGTGGAGTTTTTCCATAGCATATATCCGCTGCGAACATGCCGCCATAAGATTACCTCTGATGTGATTTTACGCGGAAAGATACGCCCGTGCCTGAACTTCCATATCAAGAAGTGCCGCGGGTGCTGCATCGGAGGAATATCCCGGAAGGAATATAATGAAAACATTGAGGAGATCGTGAATCTTCTCAAGGGAGGCGGACGCGATATTATTCAGCATTATAAAACGCAGATGCAGGAGGCTGCTGTCCGTATGGATTTCGAACAGGCTCAGGTGTTCAAGGAGAAGATGCAGTCTCTGGAACAGCACTACAGTAAGTCTGTGATAGTGAACTCAACTGTCGGCGATGTGGATGTGTTCTCCCTTGTGACTGACGCTTCCGAAGCTTTCGGAAACTTTATGCGCATACGCGGAGGCGCTGTCGTGCAGTCGCTGAATATGGGATTCAGACTTATGATTGAAGAAGACCAGGAGGCGGTTTTAGGTACGTTCATCGGAGAGATACGTTCGAAATTCGGGCTTCTTTCACGCGAGGTGGTGGTTCCGTTCAAGCCGGATGTCGAGATGGAGAACGTCGAGTTCAAGGTGCCGGTGCGTGGGGATAAGCTTGCTTTGCTGGAGCTTAGTGCGAGAAATGCCAAGGAGATGCGTTTTAACGCCCTTAAGCAGCAGGAGCATTCGGATCCGGATGCTTATAGGAACACTGTCATGGAATCTCTCCAGAAACAGCTTGCGATGCCTGTGCTTCCTGTTCATATAGAATGTTTTGATAATTCTAATATCCAGGGCACGAATCCGGTGTCTGCTTGTGTGGTCTTCCGCAATGCTGTGCCATCGAAGAAGGATTATCGGCATTTCAAGGTGAAGACCGTTGTGGGGGCCAATGATTATGCAACGATGAAGGAGGCTGTGAACCGCCGCTATTCCCGTATGCTGCAGGAAAATCCCGAGGATTTACCTCAGTTGATTGTCATCGACGGAGGAAAGGGACAGCTCTCGTTCGCATATGAGGCTCTTGCAGAGCTGGGAATAATTGACAAGGTTACCCTCATTGCCCTTGCTGAGCGCATGGAGGAAGTGTATAGGGTAGGGGATCCTTATCCGATGTTCATCGACAGGAATTCTCCGGCTCTGAAGGTGCTTCAGCATATAAGGGATGAGGCCCATCGTTTCGGCATAACCTTCCATCGCAAGCTGCGCAGCAAGGCTCAGGTGGAGTCTGTCCTAAGCGGCATCAAGGGCGTCGGACCGAAAACGGAACAGCGTCTGATCATGCATTTCGGCAGTGTTGCCCGCATCGCCGCTGCTCCGCAGGAGGAAGTGGCTGCTCTTGTCGGACCTCAGTTGGCCGGCCGTATACAGGATCAATTGAATAAGGAAAATGAAAACTAAAGTACTCTCTTATTATGACTGGTTCCTTATAATAGGAGTCATTGCATCAAACATTATCTATTCGGTTCTTTCCGGCAACGTGGATGTTGTCGGCTCAGTTGCCGGCATTGCCGGTGTGCTTTGTGTCGTTCTGGTGGCAAAGGGAAGTATCTGGAATTATCTTTTCGGTATCATCAATGTTTCGATGTATGCTTACATATCCTATAAAGCAGATTTATACGGCGATGCGGCCTTTAATGCGCTGTACTATGTTCCCATGCAGTTCGTCGGCTGGTGGCAGTGGCGTAAGCGTGGGGCAGCCATGTCGCAGGCTGAGGCCGGCGACAGAGGAGTTCAGGTAAAGGCACGAAGATTCACATGGGAACAGAGGCTGATGCTTGGTCTTGGATGTGCTGCCGCTGTTATCGTCGGTGGATATGTCCTGAAATATTTTGGTGACCCTCAGCCTTTCAAGGATTCTGCAACGACAGTGTTGAGTGTTGTGGCTCAGGCACTTATGGCTCTTGCATTTATGGAGCAGTGGGCTCTGTGGATAGTCACTAATATAATCAGCGTGATAATGTGGTGCATCTGTGTCGCACGTGGAGATGCTCATGCCGGGGTGATGGTGATAATGTGGGTGTTTTATCTGCTTAATTCCCTCAATGGCCTTAGGGTGTGGCTCAGGCTCAGCAGGTAGTCTTTACCCTCAAAATTTTTATTTTTAGATTTTTTTTATTTAATTTGCAACGTTTTTAGCGCAAATACGTGTATTAGAATACTAATTATTAATTAAAAATTAAAACGTTATGGCTAATATTGCAGAAGACGTAAAAGCAATCATCGTCGAGAAATTGGGCGTTGATGCTGCTGAAGTAACAGAGACAGCAAGCTTCCAGAACGATCTCGGTGCTGATTCACTTGATATCGTTGAGCTTATCATGGATTTCGAGAAGAAGTTCGATATCGAGATTCCAGATGATGACGCTGGCGACAAGATCACTACTGTAGGTGACGCTATCAAGTACATTGAGGACAAGGTGAACAGCAAATAATTTTGTCTGAAATAAAAAACGAGTGCAGCTTTAACAAAGGCTGCACTCGTTCTATATATATTATAGGTATTCCTATTCTTTTGACTTAGGTGCAGAGAATGTCACCTTGAGTCTTGGCTTCTGGCTGATCTCAGTTCCGTAATCTGGTCCGCAGAGTACCGCGTTGTAGTAGCGGTCTTTGTCCAGTTCGACTGATGATGAGGTGCTGGTGCTATTTGCGGCGCTTGCATAAGCCGCCATCATATAGTAGTTGTAGTAGTTGTTATAGCCATAACCACCGTATCCGCCATAGCCTCCATAACCACCGTATCCGCCATATCCGCCGTATCCACCATAGCCGTAACCATATCCGTACGGATCATACATCATGTTGTTGTAGTATGAGTTGTACATCAGATTGTTGTAATAGTCGTTGTAACTATTGTTATTGCTGGTAGTAGTGATTTCCTCATGCATTATCAGGAACCAGATATCGTAGTTTCCGATCTTTGAAGCATAGTCTTCCGAGTTTCTGTCCAGCTTGAGGATTTCCTGAACGTGATGGCTTATGTCGGGACTGTACAGGTTGAGTGACCTGTTGATGTTACCCTGATTCTCGCTTTCGATGCTTGAATCAGTCAGTCCTGCATATGAAACCTGATTGCCCTTCGTGCTTTTCAACCTTACTGTAGGGCTTAGTATCATAGGATATTTCTCCAGCTTGTCATAGTCTCCCTCGATGTCGTATGGGAAGATGATTGTGGCCTTGTTGATTACCACGTCCTTAGGATTCTTGCCAGTCTTTGCGATTTCGTTTTCCAGAATCCCCTTGATTTCCTCTGCTGTTACTACCGGCTTGATTCCGGTACCGCCTTCCACGTAGATCTTGTCTGTTGCCTTCACACCTTCCTGATATTCCTGAGTTGTCTCATGATCGCTCATATTGAAGGCAAACTGGGTCGGATAGCTTGTATGCTTGTCTGTCAGGAACTCGGCAGGTCCGAAGTAGAAGATGAAGGATGTGTCAACCGGTTCTTCGGAGTAGTCGTATTTTGCAGTGAACTTGAGTTCTGCATAGTTTCCGGAGATGTATCCGTACGAGTCGGTTTCGATAGGAAGGTTGAACATATTGATTCGTCCTCCTTCACCGGCAGGTGAGTCTGTCGTAATCAGGATGCCGGGAAGAGCCTTCGCATAGTTGCTTATCGAATCCAGCTTTACTGTCTTGAGTCTTTCAATGAAGTCTTCGGTGAATTCCTTGCTGAAGTCGAATGACAGGGAGTCGCCTCCGTTATATACGGGGATGCCGTCGGTGATCCTGTTGCTGAGGTCGAAATATGTTTCTCTGTTTTTACGTCCCTGATCTGTGTACTGTGTGAATGATCCGGCATACATTACATTTGTGTCCAGGTCTTTCTTCAATTCTGATACATAAACGTTCTGCAGTATTTTCAGCTGATTGTCGTTCGTCATTGACAGGGTGTCCCTTACGGCAGTGAAATGGAACTGTCGCACTTTGGTGTCCGTTCCGAAATCGAGTGATTTCGCTATAGGGACCAGAGTGAATGAGGTGCTTTTGATGGTCGTGCCAAGAATTCCGTCGTTGATCGATCCGAAGGTAAAACGGCTGTTGCTGTAGCCTGAAAGGCTGTCAGCCATGTGGAGCATGATGTTTTCAAATGGAACAGCTTCCGGGGTATATACATCCCAGATCTGGTCTGTAGGAATGAAGTTCTCTCCTAACGTTTCGTCTATTTCCACACAAGATGCAGAGCCAAGCAGTATCGCACCGATGGCCGCTATGAGGCCTGCTCTGCCTAAGATATCAAAGTTCATTATAAATTATCGTAAAAACTGTTGTAATCGTTGATGTATGTTCCGTCCTGGATGCTCTCGGCATTGAATGGGAGGACAGGGAGACCGGAATCCTTGCAGAAGTCCACGAGCTCAGGAGCTACATCTCCGGATCCCATGATGATGCCGTCTGACCAGCTGGCAGCGAGTTTTGCAAGATTTATGCCGCTTGGATCGCTCATAATCTCCACATCCTTTTCGTTTACCCCTCCGAACATGAGTTTCTCCTTGATGTCCGCAGGGAAGTCTGTTGAAGGTGTGTCGTTGTAGAGAGAAAGCACTACCTTGCTGTTTGAGAATATCGGATCGTCTTTATATACCTTCTTGAGATATACAGGAAGTACGTGGGAGATCCATCCCTGACAGTGGATCACGTCAGGTGCCCATCTGAGCTTCTTTACGGTCTCGAGTACGCCGCGGGCGAAGAAGATGGCCCTCTCTCCGTTGTCGCTGAAGAATTCACCATTCTCGTCGCAGTAGACACTCTTTCTGTGGAAGTAATCCTCGTTGTCAATGAAATATACCTGCATCCTTGCTGCGGATATGGAGGCAACCTTGATTACCAGCGGCCTGTCTACATCGTTGATCACGATATTCATGCCCGAAAGGCGGATGACCTCGTGGAGCTGGTTTTTTCTCTCGTTGATGCAGCCGTATCTTGGCATGAATGACCTGATTTCCTTCTTCAGTTCCTGAATGCCCTGAGGCAGGAATCTTCCGATGTTGGATATCTCGTTCTCAGGCAGGTATGGGAATATCTCCGAGTTTACAAACAGGACTCTTTTTACAGTGTTATCCATACTATTGACGTTTAATGACAAAATCTTTACAAAGATACGAAATATTTTTGGAATATCACTATCTTTGACCCCGCTATGGGTAAAACGGATAATAATAAGATTATACGCAGAAGGTTGGCAAACGCCTATCTTTCATCTGTCATAAGCATAAGTCTGGTGCTTCTTCTTGTGGGAATCGCCAGCATGCTTCTGGTCAATGCCAGGAGTGTGTCCGATTATTTCAAGGAGAATATGCAGGTGTCCGTTATGATGAAGCAGACGGTCTCTGAAGATGCTGCCATGAAGTATCAGGACGGCCTGAATAAGGAGCGCTTCATAAAGAACACTGTATTTGTGTCCAGGGAGCAGGGAAAGCGCGAGATGGCAGATATGCTCGGAGATGATTTCCTGGATGTGTTCGAGACTTCTCCGATTCCGGTTTCCATAGATGTCACTCTGAATGCGGAGTATGTGTCTGCAGATAGTCTGGAAGTGGTCAAGGAGGTTATTGTGAAGTCGCCGCTTGTGGATGAGGTGGTTTATCAGAGGTCGCTTGTGGATGCGCTTAATGCTAATTTGAGCAGGATATCCTTTGTTCTTGCAATCTTTATTGCGCTGCTGCTGTTTATTTCATTTGTGCTGATTAATAACACTGTGCGCCTGAATGTCTTCTCCAAGCGATTCACCATACACACGATGAAGCTTGTCGGGGCAACCAGGTCGTTTATTCGTGCGCCTTTCCTGATACAGTCGGTGTTTCAAGGTATATTTGCGGCTTTTATAGCCATAATAGTTCTTGTTGCCATGCTTTTTGTTGTAAGGAGCGAGTTCGCGCAGCTCTTCGAGGTGTTCAGACTCGAACTTCTGCTTGTGGTGATGGGTATTGTGCTGGTGTCGGGTGTGGTGATATGCTTTGTGAGTACGTATTTTGTGGTCGGCAAGCTCGTCGGTCTCAGTAAGGATGATTTGTATTATTAGTATTTAGATAGAATGGAAAACGAAAACACAAAAATGCCGATGACTGCCAAGGGCTTGAGGCTTCTTCTTGCAGGCGTTGTAGTCATGATATCCGGGTATATTCTCATGATGGGCGGAGGAAGTGATAATCCTGAGGTGTTTAATTATGCCATGTTTGATTTCCGCAGGATGGTGGCTGCACCGATAGTGATATTGGCGGGATTGGTTATTGAGGTGGTGGCTATAATGAAGGTGTTTAAGAAGTGATTCCATGGAATGGTTCGAAGCTGTCCTTTTAGGACTTATTCAGGGTCTGACGGAGTTTCTTCCGGTCAGCAGCAGTGGTCATCTGGAGATAGGAAAGGTTCTTCTTGGTGTGGAGACTAATGATGACCTGCTTTTTACCACGATGGTTCATGCGGCAACTGTGCTCAGCACTATTCTGGTGTTCCGTAAGCAGATATGGGATTTGCTGAAAGGCTTTTTCTGCGGTCTTAAGGGCATCAGAGTGGAGAAGAGCGACACTGGAGCGCCCGTTCTTGTGTGCAATGACCAGACGGATTATCTTCTGAAGATGGTCGTGTCCATGATTCCTGTCTTTGTGGTGGGAGTCTTTTTCAAGGATCAGGTCGAGAGTCTTTTCGGTTCTATTACCGTTGTGGGTTTTGCTCTGATAGCGACTGCTCTGCTTCTTTTCTTTTCTGATTATGCGTCAAGGCCCGGGAGAAAGTCTATATTCCCGGCTAATGAGTATAGGAACGGAATATCATACTGGCAGGCTTTTGCCATCGGGCTTGGGCAGGCTTTTGCTGTGATACCTGGCCTTTCTCGCTCAGGTACGACTATTTCTACGGGACTTATATGCGGTGTGCGCAGGGATGTGATGGCGCAGTTCTCTTTTTTGATGGTGCTTGTACCTATTCTCGGAGAAACTTTCCTGGAGATTGTCGGAGGAGAGTTTGGTGCTTCGACGGTTGGTACACTCCCGTTAGTACTGGGTTTTGTTTCGGCTTTCCTTTCAGGACTGTTTGCATGCAAGGTGATGATAGCGCTCGTCAGGAGAGCTAAGCTCAGCTGGTTTGCCCTTTACTGTCTTGTCGCGGCAGTCTGCATATTTGTTTTTGCCTGATAACTGACAGGTATTCGATGGACCGGCTTCTGTATTATATTGAAAAATAGCAATGTCGAAACACTATTTTATATCAGATGTTCATCTGGGGCTGAGAGTCGGCGACCCGGCCGACCGTGAACACCGTCTTGTGTCTTTCCTGCAGGGACTTCCGCAGGAAACGGAAGCAGTGTATCTGCTTGGAGATATATGGGATTTCTGGTATGAGTACCGTGATGTTGTGCCAAAGGGTTATGTGAAGGTGCTTGGGGCCTTGACTGCCTTGATGGACCGCGGGGTGAAAGTATTCTTTTTTCAAGGCAACCATGATGTCTGGACGTACCGTTATTTTGAAGAGCTTGGCATGAGGCGCCTCGAGCAGCCTTATGTGGCGGAAATCGGCGGCAAAAAATTCTGTCTCGGACATGGCGATGGTCTCGGTCCGGTGCCGTGTGGTTATAGATTCCTTAGAGGGGTTTTCCATAATCGTCTGGCGCAGATTCTTTTCAGTGCGCTTCATCCGTGGCTGGCTTTCAGATTCGGCAACGGCTGGTCGCGCAACAACCGCCTCTCTCACGATCATGAATATGAGTTCAGAGGGGTTGAAGAGCCTTTATATAAGTTTGCTGAAGAGTTTGCCGAGGCTCAGAAGGTGGACTTCTTTATCTTCGGACATTATCATGCCGATGTGAGAATGACTCTTCCTTGTGGAGCGGAATTACACGTCATGAAGGATTGGATATCAGCCTCTCCATATATCTGCTTCGACGCAGAGAGCGGTGCGGTCACTCATCTGTATTTTTCCGGAACAACCACTTCAGGCGGGTCTTTCCAGAATAGTGAGAAATAGAATGCCGGGAAATCCCCTGCTTCCCATATCTTTACCAGTTCCTCCACGTTGGCATCTTCTC
The DNA here is from genome assembly GCA_045127905.1 of Candidatus Cryptobacteroides sp. Lineage (GTDB taxonomy): Bacteria > Bacteroidota > Bacteroidia > Bacteroidales > UBA932 > Cryptobacteroides. Next base: position 21,404 of record JBGVQX010000040.1, read on the forward strand.
CCTCCGGGTCATATGGCTTCTTGAGGTCTGATCCGAACAGTTTTGCCACTCCCTGCCAGAATCCGGCTGTAAGTCCGTTCTTGTAGTCCTTTATTATATTATAAGAGGATTTGCCTACTTCTCTGTCTATAAGTTTCATCAGGAGCATGCCCTGGCTTATCGTCATTTTTCTGAGTGGTTTCTCGAATGTGTCGAAGAGCTCTGCCTGTATATCGTCCACATATCTTCCCTTTTTTATCCACTTCATATTTTCGGACTCGATGGTGCTGTCGGCCTGCATTACAATCTTCTTAGCTACAAGTGCATAAGGATAGGCCTTGCTGAAATTATGTACAAGCCTGTAATAACGCCTCCATTCCTTTCCTTTCTGTTTCGGCAGTCTTGCATAGACCTTCGCGGCAGGAAGAGCATCAGTGAATATGGTATCTTTACCGATGACGGTGTAATTCATGAATTCCTTTTTCTGAATCTGCTTCGTCCTGACTTTCTGGGTTTGGCCATGGCACACCCCCGCCGCTGCTGTAATAACCAGCAGCAGGATACTTATATAAATATGTATGCCGGACCTTCTGTTTTCCATATCCCTGCAAAGTTAGCAAACCGGCCCATATCTGCAAAATTCATGCTCCTTGTATATCTTGTTCTGACCGTCAGTCACTTTTTTAGTCCTAAACTTGACTGACGGTCTTTTTTCGACCCCTTGTTTTTTATGATGGTTTTATTGGGGTTTCGGCTCCGGTCGAAAATGCGCGAAAGAAAATTTTAACAGTGTTCGTAAGTGTATGAAAATGCGCATTTTAGCTTTCGAAAACTTCGGTCGAAAATGTTGAATATTTTTGCAAAAAATGTTTGTAATTCAGAAATTTTTACTACCTTTGCAACCCATTAATTGAGGACCACTCCGCCCAACCAGCTGATACTCAATTATTTAGGGATATTACGAAAAATTTTTACATTAAAAGTAATAGAACAATGTTACAACCAAAGAAAACAAAATTCAGAAGGCAGCAGAAAGGCCGCATGAAAGGTCTCTCTCAGAGGGGAAACCAGCTTGCATTTGGCTCTTTCGGTATCAAGACCTTG
>JBGVQX010000041.1:0-10836 GCA_045127905.1 Candidatus Cryptobacteroides sp.
TATAAATTTCTTAGCTTGCCCTGACACTTATAATCCTTTCAAAAGAATTAACGCTTCTCGATAAATTGTATTTCTCGGTACTTGCTTCTTGTACAGTAATCAGTCTTTTCAATGAACTTTTAAAACCCTCGTTAGAGGACCCGTTTTTCGAACGGGGCTGCAAAGGTACGCATTATTTTCAAACTTCCAAACTTTTTATCAAAAATTTTCAGTTTTATTTTTGCGTCAGTCTTTTTAAGAACTTCAGGCCTATCAGCCACCCCGTTTTTCAAAGGGAGTGCAAAGGTAGACAATTTTTCTTTACCTCCAAACTTTTTTGCAATAATTTATAACCTTTTTTTATGCCTGAAATAATCATAATCCGCTAACGAATTGACCAATTGAATGTTAGTCAGATTAAATATTTTTCAAGATATTCTTTCGCGCCATAAATCGTCTCAAGAGTGTAAGCAATCAAGGTTTTTTGTATATTTGCATGTTTGACTTATATATATAATATATGGATAAGAAAATTGCGATTATTCCTACATATAATGAAAAGGAAAACATCGAGAAGATAGTAAGGGCCGTATTTACTCTCGAAGGAGAATATCACATACTTGTCATTGAAGATGGATCGCCTGACGGAACGGCAGACATAGTAAAGAGGCTTCAGATTGAATTTCCGGGGCGGTTGTTCATGATCGAGAGAAAGGGCAAGTTGGGACTGGGGACTGCATACATAACCGGATTCAAATGGTGTGTGGAGCACCAGTACGACTATATCTTCGAGATGGATGCAGACTTTTCACACAACCCGAATGATGTTCCAAGACTATATCAGGCATGCAAGGACGGAGCTGATCTGGCAATCGGTTCACGCTACTGCAACGGAATCAGCGTGATAAACTGGCCGATAGGCAGAGTGATAATGTCATATTACGCCTCTGTCTATGTGCGCACCGTACTGGGAATGAAGGTTTATGACACTACTGCAGGATTCAAATGCTACAAAAGAGAGGTACTGGAGACTATAGACCTCGACAATGTGAAGATGAAGGGATATGGATTCCAGATAGAGATGAAGTACTCGACATATAAGCTGGGATTCAAGATAAAGGAGGTTCCTATTATTTTCATGGACCGCACGGAAGGTACATCAAAGATGAGCAGCGGAATATTCGGAGAGGCATTCTGGGGAGTGATTAAACTCAAAATGAGAAAGATCAGGCCAAGAAAGAAATAATCATATGATTCTTCTTGAAAACGCAACAATCGTAACATCCGAAAAGGAAGCATCAGGATCTGTCATCCTCGAGGGGCATATCATAAAAGACGTGCTGTATGCCGATGCAGAAGACTATCAGTATCTTCTTTTCAAATACAGAAAGGAAGCAGGCCAGATAATGGACCTCACAGGAAAGCATATAATCGCAGGAGGCATAGATGCTCACGTGCATTTCCGTGAGCCGGGACTGACACATAAGGCAGACATGCATACGGAGTCGGAGGCGGCGCTGAAAGGGGGCGTTACATCATACATGGACATGCCCAATACCAATCCGGCAACTACCACAGCCATGGCACTCAAAGAGAAGATTGAGACAGCCAAAGGCCGCGTGCGCGGAAAAATCAGCTTCCACATCGGGGTCACTAACGAAAATGCGGATGAGATATGCCGTCTGGTCAGGGAAGGAGACCCTCAGAGCGGACTGAATCCGGAAGATATTGCCGGAGTCAAAGTATTCATGGGGTCATCTACCGGCAACATGCTTGTGGATTCGGACAGTACCCTTGACAAGATATTTTCTATCCGCGAAAAACCTGTGCTCGTACACTGCGAAGATGAGGCTACCATAAAGTCAAATCTCAACGAAGCGGTTCAGAAATACGGAGAAGATATCCCGTTCAGGGAACACGAGAACATAAGAAGCCGAAAGGCGTGTATAAAATCCAGCATCAAGGCTCTTGAAATGGCCATCAGTCATCAGACAAGCATGGTTCTCTGCCACATTTCCACAAAGGAAGAGCTTGAAATGGTGAGGGCTGCCAAGATACAGAACCCTAAGATAAAGGCTGAGACTTCCTGCAATTACCTGTGGTTCAGCAACTCTGACTATGACAGACTTGGGAGCAAGGTAAAATGTAATCCTTCAATAAAGACAGAAAGCGACAGAGAGGCTCTGAGAAACGGCCTGGCAACAGGGATCATAGACACGATAGGCTCGGATCATGCCCCACATCTGGAGTCTGAAAAGGCGGCGCCATATTGCAAGGCACCTTCCGGACTACCTACAATCCAGCAGAGTCTGCCTGTACTTCTCACAATAGCACATCAGGAAGATATTCCTCTGACAAGGATTGCTTCGGTGTTCTCTGAAAACGCAGCAGAACTATACGGACTCAACAGAGGTAAAATTCAAAAAGGATACGAGGCGGATCTCGTGGTTTTCGACCTGAGCAAGGAGTTTACAGTCAAGGACGAAGATCAGAAAGGGAAATGCGGTTGGACTCCATACGCGGGAGAAACTCTGCGAGGAGTTGTCGAAACGTTATTTGTTAATGGAAATATAATATTATAGGAAACAATGTCTCCAAAAGTACAGCCCAGCAAGATGCTTATTTATATAGCATCGACATTTGCAATAACATTATGGGGTATGTCCTATATCTGGACAGACCAGCTCATAGCATTGGGAATACCGGTATTCTACTTTGTATTTGTCAGAATACTTATGGCAGGAGTCATATTGTTCCTGTTCAACACTGCCTATGGAAGGATCAAGCGTATACAGAAGAAAGATCTGCCAAAATTCCTTCTGCTTGCATTCTTCGAACCGTTCATCTACTTCATTTGTGAGACCTACGGACTGAAGGAAACAGGCTCCCCTACCCTCAGCGCAATGATTATCGCTACGATTCCTATATTTTCCATAGGAGCAGGCATCTTCTTCTTCAAGGAGAAGATCAGTCTGATGAACATAACCGGCATAATGCTGTCCCTGGTGGGAATCGTGATGGTTGCAATGTCAAAGGGAGAACTCGGAGAGAACTTCATATGGGGAGTGGTCCTGCTGCTTATCGCCGTGCTTTCCGAAGTCGGACACGCCTCCATAACAAAAAGTCTGGCCGGAAATTATTCCAGCCAGATCATTGTAATGTACCAGTTTCTGATAGGTTCAGTCTATCTTTTTCCGCTTTTCATATGGAAAGGTATAGGAGACTTTGACGTCAATACCTATTTCACTCCGGAAGTATGGTACCCGATAATATGTCTTGCGATTCTTTGTTCAAGTCTCGCCTTCTCGTTATGGGTCAGCACCATCAAGAATCTAGGAGTAGCAAAGTCAAGCATTTTCTCTGCATTGATCCCTGTTGCAGCTGCACTTATCGCATGGGCAATCGGACACGAGCATCTGAATCCGCGTCAATGGTGCGGTATTGCTATATCGACTCTCGGAGTGATTCTTTCCCAATACACTGCCAAGCGTCACAGTTAAATAATTTAACTATTTGCGTTTCCAAAGACGGGACATATCCTCGAGAGTCTTTCCCTTAGTCTCAGGAACAAGCTTCCAGACGAAGATCGCAGCTATTATGCATATGACTCCATACAGGCCGTATGTAAATGCATGACCGAAATTCTCCATGGACCCAAGACTCATGTTATACATCGGCAGGAATGTCGATGAGACGATGAAGTTGAATATCCACTGGAACGCGACGGCTATGGCCACAGCAGCGCCACGGATTGTATTCGGGAATATTTCTGAGATAAGCACCCAACAGATAGGGCCCCAGCTGAACATGAACGAGGCACTGTAGACCATAATGCTGATTACAGCAATCACAGGAGGCAGAGAAGCAACTACACTCGTCACAGCTACACCGGCAGCACCTATGGCCATGCCTAGAGAGCCCCAGATAAGAAGAGGTTTGCGTCCCCATCTCTCGACCGTGAAGATTGCAACAAGCGTGAAGGTAATATTAACAACACCCATTATCACAGTCTGCATCATAGGGTTGCCCATTCCGAGGGACTCGAATATACGAGGAGCGAAATAGAGCACCGCGTTGATACCTACCGCCTGCTGGAATACACTGAGCATGATGCCCACGAAGATTACCAGCCAACCATATGTGAAGAGTTTCTCAGTCTTCTCGCTTACAGTAGCCTTGATTTCAGCGAGAATCTCAGCAGCCTTCGCAGATCCGTTGATCTTTGTAAGGATAGTGAGAGCCTGCTCATCCTTTCCTGTCATCGCAAGATAACGAGGAGTCTCAGGGACAAGGAAAAGGAGCAATGTAAACAGACCGGCAGGGACTGCCTCGCTTACAAACATATATCTCCATCCGGTCTCTATAGCCCATTGAGCCTCTGCCGGATTCATAATCTGGTTGATGCCCTCAGCCATCTTCTGGATTACAGGAGCAATATGTTCTCCCAAAATCATGAAATTCACGAAATACACGACAAGCTGTCCGAAGATGATTGCAAACTGATTCCACGAAACAAGCGTTCCTCTCAGGTTGCTTGGAGCTACCTCTGCTATATACATAGGGCAGATTGCAGAAGCAAGACCCACACCGACACCTCCGAGCACTCGATATAAGTTGAATGCTATCAGAAGCGAGAATGACGGCTGACCTTTCTCAAAGAAAAGGAATTCAGGAAGGTAAGAACCAAGAGCTGAAAGGAAGAAGAACACACCTGCCATTATCAGTGATTTCTTACGACCCAGCCTTGAAGCGCATATACCGGAGAGTGCTGCACCGATGACACATCCGATTAGTGCGCTTGAAGACGTGATACCGTGCATGAAATCCGTATAGACAAAGTCCTTGGCGCCCATGAAGAATGCCTGAAGACCTTTTTCAGCTCCTGAAATGACCGCTGTGTCGTATCCGAACAGCAGTCCGCCTATAACGGCTACAAGGACTATCGAAAACAGATAGCCCTTGCTGCCTTTATTATTTATATTGTTTGCCATTTTAACAGTACATGTTAAGTATTGCCTCATAGAGTTCCTGCTTGCCGGATGTCTGCTTAGGTTCTCCCACCTGCTTTCCATACTCATAGACATCCTCAAGGGTAAGTTCTCCGTTCTCGAACTTCTTTCCAAGACCGGCATCAAAGCTTGAATAGCGCTCGGCAACCATCTTCTGGATAGGAGACTGCTCGATAAGAGCTGCAGCATTCTCCAGAGCACGTGCCATAGCATCCATCGCGGCGATATGAGCTATGAAGATATCCTCGAGGTCTGTAGAGTTACGACGTGTCTTGGCGTCGAAGTTAGTACCACCGTTTCCGAGGCCGCCGTTGCGGATGATCTGCATCATGGCCTGAGTGAGGTCAAATGCGTCGATCGGGAACTGGTCAGTATCCCAGCCGTTCTGGTAGTCACCGCGGTTAGCGTCGATAGAACCGAGCATGCCTGCATCAACTGCACATGCGAGTTCATGCTCGAATGTGTGACCTGCGAGAGTAGCGTGGTTAACCTCGATGTTCACCTTGAAGTCCTTGTCAAGACCGTGAGCCTTGAGGAAGCCGATCACTGTCTCAGTGTCAACGTCATACTGGTGCTTTGTAGGCTCCATCGGCTTAGGCTCGATGAGGAATGTGCCTGTGAAGCCCTTTGAGCGAGCGTAGTCGCGAGCGAGTGTGAGCATCATTGCGAGGTGCTCCTTCTCGCGCTTCTGGTCTGTGTTGAGAAGGCTCATGTAACCCTCACGACCACCCCAGAACACGTAGTTTGTACCGCCGAGTTCGATAGTAGCGTCGATTGCATTCTTGATCTGGACTGCTGCGCGTGCCACAACGTCGAAATCAGGGTTTGTAGCGGCACCGTTCATATATCTCTTGTGGCCGAATACGTTTGCTGTACCCCAAAGGAGCTTGATGCCAGTCTCAGCCTGCTTCTCCTTAAGGTAAGCTACAATCTGCTTGAGGTTAGCCTCATACTCCTCAACGTTCGCGCCCTCGTCAACGAGGTCGACATCGTGGAAGCAGTAGTACTCGATACCGATCTTCTGCATGAACTCGAAACCTGCGTCAACCTTATCCTTAGCAGCCTGGATAGGACACGCCGCACCGTTCCAAGGGAAAGTCTTTGTACCGCCACCGAACTGGTCTGCACCCTCTGCGCAGAGTGTGTGCCACCATGCCATAGAGAACTTGAGCCACTCGCTCATCTTCTTGCCAAGTACCACTTTTTCTGCATCATAATAACGGAATGCCAGCGGATTGCGGCTTTCCTTGCCTTCAAACTGAATCTTGCCGATTCCAGGGAAAAATTCTTTTGCCATAGCTTTAGTTTATTAATTTTATAGTATTAGATTTCTCGACTTCGCTCGAAATGACAGGCTAAAGCCTTGATTTCCATGTTTCATATGCCTCAGTGTACTCTGCAGTATGTGCCGGCTCGATCACGGCGAGCTTCTCGAGAGTAGCAAAGGCCTCTGTGTTGTCCTTATAGATACCGACTCCGATACCTGCGCCCTTGGCTGCTCCCACTGAACCGTCTGTATCATACAGCTCGATCACTGCACCGGAAACTCCTGCGAGAGTCTCGCGAAAGATAGGGCTGAGGAACATGTTGGCATGTCCTGCGTGGATCTTGTTCACGTTCATGCCCATCTGCTCCATGACCTCGATGCCATACTTGAACGAGAACACGATGCCTTCCTGCGCCGCACGAAGAAGATGTGACTTGTCATGTACATTGAAGTTCACTCCGTGGATAGAGCTGCCGACTTCCCTGTTCTCCAGCATACGCTCGGCACCGTTTCCGAAAGGCATGATGCTTACGCCCGCGCTTCCGATAGGAGCCTTGGCTGCAAGATCGTTCATCACAGCGTATGAGATGCTCTCCGGTGCAACGTTTCTCTTCATCCACGAGTTCAGGATGCCTGTTCCATTGATGCAGAGAAGCACACCAAGACGTGTCTGATCCGGCGTATGGTTTACATGCGCAAATGTATTTACGCGAGATTTAGGATCGTAGTTTACATCTCCGAGGACGCCATATACGACTCCGGACGTACCTGCCGTAGAAGCTATCTCACCAGGATTGAACACGTTGAGCGACAGTGCGTTGTTAGGCTGGTCGCCAGCACGGTATGTGATAGGGATTCCTTCTGCAAGGCCTAGTTCTGCAGCAGCTGCCGCGCTTACTCTTCCCTGCTCAGAGAATGTAGGTTTGATGTCAGCGATAAGCGACTTGTCGATGCCGTAATAGTCCAGAAGCATCTGTGCCGGGGCACCCTCAGCAAAGTCCCAGAGCATTCCCTCTGAAAGACCCGAGATGGTAGTGCAGATCTCGCCGCTGAGCTTCATCGCGATATAATCGCCAGGAAGCATGATCTTATATATCTTGGCATAGAGTTCAGGTTCATTCTCCTTTACCCATGCAAGTTTCGAAGCTGTAAAATTGCCAGGAGAGTTCAGCAGGTGTGACAGACAGTTCTCGTGTCCGATCTGGTCGAATGCCTTCTGGCCGTATGGAACGGCACGCGAGTCGCACCAGATGATCGAAGGGCGAAGGACGTTCTGGTCCTTATCCACGCATACGAGTCCGTGCATCTGATATGAGATTCCTATTGCATTGATGTCTTTCGGATCGGCGGCCGAAGCAGCCATGATGTCAGCTGTCGCGAGCTTGAGATTTTCCCACCATGAAGATGGTTCCTGCTCTGCCCAACCTGGTTTTACTGCAATGATCGCAGCCTCTGATTTGGGATAAAATGACGATGCCACACATCTGCCCGACTGGGCGTCCACCAGACTCGCCTTTACCGACGAACTTCCGATATCGTAACCTAAGAGATACATAATAGCCTTGACTTAAAATCAAATCAAACAAATATAAAGATTTATATTTGACTATCGGAGAAATTTTACAAAAAGTGCCGTAATCTGTTACAATTACGACACTTTAAAGTATAAGATCACCTACGGGTCTATGCGCATGGCAATGACATATCCGAGCTATATTGCAATATTACATTGCAAAAGCGTTGAATCCACCGTCCACGACGGCTACGGTTCCAGTCACGAACTTAGAGGCGTCGGACATCAGGTAATGGATGGTTCCGCAAAGCTCCTCAGGGTCGCCCATACGTCCGAACGGAGTCTGACGGATAACATCCTGGCCACGCTGGGTGTAGGTGCCGTCCGGATTGGTCAGGAGAGAGCGATTCTGTTCCGTAAGGAAAAATCCTGGGGCGATTGCATTCACCCTGATACCTTCTCCAAACTTTTTGGCACACTCAGTTGCCATGAAAGAAGTAAAGTTTGAGATTCCGGCCTTTGCTGCAGCATATCCTGCAACTCGAGTAAGAGGACGGAAGGCTGCCATAGAAGAGAAGTTGATGATCGAGCCCTTTCCCTGACGGACCATAGGCTCAAGGAACACCTGAGTAGGGATTACAGTACCGGTGAGATTCAGATTAAGAACGGTCTGGAACTGATCGACCTGAAGGTCGAAGAAGTTCTTGTCCGGCGGAATGGTCGCTCCAGGCATATTGCCGCCGGCTGCATTCAAAAGCGTATCAATACGGCCGTACTTTGCAAGAATATCCTCACAATTCTTCTTCACCACCTCTGTATTCATTACGTCGGTCTTCATAAATTCGCACTCACCGCCTTCGGCGCAGATCTCTGCAGCAAGCTGATTTCCAACATCTTCCTTACGACCGAGGATGATGACCTTGGCTCCGTTAAGAGCCAGATACCTTGCTATCGCGCGTCCGAGGACGCCTGTGCCACCGGTGATGACGGTGACATTTCCCTTTATGTCAAACAAATTATTCATAGAATCCTGTGATTTTATATTTAAGTCCAAGTTCCTTATCTACTGCAGCCATGACACCCTGTACCTGTCCCATCGCGAACATTCTGCCAAGGAAGGCATATCCTGCATTATAGCCTCTCACGTCATCGCCGAGCATCGTCATACCATGGTCCACACGCATCGGAAGTTCCGGATTCTGCTGTTCGAAGATCCTCACAAGCTCAACTATATCAGCACGGCCTCCAAGGTGGCTTGCCTCAGTAAAGTCTCCGTTATCGAAGATATGGCACGAGCGAAGGTGCACGAAATGTGTACGTGAGGCAAACTTGCGCGCCATCTCCACGACATTGTTCTGTGCTCCTGCAGAAAGCGATCCTGCACAGAATGTGAGACCGTTGTGAGGATTGTCCACAGCTCCCAGGAACCACTCGATATCAGCCTCCGAGGTCACAATACGAGGAAGGCCGAGCACAGGGAACGGAGGATCGTCAGGATGAACGCACATATTCATTCCGCATTCCTCGCAGACAGGCATGATCGCCGAAAGGAAGTAGCGCATATTCTCGCGGAGCTGGTCCTTGGTAATGCCGTCATACAGAGAAAGCAGCTGCTTGAACAGCTCGACCGGCTTCTCGTCGTCCTCGCGGATATTGCCGCTTACGAAGCCCTGGGTCTTGACAATAATGTTCTCCACAAGCTTATGCTCCATCTCTGGAGTCATCTTCTCCTTAAGTGCCTCAACCTCTGCGAGGATATCACGTTCGACATCGAGTCCAGGAACCTTGAATGCAGCCCATTCCTCGCGAGCCCCTTCGCGGCCTACGATATAGATATCGAAATATGCAAACTCCGAATATGAGAAATAAAGGTTGGTGGTGCCGTTTGGATTCGGATGATCCAGATCGGTACGCGCCCAATCAAGAACAGGCATGAAGTTATAGCAGATCGTGTGGATGCCTTCAGCAGAAAGATTGCGCAGGCTCTCCTTGTAGTTCTCGATCAGCTGGTCACGGTCTGCTCCGCCATATTTTATGCTCTCGCATACCGGAAGGCTCTCCACCACCGACCAACGCATGCCGTAGCTTTCGATATACTCGCGCAGATCACGGATAGCCTCACGTGTCCACACCTGCCCGTTCGGCACATCATGAAGGGCCGTCACAATGCCCTCAACACCGATCTGTCTCAACATGGAAAGAGTTATCTTATCCTTCTTTCCGAACCATCTCCAAGTTTTTTCCATTATAATTTGATTTTAATTGATTTTCCTTCATATACAACCTTTTGCTGCACTCTCCTGCCCTTTGCCACTGGTATCACATTAAATATGCGCTTCTCAAGCATACCCGGGAAACTTCCGATGCGGTCGGCAATAGTCAAAGTCCTGTCTGCCTCCGAATATGCAAACTCAATCATCGAGTATGCTCCCTTCTCATAATTATAGTTCACATTCTCATCTTCATAAAGAGTGAATGTGCCATCCGCTCCCTGATATACATACAGATCGATAACGTCAGCCGGCTTTTCATCTGACCATTGCATATCCGGTCCCATCGGCAGAATAGAACCTGCACGCACATGGAGAGGCATTCTGCCGTATGGAGCTGAAACCGTCCTGTAGGCTCCTCCTTCAAGGAAACGCCCTGTATAGAAATCATACCACCCCTCGCATTCAGGGAAATACACCTCGCGATGACGGGCTCCGTATTCATAGACAGGAGCCACAAGCAAAGATGGTCCGAACATATAGGCATCGCCGATATCGGTCACGGAAACATCCTTCATAAAGTCCATTACCAGAGGGCGCATAATCGTATAGTCCTTGAAATGCGTCATTCCGGCAAGAGAATATATATATGGCATCAGGCGGTAGCGCAGCTTGGTATAATACACTATGGACTCGTATGCAGGATGACCTTCAGGGGCGATTTCCCAAGGTTCGCGGAAAGGGAACTGTCCGTGCGCACGGAAAAGCGGGCAGAAGGCTCCGAACTGGAACCAGCGTGCATTCAATTCGCGCCACTCCTTCATATCTGCATTTTCCTTACCGGTAGCATTATATAAA
>JBGVQX010000042.1:0-8915 GCA_045127905.1 Candidatus Cryptobacteroides sp.
GTTCGCGGAAAGGGAACTGTCCGTGCGCACGGAAAAGCGGGCAGAAGGCTCCGAACTGGAACCAGCGTGCATTCAATTCGCGCCACTCCTTCATATCTGCATTTTCCTTACCGGTAGCATTATATAAATTCTGGGCATCCATATATCGGTTCTCAACGCAGAAGCCTCCTATATCCATAGTCCAATATGGTATGCCGCTGACGGCGAAATTCAATCCAGCGGAAATCTGCGCCTTCATATCTTCCCAACGCGTTGCAATGTCGCCGCTCCATGTGGCGGTCGAATATCTCTGAAGACCGGCAAAACCGCTTCGGGTGAGCAGGAAGACACGTTTGTGGGGATCTGTTCTGCGCTGACCATTATAAATCGCATCTGCATTAACCAGAGAATATGCATTGAAGAACTCCGTCGACGAGCCGAGCGCAGTCGGGCCGCACAGAGCCTTTCTGTAATCCATATCAGTGCAGTCACGGATATTAGGCTCCGAGGCATCCATCCACCACGCATCGATGCCCAAAGGATAATAATGGTCCTGCATCTGCTGCCAGAAAAGTTCACGCGCCTGCGGGGCATAAGCATCGTAGAATCCGTATAGATATCCTTTGCCTATCCAGTCGCGGATGCCGTCCTCATAAGCCTTCGTGTACATCCATCCCCTCCTGTCAAACTCCTTATAATGCTCTGTATCAACATAGAACTTCGGCCATACCGAAATCATCATACGGCCGTTCATCGCATGAATGGAATCCACCATCGCCTTAGGATCCGGGAAACGTGCAGGATCGAATTCATGACTTCCCCACGCATCTTCTTCCCAATGACTCCAGTCCATCACGATATTATCTATCGGTATATTTCTCTTTCTGAATCCTTCAAGGGCCTCAATCATCTCAGTGGAAGTCTTGTAACGCTCGCGGCTCTGCCAATATCCCATGGCCCATTTTGGCATCACCTGAGCCTTTCCGGTAAGGGTGCGGTAGCCGCCTATGACCTCGTCCATATCTTCTCCCGCAATGAAATACCAGTCCATCTGCTTCGACATCTCGCTCCACCACTGATGCTTGGCCTGCTGCTCAGGTACAGTAGCATCATAAGCACGGAGACCGCAGTAAGAGACTCCTCCATCAGGCTTCCATTCCACCTTGAGTCCTGTCTTACGACCAGCCTCGAGATGGACATTGAATTTGTAGGCATTCGGATTCCATGAAGTACGCCAACGCTCCGGAACCACAGTCTTTCCGTCAATGGACACAGTCGTGTAACCGGCATAATAAAGGATGAACTGATAATCCCCTGTCACAGGAGCCTCGAGATAACCTTCGTAAGTGACCTCGGATCCATATAACTGGAAATCCTCCGGCAAATTTACCACACGGGCCATTTCCGGGGCAACCAGATACTCGAAATAAAGACTCTGCTCCTCGCGGACAAGAGTCTCACCTTCAGCGGGAACATAAGTACCTGTCAGGCATCCCTCGTTACCATTAGCATCATAAAGTCTGAAGACATCTCCAAGCTGCTTATAGTCCTCAGGATTGCCGAAGCGCATCATCGAATAACTGTCCATGAGGATGCCGTAGCCTTTATTCGAAACGATGAAAGGCACAGACACCTTCGTGTTGTACTGGAAAAGCTGCTCGTTCTTTCCTTTGTAATTGAACTCATCAGCCTGATGCTGTCCAAGGCCGTAGAAAGCCTCATCTTCAGGGGATTCGAAGACCTGACGGTAGGACCAGCCTTCCATACCCTCCGCTTCAACCGGCTCGAAATGTTTTCCGCCTCCCTTCTCTTCACACAGAAGGACATTCCCTTCGGAATCCGTAAACCATATTTCTCCTGTCGACGCAAGTACATTCGCCTTGATGGCAGCTGTTGCGACCGTGACTGTGTCGCCGCGACTGAACACTTCAAACTCAGGAACATCTTTCTGAGGGAGAACCACAAGGCTATGAGGATTCGCAAAACGTCTCTCGGGAGTTGCCGAGACATGAATCAGCTTTTCGCCCAACACCTCAAGACGCACCTTACGGGGACCACCGGTTTCCACCTGCCTGACATTTACCGTCACTTGATTTCCATCAATATGGCATACTCCAAGATTACAGGCGTATATAAATACATTTGCCGCCAGAAGACAGAAGAATCTTTTGAACATCATAGCAATTTTCCTTTAAGAAAGCTTACAAATATACACAAAAGAAACTTTAATTCTGACGACAAAATGCACACATAGACGATTCTTATATATTTTAGCGCGAAATTGATACTGATTGACGTTAATTTCAGAATTATATATTAGAAAACGGCTTCCGTAATATGGTGGAAAGCCGTTTCTTCTATTCTATCGGGGAAGTCCTGATAATTGATCTTCAGGCCTGTGGAGCCTCGAAATGTTTATGAATATCCCGAAGTTTCATCGAGAGCATGCACAGGAGGGCTCCAAATACGAGAAGTCCAATTCCAGCAAGAATGATTATTGTCTCGATTCCGGCTCCGAGAGGATTTATCAGCACTACTATCGATAGTATCAGGAGCAGAATACCTCCGATGATCACCCAGCCGCCGTCCGGAATCCTGAAAGTGTCCATATCACCGCCGAAGGCAATGATTATAAAGCTGTGGTAGAGCATCCAGATTCCCAGGAATATAGGCAGCAGGACCATCGTGACCCCAGGATAGATGCACAGGAAAATTCCCAGCAGCAGATCTATCACTCCTCCTATTACCACATACCCCTTCATCATGAGGTAGTTGCCGCTGGAGCTGGCAATCACGAGCTGGGCTGCACCGCTCAAAAGCATCAGCACTCCGAAGAGGATGCCTAAGGTCATATAACTCTGAACAGGGAATACGAACACAAGTATTCCAGCAATGATAACAAGAATGCCGACAATCAGCATCATCCACCAATGGCGGATCATGCGACCAGCCCTTTTGGCAAGATTTTCAAAATGACGTTTCATAACACTAAATATTTAAAATGCATGGGCCGGATTCCGGTCCATGCATCTCAAATTCAAGTATTATGCTAAACTACATTGACTTTACCTGAGCGTAGACATTCTCAGCAGTAAAGCCGAGCTTTTCGTCGAGCACCTTGTAAGGAGCTGAGAATCCGAAGCTTTCGAGTCCGAACACCTTTCCGTTGCAGCCCACCAGACCCTGTAGATTGACAGGAAGACCGGCAGTAAGGCCGAAGATCTTTGCTCCGGATGGAAGTACGCTTTCCTGATATTCCTTGCTCTGGTTACGGAAGAGTCCCTCAGAAGGACAGCTTACTATACGAACCTTTACGCCGTCAGCACGGAGAAGTTGTGCTCCGGCAACGAGAGTCGACACCTCCGAACCTGATGCCACGAGAATAACATCCGGATTCTCATCCGATTCCGCAACGATATATGCGCCCTTCTCTGCCTGATTATAATCATTCCCTTCAGGAAGCATATCAATATTCTGACGTGATAAGATAAGTCCTGTCGGGCTGTCAGTATTTTCCATTGCCATTCTCCAGCAGACAGTGGTCTCTTCAACATCTGCAGGACGAAGCACAAGCATGGAATTCTTGCCGCTGTGGTTCTTCATCTTTTCCATGAGACGGATCTGAGCCTCCTGCTCTACAGGCTCATGCGTAGGTCCATCCTCTCCGACACGGAATGCATCATGCGACCATATGAATTTTACAGGGAGTTCCATGAGGGCTGCCATACGGATGGCTGGCTTCATATAATCAGAGAATACGAAGAATGTGCCGCAACCGGCTATGACGCCTCCATGAAGAGTCATTCCTATGCAGATGCAAGCCATCGTGAGCTCTGCAACACCAGCCTGGAAGAATGCACCGCTGAAATCTCCCTTCGTGAAGGCGTGGGTCTTGTTGAGGAAACCGTCAGTTTTATCCGAATTCGAGAGGTCTGCAGAAGCCACGACCATATTAGGAACATTCTCTGCCAACACTCCAAGAACAACAGCAGATCCATTTCTGGTAGGCGCTCCTGCTTTCTGCTGAACCTTGCTCCAGTCAATCTGAGGAGCCTTGCCACTGAACCATTCGGTCTGCTGCGAAGCTTTTTCAGGATTTGCTGAAGCCCACTTAACTTCTTCCGCATGACGTTCTGCGACAATAGCCCTAAGTTCCTGAGCACGCTTATCGTATAGTGCCTGAACCTCGTCATAGATTACAAACGGTGCATCAGGATCACCACCGAGATTAATGACTGTATTCCTGTAGGCATCTCCACCGAGAGGTGCTCCATGAGTCTTGCAGCTACGCTCATAGGACTGATTATCGGCAGTCCTTGCACCCTTGCCCATCACGCACTTTCCGATGATAAGCGTAGGACGGTCAGTGATTGACTTAGCCTCATCAAGAGCCTTGCGGATCTGTACGCAGTCATTTCCGTCAATAGTGATCACATGCCATCCCCATGAACGATACTTCATGGCAGTGTCCTCAGCGAAGACCTCGCTGCACTCAGTCGAAAGCTGGATGTCATTTGAGTCATAGAACATCACGAGATTGTCAAGTCCCAAGGTTCCTGCCACGCGGCCGGCACCCTGAGAGATTTCCTCCTGGATACCTCCATCAGAAATATATGCATAGATGGTTTCCTTGCTGAAAGTAGGGTTTCCGGTACGCGCTGCAAGGAACTTTGCAGCCATTGCCGCTCCTACTGCATACACATGACCCTGTCCGAGAGGGCCTGAAGTGTTCTCTACCCCACGCTTTACATTGAGTTCAGGATGTCCGGGAGTAGGTGCCCCCCACTGGCGGAACTGCATGAGCTCATCAATAGAAAACTTTCCTGTCAATGCAAGCTGAGCATATAACATCGGCGACATATGACCGGGATCAAGGAAGAAACGGTCACGTCCTTCCCACTTTGGGTTCTCAGGGTCGTACTGAAGGTACTCAGAATAGAGCACATTTATGAAATCTGCTCCACCCATAGCTCCGCCAGGATGGCCTGATTTTGCCTTTTCCACCATTGATGCCGCCAGAATACGGATATTATCAGCAGCAAGGTTCATAAGTTTTGTCTCGTTCATGATATATAGCACTTTTCAAAATCCTACAAATTTAAGCATTTTCGAGAATTATCCTACACGTCAGACGAGGAAATCAGATATAAAAAAAGCTGAACAGGAGATTGCCTGTTCAGCCGTCTTCTCATAAATGAGTCAAGATTACGCGTTGAGTGAATAGTACTCACAAGTCTTTGCACCCTTAACCTCAGTCTCCACGTTGAGCTTGCCCTCACGTGCGAGCCATCCGAGAGCAGCAAAGAACTCTGCGCTTGCAAGACCAGTCTCCTTCTTAAGCTTGGTCTCAGTCATCTTACCATTTGAATTAAGTGCATTCCATACAAGGCCTGCGTTGTTTCCGATGTTGTTGATTTCCATAATAATTAATCGTGTTACAATTTTAACATACAGACGGATCATACCGTCACTACTAACTTTAAGTTTCGACTGCAAAGATAATCAAATATTTTTATAAGTATTTTTGATACAATTAGTTACATTCAAGACTATTAATTGATGAATGCAAGCATATTTTAAACAGCAATTACAATTTATCAAACACATCGGCATTTTAATTATAATTTATCACTACAAAACCACGGTAAAAAAATAACGGGAAAGTTGGTGTCGTAAGCTGAATTTATTAAATTTGCGGAGTATTGCGGGTGTAGCTCAGTGGTAGAGCATCGGCTTCCCAAGCCGAGGGCCGCGGGTTCGACCCCCGTCACCCGCTCCAAAAAGAGGATGACTGATAAGTGATGTCACATTGACAAACACATCATTGGAAAAAGGCGCTGACGTTGCTGTGGACATGACGGATTGCTGGAATAATTCAGGTCCTTTTTATATCTATAGAAACAGGAGCAAATTAAACACCTTTCCATGAAGACGGTACAGGAGCCTCTATAGTCAGGGGCTCTTTTTTTACCGGATGGGTGAAGGTTATGCGACGGGCATGGAGTGAGATTCCTCCGTCAGGATTGGAGCGTGGAGCGCCATATTTGAGGTCGCCTTTGATGGGACAGCCTAGGTTGGAAAGCTGGCAGCGGATCTGATGATGGCGTCCGGTCAGGAGTTCGACTTCCACAAGAGAGTATCTGTCAGTGTTCTTAAGGAGTCTGTAATTCAGCTTAGCCAGCTTGGCATCCTTACGTGCCGAGCCGGGATGACAGATGTATGATTTGTTCTGCTTTTCGTTGCGCCACATCATGTCTTCCAGATGGCCTTCCGTCGGCTTCGGCTCCGCACATACCAGAGCCCAATAATATTTATGTACATCCGAGTCACGGAACATGGCATTAAGGCGTTCAAGCGACTTGGAGGTCTTGGCAAGGACCACGATACCGCTTACAGGACGGTCCAGACGATGCGGCAGGCCCATAAACACCTGTCCGGGCTTTGCATCACGCTGGGCGATGAATGCCTTATAAGTCTCGGTAAGAGGCTCATCGGAGGTCTTGTCTCCTTGTACTATCTCCCCTACCTTCTTGTTCACGACAAGAAGATGATTGTCTTCATAAAGTATTCTTGCTGCGAGATCATTGAACTCGCCTGATGAAAGTTCTCTGTAAATCATGTCACAAAAATAGCAAATATGTCATTACGCAGGGTATGATGGCAGAGAAAAACTGACATTTTGGCATATATTTTCACGACCTGAGCATTGGCACAAGTTTCGTTATTATCCTGGCGTCGTGGAAAAAGATTCCGATATCGGACTTTCATCTCCTCGGAAAAACGACAATTGAAAAGAATAAGTTAAAATATAAAATTATACAAGTTATGGGAAAAATCATTGGTATTGACCTCGGAACCACAAATTCATGTGTGGCAGTGATGGAAGGTAATGAACCTACCGTCATCATCAACAACGAAGGACAGAGAACTACCCCTTCAGTGGTGGCATTCACTGACGGCGGAGAAAGAAAGATAGGTAACCCTGCAAAGCGTCAGGCAATCACAAACCCTCACAAGACAGTATTCTCAATCAAGAGATTCATGGGTGAGAAGTACAGCCAGGTGACAGGCGACATCGCACGCGTACCATATAAGGTAGTTAAGGGTGACAACGACACTCCACGTGTAGACATCGACGGACGTCTCTATTCACCACAGGAGATTTCTGCCATGATTCTCCAGAAGATGAAGAAGACTGCAGAGGAGTATCTCGGTCAGGAGGTTACAGAGGCTGTCATCACAGTTCCTGCATACTTCTCAGACTCACAGCGCCAGGCTACCAAGGAGGCCGGTCAGATTGCAGGCCTCGAGGTTAAGCGTATCATCAACGAGCCTACAGCAGCTGCGCTTGCATATGGTCTCGACAAGATGCACAAGGATATGAAGATCGCCGTATATGACCTCGGTGGCGGTACATTCGATATTTCTATCATGGACCTCGGAGACGGCGTATTCGAAGTTCTTTCTACAAACGGTGACACTCACCTCGGTGGTGACGACTTCGACCAGGTGATCATCGACTGGCTCGCAGCCGAGTTCGCATCAGAGAACGGCGGAATCGACCTCAAGAAGGATCCTATGGCACTCCAGAGACTTAAGGAGGCTGCTGAGAAGGCTAAGATCGAGCTCTCAAGCCAGACATCAACTGAGATCAACCTTCCTTACATCATGCCTGTTGACGGAGTTCCAAAGCACCTTGTGAAGACTCTTACAAGAGCTAAGTTCGAAATGCTCGCAGATTCTCTCATCCAGAGAACAATCGAGCCATGCCGCAAGGCTCTCCAGGATGCAGGCCTCAGCGCATCAGACATCAGCGAGGTTCTCCTCGTAGGTGGTTCGACACGTATCCCTGCAATCCAGGCTGTTGTTGAGAAATTCTTCGGAAAGGCTCCGAACAAGAGCGTGAACCCTGACGAGGTTGTAGCTATGGGTGCCGCTATCCAGGGTGGTGTGCTCGCAGGTGACGTGAAGGATGTCCTCCTTCTCGACGTGACTCCGCTCTCACTCGGTATCGAGACTCTCGGAGGTGTGATGACAAAGCTCATCGAGTCAAACACTACAATTCCTACAAAGAAGTCACAGGTGTTCTCTACAGCTGCCGACAACCAGCCTGCAGTAGATATCCACGTGCTTCAGGGAGAGCGTCCTATGGCAAAGGATAACAAGCTTATCGGCAACTTCATCCTCGACGGCATCGCACCGGCTCCAAGAGGTGTACCTCAGATTGAAGTGACATTTGACATCGATGCCAACGGTATCCTCAATGTGTCTGCAAAGGACAAGGCGACTGGCAAGGAGCAGAACATCCGCATCGAGGCATCATCAGGACTTTCAGAGGCTGAGATCCAGAGGATGCGTGACGAGGCTAAGGCCAATGAGGCTGCCGACAAGGCTGAGAAGGAGCGTATCGACAAGATCAATAACGCAGACGCAATGTGCTTCCAGACAGAGAAGAACCTCAAGGAGTACGGCGACAAGATTCCAGCAGAGAAGAAGACTGCAATCGAGAACGCACTCAATTCTCTCAAGGAAGCTGTGAAGATCCAGAGCCTCACAGACATCGACAAATACAACGCAGAGCTCGAGGCAGCATGGCATGCAGCTTCAGAGGACATGGCAAAGGCAGCTCAGGCTGGTCCTCAGCCAGGCGGTCAGAATCCTTTCCAGGGTGGCCAGGCAGGTCCTCAGGGCGGTGATGACCAGGGAGTGGACGAGCAGTAATCCTGCAATTCCAAATACAACGAGAGGAGTGACTAAAAAGTCTTTTATGACTGATTAGTCACTCTCATTTTTTTAATTGTAAACCCCTAAGCACATACCTGTTCAATATGCCCAACGCGTCATTAATAGGTGTGCTCAGGGGTGTTGGAAAGTTTACCCTTAAGCACAGCAGTGTGGTATACAGAGCCTACTGGAGAAACAAGTGTGCTTTGAGG
>JBGVQX010000043.1:0-9624 GCA_045127905.1 Candidatus Cryptobacteroides sp.
ACAATGACTATATAGAACCTGGAGATAAATTTAAAGTGGACTTTGACATTCCTGAAAATGTTTCGTCAGAAGAAAGAAGTGTTCGAGTAGACATACTACTTGCCAAGGACAAGATTGTATATGATAGTTTCTATGGTAACGATGATCACGTTGATCCAGGCGATAATACTTGGGAAACTATTTGGGAAGCTGTTCAGTTAGCTTATTAATTCGAATTTATCTGCGCGATATAAGCCTGGCAATGCCGGGCTTTCTTTGTCTGGCAAGACTATTGCAGGTATATACTATAAACAACTATTCCAACCAATGAAGAAGAAAATGACGCTTTCCACTGACAGAAAGTCAGCATCAGAAGGCGAATACATAGAGATTAAGTGGGCTTGTGATGCATGTCCAGACTCATTATATCTGGCCATTGATTCCGAACAAACGCAGTATAGCATCGCAGTATCAGATTCAGAAACCACACGAATCCCAGTTCCCAAGTCAAACGGCAAGATGACCATCAGACTCCTAGGCGTTATTTCCGGCAAGAAGGTCACCGAGAGCATCGAAGTACGCGTAAAGAGTGTCAAACAAGTAAGACCCAAGGCCCCCATTTCAAGCAGGATGAAAACCTTCAGCGAGAAGATGAAGGCGAAGTGGTATGTCTTCAGGGCCAACATGAAGTACTGGTGGCTCTCTCAGAAGAAATGGCAGAAGGCCCTTTGGATTGCGCTGCTGGCTCTCTGGCTTGGATTGATCTTCTCTTCAATTGATAGAAAACCTGAAGTGAAAGTGTCATCAGACCAGGTTCAGACAGCATATCTGATGCGATAACTAAGACTTCCGGTTTACCGAAGCATCAGAGTTTTTCATATTAACATTAAAACGATTCGTGCTTTATGATAATCAGCATACTTACCATTCTCCTAGTGATTGCACTGCATCTGTTTCCAAGAAGGATCAGGGAGAAGGTCATATATAGACTGAAACGATTACTTGCCAAGGCTCGCGCCTTCGCAAAAGGTCACAGATATAGCGAGACTCTATAGGAGTACGATATTCATAAGTTAGTTTTTGTGTAGTGGTCCTGCTTCGATGTGAATCGACAGCCGGACTTTTTATTTATATTTGTGTGTTCAAGATACATCCATGGCAAGACGCAGAAGAGTGATATTCCATATTGACGTCAACTCGGCATTTCTGAGCTGGACGGCAGTGCAGCTGATGCAGAGCGGGCATCAGGATATCCGTCTTGTCCCGTCTGTCGTCTCCGGAGATCCAAGTGACCGCCGCAGCATCATCACGGCGGCATCCATCCCGGCCAAGAAGATAGGCATCAAGACAGCCGAACCGGTCACGATGGCATTGAGGAAATGCCCTGACCTTGTCGTCGTCAAGGGTGACTGGGACTGGTACCGCAGATGTTCGGAGGAATTCATAGAGATCTGCCGAAAGTACTCTCCCGTCCTGCAGCAGTTCTCCATCGATGAGTGCTTCATAGACATGAGCCTGCGTAACTGGGGCGAAGACCCCGTGGATGTAGCGACACGGCTGAAGGATGAGGTCAAGGCAACACTTGGATTCACGGTCAATGTCGGCATCGGTTCCAACAAGCTTCTGGCCAAGATGGCATCGGAGTTCAAGAAGCCGGACAAGGTGCATACCTTATGGGAAGAAGAAGTGCAGGAGAAGATGTGGCCGCTAGATGTACGCGAGCTGCTGTGGGTGGGCAAGAAGACCGAGGAGAAGCTCAAGATGTACGGAATCCGCACCATCGGAGACCTCGCCTCCAGAAGCGTCGGTTCACTAACCAGGCTGGTGGGGAAAAAGTTCGCATCTCAGCTTCATGAAAACGCGAATGGAAGGGATGACTCCCCTGTCGAAACAGAAGTACCGGAAGCCAAGAGCATCAGCGCGGAAAGGACATTCTCCAACGACATAGGGACTGAGAAGGATGTAGACCGGGCGCTCTTCAATGTGGCATGCATCGTAGCCCACAGAATGCGAAGGGCTGACTTCTATACATCATGCGTATCCGTCTTCATAAAGTACAGGGACTTCTCTGTAGTACAGAGACAGCATCAGGTGGCGCAGCCGACAAACATCACGGCGATCATCCTCAATGAAGCCAGAGCACTGATACGGGACATCTGGGACGGAGAGTCTCCTATCAGGCAGATTGGTCTAGGAGTATCCAAGCTCAGCCATGAGAGCGCCGTGCAGATGTCACTCTTCGAAGACCCGAAGATGGACTTCTACCGGGAGTGGGACCGAAAGTATGATGAGGATAAGTCTCAGAATGAAGATGCCAGGACTCTTGCATACGAACGAATGAAACAACAATGACATATATATCGGACATGAAGAAGCTCATATTCATTGATGCCTGCATGAGAGCAGGCTCAAGAACCAGACGAATCGCAACCCCTATCATTGCAGAACTTGGCAAGAGGTACTCTGTGGAAACGGTTGACCTGACCAGGAACATATATCCCGTTGCAGACAACTACACTCTCGAGGACAGGAACCAGGGAGTCGTTCCTGCGGAAGATGTGGATCTGGCCAAGAGGATCGCAGCAGCTGACAGGATCGTCATCGCGGCTCCTTTCTGGGAGATGAGCTTCCCAAGCGCTCTGAAGGTCTTCTTTGAGAACATGTCACTCTTAGGAATCACCTTCGACTCCAATGAGAAGGAGTGCTATGGTCTCTGCAAGGCAGAGAAGGTGATGTACATAACATCACGCGGAATGAACATCAGCACCGGAGACCCTCTGGAGCAGGCCACGCCATACATCAAGGCCATCTCATATCTCTGGGGCTGGGGTGAGCTGACAGTGGTGGCGACGCAGAACATGGACTACAGTTCGGAGAAGGAGATAGAAGAAAGAATTACCAAGGCTATTGAAGAGGGCCTTGAAATCTGCAAGACATTCTGATAATGGGACATTACAACATACATTTCAGCCCTACAGGGGGAACCAAGAAGGTCGCAGACATCATATGGAGCGCATTGGACGGAGAGTTCAATGAGATCGACCTTTGCAGCAATATCGAACAGACATCATTCAGCCAAGATGATATCTGCCTGGTATCCGTTCCATCCTACGGCGGAAGAGTACCAGGGGCAGCGATAAGGATGTTAAAAAATATTACAGGTAACGGGGCCAAGGCAGTACTTAACTGCGTATATGGCAACCGTGCCTGGGAAGACACTCTGACTGAGCTTCAGGACACTCTCGAAGAGCTGGGATTCAGATGTGTCGCAGCGTTAGCTACAGTCGCGGAACATTCCATCTTCCGACAGTTCGCCACCGGCCGTCCGGATGAGAAGGACAGGGCCGAACTCATCGAGATGGCAGGTAAGATCCAGGTAAGACTTAATGGAGACTTCACCGGTCCATTGGTACTGGAAGGAAGCCACGGGACCTATAAGGAGTTCGGCGGTTCGCCGTTAAAACCCTTCGGCAATGAGTCATGCTCCGGCTGCGGGCTGTGCGCAAAGAAGTGCCCGGTAGCAGCCATTGATGCCACGAATCCAAAGGCAACGGATTCTGAAAAGTGCATCAGTTGCATGAGATGCATCAGCATCTGCCCTAAGGGTGCACGAGGAGTGGATCCGGCATTGTTGGCTGCCATCAGTGAGAGGATATCTCCTCATCTTGGCGGTAGAAAGGACAACCACCTATTTCTTTAATCTGCAGAAGTTTATGGACGTCATAATAAGACAGGCGCTCAAGGAGGAAGCATCACAGATTGCGGAACTTTTCATGCTGGCATGGCCGGTGGATGAGATTCTAGAATCAAATGGTCTTACACATGAGCAATTACATGAATCTATCACCATGGTATCCGCAAGTGAGGAGACCATCTACAGCTTTGAAAACACCCTTGTAGCAGAGGTTGATGGCAAGGTCGTAGGGGCTATGTGCGCCTATGACGGAGCAGACTATCAAAGGCTCAAGCAGCCTTTAGTTAACACTCTAGGGCTGGACTGTGGGTTTGCGAAGATGAAAGAAACCGAGGCTGGAGAGTTCTATCTGGATTCAGTAGGAGTACTGCCAGAATTCAGGGGAAGAGGCATCGCCTCAAGGATGATTGAGGCACAGTGCGAACGTGCTGCATCACTTGGTCACAAAGTGGCAGGACTCATTGTCGATATAGATAAACCTCATGTTGAAGCGTTGTACTCTAGACTAGGATTTACATATCTCGATGACAAGGACTTCTTCGGGCACACAATGAAACACATGGTAAGACAACTGGATATGACAGGCAAGTATTACAGACACTTCAAGGGCAACATCTACAAAGTCCTTCACATAGCGAAGCATTCTGAAACCCTCGAGGAGATGGTCGTATATCAGGCGATGTACGGCGAAAGAGGCATATGGGTAAGGCCTAAGGCCATGTTCGAAGAGATCATAGAGAGAGACGGCAGGACATTCAGACGCTTTGAGAAGATTTCCAGAGAGGAGGCTGAAGCCATAATCAGTTCTGACAGGCATGAATAAGACTGAACTCCATATTGAAATCGCGCCAAGCGACCTTTCTTACGCCCCTGCAATTGCCAGATTTCAGGTAGACATGGCAATGGAATCCGAGGGTTATGCATTGGATTACGAACGCACCTTGAAGGGCGTAGAGTCGGTCCTGCAGGATGACACCAAAGGCAGATATGTACTGGCTGTCATTGATGGCAAGCCTGTAGCCTCACTCATGCTTACGCGCGAATGGAGCGACTGGAACTGCTGCTGGTATCTGTGGATCCAGAGCGTGTATGTGTCACCTGATTACCGAAAGAACGGCATCTACAAGGCCATGTATGAGGAAGTCATGAGACTTGCCAAGTCGGAAGGTATATCACAAGTACGACTATATGTAGATAAAGACAATAAAAAAGCTCAGACAGTCTACCAGAAGGTAGGCATGTCTGAGTGTCATTATCTTATGTACGAGGTCGAGGTGTAGTGAGCATCGTATCCCGAATGCCCTGACACAGGTCCTACCAGCTTCCGCCGGCTCCGCCACCACCGAAGCTTCCGCCGCCAAAGCCTCCAAAACCGCCGCCGAAGCCACCACCGAATGAGGAACCACCTCCATACGATCTGCCGCTGGTAATGATCGGGCCTACATATATAGTCCTGCGTCCTCCGCCCGAGCTGTGACCATTGTCATCATTCTGACCTATAGCAATGATAAAGATAAAAATCAGTAATCCGATGAATAGCAGCGTGGCTATAATCTCGAGCAATGCGTCGTCTTCTTCCTCGCCACGAGGTTCCGAGATTTCTCCACTTGCGAGTTTCATCAATACATCACAAGCAGCTTCTACGCCTGCATAATAATCATTGAGTCGGAAATTCGGAATCAGCTCGTTTTCAATGATTCTCTTGGCATATGCATCAGGGATTGCACCTTCGAGTCCATAGCCTACTGCAATGAAAACCTGGCCGGCCGAGTCATATGTCTTCGGCTTTACAAGCAGCACGATTCCATTATTGAACTGGGCAGAGCCCACTCCCCAATCCAGACCTATGCGGGTTGCATACTCTGATGGGTCATACCCTTCCAGATCTTTTACGGTCACAACCACGATCTGGTTTGAAGTGCTGTCGTCAAATGCAACGAGTGTATTCTCAAGTCTGGATACCTGATCAGAGGTAAACACCTGAGCAAGGTCATTGACAAGCCTCTGCGGGTCGGGACGTGACGGGATGGCGTACGACAGGACTGCTGTCATCAGACAGAGCAGGACAAGTATATATTTAGTATGAGATCTCATCTGGCAATTCGTTTATATCGTCCGCCTGATACGGGAAGAAGCTCTTCAACTTTTCTCCGGCAAGCAGTACGGCCTGGGACAATCCTCCTGTAAAGTCACCTTTACGGAAATATTCCGACATAGTCTGGGCTACATCGTTCCAGAAATTCTCCGGGACAACATCATTTATACCCTTGTCTCCGATAATGGCAAAGACTCTGGAATTACACGCCAGATATATCAGAATACCGTTTCTGAGCTTCGTCCTGTGCATTCCGAGCTTTACGAAAACCTCTTCTGCACGTTTTACAGGGTCACCGGTACAATTGGCATCAATATGTATCCTGATCTCTCCGGATGTACCTTTTTCCGCACCTCTGACCGCGGCAACAACAGTTTCCTGCTGCTCCGCGGTCAGGAATTTATCAGCCTTCATAAAATATACTTTAGAATTCCACCTTAGGTGCTGTCTCCGCGCCAGCCTGAGACTCGAAATAGCCTTTCTTCTCAAAGCCGAAAACAGATGCTATGATGTTGTCAGGGAATCTGCGGATACTTGTGTTGAAATCCTTTACTGCCTGATTGAACTTCATTCGCTCTGTCGCGATGCGGTTCTCAGTTCCCTCAAGCTGAGCCTGGAGATCTCTGAAATTCTCATTTGCCTTAAGGTCCGGATAGTTCTCCTGGATAAGAAGGAGCCTTCCGAGAGCAGTCGAGAGCTCACCTTGAGCTTCATTGAACTTGGCAACGGACTCGGCAGTAAGGTTCGAAGGGTCCACAGTGACCTGTGTCGCCTTGGCACGTGCTGCAACTACGCTTTCAAGTGTCTCCGACTCATGTGCTGCATATCCCTTGACTGTAGCCACAAGATTAGGAATAAGGTCTGCTCTTCTCTGATAGACATTCTCCACCTGTGACCACATCGACTGCGCGATTTCGTCTGCGGAAACGAGCTTGTTGTATACATTTTTCACCCATGCAAAGCTGCCGAGGATCACAACGGCAACCACAATCCAGATAATTGTCTTCTTTTTCATGTTCATAAAAATTTAAAATACCGATATCTAAATAAATTTTTCCAATACTATGGATTACTTCTGCGGAATTGCGACCTTCTTTCCTGCTGCGACCCAGCCACGGAATCCCGTTCCAAGTTCTACCACCTCATATCCTTTGTCCACAAGAATACGGGCAGCCTTCTTGCTGCGGTTGCCGCTGCGACAATAAAGAGCCACAGGCTTATCCTTAGGAAGGGTTTCCGTAGCCACTTTGGTGTATGTATCCTCAAGGACATCTATATTGAAGTGCGTTCCAGGAATGGATCCTTCAGCATGCTCTGCTGCTGTACGCACATCCAAGAGGACAACAGCGGTATCTGCGATGAACTTCTCGAATTCATTCACATCGACCGTCTTGAACTTGTTGGTCTGTCCGAAGAGACCAAAGAATGAAAATCCCATTATGAGAGTAAGTATTATACGTTTCATATCATCAACATCACCCTACCGGCATTCAAGACGAAGGTGTCTGGATACCGCATAATTACTGCGAAGACCTGTTTAGAAGTCACCGGCTGTCCATCCTTACGCAGATGAAGACGCTGACTGTTTATCATGTCAGCGATCTGTTCGGTACGCATTCCGCCGTTGCGTGTGGCAAGGCAATACAATATGGCTTCCTCAATCTTCATAGTCCAAAGATAAGGAATTTTATGCTCTGCAAAACACTTTTTTTGCAGGTGTGTTACAGTTTGGCACACCCTCAATCTAACTTTGTACCCTAAATTGGTGAAGTGTAGGATAACTTCATTATCTTTGTGTCTAACCATTAACAATTTAGGAGATTTAACTATGAGCACACTTATAGACAAGGCTTGGGATTCACTTCGTACCGGAAAGACTGAATTCGAGGTAGGAGTATACACCTTCAACGGATGCCTTGTGAGGGTCATCAAGCGCCAGGAGCCGTATCAGTATGTAAACAAGAGTGGCATCGACAAGACAAAGTCTGCCAGATATTGGGGAAGCATCGAATTTCCTAACGGCGTGAAGACTGACTTCAAGAGCCAGAGAGGAGGCGCTGTTGCAAGAGCAACTGGATTCGCTGTAACTGATGAGAAGATGCTTTGGGAGAAAGATCCCGATAACTACGTTCTTCCGTACGAGAGAAACAAATAGTCATGTTCTGGTTCATTGCCATACTCATTCTTCTGGTCATCTTATGGCCATATATCTTACCATTGCTGGCTCCGGTGGGCACCTTCCTTGTGGTGATCGCATCGGCACCGGTTGTGTGGACTCTTAAGCTCATCCGCAGGCCAAAGACACAGGAGGAGGAAGACAAGCTGACCAAGGATGCATCCAAAGGAGGTTTCGTTATCCTGTGTCTGGTAGTAATAGGACTTGTAGCATGGATAGCCATCAAGTCAATTCAGAATATTTAGAGTTATGTTAGGCCATATATTAGGAGTACTTACAGCTATAGGGCTTATTGCTCTTATTCTTGACATCGCGTTTCCGGAATGGCTGCGTAAAAAGAAGAAATAACTGATAATTTCAGATAGAAATCAGGGATAGTTCCATTGAGGAGCTATCCCTTTCTTTTATCTATTCCTTCGGCTCTTCCTGCCTGATTGTATTTGCTTCAACATACTCCTCTGAGGCAAGCATAGAAGCCCATCCTGATATTCCGTCTTTCTTAAAGAACATCGCGATGAAGAACAAGCCGAAGTCTCTGATGAAATATGCGAACTGGGTTCCAAGGAAATATGAGAATGCCATGTTTCCACCTGGATAGGTAGCAATTAAACCGACAAATCAGGATTTGTACTACCTATTGTCAAACAGTATGGAGGATTTTATACTCAGAGAAATAGACCGGCTGGGCGAGATGCTACTGATTATCGCTCGGAAACTTGGCCTGCAGGAGGACGTTATGCCGGATTATTCCCTGTTAGATGTCAAGGATGAATTCGATAAAGCGGTCTGCCCAATTAATCTGGATGCTTTACTTGAACAGGAGAATCCAGTCTGGTATCTTGTGGAAACTGAGAAGATTTCAGACCACGGTCTAGAGACATTTATTGAGATTCTATTTCATTCCGACCTCGACGAAGACAGGAAGGCGGCAATCCTACACGATGCTCTTGCATATCTGGACGGTAAGGGATTTTTCTCTTTCAAGCTTCATGCTCTGAGCAACAGTTGAATTCGAATTTATCTAAGAGATATAAGCCTGGTACAATTGTGCCAGGCATCGTTGTATATATAAAGCGGCACTCGTCCTCTTCCGACCGCAAGCGGATCGTCAGAAGACGACCATCTATAACTCCGGCACGCCGCGAAACTCTAGCCTTTCTACGAAAGTCAAGAGATTCGCCATTAAGGCGTGCCTCCGGGTGCATGGGCGGCGACCTCAGTGCAATAGTCGCCAGTGCAAGTCGCCGCCCTTGAACGTCTCCCTGCTTAGTGAATGTCAGTGGTCGGCCAGCTCGTTGAAAGACTCCGGCATTTCAATTCAGCCCCGGTTTGCCACGATTCCATCCCCGGTCATCAGGTATCTTATCAACGATTTTGGGAAAATCGTTGGATACCTGACTCTCTCCCCGCAAGCCCACGCCCTCGTCGCAAACCTCCTCACGTTGAACCCACCCTCATCAAAGTTAAGCGGCACTTGCCCTCTATGTCTTTCTACGAAAGCCACAGAAGGCAACCATCCATAACTCGCTTCGCTCGATTAAACAAACAGCGGTCTGGAGACTTAAGCCTTTTCCGCTCCGCTCCAAAGTCATAAGACTCCAGCCTGCAATGCCCCTCTTATCCCCACAGGGGAAGAATGATCGCCTTCGCTACCGCAGTGCGGAGTGGACCGTCAGCACT
>JBGVQX010000044.1:0-16561 GCA_045127905.1 Candidatus Cryptobacteroides sp.
AGAAAACTTTACCTTTGCTGAACACTGTAACCTTGATGCAGAAATCACTGCACTGCTGATGCGAAAAGCACTGTAGTCTTGATGCCAAAAATACTGCACTCGCTGTTACCGAAATCACTGCACTTCTGGTTACCGTTTACAACATGTGGTGCAGCGCAGACAGCCATCCTGTTGTTGAACTCGGATTCTAATCCCTGAATCAGACTTCATATTGAATGAAGGCGACCAAATCTCTATTAGTCGCCTTCATCTCTTATTTATGGAAAAGCTAAACACGTCTCACCAGGAAAAGATATAACGAGCTTCCGCACTCCATTACATGAATTAGGTTTATTCCTGTGTATAGCTTATCAACATATCCGAATAGACCGGAAGGTGATCGGAAGCATAACAACCTCCATATGTCTTTACGTTGCAGACATAATTCAGAGGGACAGCATTTCTATAGTAGATATAGTCTATCCTACGTGGATCCGCGTTCAAATCCAAACTAGTATTATATCCATTATATGTACTGAACGGGCCCGTTATGTTTTCAGTACCTACTTCAAGATAGACATCCTTCCAGTATGTAAGGTAAGTCTGATTTGCGCTATGGTGCGGTCTGGCATTCATATCCCCAACGAAAAATGAAGGATATCCGTTAGGATTATACTTCTTTTCCATATCGATATAGACATAAGCATATTTATCTCCGGATGCCCTGTCTCTTGTTCCATGAGTGACCATAAAGAAGAATTTCACTCCTGTAGGATTATGTTCAAATATTCCGCAACATCCTCCCCTGCTATATACGGTTCCATCTGCCGGGTCGTTTGCCGCCATGACATCCGGAGTCTCCGAAAGCCAGAAATAGTGCCATTCTGTAAGTGTAAATTCCTTCTTATAGACAATGCCCTGAGCCTTATCTCCTACACCATCCGGAGAATATGGACTGAAATATTGGATATTATAGTCTTCTGTAAGTTTTGCATTTATCCATTCCTTGATACCTTCATTACACTCATTGACACCAAGAATATCGAAATCGTTATCGTAAATAGACTCTATGAGCCTATGCTTTCTTACCTCCCAAGTGTTCTCTCCTTTGTCTTTAGCAGTTTTAACCCTGAGATTGTATGTACCCACCCTCACCTGTATAGCGGTATCGGAAGGAGATACAATCTGAGCGGCAGAAGGTAAAATAGATGCAAAAAGCACAAATAATGAAATAAACCGTAACATATTTCTTTTATTTAAAAATCACTACTGGTTACTTATCTTCATATCCGAATAGACTGGAAGGTGATCGGAAGCATAACAACCACCATATGTCTTATCATTGCAGACATAATTCAAAGGGACAGCATTTCTATAGAATATATAGTCTATCCTTCTTGGATCTTTATTCAAATCCAAACTTGTATCAAAACCATTGTATGTACTGAACGGACCTTTTCTATTTTCACCACTAACTTCAAGATAAACATCCTTCCAATAAGTCAGATATGTCTTGACTGAGTTCTGATATGGTCTGGCATTCATATCCCCAACGAAAAATGAAGGATATCCGTTAGGATTATACTTCTTTTCCATATCGATATAGAGCTTGGCAAATTCGTCACGGACAGACTGGTTCTTGGCACCATGAGTTACCATGACGAAGAACTTGATTCCCGTTGTCATATGTTCGAGAGTTCCGCAACATCCACCTCTATTGTATGTAGCGGCATCGTTCGGATCGTTTGCACTCATAACATCCGGAGTCTCGGAAAGCCAGAAATAATGCCAGTCCAATAAGGCAAATGACTTTCTATAGAGCAGTCCCTGAGCATCATCTCCTTCACCATCCTGAGAATACGGACTGAAGAATTTTATATTATAATCCTGCGCCAATTCAGAGTTGATAAACTCCTTCATCTTATTATTACACTCATTGACGCCGAAAACATCAAAGTCGTTATCATAAATAGATTGACTGAGTCTGAGTCTTCTTTTGTCCCAGGCATTTTCCCCGGTATCCGAGTTTTTGACTACCTTGAGATTATAATTGCCGATTCTTAAGGTAATTTCTGTAATCGAAGATTCTGAATCCGGATTACCTGCCTGGATAAGACTTACTGTAGCTATATCACCAGTTTCCGATAAGACGGCAATCCGAGCTGACCTATCTTCTTTATATTCATTCTTACTGACTCTGATGGATATCCTGGAATCTCCGTCGCCCTTGACTCGATTTGGTTTAGCCCAAGACACTTCATCACCATCAGGAGAGAGTACCTTGATCGTCCAGGACCCATTGGATTGAATCTCAATATCCTGACTGCTCAGTGTATATGGCGCGCTTAGATCTGTAGGACTGACTGTAAGGTAGACAACCTTGCTGCCCTCCTTTGAACAGGAAATGGCAGCAAGGATTATCGACAACGCTATTATCAAACGTTTATATGTCATTATCAATTATTTTGAATAAGTGAGAGTCATTGAAGTCATTATTGATGGCTTATTCCACACTTTGATCCAATATTGTGTTCCCGGTGCAGTATCTGTCAAGTTGAATGTGAATTCTGTTGCACTAGAATCACTCTGTGTTTCTCCGCCACCAACTGGTACAGGATCAGCCGTTCCTTCTGCAATCGCTCCGGTTATCATGTAGTTTGCACCATTATTCGTGCCGACTGTATAATGGACAGTTGTCAATGCATAACCCTCCACTACAGGGAATCCCACATAACTCTGTTTAGGGAAAAATAAGCCAGGTACACCTTTATCGACTGAACGATAGTATGGCCATTGCAATGAAGTCACATTAAGAGGTCTGGATGAAATAAAGTTGTATGTTACTCCATCAAGCACATACGGACAAATAAACTGTTTTGTAGGATCATTAGATGCATCCTGTTGCTGTGGCCATCCTGCCATTGCAGTGGCATCATCTAATATAAAGGTCAGTACCAACTGTGAATTTGGATCAGTTGGAGTTTCCGGATCAGTTGGAGTTTCCGGATCAGTTGGGGTTTCTGGATCAGTTGGAGTTTCTGGATTTGGTTCCTGTTGTGGACCCGCCTCCTGATCTATATCAATATAAGCAGTCACTTGGTCTGAATATATATTGATGACTCCACTGCGCGCCTGAGTTGTATTATTTGGCTGAACATTGATGCGGAAAGACTTAGGACCTTCACCAGTGGCCACATCGGTCTGTATCCAAGATAAGCCCTCACCATCAGCATCAGTCTTGCTGATATTCCACTTACAGTTGGCTTTAATCTCAACAGATATGACCTCTCCTTCATATCCTACTGTGTAATGATCTTGTCCCACTACCTCAATCTCATGTTCAACATCGGCAGGAGTCTGATCTGTGCCATTACAAGATTGCAGCAGTGCTGCCATGGCCAAAATCATTGGAAATAAATACTTTTTCATAAAACTGCAATGTGTTGACCGACACATCAACGGGTGTTAATAATTAATAGTTATAAATTTGGTAAGTTACTTCATTAAATCCATTCCCATCCACTGTTCTGACCAAGTTCCGGATTAAGGTTCAAGGCCGTTGTTGGTATAGGCTTGGTATACATCTTATCTTCCCAAACGATGTCATAATGATAAATAAGATAGCCGTAATCACCATTTGACAATGTTATGTTACCATCATCAGCACTTGATATAACATAATTTGTCTCAGAGTTAATACCTTTATTGATGGACACGGTAAACTTTGTACCATTGAAAACAAAACCATTCTTGACCTCATCCTTAGACAGGTATATTCCTCTCCATCCCTTATTGTTATACCTTCTCTGAATAAGATGTCCCATTTTCCAACGCATAAGGTCATCGTACCGACTATCGCCCTCAAGCATCAGCTCTGTTGCTCTTTCTCTGCGGATCTCCAGAAGAGTATTAGATAGTTTCACAGGATTACCGCCTTTATCAGTGTAGTAAGATTTAAGGAATTGATCCTCGGCATAATCTGCTGATTCAGGGTATATACTTACAACACCTGCTCTTTCACGCAGTTTTCCTATTGTATTCTGCCATAATTCCGATGTAATCAAACCAAGCTCTTCTGCAGCCTCAGCACAATTCAAAAGAACCTCAGCATAACGGATAACCGGAAGACAGTTAAGCGAGCCTCCATCAGACGTGTTCATTGCAATAAAATTCGGTGTAACCCATTTCAGCCACAGGTAACCTGTCCTTGACCACAGGAAGTTCAATGGAAAGTCAATCTCATTGCCGGAAGCATCAGTCTGTTTCTGACCAGGTCCGACAACTGATGCGGTCAGTCGCTCGTCTCTATTCTCGAATTCTTTTGTAACAGACACATTGCCACTTGCCGGTTTTCCGTCGGACTTGAGAAACATCATCACATAGTCTTTGGTTGGAGAATAATGTTTTGATGATGTAGCAGAGCAGTATTTGAATGTCGCATCGTGTTTCATTGAGAGTTCTTCAGAGAAGGATCTTCCCCAAATCACCTCATTCTTACACAAGGTGGTGCTTGTAAAGAGGTTCCTGTAGTCCGGTTCCAGAGTGAATGCACCCTCATCGATAAGCTCTTTAGCATACTTATATGCGAGTTCCAGAAAATCCTCAGCTGATTCGTACTCGGTATCCCACCTCATTCCAGTCGATGGATTCACATCATGATACTTCCTATATGTACCTTCATATAGGAAAATTCGTGATGCCATCGCCAATGCTACATATCTGTTAATGTATATGCGTCCGTCTGTATGTATATTCTGACCTGACTCGAGACAATTTTCACATGCAAAGATGAGGTCCTCCTTGACTTTGCTCATAATCAGCTCCCTGCTTTGCCTTTTCCCATAAAGCATGGATGTATCTGCAGGGGAAAGGACAGAATCAATATAGTAGCAGTCTCCGAAATCCTTTACCTTATTAAAGGTGGCAAATGCTCTCCAGAAACGCACCACTCCTTCATAATGGCTATATTTTTCCTCAGACATGGAAGATTTTGCCTGGTGCATATTTTCATACATATATGCTACCTGGCGAAGGAATCCCCAGCTTTTATATTCCCAACCTGTCTGTTTTCCAGGATTCCATTTTCCAGGATAATAGAATTCCTTAGACTCGCGCGTACCGCAAAGGTCGGTGTAAATATCCTCACCGAATGTTATACTAGAGGCACTTGGCAGTCCGGAGTTTATCAGACCGTTTGTATAAAGAACCAGGTCTGACTCTGAGAGGAAGAAAGATGATGATGATAACTCATCTTCGGGAGCTCTATCAAAAAATTTCTCACAAGACACGGTAAAGAAAGCAAGCACCGTGCATATGAAGAATATATTTATCTTTTTCATATCCGTTGATTTAGAATGTCAGATTAATACCCAATGTAAAACTTCTGAGCATAGGATAGCTATATCCGTTTTGCGCTGTCGCTTCCTGGAAATCAGAGTCTCCTCCCTGTATTACCTCAGGGTCAAACATCGCAGTATTGTTAAACATCGGAGACCATGTGGCCAGATTCTCACCAGTCAGATATACTCTGAGCTGTTCAATATTTACCTTCTTCATAAGCTCCTTAGGGAATGTATAATCTATTGTCAGATTTTTAAGTCTGAAATAAGCCGCGTTCTGAAGATATCTGTCATTTGGGAAAGACATCGTTGAATTGTTCTTTTCCGCAGGACCGTACACTCTTCTTGGCCAATATGGATTGGCATCAGCATTGGTAACAACCCATTCAGGGGTGCTCTTATCCACTTGAACTGTATTTTCTTTAGATTGTGACTTCAGAATAGCGATATATGCCCTTGAATATCCTCCCCAGAAGAAATTAGATCCCTGAACCGGGAACCAGTCGCGCTGACCTACGCCCTGGATGAAAGCACTCAATCCTATTCCATTCCACCTGAAATCTAGATTCAATCCGAATTGATAACGAGGCATACAATTACCTATCCTCTCCAAGTCGCCATGATCATCCAAGGTGGCAGAACCTATAGAGATCTTCTTGTTGTCATCAACATCAAGGAACTTGATATCACCGGCGTAAGGACCTTTGCCGGGGTACATGACATGAACCTCATCCTTAAACCATGACTGAGCTTCTGTGTTTGACATAAAGAAACCGTCCGTTTTCAGACCCCAAATCTCACCTAGTTCCTTACCCTTATAATAGCTATATACACTACCTGATGTGTTCTTGTACTCAGTAACCCATGTACGGCTATCCCAAAGACTTCCTTTAACAGAGTATGTGAAATCCTTGCCCCCCAGTTTGAAAGAGTCTCTCCATGAGAGGGTCAATTCCCATCCTCTTGTCTGTAAAGCACCATAATTGCCCTTTGGCGTATTATCTCCGAAGATTGCAGGTAGCTCAGGTCCCGCAACATATAAATCAGTAGTATTTCTTACATAATAGTCTCCTGAAAAAGAGAGTCTACTATTAAGAACATCCATATCCAATCCGACATCATATGTGGAAACCGTTTCCCATGTAAGATTGTCAGGAATTACAGAAGGATCACTGACCTTGTTGACCAGTCCGCCGTCAAAAGGTGTCGTACTCTTTGTTACACCCATTGTGCTCAGGTACGCAAACGGTGAGATACCTCCATTACCCAATGAACCGGCATTCGCACGCAATTTAAGGTTATCAAGCCAGCCTCTTGCACTCTTCATCCAAGGCTCTTCACTAATTCTCCATCCAAGAGATGCAGAAGGGAAAAATCCCCACTGCTGATGTACCGGGAACTTCGATGAACCGTCATATCTTGCAGAAAGTTCAACTATATAACGCCTGAAAAGAGTGTAGTTTGCACGAGCAAAGAGTCCGACAAGTCCATAAGAATTTCCGTCATCCGCCAGACGGACTTCTGTTCCGTCCATAAGTTCAAAATTAGGGCGGCTATTAGATATCAATCCTAACCTTACTATGCCGAGACGATGGTAGTCATAATCTTCCAGGTTCCATCCAGCCACAAGATTGAGATCATGATTATCTCCAAGTTTTGGAGTGAAGGTTCCTACTACATTTGCCGAGATATAGTCTGACTTATAATTGAATAATCTCTTATATGAATCAGCTTGTTTGATATAAGAAGTCACTGATCCAGGGTATGTGCTATAATCAATTCCAGCACTATAACGGTCAGTTGTCCTATTTATATGTTTATATGAAAAATCTGCACGAACCTTGAAGATATCCTTAAACGGTTCCCAAGTAGCGCCCAAAGTAGATGAAAATACCATTCTAGACTCATCCTGTGCTGAATTTCCCTCAATAAACGAAGCATATCCGCTGGCTGCTGCACCAATAGTATATGAGCCATCTGCATTATAAGGTGCAAGAACAGGAAATCCTATCATTACAACTTGATGGAGATGGTTTCCTACTTCCTCACTTTCTTTAGTGAAAATTGGCTGTGAATAATCCATTCTCGAGAAAGATGAATTTATATCAAGAGTCAGCGTTCTGGTCGGTTTCGCAGATATCTTTGCTCTTAAAAGATATGAATTATATGACTCGTCTCCTATCTTATAGATTCCATCCTGACCATAATACTGACCTGAGAACAAATATGAAATCTTGTCAGAACCACCGCTCACGCTAAGATTGTGCTTGTGGGATGTATTGAATTTCTTGTAAAACATTTCAAGATAATTGTAATCACCACCAAAGAACAGGCTCTGATTTTTGTATGTTTCAATCTTTGGAGCGGCACCACTCTCTGCCCAGGCACGGTACTGCTCCAGATAATCTGCAGGAATCTTGTAATGATTCATCTTATCTGGTCGCTTTCCGGGAGATGTCGGAGTTTCTGAATATCCTAAAGTGAACTCATAAAAGTTCTCCAGAAACTCCAATCCGTCTGAAATCACATTTTCTTCCCATCTCACAGTCCTCTGATTGAGAGAAAAGTTTGCATTGTAAGACACACGCACTTTCTCGCTTCTGGACGTCTTTGTTGTTACTAAGATTACACCATATGCTGCACGGGCACCATATATTACAGACGAAGAAGCATCCTTAAGTACAGATATGCTTTCCACGTCATCAGGGTTAACGGTTGACAAATCACCCTCAACTCCATCAATAAGCACGAGGGCTGCTCCTCCTTGACCGATAGAATGTTCTTTTTTACCGGTACTTTCCTGGGTAACATAAGAAGTGTTGTTGCCTCGAATATAAATTTCGCCTCCATGAGTAGGCTTACCATCCGACTGAATGATATTCAGACCAGGCACCTGTCCCTGAAGGGATCTTGTTATGTTAGGAGTCACTCTGTCTTCCAATGCTTCACCGGAGATATTTTCAACTGAGCCCACAAGCTGAGACTTTTTCAAGGTACCATAACCTACAACCACTGTCTCTTCAAGCATCTGGGTATCCTGTTTAAGAACAAAATTGATGACACCACGCGAGTGAATATTTTCAACAGCGTCTTTGTAACCAATGCATGAACATACAAGCACGGCATCAGGAGTTGTAGTGATTGCGAATTTACCATCGTCAGTAGATACTTCTCCTACTGCTGTACCTTTCACCATAATTACCGCTCCTGGGATAGGAGCGTTTGTCTGCGCATCATACACCGTTCCGGTAACGGTTATATTTTGCGAAAACGCTATTGTACCGATGAAACTAGTCATCAGCACAAACAAGATTCGTAGAGATTTAACTTTCATAGATCTGCGCGTTATTAGTTTTTTAAAAATATATAGGTGTGGTTTAGTGTGCTTCTTTAGAGCCAATACAAAATTAACTGAAATCGATGAAGGATTTTCCCAATGATAAAATAAAACAAGAACTAAATTTTAAGTAATTACTTGTATATATGCTTGTTAGCGCAAAAATAAAGTCTTGAAAAACAAGAAAAATATTAATATATTTGCCATATGAAAAAACTACATATAATCATATTTCTAGCAATGGGGCTTGCATGGTCATGCTCAGATCCTCTAAAAGAACATTACGAAGCACTGGACAGGGCTATTGAAATGAGACCCTTTTACGAAGATATGTTTCGGAAAAAGCAGGATTCTCTGTCACATGTAATGAATACGGCATCATCGGACTCTACAAAGTGGGAAACGGCATATGAACTCCAGACCATGACGATTTACAACGATGTAGACAAAAGTATCCATTATATAAAGACAATGATGGATAATTGCGGAGACGACGCAGAATTATCAAACATCACTCAAAGATGCTACGCACACTACCTGTTCAGAAAGGGACAGCTGGATTCCGCCTATGTAATATTTCAGAAAATTGATACTGCCCCATTATCCAAAGACGAACTTAATTTATACTACGACGTTGGCTGCCGTATTCTTAATGATATTTCGCCACAGGAGGAGGAACATAAGAAATTACAAAATGAAATAATGCTTGCATGGAGGAATAACGACAGCACACACTGTAGATATATACACTACTACAACCGGTCCGTAGATAATCCTAACGGACTGAATGAGGCAGTGAGGAGATTAAAATCCTGCGAAATGAGAAGTCTCAATGACACTGCAAGGGTGAACGACCTTATCGCAACCGAGTACAGAATCAAAGGGGACATAGCAAACGCAAAGAAGTATTATGCAATTGCAGCTGAATGCGACATGAGACTGTCGGTAAAGACGTATAATGCCCTATATATGCTCGCGCAACTGCTTTTCAAGGAAGGAGAAGTTGAAAGAGCCAACCATTACATGCGTGTCACTCGAGAAGACGCACTTGCATCAAACTACAGCGTTCGTTACCAGAAAGTATTCATGAATGAGATAGAAATAACGAATGCACTTCTGAAGGAACAGAAGAGAAAAAAGAGTGCATATCTATATGCGACTATAGTCACTATCCTTCTATTAGTAATGATGATTTTCATGATTATACTTCTGCAGAGATATTCGCACAAACTTAAGGAGTCACTGGAAGGCCTCAGTGTACTTTCAAGAATCAAGGATAATTTCCTTGCGACTTATATGGAAAGATGCGTCGACTATCTCAACAAAGTCGATCAATACAGATCATCTCTCCGCAAGACTGTCAAGGCAGAAGGAATCGAAGCTGTGATTATGCTGCTGAAGCAGCCTTCATTTGCTGACAAGGAATTCAAGAATCTTCTTAAGGACTTCGATGCTGCATTTCTTGGAATTTTTCCAGACTTCGTTGATAAAGTCAACAAACAGATGCAGCCTGAATACCATCTTGTAATGCCTTCCGAAGGCGAACTTTCGACAGAACTCAGAATACTTGCGCTGATCCGACTTGGCATTACTAAAAGACCTAAAATTGCCAAAGTGCTCAACATGTCTGTCAATACGGTATATTCATATCACTGTAACCTGCACAAAAATTCGCTCCATCCAGAATTGCCGTTTGACGAGATTATAGGAAATCTCTAAATCATGTGCTGCGCAGCAAGAGACTCATGGCACCATAGTGGCCTCAATACGCCAGCCAGCTGCTCAAAACAAGCTGCACAAGTAATATATGAAACTGTTGGAACTGATCGGCACCCATACCGGAAGAAAGACATTCATTGTCAATGCACTTTCAGGAGGAATTCCACCAAGCGTAGTTATGACGTGGAGCGGCCACAGCGACAAAAAGTCAATGAAACCATACATCGACATCGTTGACGAGATCAAAGCCAGCGAAATATCCAAGACGAATTTCATGGATTAGACAATTATGTGATTTTTTGTTATATATTTGCATTCAAACTGCGGATTTTCCTAAAATATCCGCAACACTACTTCGGATTTTTCAAGAAAATCCGCAATAAAACTGAAGATTTTATAAGATATGTACGAGAGAATTTTTGACATTAAAAACAGGCTTGACGAAGGCATGTTCCTATTTGGAGCCCGCCAGGTTGGCAAATCCACACTGCTTAAAAACCGCTTTCCTCAAGCCATTTACATAGATCTTCTTAATTCTGATCTAAGAAGGCGCTTCAAGCAGAACGCTGCGCTATTCAAAGAAATGCTCACAAAGTACCCAGCAGAGACCTTAGTCATTGTCGACGAGATCCAAAAAGTCCCTGAGCTTCTTGACGAAGTCCACTCTTTAATGGTGGATTACGGACTACACTTCATTTTGAGCGGATCTAGCGCAAGAAAAATAAAAAAAAGCGGAGCGAATCAACTAGGAGGCAGAGCTATCCCAGAAACACTATATCCGCTCGTAAGTGCTGAAATAACAGATTATGACCTGAATAAAGCCATTCAAAATGGTACTATTCCAAGACACTACGCCGTCACAAATGCAAAGAATCGCATAAAGGCATATATTGATTTATACCTCAAGGAGGAAATCAAAGAAGAGGCAGCAGTCAGGAACGTGGACAACTTTGAAAGATTCATGGAAGTTGCCGCCATTTCCGATGGAGAAATCATTAACTATGAAAACATCGCAACAGATTGCGGCATTTCTGCAAATACAGTAAAAGCATACTTCAAGATACTGTACGACTCACTAATTGGATACGAAATACCCGCATATAGAAAGGTCATAAAGAGAAAGCTTACCCAAGCCCCTAAGTTTTATTATTTTGATGTGGGGGTAGCCAACTACCTTATGCGCCGATATAAGTTAGAGCCAGGAACCCCGGAGTACGGACACGCATTTGAGCACTTGGTAATGCAAGAGATTATAGCGTACCTTGGCTACAAAGGGGAATTGGATCAACTCTCATACTGGCACGCATACTCAGGGGAGGAGGTTGACGCAATAATTGGAGACGCAAAGATTGCCATAGAAATTAAATCAGCAGACGAGATACAAAGAAAACACACGGAGAGCTTGAGAGAATTTGCAAAGGAACATCCAAATGCAAAACTAATCGTGGTATCAAGAGACAAAATAACCAGGCAGTCTGGAGGTATTGACTTATACTACGCCACCGACTTCTTTAAAGCCCTCTGGAATGAAGAATTATTCTAACTCCTCGACTATAGGGATGGTGATGCCATAGATGCAATGGCTAAAGGAGAAACAACCGGGATTTCGTCGCTACGCTCCGACATCCCCAGCCGCCTGCGGCGGGCTGTGCTAATAAAATAGGAAAAGCACCATCAGAGTAAACTCGTGGTGCTTTTCCTATTTTATTAGCGGTGAGAGGGGGATGCACAACTATATACTGCATTATATTGTATTGTCTTTATAATCATTTAATTACCAGATGATTGTAAATTGGACATTTTGCAATATATTGCATTGTTTTGCAGAAAAATGGGTGGATTTTTGGGTGGATTGATTTTTTTAGTTACCTTTGAATCATCACCGCAAGTCATATAGATATGAGATTCCGACAGCACACTAAACTATCACCCGTATATCCGAGTGGACGATGTTCTGTGATTATTAGAGTAACGAGTCAAGGTAAACGTATTGAACTATACACGGGTATAACATTGAAACCTAGTCAATGGAATGAAAATAAGGAACGTGTAAAGCAAGGTTGCAATGTCGATGGACTTATGTATAACGTCCTCAACGACAAGTTAGAGAAGATGGAGAAGTTCATCGATGATTACTTTAATGGTAGTGCGTTAAGGAGCACACCGACCACTCTAAATGACCTCCGAGAGCGATTCAAACATAAGTTTACATCAACACAAGCAGAGCAGAGTGATGAGTTCTTCTTCTTATTCAAGCAATTCAGAGAGGAGACTGCCAATACTAAGGGATGGAGCGATAGCCGTAAAGAAATGATGTTGCGTCTCGAAAACAAGGTTCGAGCGTTCAAACCTGACATAAAGTTCTCAGACCTCTCTACCGCAACGATGGATGCATTCAAGGTGTATCTTTCAAAGACAATGTATAATGATGCACTTGAAAAGCATCTATCATATCTCAAGCAGTTCATCACGTGGGCAAAGATGAAAAGGTATGAAATACACGAAGATTATTTCTTATACAATCCTGTCCTTAGAAAGTCTCAAAAGAAAGTTAAGTATTTGGAATTAAACGAAGTAGATGCCATATATAACTTAGACTTATCAGACAGAGAGGGACTTGAAAGGGCACGTGATATATTCATATTTCAATGTTATACAGGATTGAGGGATTCTGATGTTCGTGCACTTACACATAAAAGAATCTATCTGAATGCTGATGGTCACTACATCATCGATACACCTACAAAGAAAGATAAGGATAGGGTTTGTTTTAGGCTTCCTCAGAGGGCTGTCAATGTATATTTGAAATACAAGGATAAGGTCTATGAAAATAACCTTGTCTTTCCGGTAATATCCCAACAAAAGTATAATGAACATCTTAAACAGATAGGCAAAGAGGCTGATTTACAGGGCGAATGGGTTGAGTACGAGTATAGGTTGAACGAGGAAATAACTATAGTAACACCTAAGCACCAATTATCGAGTCATACCGGCAGAAGGACATTCGTGGTGACTGCGATGAATGAAGGTATGTCATTGGATGTAATAGCCCTGCTTACAGGACATAGCGACCCATCGGCAATGAAACCATATAGCAACATCAACACAAGAGGTACAGATAAGGTCATTGAAGCAATTGATAAGACCACAATCAAGAAGACCACAAAGAAAGTGACTAAGAAGGCTACAAAGAAAGACAAGTAGTGGTTAGAGTTTGGTATCTCAACTTACCAAAATTAGGACTCACTCTCAGAGGATGAAAGATGATTCTATTTGGAGGATTGCGAGTGAGTTGCTCATTGCTCGTTTCTAAGTACATACAATCCTACACTATCAAGACTACGCGTTGTAGTCTTGTAAGAGATTATTGAGATTTTTCTTAAAAAGAATTTATAAAATATTGAATTATAATCTTTTATATTCTTTTTATATAATTTTAATTTCTTTATTTATAAATATATCTTAATTCAAAACGTATCTTAAAGC
Organism: Candidatus Cryptobacteroides sp.; assembly: GCA_045127905.1. GTDB lineage: Bacteria > Bacteroidota > Bacteroidia > Bacteroidales > UBA932 > Cryptobacteroides. The sequence continues at coordinate 13,861 of JBGVQX010000044.1, forward strand.
CTGTTTACGTATGGACACAGTATTCCCCTATGGAGAAAAACAGAGTAAGATACTCTCTGTGTGCTTTAAGTAGTAAGTTCATTCGCCTGGGGCTTATCATACGATTACTCAAAGATTACGGCTCTTGCCTACATCAGTTGTCGATTTCCAAAGACACAATCGACAGAGCAAACTTATATACTACTCGATTTTCGATAGGTAGAGGGGCTTGCACTTAATTCTTATCGGTCTCGATACCTATTTGGTTCTACTACCACCCTCTGTCTATTCCAACCCTTGATGCTTCTACTTTAGAATTTGCTATTGGAATGTTCTGCTTATGCCAAGCAGCCTATCTGCCAAGTTAAGATTTAGATTTATTTGTCGGACGCTCATTCGCAGCCCATCGCTCTTATTCTAATATACAAATAAATAGCGAGAAAAGCAATAAAATCCATACAATATCGTAAAAAACATATCCACATTCTTGGAAATTGTTTACCAATATCTGTTTTATACTATGACGTATGAGGCGATAGAATCGCTATATTGACTTTCACTTATGACGTGTTTCAACAAAAGTGAAATGAGCGTTGAGGCTTTTTATGGTCTCTACGCTCATTATCAATTACTTAGCGGTTTCACTAATAGTAAACGTGAAACATTCAGAAAAAAGAGCTACATTTGTTGGTACTAATCCCACCAACACTATGGCTAAAATTAAATTATCTAACGAGGACGTTATGAGATTATCAAACGCCTCAGACTATCAGTTTCCGAAATACACATCTCAGATAATCAACTGGGCTAATCAAAACGCACAGGGCACAAGGGCTAATGTTGTAGGTCAGATGTCTGACCTTATCCAAGAGTTCGATGGTCAGACATTGGACGAGTGGATTACTTGGTATGATGCTAAAATGCCTGATGCTATTGAGAAGGCTACTGATAAGATATATGAGATGGTTGATAAGATACGTGAAGCTGCCCCTCAGATTGATAGAAAGATGGTTAATAACTGGGTCAAGGACTTGGTTTATAATAAAACATTCTGCGGTCTTAGAGTACAACAGGCTATTATTGCTCACGTTGCTAACATCTGCGGAAAGCCTTGGAGATTGGCAAGAGCCGATGAAGAATCTAAAAACATCGATGGTTACATAGGCGATACGCCTGTTCAGATAAAGTCCTACACCTTCAAAGTAGAAAAGCATCTTAATCAATCCATAGAAATACCTATCATCTACTACGAAAAGAAGAAAACAGGTTTAGAGATTGAGTTTGATGGATTCGACTTAAGTCTGTTCTAAAATAAAACCCAGCCACGTAGGCTGGGTTATCTGTTAGAATAAACATCCCTCATTGACAATGCTTGGCATCTGATTCATATCAGACATATCTTCATATTCGACCTCATATATCAATGCTGAACTATCAGATTTAGAAATAGAGGTCAAGTAGTGTAGTTTAATGTCCGATTCCTGAGATGTCATTACGTCACACTTCAAATGATTGTTCGTATGCTTAAGTGCTCCGTGAGTGCTTGTTCTTTCTGTGACAAAGGCAAGGTGCTTTTCATATCTTGACTTAATCAGGTTGTTGAGGTCAGTTACTTGCAATGATTCAATGCTATCTTCAATGAGAGTTGAAAATGTCTTATCAATCTCATATCCGATACTATTACGACCAAGTAGAATTGCAGCTTGTGCAGTTGTTCCCGTACCCATAAAAGGGTCTAAAACGACATCTCCGACCTGTGAGTACATATTTATTAGTCTGTATGGAACTTCAAAAGGATAAGCAGCACTTCTATCTCGACTAACAGAGTTAGTTAATTTCTGTTTCGTACCCTTCAAGTCCCAAAGGTCTGAAAACCAAACGTTTCTCTCTTCCCAAAAGAATGAACTTTCACGTCTATTTGCCTTAGAATCTGCTGATTTATAATCTCTCTTACCGCCTTTACGGAAAATCAAGATGTGCTCGTGTTCTAAGGTAACATACGCACCACAAGGCAACATACCACTTCCCATAAACTTATTAGGTGCGTTGGTCTGCTTACGCCATATAATGTTGGTCAGATTGGTTAAGCCGATGCTAAGGCAATAACTTACAATACGCGAGTGATTGTTATAGAGAGCGAAGTTTCCATCAATAGTCCTTGTAGCATCTCCTATGTTAATACACAAGAAAGCACCATCCTTCATTACTCTATAGCATTCCTTCCACACCTTATCTAACTCCTTGTGCATCAATTCAAAAGCAAGATTAGGATTGTTGGAATCGAATGCGTCTTGTATCTTAGGGTTTTGCCCTGCCATAATACCATCCCACATCTCAATCATCGGATATGGTGGTGACGTAACGATTAAATCTACACTATTGTCTTTAATCTTATTTAGGTTCTGTGACTTACCAAAATGTGTAGTATGTATTGTCTTCATAATACTTGTTATATGGATTGCAAAGATACATTAAAACTGCAAACAATCATAAACTTCACCAAGTTCCTGTTGCCTCAGTCCGATATATCTTCGAGTGATTGAAGGGCAAGAGTGATTCATAATCTCAGAGAGTTTCAAAAGTAAGCATTCGGTCAAACACGTATAGTCTTCTCTCGAGGGAATTGCATAAAGAAAAACAGGGATGCACTGGTTAGTGGCATCCCTGTTCTGTAGATATTTAATCTGTACGATTACTTGAGAGCCTTAAATACGAAACTTAC
>JBGVQX010000045.1:0-3999 GCA_045127905.1 Candidatus Cryptobacteroides sp.
GTAAGTTTCGTATTTAAGGCTCTCAAGTAATCGTACAGATTAAATATCTACAGAACAGGGATGCCACTAACCAGTGCATCCCTGTTTTTCTTTATGCAATTCCCTCGAGAGAAGACTATACGTGTTTGACCGAATGCTTACCATTAACGTATGATGGTTTAAACTTAATAATGGATAAAAAATCCCAGCCAGGGACTTATGTCTTCTGACTGGGGGTACTTATGTTTAACTACTGAAAAGGTTATCGTCTGATATTTTTCGGCTCTGTCTCTGATACATTCATCGGAACCGCCTTATATATCACCTGCATTTCTGCATCTGAGAGTTCCGCAAGGGGCTTTCCGAAGACTTCTGATGAGAGTTCCTCACGAAGTTCCTTGTAGGCCGTGGTAATGCATTCCATTGCTTTTGTATAGCCTTCGTATGATGTGCCTCTGTCGATCTGTAACGAGACCATACCCTTGCTTACTCTGAACTGTCTGGTCGAGCCGTCCGGCATAGTGAACTCATGAGTTTCACACTCTGGATATGTGACTTTGTTTTTAGGGTTGGAAATCATTCTCTTGAGTACATCGATATCGAAATCTTCAACATTTACGATGTATGGCTTCTCAGAAGCATCTCTGACAGACCTGTCTGTTCCCATCAGAACTTTGTCATTGCTGTTGATCTTGAAGAAAATATGATTTCTTCTGCTTACATCAGTTGCCCATTCTTCTGGAGTCATGAAACGAGGCTCATCTGATTTTTGCTCTGTGTTCTCTACAGCAGGCGGCATACGCTTCTCTATAGCACTATCGTCGGTTTCATATCTGACCTTCAATGCACGGGCATTTCTCAACTGCTCTTTGATGTCTGTTATGACTCCCATAGGGACGCTGTCTTGTGCTTTTATGTGAACCACAGCCTGATGCATAGGACTACCTGCAAAGAACTCTTCTACGAGCTTTCCAATATCTTCTTTATGTGCCAACTTTCCGTTGCAGATGATGAAGTACTCTTCGCCAGGTTTCGGATTCTTTATTCCCTCAGCAACGTCAATTATAAAAGGCCCTTTTACCGGCTTGTCGGATGTGAAGAGTGGGGAAGGATCGATCGGATTGCCATTCTTACGGACTTCGAAGTGAAGGTGAGGTCCGGTTGCACGTCCTGTCGAACCGGCGAATCCGATCAACTGACCTTTATAGACCTTGCCGCCACCAGTGACTGTCAGGTCAGAATGATCCGCGTCTGTTGAGATGGAACCGACCTTATTTACCTTGACATTAGGGCCTTCAAAACTGATTTCTGTATAGATATACACGTTAGAAAGATGCGCATACCTTGTCTCATAACCATCAGCGTGCTTCAATGTCAGCATAAGTCCGTTGCTGTCATCGCGGGTAATTGCTGAAACCTCGCCATCAGCGGCTGCATAAACCGGGTCGCCTTCGTTAAGGACATAATCAATTCCAGTGTGTGATCGTCCCGCACTGCCGGCAGAGAATGAATTGCTGACAGTAGCGTCGCATGGAGGGCATATGTCAATATATGTCGCTTCCGTGCCATCAGTCAAGTCCGTTGAAACTTCAGTCTTCTCTGCCTGCTTTGTTCCGCAGCCGAAGGCAAAGAAAGTTGCTGCAATTACGGGGAGTGTGGCAGCCAGCCTGAGCCAGGCCCCTTTGCCACGATGAGATTGAGTCATCATAATGAATCTTTGTTTTGTCAATGAATGATTCAACCCACAGGTAATATCCGGATTATAACCAAAGAGTTGTTTGAATATGGTTGTTCTATAAGTTTTCAGATTCCAGCCTTCATCCAGCACATCTTTGTCAGCTTCCCACTCCTGCACTTCCTCCAAGTCCTTCTCTGCCATCCAGAAGAACGGATTGAACCAGAAGATAGAACGGAGTACCGACATGAAAAGTCGTTCGTATGAATGTCTGTGACGTACGTGACTTGCTTCATGAGTAAGGATCTGTCTGCGCTCTTGAGGTTCATAGTTGAAGCCCATGAATATGGTCCTGATGAAAGAGAACGGAGTCTTTATATCTTCATGCTCGGCGAGGGTATAATCCTCTTCATATGTAAGCTTTGACTTGCTGCGAAGCCTGTATATCCTGGCTGTGTTGTATGCAAGCAGGGCAAGTGATACGACTCCAACTAATGTGTACAGGATAGCCAGAATCAATTTCAAGTCTATTGATCTGCCAGTAATTTGAGTCGATGCTTCAGCCTTTATGGCCTCGCTATTCTGATTGACAACGACAGCTTCTTCTGTGACAACCGGAACTGTGCTGAAATCGTCAAAGCTGAATAATGTCCACTCGCTGATCCTGTTCAGGTTCTCAGATGGATACAATGGTACATCCATAATCGGAATTGTCACAGAAAGCACCATGGTTACTATCAGGTAGGCACGGCAGATCCTGAAGCTGACCTTCTTTGCCAACATCCAACGATATAGTACAAGGAAGAGTCCGCTGCAGATCAATGATTCAACTATGAAACTGATAACTGACATCATAGTAAGGTATTAGAATGTCTATTTGTCTCCGTTCAATATCTTAAGAATCTCATCTGTCTCTTCAAGAGAGATTGACTTCTGGGATGAGAAGAAGTTCACCATACGGCTGACAGATCCATCGAAGAAATTGTCAAGGACTGTACGCATATATGTATTGGTGTAGTCCTCTTTCGCAACGATAGGGAAGTACTCGTATGTCCTTCCGTATGCCTTGTGCGAAACGAATCCTTTGTTTTCGAGAATTCGTACAATTGTTGACACAGTATTGTACGCTGGCTTTGGTTCAGGCAGTTCTGCAAGGATATCATGTACGAGCACCTTCTCTTTCTGCCAGATCACCTGCATTATCTCCAATTCTGCTTTAGTAAGTTCCTGAGGCCTGTTCTTTACTGTTTCTGCCATATTATATTACTTTTATATTATCAATTTGCACCGGAAAGAACGGTCTTCCGAACATTCCGATGCAAACATAAAACTAATTTTCTAATTATCCAACTAAAACATTAGTTAAATAACGAAATTTTTCATTTGTCTTAAAAATCAGATTCGAGGTTTCTGGAATGTGCTGATGAGGATAGAGAGAAGATATATCAGCAATCCGTATACAAGTGGTATAAGAATTCTCCACAAACCACCGCAATGTACGCTGAATGGCATTGTGTTGCCAACGATTTCAATTGCTTGAAACATCTGAACGCAACCGACAAACAGCCAACATAACGATGCAATGACAGCACCGAAACCAAAATCTCTTAAAAATGCTCTTTCTGATGCCCCTACACCGATAGTGTTTACTTCAGACTATAAGAAGGTTTCATTGAACGTATCGGAAATCCTGTATGTCGAATCCCGTGATACAGAAGTATGGGTGTGTGCAACAGATGGACGCAAATTCAGAAACAAGACAGGTATCACCCAGTGGGAGAATCTCCTTGGGAAAGACTTCATAAGAGTCCACAGATCATATGTTGTCAGGAAAGAATCGATTCAAGAGACTTTATCAGATTCGCTCACACTTGCGGATGGTACATCTATTCCTGTTTCAAGGAAATATCGAGAAGCTGTATCAATGTTTTTGTCGTGACGTTTACTTGAACATCAAAGTAAATACAGTCCCACTTTCATCACTCTTTGTCAGCGTCAGCGAACCATTATGCAATCTCATAATCTGACGTGAGAGACTGAGGCCGATACCGGTGCCTTCCTGCTTGGTCGTGAAGAATGGGACGAATATCTCATCCTGGCTCTCACGGCTGATAGGGAGACCGTCATTTGTAACGTTGATAACTGTCTGCTCAGATGGAGTAAGCTGAGCTGTGATTACTACATTGCGAGCCTCGGCCTGAACGGCATTCTTGACAAGATTGATAAGAATCTGAGTTATCTGTCCCTCGTCTGCATAAAGGATTATATCTTCCGACAATTCCTCATATGTGCATACAGCACCGTTCATCGCAGCCTGTTCTCTGGTCAGACTGATGACCCTTTCA
>JBGVQX010000046.1:0-79417 GCA_045127905.1 Candidatus Cryptobacteroides sp.
CGTCAACTTCTCAGTTACTATTGGCTTAATTAAAATTCCCATTTCTCAATCTGTTTATCGTCTGATTCTTGAAGCAAGGATATCCTGAACACCATCAACAAGCACGAGTGAGTTAGAGTTCATGATTGCATAAGTGTTGATTTCATCCACAGTGATGACCTTAACCTCAGGAAGGTTACGAGACGAAAGGTAAATATTTGAAGAATTCTCAGGAAGCACGAAGAGCACCTTTCTTGTACCAGCCTTGATGTTTGCAAGGATCTGGAGGAACTCCTTGGTCTTAGGGGCTTCCATTGCAAATGGCTCAACCATTACGATTGCGTTCTCCTGAGCCTTGTAAGAAAGAGCTGAGAATCTTGCAAGCTGCTTGAGCTTCTTGTTGAGTTTCTTGCGGTAGCAACGTGGCTGAGGACCGAATACGCGTCCACCACCTACATAGATACCAGCCTTGAGAGAACCGTGACGTGCGCCACCTGAACCCTTCTGGCGGATAAGCTTCTTGGTGCTGTAAGCAACCTCGCTGCGATCCTTTGACTTAGCTGTTCCCTGACGCTGGTTAGCAAGATACTGCTTAACGTCGAGGTAGATAGCGTGGTCGTTCGGTGTGATACCGAAAATCTCCTCATTGAGGGTCACTGTCTTAGCGACAGTTCCGTCGATTTTGTAAACTGACAACTCCATTGCTTAGTCCTCCACGATTACATATGAACCCTTAGCTCCTGGTACAGAGCCCTTTACTACGATAAGGTTGTTCTCAGGCATAACCTTGATCACCTCGAGGTTGAACACTGTAACGCGCTCATTACCCATGTGACCTGCCATACGCATTCCCTTGAATACGCGTGATGGCCATGATGATGCACCGAGTGAACCAGGGTGGCGGAGACGGTTGTGCTGACCGTGGGTAGTTCCACCTACTCCAGCAAATCCGTGACGCTTAACTACGCCCTGGAAACCCTTACCCTTTGATGTTCCGACAACATCCACGAACTGTACGCCTTCGAAAACGTCAGCAACAGTGAGAGTGTCGCCAAGCTTAAGCTCCTGAGCAAAGTCAGCCTTGAACTCTACGAGCTTGCGCTTAGGTGTGGTTCCTGCCTTTTCAAAATGGCCCTTAAGAGCCTTGCTGGCATGCTTTTCACTCATTTCGTCATAGGCAAGCTGTACAGCGGCATAACCATCTTTCTCTACTGTACGAATCTGCGTAACTACACATGGACCAGCCTCAATAACGGTGCATGGAATATTTTTTCCATCGGCACCGAAAACGGAAGTCATTCCGATTTTCTTTCCAATTAATCCAGGCATTGGTTTGTTTAATTAATTGATTATAAATACTTTATATACCGCAACACACTTTTGCGGGCTGCAAATATACGATTATTATTTTAATTTTCAACACTTTACGACAAAAAATTGTTGATAACTTTTTGAGAAGCACCACGGTCTGACGCTTCCCGCAGTCAGCTTCGAGATGACGTAACGTTTTTTGGCGGATAATCATTTAATTGTTACCTTTGCGCGGATATATAATATAGGTATCAAATGGTGCTGGCTATTTTCGGATTCCTGCAGATGTCGTTCGCTGACATTCTGGACATACTGCTGCTCGGACTCATGATCTTCATCGTGTTCAGATGGATCAGGGGATCGTCTGCCATGAGCATCTTCGTGGCAATCATTTCCCTTTATCTCATCAGGGTGCTGGTGTCCGCTTTCAATATGAGGCTCATGACTGCCATCATGGACATGATTCTGGATGTGGGAGTGCTCGCAGTGATAGTCATCTTCCAGCCGGAGATCAGGAAATTCCTCATAAGGCTGGGAAACCGCTATATGCACAGTGCCCAGGGTAAAGTCATCTTCGACAAGCTGCTCGGAGGCGCCAGGAAGGGCGGCACAAACTCGAGCGAAGAGGTGAACGACCTTACGGAGGCATGCAGAAGAATGGCGGAAGACAAGACCGGAGCACTGATAGTCATTGCGCACAACACACCGCTTGACGAAATAATAAACACAGGCGACAGGATTGACGCAGGAATTCACCGCAGGCTCATAATGAATCTCTTCTTCAAGAACTCCCCTCTTCACGACGGCGCACTGGTCATCTCAGGAGGAAGGATCGTGGCGGCAAGATGCACGCTTCCGATTACGGAGAAGACAGACATACCGGCAAGCTACGGAATGAGGCACAAGGCTGCGATAGGAGTTACGGAAGAGACCGATGCAGAAGCAATCGTGGTGTCGGAAGAGACAGGAAAGATATCTTTCGTAAAGAGCGGCACAGTGACTCCGATACAGAACATTAACGAACTGAAGCTGCTCCTGAGCACATCATTGGGAGAATAGCCGCACATATCGGACAGGAGAAAAAGAATTGGAAGGAAAGAAAAAGACAATTGACAGCAGACTGGAGCAGAAGATAGGATTCGACCGCATAAGGCAGATCATATCCGACAAGTGCTCCACATCATATGCGGCCGAGAGGACAGCGACTGAAACCTTCTCCAACAAACCCGCAGACATAAGGAAAAGGCTGCTGCTGACGGATGAGATGAGACTGATCATGATGTTTGAAGACAGTTTCCCGTCAGGAGGATTCATAGACTGCATAGATTTTCTGAAGCCGTTGGAAAGGAATTCAGCGGCAATTGACCTGATATCATTGCGCAAGCTGCGCACAATGCTGGACACACTTAGAAAAGTGACATCCTTCTTCGAAGGAATAAAGGACGGTGTGTATCCTAATCTTAAGCGCATGTCATCCCATGTGCTTGCGTTTCCGCAGATACAGCATAGGATAGAGGCGATACTGGACAGGTACGGTGACGTAAAGGATACGGCATCAGACCTGCTTTATGAGATACGCCGCTCGCTCAGGGAAAAGGAGGGAGCTATTTCAAGGCGAATGAGCGCAATCCTCAAGAAAGCTCAGGAGGCAGGTATAGTAGATGCCGATGCAGGAGTGTCGGTCCGTGACGGAAAGATGCTGATACCGGTAAGTGCCGCAAACAAAAAAAGGATTCCGGGATTCATATACGACGAATCCGCAACAGGAAAGACGGCATTCATCGAGCCAGCTGAAGTGGTGGAGCTCGACAATCAGATCAAGGAACTGAAGTTCTCGGAGCAGAGAGAAATCCTGAGAATACTGCTCGAATTTACCGACTTCCTAAGACCATATCTCCCGGACCTGCTGGATGCAGCCCGCTATCTTGGAGAGATAGACTTCATAATGGCCAAGGCGCAGACAGCGCTTGACTTCATTGCCGGAATGCCGGTAATTTCCGAAAACGGCGAGATGAATCTGCGCAAGGCACGCCACCCTCTGTTGGAAAGGGCATTAAAGAAGGAAAGGAAAGAAATCGTACCGCTCACAGCTACACTCACGCCCCAGAAGCACATTCTTCTGATTTCGGGTCCGAATGCAGGAGGAAAGTCCGTATGTCTCAAGACTGTTGGACTTCTCCAGTATATGTTCCAGTGGGGAATGCTTATCCCGACATCCGAAAGCTCGGAGATGCTGGTATTCGACCGCATCATGGTGGATATCGGAGACGACCAGTCGATAGACAACGACCTCAGTACCTACAGTTCGTTCCTCGCCAACATGAAGGATATGCTGGAAAAGGCCGATGACAGGACTCTTGTGCTCATTGACGAGTTCGGATCGGGAACGGAGCCTGCGGCCGGAGGAGCCATTGCGGAAGCGATCCTCAGCGAACTGGACGGACGAGGAGTGTATGGCATCATAACCACCCACTATACCAATCTCAAGCTTTACGCATCGGCCGAGACCGGAGTGATGAACGGAGCAATGATGTTCGACGTGAAGAACATTGCCCCAATGTTCAAGCTGGAGATGGGACTTCCAGGCAATTCCTTCGCCTTCGAACTGGCACGTAAGATGGGCATGCCAGAAAGCATAATCAAGGATGCAGAGGCAAGAGCAGGAGAAGAATTCGTAGGAATAGAGCGAAACCTCCGCAAGATCGCCCGCAACAGAAAGGCCCTGGACGAGAAGCTTGAACGCATCCGCAACACGGACAGGACGCTGGAGAATATCACAGACAAATACCAGAAGGAACTCCAGCAGATAAAGCAGCTTAAGAAGGATATCCTCGAAGAGGCGAAGAAGGAGGCCGAGGCTATCATCAAGGGAGCCAACAGGCAGGTGGAGAACACCATCAAGACCATAAAGGAGTCACAGGCTGCCAAGGAAGAGACTCTGGAGGCAAGAAGGGGACTACAGGACTTCATGTCTGTGCTGGCTGCGAAAAAGGAACAGGAGCAGAAAGAAAAGGAGGACTACATAGAGCGCAAGATCCGTCAGATAGACGCCAGACGTGAAAGACAGAAGCAGCGCAAGGTGCAGAAGGCAGACGAGAAGATGCAGGAGCAGATGCGCGAACAGATGGCCGAGCAGGCACGCATGGAGGCATTCAGGTCCGCACCGCTGAAGGTCGGGGAAAAGGTACGCATCAAGGAGAACGGAATGGTAGGAGAGGTGACAAAGGTGTCTGCAAAAGCTGTAGTAGTCATAATAGGCAATATTTCCAGCAAGATGCCTCTGGACAAGGTCGAGAGAATCACCTCAAACGAGTTCAAGAGCGCGGTAAAGGAGACTGCCAGGCCGACTACATCGATAAAGATGGACTCTTCCATCTCCGAGAGAAAGCTAAACTTCAAGACAGAGATGGATCTGCGCGGAGAAAGGCTTAATGATGCATTGGAAAAAGTCATGCACTATGTGGATGATGCTATAATGGTGGGCATACCAAGCGTAAGGATAATTCATGGCAAAGGTACAGGCGTGCTTCGCGACGAGATTCAGAAGTACCTGAGGACTGTGCCGGGAGTGGCATCTGTGCGCGACGAACATATCCAGTTCGGAGGAACAGGAGTGACCATTGTGACATTTGACTAAGAAGACATGGACAGGAAGAAACTGATATATATTATTTGCGGACTGATTGCCATAGGAACGGCAGCTGCACTTCTGATGAGCGGAAACGGAAAGACGGAAGGAAGCGGTCCGATGAAGCCGGAAGAAGTGACAGAGGCATTCTGCAGAGCCGTTGCATCCGGAGATATGGAAGCTGCATGCACCCTATGCGACACCATATCCATGAAGGAATATATGGATGCATGCAGAATTACATGGGAAGAAGCCATGAAGCAGGACAGCACGGCGGCTGCCATCGCAAAAGGAATTATGGATGCGATGGAATTCAGGGCAGATGATGTGTCGAAGGACGGAAATATAAGGATTGTGACATATACCATAAGAACGCCGGAGGGACAGAGCAAATCCAAGGAGGCACGTTTAAGAAAGGAGGAGGGAGCATGGATTGTGGAAAGGATTACAGACAGACAATAGGCAGAAAAGGGGAAGATATTGCTTGCCGGTTCCTTGAAGGGAAGGGACACAGGATACTGGAACGGAACTTCCGAAGCGGACATCTGGAGATTGACATCATCTCGCAGGACAGTCTGGGAATACATTTTGTAGAGGTCAAGACCCGCAGGATGAACGTGCAGGCTCCGCCTCAGGACAATGTGGACATAGGAAAGCAGAAGAGGATAGTCTCAGCGGCAAAGAAATACCTGTCCGCATGCAGGCCGGCTGGTTACGAGGAATGTTTCTTCGACGTGGCTGCCATAACGTTCGAGGGTGACACTGCCCGCATCGAGTGGATCCCTCAGGCATATATACCTATATATTTATAAGAGAATAACACAATAACTTAAATACTGATGAACAGGAACAATTGCTATTGCGTCATTATGGCTGGCGGTTCAGGCACGCGCTTCTGGCCTGTAAGCAGAGCATCAAAGCCCAAGCAGTTTCTTGACGTGGCAGATACAGGAAAGACGTTCATACGCCAGACGTATGACAGATTCCTGAAAATAATCCCTCAGGAGAATATTCTTATTGTCACAGCAGAAAAATACAGGGACCTGGTGACGGAACAGATACCGGAGCTGGATAAAGCGAATCTTCTCCTGGAACCATATGCAAGGAACACGGCACCGTGCATCGCGTATGCCACTTATAAGCTGCTGCAGAGGAATCCTGAGGCGACAATGGTCGTCACTCCTTCCGACCATATGATCGAGGATGAGGAAACATTCACACATACCATCAACTATGTGTTGGACTATGTCAGTTCACATGACGTGCTCATGACCCTGGGAGTGGTTCCGACCCGCCCGGACACCAATTACGGATATGTCCAGGCCTGCGGAGGAAGGGATGCATTCAGCAGGAACGAGCCTGTGGAGGTGAAGACATTCACGGAAAAGCCGGACAAGGAGCTTGCAAAGGTATTCATGAGCACCGGGGAATTCTTCTGGAACTCAGGTATCTTCCTCTGGAAAGCCAAGACCATACAGGAGGAGATGGAAAAGCATCTTCCTGAAGTCACAGGTCTGTTCAAAGGCTGGGAAAAGGCCCTAGGAACGGCCATTGAAGGGGAATTCGTGACAAGGGCATATACCGACTCCCTCAACATCTCGATAGACTACGGAGTGATGGAAAAGACAGACAGGGCATGGGTATATCCGGTCAAGTTCGACTGGCAGGACATCGGCACATGGGAGTCGCTCTACAACTATATGCCTTCTGACCATAGCGGCAATTCCATAAGTGCAGAAAAGACACTTATAGAAGGCTGCAGAAACACAATGGTGGTGGCCCCTGACAAGAAAAAGCTTATAGCCGTCAAGGGACTGGAAGACTTCATGATAATAGATACCGAGGACGCACTCGTAATATGTCCGAAGGACGACAGGAAATTCAAGGAATTCATCTCAGGCATCGCAATGCCGGAATACGAAAAATACAGATAAATAATATGGAAAAAAGAATACAGGCCGACATGGTAGCGGCCATGAAAGCGAAGGACAGCGTAAAGCTCGCATCGCTCCGTGCAATAAAGGCGGCCATCATGCTTGCAAAGACAGCTGAAGGAGCAACAGGAGAAGTTACAGACCAGGATGTGGTGAAGATCATACAGAAACTGGTGAAGCAGCGTAAGGAAAGCGCCCAGCAGTACAATGATGCAGGACGCCCTGAACTTGCAGAAAACGAGCTTGCAGAAGCAGCTGCAATGGAGGTTTATCTCCCGAAGCAGCTCAGCGAAGCGGAAGTGGAGGCGGAACTCGAGAAGATCATCGCCGAGGTGGGTGCAAGCCAGCCTTCGGACATGGGCAAAGTAATGGGGGTGGCAACCAAACGCCTTGCAGGACTTGCGGAAGGACGCATGATCTCCACCCTCGTAAAGAAACTTTTGAGCAGATAATCTATCCCAGAACGACTTCTACCTTATGCTCTCCGCATGCATGAGGAATCATATTACCCTTGACAGGCACTCCGTCGAGGGTAATTTTCTTTATACCCTTGCAGACTCCTTCCGGATTGGTGACAGTGATTTCATAAATGGCTCCGCGGAAGCGGCGGCGCACGGTATATTCCTTCCACTGAGAGCATATGCACGGATCTATTTCAAGACCTTCGTATCCTGGCTTTATTCCTAAGATATACTGCGTGACGGCATACCAGTTCCATGCGGCTGTTCCTGTAAGCCAGCTGTTCTTGGCTTCTCCCGGTCTGGCAGCGTCCTTGCCGGCTACCATCTGGGAATACACATAAGGCTCCACCTTATGCAGGGCGCAATCTTCTATATATGACGGACATATCTTCTTATAATACTCCCAAGCCCGGTCACCACGTCCTATGACGGTCTCGCCTATCATCACCCAAGGGTTGTTGTGACAGAATATGCCGGCGTTCTCCTTATAGCCCGCAGGATATGAGGAAATTTCACCATATTCCACAAAATATCTTGTGAAGGCAGGATTATTAAGTACTATTCCGTGTTTGCAGTCCAGACGTTCCTTGACAGAATCGAGTGCACGCTGCACCATACCCTCCTCCAGGCCGATTCCGGCCATCGAGCACCAGCCCTGGGACTCGATGAATATCTGGCCCTCTTCGTTCTCGTGCGAGCCTACCTTGCGGCCGAAATAGTCATATGCGCGGAGATACCAGTCTCCGTCCCAGCCATGCTTCTTGACCGCCTCTACCATGTCGTTAACGAGACCTTCTGCACGGGCCGCCTCATCGGAGTGGCCCAGATGGCGGCAGAGTTCCACATAATCACGACCACAGACCACAAATAGACCAGCAATCATAAGTGACTCAGCCTTAGAACCTTCTGTCTTGTTCTCCGTGGTCTGGAACGATTCGTTAGGGTCCCATGAGAAACAGTTCAGGTTCAGACAGTCGTTCCAGTCAGCACGACCTATGAGAGGCAGCATATGAGGTCCGAGATTGTTGACCACATGGTCGAAGGATATGCCCAGATGCTCCATCAGAGACACTTCCGAGCCCGGCTCGTTGTCGAATGGTACAGGTTCGTCCAGGATACCGAAGTCGCCTGTTTCCTTTATATATGCGACTGTACCGAAGATCAGCCACATAGGGTCGTCATTGAAGCCACCACCGATGTCGTTGTTGCCGCGTTTGGTCAGAGGCTGGTACTGGTGGTAGCAGCCGCCGTCCGGGAACTGAGTCGATGCAATGTCGATGATTCGCTCGCGGGCACGCTCAGGAATCTGATGCACGAATCCGACAAGGTCCTGATTGGAGTCCCTGAAGCCCATTCCACGTCCGATTCCACTCTCGAAGAAGGAAGCCGAACGAGACATATTGAAGGTGACCATACACTGATACTGGTTCCAGATATTGACCATACGGTCGAGCTTCTCTTCCGGACTCTTCACGGTGTAGATATCGAGAAGATTATCCCAATAGGCCTTCAGCTCAGCAAAGGCCGCATCAACTTTTGCGGATGTGTCAAATGCTGTTATCAGGTCGTGGGCCTTAGCCTTGTTGATGATCGGCGAGCTTCCGCTATGCTTTAGCCCCGGCACATCGAACACGAGATTGCCGCTATTGTCTGTCACAAACTTCTCATCCTGAGGATTTTCCACATATCCGAGCAGGAATATATAGTCTCTGGATTCGCCTGGTTCGAGCTCCACCTCTATACAATGAGATGCTATCGGGCTCCAGCCATGGGCTATGCTGCCGGCTGATGTGCCGGCAACAACCTGCTGAGGGTCACCGAAGTCGTTATACAGACCGATGAATGTCTCCCTGTCAGTATCGAATCCGTCCACAGGAGCATTCACGCTATAGAATGCATAATGGTCGCGGCGCTCCTTGTATTCAGTCTTGTGATAAATGACCGAGCCGTCGACTTCCACTTCGCCTGTCGAGAAATTACGCTGGAAATTCTCCATATCCGTCGCGGCATTCCACAGGCACCACTCGGCAAAAGAATATAGCTTGAACCTCCTGGTCTGGTCCGTGGTATTGCGCAGGGTCACTTTCTGGATCTCTGCCCACGTGCGCAGAGGAACGAAGAAGAGCATGCTTGCCTCCACGCCATTCTTCGCCCCCGTGATGCGTGTATAGCTCATTCCGTGGCGGCACTCGTAGAAATCCAGCGGAGTCTTGCAAGGTTTCCATCCCGGAGACCACACAGTTCCTCCGTCATTTATATAGAAATATCTGCTGCCGCTGTCCATCGGAACATTGTTGTAGCGGTAGCGCGTGATACGGCGGAATTTGGCATCCTTGCAGAAGGTATATCCTCCTGCTGTGTTGGAGATCAGCGAAAAGAAGTCCTCATTGCCGAGATAGTTGATCCAGGGCCACGGGGTCTTGGGATCCGTTATCACATATTCGCGGTTCGCGTCATCAAAATGTCCGAATGTCTTCATAATTCGTGCGTCACTTAAAATATTGTATTGAAAGACTGATTGTCAGTCGTTAATCTGCAGAAGCTGCCACGAGGCGAAGCACGCGGCTTGACCAGTCGTTCTGTTTGTGGTAGTCCACCTTATGCTTGAGCGGGATTTCCAGACCTGTCTCCATCAGGAACCTGCCGCTGAACGAGAGGCCTTCATATGAGAGAGGCTCGTTATCGATGCGGTTGAGTTCATGGACGGTGTAGCGGCGCTCAGGATCCAGACCTGCCATCTTCACGCGAGGAAGGTGGTCGTCATAGAAAGTCTCGGTCTTCCACCAATAGAATACCGCTTCATCCTTGGAAGGAGCGACATACATAAGAGAAGCCATATTATGGCCGTCATACGGTGAGACAAGACGGTAGATGTCGCCAAGCTGTACCACCGGACGTATCTCCTTATACTCTGCGATAGCCTTACGGCAAAGAGACTTCTCCTCGTCTGTCATATTCTTAGGCTGGATTTCCATGCCGAGACGGCCGCTCATTGCCACATCAATACGATATTTGAGGGAAGTTGTCCTGAATACTGTATGGTTAGGGGTGGCGCTGATATGAGACGCCATGGCAATCGCAGGGAAGAAATAAGAAGTTCCCCACTGCATGTGGATACGCTGCAGGGCATCTGTGTTATCGCTCACCCAGAACTCGTCGAACCAAGGCAGCACACCCCAGTTGGCGCGGCCGCCGCCGGAAGCACAGGCCTGGATGGTAAGGTCAGGATATTTGGCGCGGATGCGGTCGCATACCTTAGCGAATCCGCGATGATATTCTATGTACAGATGGCTCTGCCTGTCCTTAGGAAGATATTGTGAGCCGTGGTTCACAATCGACATGTTGGCATCCCACTTTATATAGTCGATCTCAGGGTTTTCCGTCATGAGACCATCCACAAGGTCAAATATGAAATCCTGCACCTCAGGATTGGAAAGGTCCAGCACCAGCTGAGTGCCTCCGCGGCCTGTCACCACTTCTCTTTCTGGAGCCTTGATCACCCAGTCCGGATGTTTCTCATAAAGCTCGCTCACAGTATTTGTCATCTCAGGTTCAATCCATATTCCGAACTTTATCCCGTGCTTGTGGGCCTGTTCCACAAGCCAGCCGATGCCGTTCGGGAGCTTATTCCTGTCAACCTGCCAGTCACCAAGGGCACAGTTGTCAGTCAGACGGGGATACTTCACGCCGAACCATCCGTCATCCATGACGAAGAGTTCTCCTCCCATAGATGCGATATCCGCCATCATCTGGTCCATTCCAGGCTCGTTTATATCGAAATACACTCCTTCCCAGCTGTTCAGAAGGATCTTGCGCAGAGTGTTGCCATGTGCCAGCTTATAGTTGCGGCCCCATCTGTGGAAATTGCGGCTTGCTCCGCTCAATCCTTCATCTGAATATGTAATAGCCAGTTCAGGAGTCCTGAATATCTCCTTAGAAGCAAGAGTGTAGGCAGAGTTGTCAGGATTGATGCCCGCATAGAACTGGTGATAATCTGTGTCACGAGTGTCCACACGGAGTTCATAGTTGCCGCTGTAGCAGAGGGCTGCACCGATGACGCGGCCGGCATTTTCCTGAGGCTTTCCGTCAAGGGAGAACATCACTTCCGCATGGTCAGTGTGGGCATTGCGCACTCCGTCCTTGTTCTTGATTGTGAGCATGCCTCTCTCAAGCGGTTCCTGAACCAGACGTCCTTCGTTGGCCCATGTTCCGTAGAGATGGCTTACCCATACATCCCCTACGCGTATAGGAAGATACCCCGAATCAAAACGGGTCAGCTGGACAGGCTTCTTTTCCTTATTCTCTATTTCAGTCCATGTTTCTATAATATCCACATCCTTATAGGCACGGTAGCAGACCGTAACATAGAAAGGATAGACAGTATCTTTCAGTTTGATGCGGGTTACTTTTGCAGACGATTCTTCAATCTGAGAGACCCCCTCGACCTTCAGCACAGTGGACATGTTTCCATCGGCATGGGTGACACACAATGAAGCTTCTGACGGACACCAGATGCCATAAGGAGGGTAGGCATTATGGTTTGGAACTCCTGCAGCATGCAGATTTGCAAGATCGGCATCACAAAGCCTGCTTCCGAAATACACAATCTGAAGTTCCTGCCCTGGCTCTGCATTGATAATGAGTTCATTGTTTGGGGTAGCTATGCGCATCTGAGCCATAGCCGATGTTGCGGTCATTATAAACAACAACGATATAAGTATCTTTTTCATCAGATAAGAATTAACTATATAGGATTATAACTGTTCCTTGACAAAATGTCCCCACGGACTCAGGTCTGCATCTGCCCAAGGTCCTTGAGAAGGAGCGGAAGGATAAAGCATCGAACAGGTCTCCTTCTTGTCGGAAATCGACCAGAAGGCGTAGCTGATGTCATTGTCGTCCATCCAATCTATCCAAGCCTCGGTAGATTCCACATCGACAGGTCCCTGACCATCTGCATTCATTCCTCCACATTCGGTGACAAACAGGGCCAGTCCCTTGCTCATGGCATAATCTCCCTTTGCCCGGAGCCACTCCTTATGGGTACCTGCATAGAAATGCAAAGTATACATCAGGTTATCATAACCTACGATAGGATCATTCGCAGCATCGTCCACATTCTGAGACCAACGAGGTGTTCCTACTACAATCACTGCATCTTTCTCTATGGAGCGGATTGCCTTTATCACTTCAAGAGAGTACTCCTTTATTTCAGCCCATGTGTAATCGATCTGGTTGATATGGTCCTTATATGACGGCTCGTTCCAGATTTCATAAATCACATTCGGCACTCCCCTATATTTAGTCGCCATATAGGTAAAGAACTCCACGGCAGCATCGGTATGAAGTCCATGGGCATGCCAGTCGACCAGAACATAGACACCATTTTTCACGGCAGCATCCACTATGGTGCATGCACATTTCTTTCCGAAATCAGGATCCTTTAGATAAGACTGCACCTGACACTCGGAGTTATCTATTTCCACTCCTATGGCAGCACGTACAAGCTCCGCATCCCAATCCTCGACGACATGCCTGACGGCATCTGCGTTATAGAATCTTGGCCAGAGCACATTCCAGCCGAAACTCATTCCCTTGAGTTCAACAGTATCTCCCGATTCATTCATCAGAGCAGTACCTTCCACATGCAGGCGCTCAACCTTCGGGGCTTTTGTAGTACACATGACTGACAACATCATTGTTGTCAAAAGTGTAGCAAAATATCTAACATTCATAGCGTCAACAACTTACATTAATACGCCCAGGACTTTTGTACCAGGGATGTTAGCATAAAGATCTATTATTCAGGGCTTTCCGCAGAACGGATGGTGGCGAGTTCTGCCTGAACTGCTGCCATCTTCTTCTTGGTAAGCGGATAAAACCATACGACCAGTATAGACAACGCAGCCACGAGAGCCGGTACCCAGCTCATGAGGATACGGAGGCCGAGAATGGCAGTTTCAGTCTGAACAGCTCCTGCAATAGTGTTGTATCCGAAGGCAGCAAGCAGCCACATGACAGCCGACCCTCCGAAAGCTCCTCCGAACTTCTGGGCCATGGAGGCAGATGAAAAGATAAGACCGGTCGATGCCGTTCCATCCTTGAGCTCGGAATAATCGGCAACGTCGGCATACATGCTCCATACAAGTGGAGATATCACACCGGTGAAGACTGATATTACAAGCTGGAATGCAAGCATTGCCCAATATCCGCCTGCTGTGGCAGGAAGGAAGAAGAAAGCTATGCTCAAGCATATGAGAGCCGCCATTGAAAGAATATAGGTGGATTTCTTGCCGAGATGTCTGGACATAGGCACGGCAAGCACGACTCCGGCCATATTGGCGATCTCACCGATGGAAAGGAAGATTCCTGCAGACACAAGAAAGGCCCACTTTCCGTCAAGAGAGACCATCTGCTGGATATAATCAGCAAAGAAATATGCCGTTGTGGTGCCACGGACGGTGTTGAAGAGGTTTGATGCAAGGGCTGCACCTATGAGAATCCACCATGGCTTGTTCTTAAGGAGCAGCTTGAGGTCCTGACCCACAGACACGGTGGATTCGCTCTTTACATGCTCCTTTGTAAGCAGAAAACTCAAGAGGAACAATACCAGGCAGCATGATGCAATCACTATCATGGCATTCTGCCAGGCAGCAGGGTTGGTTGAAATAGCTTCAAGACCGCCAGTTCCTTCTGTTGCAATTCTTGTCTTGTCGAACATGTTGCACAGAGGTTCCCATGCAAAGAGGGCGATGAAGCTGCCGCCGTAGGCAAAGAACATCCTATACGAAGAAAGAACAGACTTCTCATCGGAATCTGCCGTCATCACATTAAGAAGAGAGCCGTATGGAACATTAATCCCGGTATAGACTGTCATCATGAGAAGGTATGTCACATATGCCCAGACCACCTTACCGTTTTCCGGTGTCGTGAACAGCAGGATACCGCATACCGCAAACGGAAGCGCAAAAAAGAGCAGATACGGGCGGTATTTGCCCCAGCGGGTCTTGGTGCGGTCGGCGATGATGCCCATCATAGGATCTGAAACGGCATCCCATATACGTGTCACAAGCATGAGCACGCCTGCATCAGCAAGGCTCAGACCAAATACGTTCGAATAAAAGAAGGGAAGAAAATATGAAAAGAGCTTCCAGAACATCGACGAGGACATATCGCCGAAGCCATAGCCTATTTTTTCGCTTAGTTTCATTGGTTACAGTCAGTTGTTCGTGTTATCCAGCCGTACCCTGCGGCTATTATTTTAAATTCTTATCAATCAATCTATTAAGACGCTTTACAGTCTCACCGGTGGTGAAAGCATCAGGTTCGGTGTTCAGACAATAGTCCACCATACGGTCCACTGTAGATGTGGCCACATGCATGCGTGTGTCGCTCGAAGCATAGTAGATGAACACCTTGCCGTCCTCGTCTGCAATCCAACCGTTAGCAAAAAGCACATTCATAACATCGCCGATATACTCCCAGCCCTCCGGAGCCATGAAATATCCTGCCGGCTCAGCGATGACCTTTGAAGGATCTTCGAGAGAAGTCATATACATATAAAGGACATAGCGAAGACCTGAAGCACAGCCGCGTACCCCGTGCGCCAGATGGAGCCAACCCTTAGAGGTCCTGATAGGATGCGGACCCTCGCCGTTCTTGGATTCCTTTATGGTGTGGTAGTGGCGATGGTTGATTATCTTCTCATCTGTAATCACTACTTTTTCCATGCTGTCCACAAGTGCCCAGCCTATGCCTCCGCCGCTTCCGGCATCGATGAATCCGTCCTGAGGACGTGTATATAGGGCATATTTGCCATCCACGAACTCAGGATGAAGAACAACATTACGCTGCTGCGAAGAAGATTCCATGTCAGGAAGACGTTCCCAATTCACAAAGTCCTTTGTACGTGCAACTCCTGCAGCAGCAACTGCAGAAGAAAGGTCGCCTGGTGCAGCTGAAGGGTCTTTGCGTTCCACGCAGAAAATGCCATAAATCCAGCCGTCCTCGTGGGCGGTAAGACGCATGTCATAGACATTGGTTGCAGGCTCGCCATACTCCGGCATGGTGATCGGGCGGTCCCAGAAACGGAAGTTATCGATTCCATTCGGACTCTCTGCGACCGCAAAGAATGATTTGCGGTCAGCACCCTCGACACGTACGACAAGGATATATTTTCCGTTCCACTTTATCGCACCTGAATTGAAGGCTGCGTGCACCTCGAAACGTTCCATAAGATATGGATTAGTCTCTTTATTGAGGTCGTAGCGCCAGAAAAGAGGAGCATGGGCTCCTGTAAGTATCGGATTTACATAGCGTTCATAGACACCATTACCTTCGACAGGCTCGTTCTTTTTGGTAATGAGGGCTTCATGCTGGGACTTCAGCCACTCCAGTCTTTCTTCAAATGTCATAGGGTATCTTTTTTATTGCAACAACATCATTTTATCAAGCTCGGCAAATGCCTTGAAATCTTCAGCAGACTCCTGCCCCGGGAACGGAGCATAATAGTGGTGCTGCATATGTGCATCGCAGGCATTTCTCCATACAAGGACATACGAGACAGGATACTCCTTGAGTGATTCATAGAGAACCTCTGTCCACCATTTCGGATCCTTGACTCCTTCATATCCGGTTTCTGTCACAGCTGCGATCTTACCATGTTCCTTGGCAAAGGCTACAGTTATATCAAGAGCATTGGTCATCTTACTGAGATAATCCTCACGTGTGCTGTAATAATAGCAGTCGAAACCTACCATGTCGATGATGTCGTCGCCCGGATATCTCTCGCCATATACTTCGGCAGAAGAAAGTTCTCCCGCTCCAGGAGAATATGACCACACCAGGTTGTCGAGACCGCGCTCGGTCACCATATAGTCATAGGTCATCTTCCAGAGCGCCTTGTACTGCTCGGTGGTGCAGAGCTTCTGACCCCACCAGAACCAGCTTCCTGTGTGCTCGTGCCATGGCCTCCAGATCACAGGTACGGACTCGCCGTCAGCTGTCTTGATCGACTCAAGAAAATCAGTAGCATTCTTAAGCCATCCCATGAAGTACTCATGCTTCTCTCCACCCGGAAGAATCGAAGCAACCACCTGGTCTGAAGACACATCCCATGCATCACCTCCGGTGAGAGGATTGCGCGGATGCCACGAGAATGTGACGACTCCGCCACGTTCATGGTGAGCCACGACCGAAGCACGCATCTGGTCGAAACGGTTTTTATCCAGATTGGCAGCATGGCCAAGCTCTATGCCGCCAAGGTCCAGACCATAGACTGCCGGATACTGACCGCAGGTCGCATAGACATCAGACTGTACATATTCTGTCGCATCATCTGCGAGCTTCCACGAATGGCCATACATATAATCATCCTGATGGCCGAACATGATGGTTCCCTCATCCACAAGAGCCGTGAGACGTTCCAGAAGGGCGTCGGCCGGGGTCTGGGAAGCAGACTCCTTGGAGCCGCAGCATGAGATGGCTGCGATTGCCGCTGCAATCAGTGTAATTGGTTTCAGGATATTTTTCATGATATTCAATGTTTTATTTCGGTGCATTTCTATATACGTCGTCAAGTGTGAGCGAATTGGTATATGACGAAACCAGAGCCTGGATTGCCGCTTTCGCCTCTGTCGAACAATATTCGCCTGTGCCATGGTCTATGAAGGCATGGCATTCGTTGCCGGCTCCCTTTGCTCCGTTATCCCATATTATTGAAGGCACACCATAGGTCTTCGCCAGCTTTGCATAATATTTAAGGTAATACTGCTGGAAGGCCTGCTCACGCACTGTAGCACGGTTGACGCAGCCGAACTCACCCATATACACAGGTATCCCCTTAGATATGAAATTCACATATATCTTCTCGAACACCTTCTTCAGGTCGCCCTCATTGTCACCTGCGACCTTCTTTGCAGGATCCGCTGTGTGTCCCCACTCCGACTTGATTGCAGATAAAGTGTAATCAGACGGATCATAGCAGTGAACCGACATCATCAGACGGTCCTTTGCCGTATCTTCAGGAAAAACAAACGTCTCGACGGCGATATCCACATTCGTGCAATACGCAGGGATGCCGAGTATACGGTCCGTATTGGCACCTCCTGAGGCACGTACCGCATTTACAAAAGCCTGATTCCACTCATTCAGACATTTGTACTGCCTGCCGCCGTCATTACGGTTGGCTCCCCAGCCCCAGCTGCCGTCATGGATTTCGTTGAAGGATTCGAAGATAAGGAAGTCACCCTTATCCTTGAACTTGTCCGCTATCTGTCCCCACATTGCACTGATCTGATCAAGCACCTGCTGATGTACGGCCGGATTTGTGGCTGCACCCTTGATGTTCAGCCAATATTTGCTGTCGGCACCGTCATGGTGCATGTTTACGATAGCATTCAGGCCTGCAGCCTCAGCATAGCCGACTACCTCGGCAACTCTGTCAAGCCAGGCTTCTTCAATCTTATAGTCAGGAGCCGGGCCGATATGCCCCATCCAGGTGACAGGAATCCTGACAGTATTGAATCCCGCCGCCTTCACCTTTGTAAATGTAGCCTGAGTGGCCTTAGGATTGCCCCAGAAAGTCTCTCCGGACACTCCGTTATTATGTGCATCGAAATGGTTTCCAAGGTTCCAGCCTATACCCAGACGCTCAGCGAACTGCCATGCCAGATTGCCGTCATTCTCCGGAACAACGGATCCGCCCCCATTGCCGCTGTCACCACCTCCGGCTGAAGGCACTCCAGCTTCCTGAGACACCTCGACATATATCTTCTCCTCGCCGGCCACAACGGAAATCCTTGTTTCGCGCACAGCTGCAACAGTATTCTTCTGAGCAGTCACCGTAACCACAGTCTTATAATCAGCACTCCTGTTGCCTTTCTTCGCTGACACCCAGCCGTCTCCCGGCACCAGATAAAGCTGCTCGGATGCCGTCACGGTAAACGTCTGCTCGCCGCCTTCTGCAGCGAACTCCAATGTAGTCTTGTCGACCGATAGCTTGAGCGAATCGGTCTTCTGCGGTCCTTCCGGGCCGCAGGAGATGGCCATAAGGATGGCCGAAAGGATGTATATTATCTTCTTCATAGTCTAAATTACTTAAGATTTGGCATCGATTCACGTGTCAGGACGTAAGGACTGGACATAACCTGCTTCCAGTAATCGCCGGTATTGAGGTTGAAGTTGCCATCGGAAGGAGTCAGGACTATGTTTCCGTTGGAATCAGAGTTACACCATACCATGAACCATGACCACTTGTTGCCTGCAGCCATGCATTTTGCAGGGTCTGGGATATTGCCGCATTCGCTTACGGTAACCAGTTTCTTTCCCTTGGTCATATCGACCATCGCCTGATACTGACGTGTCTTGGCTTCTGTATTGGTTTCATATATGTCCACACCAAGGATATCCACATATTCATCACCAGGATACCAGTCAAGATACTGGTCTTCAGCCCCTTTGGTCACATCCACGGTCCACACCCAGATGAGGTTGTCAAGGCCGTGGACATTCACAAGCTGGTCATACAGGAGTCTCCAGAGCTGCTTGCAAGGCTCAGCGCCATGCCTTCCCCACCAGAACCATGCTCCATTAGGACCATAGAGGTTATAGTTTCCGGCCGCCTCATGGAGAGGACGCCAGATCACCGGGATATTCTCGTTCTCGAGAAGCTGGAGATATCCGGCGACTTCCTCGATGTCCTTCATGATGAAGTCATGCTGCCATGTGCCTTCCTTCAAGGCTTCCCTGATGTCGAAGGAAGTCTTGTCACAGTAGAATGCGTAACCGTCGAAATTATAATTATTGAGACCGTTATCCCAATCCGCCTTGGTGTTGGGCACATTCCAGTGCCACATGTAGTTTACCAGACCGTTTGCGGCCCACTGCTCCTTAGGTGCCGAGATGTCGTTGTAGTTCTGCACCCAGCTCCATCCTTCAGGCGTAGGAGAGAACTGAAGGAACAGGAAGTCGTAGCCTGCCAGAGCAGGGTGCTTTCCTGTGTGCTTATAGACCGCATCTATGAAATCATTCTTATGGCTATGGCTCGACTGCACGCCCGACAGGGTCTTCTTTCCGCTCTGCTCAAGCAGGAAGTTGTATACATTTTGAGCCTCCTTGGACGCCTTAGGATTGACGAGGGTCTTGACAGGATTAAGGTCAGACGGCACATATGGCTCGACCTTCTTCATTGAGAATGTTAACTTCACTTCCTCGGAACCTTTCTGGTTCGGACGATATCCCTGCACGGTTCCTGCCGGAACGGTCAGGATATAAGACTCTCCTCCTTCCAGACCGGAAAGTTTTATGGTAAGGTCAGCCATGTAGGCGTTTACATTATCGATCGATGCTTCTCCATCTATAGAAATCAAAGCCTGCTTGTCGGAAGGGCATTTGATGTTCTGGTCGAATGTCATCTTGACCGTCAGTTCACTGCCGGTCAGGCCCTGTGTTCCGTCGGCCGGAACTGTCGACACAAGCTTCGGTCCGGCTGCCGTCTGTGCAGGTCCTTCCTCCTTTTCCTGACATCCTGCCAGAGGCACGGCGATAGATATTAAAACAAGGAATATCTTCTTCATAACATAAAGTTTTGGTTCCCAAGGAGGCGGTCAGGCCTCCCTGGGAAAATATTGGGATTACAGAATAGTAATCTTATTGACGATACAATTTGAACCTGTCATAACCAGTCCGTTTGCAGAGACAAGGTGGTCAATGATTTCCTGTGTAAGTTCCACCTTAACAACCGTAGGGTTATCATACTGACCAGGGACTCCATTTAGTGCTCCCCAACCGTCGCCAACGCGAAGGCTGAGACAATACCAATCAGTAACTGCTGCATTTGGTTCACAATAGAATGTAAGTATCTGACCGGCAGATACTGTTTTCCAGTCAAAAGCACCCCATGCCAGTTCCTGATTTCCGCCCCAGCTTCCAGTGTCAAAAGGTCCCACCCAAAGATCCTTCTCCTGAGAAATCTCAGAAGTGAGGATAAGCTTGGTGAGGGTGTAGTTTGTACCTGTCATCACGAGACCGCCCTCATTTACAAGCGCTTTGATATCGTCTGCTGTAAGAGTGAGAGAATAATATGTCGCACCGGCAGTCATAGGGATGTTGTCACCTGCAGCCATACCTGAAGGGATAGAGCTCCATGAACCGTTTCCGAAACGAACCTGCCAGTAGTCGAATGACGGATCTAAGTCGAAGTAAGCTGTAAGGACGGTACCCGGCTTAACAGTAGACCAGTCATAACCACCCCAAGAGAGATCAGACATACCGCTCCATGAGATATACATAGATCCTTCCCATATAGTCTTGATATCAAGCTCGAGACCTACCTCGATCTGAGTAGCCAATGTCTCTACATCACCGCTGAAGAGATTGAATTGGACATTATACATGCCCACTTTCATCCAAGGCATAAGGAAACGCACCTCTTCATCTGTGCGGAGGCTGTACTGAGTTACCTTCTCATCACCGATAAAGATGTTCTCGACGAGGCTGAAGTTAGAACCCTTGAGCACAACTTCCTGTCCGATATGCTGCATTGCAGGCATCTCGTTCACAATCACGAGAGAATGATAATTAACCTTGACTTCTTCAGCCGGCTCAATAACGATACCGTTTGCAAGAGCAAGGGTCACCTTGCCGGAAACTGAAGATACTGTCGTAGCAACCTTGACGCTGCTTCCATCCTCAGCGGCCTCGATTTCCTCTGCCTTGCCTCCGAGAGTAGCAGAAACCACGAGATCGAGATCCTCACCGGTAACAACCACAGGCTCATCTCCTGCATAAAGCTCCAACGGAGAAATTGAGCTGACCACAGGCTTCACAAGCTCGATGGCCTCAGTAGCAACGGTCTTGCCGTTTGCAAGAGTGAGGGCAACAGTTCCGTCCACTGCAGCTGCAGGGATGGCGAAAGTGATCTTGCCGTCAGCGTAAGCGAACTCAAGAGCAGTGCCTGCAAGTTCCGCTTTGGTAACAAGGTCAAGGTCCTTACCGGTAACAACTGCGTTCAGACCAGCCTTGTAGCGTGTCTCGGCAGCAATGGCAAGTCCTGTAGGAACTACGGTTGTATATGCACCTGCATTAAACTCCTTGCCTGCGAATGAAGTGAGTACAATCTCACCCTCAACCACTGTTGCTGGAAGGACAACCTTTACAGACTTGTGGTCCTCTGCAAGAGTGAAATCTACCTCAACACCACCGATAGCAGCCTTTGCAATCATGTCAAGGTATTCACCCTGAACAGTGATCTCGGCACCAGCCTTGAGCATACCTCTGTCAGCGGACTTAACTGTAGGGTCTCCGATTGTAAGTGTGCCCTCGGATGGGATATTATTAGGAATAAGTCCGTCAGGGTTATTATTTTCATCAACGTCACCGATAGTCACAGGTCCTGTAACCGCATTTGAAGGCACGATGAACTTGAGTTCACGACGGCTCTTGGATGTGATCTGGTCACCTGTCACATACACACCGTTTTTAAGGACAACCTGCTGCACATTGTAGAGATAGTCACCCTTTACAGTGATCTCGTCACCAGGCATTGCGTTTGCCGGAGAGAATGACTCCAAGACGATACCTTCAGTAAATTCAATATCAGTCTTGCTCTTGTATGTATTGCCGGACTTGTCGATAATGACAACAGGACCGGTAATTGAAGCATCCTCGGCTCCGTTTGCAGGAGTGACAACCCGGATCTCGCTGATACGTCCGGTCGAAATCACCTCTATTTCAGTGATAGGGTCAGCTCCAGGAATCTGCACCTGGGCAATCTTGTCGAGATTACTACCCATGATGCGAAGTTCGGCTCCACGAACCAGAGGGTTCGGAGCAAATGCACTGAACACCACTGCATCATCATCAAACTGGTCGGTAGAGAGTTCCTCTGTACATCCGGTCAGCGAAAAAAGAGAGCAGATGGCAAGAAGTGCCGAAAATCTGAATATATTTTTCATAATCTTTCCCTTTTAAATTATTTGGCAGGAACTGCACGTATATTGTCAATCTTGATGACAGGAGCACATTCCTTACCTGCAACACCGCCACCTACGACAAACATTGTCAAGCTTGCAAAGTCTTGTGCTGACGAGAATTGCTTTGTTGCACCAGCACCATCCTTATTATATGTGAAATCAGACATAGGGACTGTTACGGTCACCCATTTTCCTGCAGTATCATAAGAGCCTGTAGAAACCCATGGACGATACAACGCACGTCCCCAACCTCCAAGACCATTATCTCCGTTGAATGCTCCGGCGTTTGCACCTGCTACAGCATCGAATCCGTCAATAGCATTTCCTGAAACAGTCACCTGACTTACCGGCTGGAAGGCAATCTGCATCGCTCCCGCCATCCAAGGATTAGATGCAGGGATACACATTTCAAACTTCAAGGCCATATTCTGATAGTCTGAGAAATCTGCAAGATTGAACAATGCAATACCTGCTCCAGAGGTTATGTTCTGAGGAGTATCCCACGTACCGCACCAATACTCAAACGCATACAAACCATCATTCCAATCGGCAGTGGCATTAAGAGTTGTGCTTCCGTCACCCAACTGAAGGTAGTTACCATCAATTGCTGTGTCGTCAGTCTTGATTTCGCGTGCATGCCAGCAGTTAGACGCATTTGTTGCCAAAGCAGCATCTCCGTCATCATCAAAGTCGAACAGCATTCCGCTTGCATCCATATACGTGAATGGAGAACGTGCCAGACCTGACTCTGTTGAGATCTTGATTCTGCCAGGCTTTGCATCCTCAGGAATAGTAAAGGTAACCTCCGTCATAGACACACTCTTGAATGAGGTAACCTCAACGCCGGCACCATCCTCAAATGTCAGAGTCATAGGTTCTGTAAAGTAATTACCATATACAGTGACATCTGTGCCAGGCGTCTGGAATTCGCATGACATTGACTTGATCTGCGGAGCAGGCATCATCACCCTGAAAGGAACCTCAACAACGGAACCGTTTCCGGCCACCAGATATATCTTGTCCGTAACCTTCTGGGAAATCTGCCCGGGAACCTGAACAATGATTGTATGCTCAGTCATATAGCTGGTATTCAGCACAGCGGGATGTTCATTGAAAAACACGTCATGCACGCTGCACATATTATCTCCGACAATGCATACGATCTCTCCCATATATGCCCTGTCGATATAGACATCGCTGCCTGCATACCTCACATAATGAACGGTAGGTACACCGTCCGCCAGCACGAATGCATCTGGATAATCCTCGCAAGAAGAGAATCCGAATGCAGCAGCCGCCATCAGCATTATGCTTATGATATATTTCTTCATAGTAACTTATTCATTAAAAGTTATATACATATGTCGCACGCACATCCACCGGCTGACTAGGCTCAAGAAGGTGTGGATTGAATACTACGTCTTCCGTAGGGACAGGAAGAGTGAAGATTGTTTCATTGATATTAGGAGCGGGAACATCGGTATTATATGCAGCATCACCTACTTCCCAGACAGCCTTCCCCTTATCAAATGCCGTAAGGTCCTTAGGAGGATTCTCAACCGTTCCGCCACATCCGGTATACCAGTAATTCTTGGTCACCGTATCATAGCTGCCTATATTGTTACGCTTCTGGGCCTTGAGCTCGTTAATTGCACCGGTCTTGTCATAATATGAGCGACGAACGAAGTCATACCAACGGTCACCTTCTCCTGCAAGCTCGAGACGGCGCTCTTTCCAGATGTCATCGAATGTGACAGCATCAAGAGGATCCACACCGGCACGCTGACGTACTGAATTGGTATAGGTCAGAGCCTTTGTCGGATCACCGGCAAGCAGATTGGCCTCAGCACATACAAGATAAATATCGGCAAGACGAAGAATCGCAGTTGGAAGAGTGTATGCCATTCTCTTTGACTCGTAACCGATTGCATCCTTATGGTCGCGGAGGTTACCGTAGAGGTGCTTTACATTCTGGCTGCCGCAAGCTCCGTTGAATGCAGCGTTCGTTCCCCATTCAGCATATTCCTTATCCTCGCTGTAGAAGAAATACAAAAGATCGAATCCGCCTTTGTCGACCCAGAAATAGTCGTATTTGTCACCTGCCATCATCATGGTTGCCACACGGCGTTTATCCTTCTCGTTCTCACGGGTTTTAGGATCGTCAAGAGGATCGACTCCAAAAGCAAGGGCAAGGTCATATGAAGGACCATTCCAGTCTCCCCACATATCATCAAATCCACTGAATCCCTTTAGACCAAGGTCTGACTGAAGAGTGTTCTGAGCAGTCCAGGCTCCATCCTTTGCCTGCCACATCCATGCGATAAGATGTTCTCCGGTAGAGTTGTACTTCTCTGGATTCATACGGAAGATATCCGAATATTCCGGAGTAAGAGTACGACCTGAATTAAGAATAACATCCTCTGCTAATCCGGCAGCTTTAACGAGATCATCATTATTAAGAGTTCCTGTTACTCCGGCTTTAGTAAGATACACTTTTGCAAGAAGCGCTTCAGCAGCATAGTAGTCGATGCGACCGTTCCAGCCCGATGTCTGCTTTGGAAGAAGCTCCATAGCCTTTTCAAGGGTCAGGATAATATAATCGTACAGGCTTGCTCTGTCCGCCTTATAGAGATCGTTATAGGTAGAAGAATCCAGTACTTCCTTATTATTATGCACAATAGGAACCTCTCCGAATGTCCTTACCATATAGAAATAAGCCATAGCCTTCCACGTAAGCGCTTCACCGATAGCCTTGTTCTTGGCAGCCTGTGAAGGGCCCTGAGATTCCACAATGTTGTTTATCATTGTATTTGCCTGAGCATTCACAGCCCAAAGTGAATAGGACATATTAACTAGGTCCTCATCTGAACCGTTTGTCGTGAAAGTAAGGTAAGGAGAACCACCCCAATACATGTTTCCCGACATCACTTCACCGATCTTGATGAAAGCGCGCTGGAAATCATACCAAGGGGAATTGTAGAGGGAATTTATACCCATCTCCACCTGCTCATCGGTCTTGTAGAAGACAGACGTGTTGTATCCATCCTCAATAGGACGATGAAGAAAATCCTCGCAAGAAACTGCACTCATTGCAAGAACGGCCACCATCGCACCTTTAAATATATTTTTAAATTTCATATTCTACTTTATTTAAGGATTAGAATGTAAGGCTGACTCCGAATGAATATGTAGTAGGGGATGGGTAACGGCCGTTATCCACACCATATGCATATCCTGAAGAATCCTGTGTAGATGCGCCCACTTCAGGGTCATATCCTGAATACTTTGTGAAAGTATAGAGATTCTGGATGTTGCAGTACACTCGGATATTCTCGAACTTGATCTTCTGCATCCACTTCTTAGGTAAGGTATATCCCAAAGAGATGTTCTTGATTCTAAGATACGAGCCGTCCTCTACATAACGTGAACTCATGCGGTCATTATCGTTTGGATTGGCGCGGGTAGGACGAGGGGTCTTTGTGTCGGCATTGGCAACCTTGACATTTGTAACATCATCAAACCAGTGCCATACTGTGGTACCATTTACCTCCACTCCCTGCGAGTAATCCTTGTCCGGATCGATAGGAACGAGCTGAGCCCTGTCCTTGATTGCGGTTGCATTCTGATTTACCCAAAGAGAGTTCATCGATGCAAGACCACCGCTCGGACCATGCATGAGGCTATAGTTGAGCACCTTGTTGCCATAAGATCCATTGAGGAAGATACTGAGGTCAAATCCTTTGTAACGGAAGGTGTTGTTCCAACCGAAAGTGAAGAGAGGAAGCGGGCTTCCGATGTCAGTACGGTCCTTATCGTTGATCACGCCGTCGCCTGAATCAGGAATACCGTCTCCGTCTGTATCTTCAGTAAGCTGATCCTTATACTTGAGGTCACCGACCCATATTGTGTTTGAACGGTTATATACTCCGTCCACAGGATGTTTTGCTGTCTTAGGTGAATTCTCGATATCCTCGAGTGAGGTGTACACACCTTCGACTTCATAACCATAGAAGTTATAGAGAGGCTTTCCTACCTCAGAGAGACATACGACATCAGCCCACTGGCCAAAACCTTTGATGCTTGCAGAAGTAGTTCCGCTAAGAGCCACAAGGGAGTTTCTATTGAATGACACCTGAAGATTGCTGTCCCACTGGAACTCTCCTACGAAAGGATGGGCATCGATGGTGATCTCAAGACCCTTGTTCTCGATGCTTCCGTAGTTACCCTTAGGAGACTGAAGTTTTGATGAATCATTACCCTGAGTACCCATATACGAAGGCAGCTGCATTGACATGAGCATATTCTTGGAAACCTTCTGATAGAGATCCACGGTAAGGTTGAGTCTGTCCTGGAAGAATCCGAGATCGAGACCGATATTGATCTGCTCCTGAGCCTCCCACTTCACGGCTGTGTTGGCGAAGTTTGCAGGACGATATCCCATTCCGAGGTAAGAGTTCATCTGGCTGAGAGAAGAACCCCATGCATAGCCTCCGATATTGGAGTTACCTGTCTGGCCCCATCCGAGACGAAGTTTACCGTTTGAAAGCCACTCCACATCCTTAAGGAAAGACTCATTGGTAAAACGCCATGAACCTGCAACAGAGTGGAAGCCTGCCCAACGGTTGTCCGGACCGAAGTTTGACGAACCGTCATAACGATAGGTGTATGTCAGATAGTATCTGTCATCGTAGTTATAGGTCTCACGGGTGAAGAATGAAGCCATTGCAGAGCTTCCGAATCCATAATTAGGAGTCTTTTCACCTGTTCCGAGCATAGGGTTATGGATTTCGTTCAAAGGAAGACTGGTGTTGAGCAATGACATATAATCATAGCTGGACTCCCACATTTCCTGACCGAGCATCGCTGTCACGCTGTGCTTACCCCATGTATTTGAGTATGTAATGTAATTCTTCAGCTGCCAGAACAGGCTTGAATTCTTCTGTATGCTTGAAGAGTTGTCCGGCTGCTGCCACTGACCGATGGTAACCTTAGGTTTGAAAATCTCCGACTTGCTGTTGCTGATATCGAAACCGAGTTCAGTATGCCAAGTCAGGTTCTTTAGAGGAGTCACATCCGCAAAGATGTTTCCTGTGAGTTTCTGACGGTTGAGGATGATGTCATTTGACATAGCCACGGCAACCGGGTTGGTGAATGAGCCAAGTCCCTCACGGCTGGTTGATGTGAAGTTTCCATCCACATCATAGATAGGAATATCAGGAACGGCTGTCAATGAAGTAAAGATGATACCCTGCTCACCGTCTGCAAGCTTGAGGTCATCCACAGTGTTGGAATAAGTAACGTTCACTCCGAGTTTCAGCCATTTCTTCAGCTGTGCATCGAGGTTGGTACGTACGCTGAATCGTTCGAAGTTGGATCCGATGATTGTACCTTCCTGATCCATGTAAGAACCTGAAACATAATACTGAACCTTATCTGTACCGCCTGAAGCAGAGAGCTGGTGCTGATGCTGGAGGGCAGTCTGGAATACCGCATCCTGCCAGTTTGTACCTACTCCGAGAAGTGATGGGTCAGAATAAAATGGACTGGTCTCGTATTCTTCGCCGATTCTTATCATTTCGTTATAGAACTCTGCATACTCACGGAGATTCATCATATCAACGCGGGTATTCTGCTGTGAGACTGCAAACATTCCGTCATAAGTGAACTTTGCCTCACCTGCCTTACCGCGCTTGGTGGTGATAAGGATGACACCATTCGCACCCTGAGCACCGTAGATTGCTGTTGCAGAAGCATCCTTGAGGATCTCCATGCTCACGATGTCGGCAGGGTTGATTGTCGAGAGAGGTGAAATTGTAGAAACCGAACCGTTTCCGAGAGCATCACCAAGACCGAAAGAAGCACCTGAGTTTCCGCCGCCCTGGACGATCACACCGTCAATGACGTAGAGAGGCTCTGCGTTGGCATTGATGGTAGCCTGTCCGCGGACGCGGATAGATGATGACGAACCAGGAGCTCCTGAAGTCTGAACAGCGGTCACACCGGCTGCACGACCCTGAAGAGTCTGGTCGAGAGATGAAACGATCGATCCCTTAAGAGATTCCTCGGTCATCGAAACCGACGAACCTGAAAGGTCACTTCTCTTCATGGTACCGTAACCTACGACCACCACTTCATCGAGAAGCTGTCTGTCTTCCTGCAGAGTTGCATTGTAGACATTCTGACTGCCTACAAGAAGCTCTACATCCTTATAACCGATGGTGGAAATCACCAGAGTGGCTCCTTCAGGAACACTGATGGTGTATTTTCCATCCAGATCTGTAACGGCACCATTCATGGTACCCTTCTCAATGACGCTCGCTCCCGCAACCGGACCTATGGCATCAACGACTGTACCGCTGATTTCCTTCGGTTGAGCCATGAGCGAGAAACTCAAAAAGAGCATCGCCAAGCAAGTAAATAGTTTACTTTTCATGTTACTGAATTTTGGGTTAATAATTATGTGTAGTATGATTTACATATATCTTTCAAAGAACTGATGCTTGACCACGGGCCACTCGGGTTGTTCCCACACATTGTGGCCGGCAGTCGGGTAACACACCCATGATTTTTCTGCCTTGATGTGGTTATAACCGGCGAAGTTGGTGTGAGGAGGACACACCGGATCCTGAAGCCCTATGGCCATAATCACCGGACATTGTATCCTGTCTGTGAAGTTCTTCACATCGAAATAGCTGAGAGTCCTGTAGAGATCATCCTCGGATATTCCCTTCTGCCTTGCAGCCTCGAGTATCGGATCGCCAGGCCAATGCACCAAAGAGAAATAATTCTTATAATCGTTCAGGAACGGTGCGGAAGGGGCGATAGCCTTGATGCGATGGTCAAGGGATGCAGCCACAAGAGTAAGGGCACCGCCCTGGCTTTCTCCGTTTGCGAACACCCGTGAAAGGTCGGTCTGAGGCAGTGAGCATACGAAATCCACAGCCCTCACAGCATCCGCAAAAGCGCCACGATAATAATATGTTTCCTTGCTTTCTATCCCCCTCGTGCACCAGTCGTCCTTCTCACCAGGCTTACGGTTGAAGGCCTGATTGCGGATGCAGAGCTGGAATTCTATCATCTGAGGATTGTCGGAAGGAGCGGGATACCAGACATTGCTGCCATATCCCATATACGAAATCATGACAGGGTACTTTCCCTCTGCGACAGGAAGAAGAAGAAGGCCGCTCACCGTCTCGCCGCCAAAAGACTTCATATCTACGCGATATGACCTGCGGATATCGTTCGAACGATCTTCAAGAAGTGTAAGTTTATATTCAGGAGCCACCCCTGCAAGTTCGACAAGAGTCTGTGCCCAGAAAGAGTCGAAATCCGGCTGCTTGTCCTGCTCGGAGATGATAAGTTCCGGATTGATACCGAGATTGGTCCTGTTCAGTTCCGTAAGGCTGCCGTCAGCATTCCT
Organism: Candidatus Cryptobacteroides sp.; assembly: GCA_045127905.1. Lineage (GTDB taxonomy): Bacteria > Bacteroidota > Bacteroidia > Bacteroidales > UBA932 > Cryptobacteroides. Next base: position 29,706 of record JBGVQX010000046.1, read on the forward strand.
GACGCTAAGAACGGCATTATAGAAACCCGAATCAAGGTCGAGAGAGAAGCTTAGCTCTGCCCCCCCCTGTCGGAATTTCACTGTCCGGTCGACATTCAGGACAGGCTCTCCGAAATCAGTCGAAACCTCAAGGACCACATCAGCCTTGTCATATGTGGAAGAGGCCATTCTCGCCTCGACCTCGTGAGGTCCCTTGCCTGTGTATATGCCCTTGGTCTGATCAAGCACAAACCACGTGTTAGGAAGAAGAGCCTTTTCGATGGCAGAGGTAGCTGCCTTGATGACATTAAGGGTGGATTCATCGCATGCATATACGGAATTGAGTCCCTGCTGCTCCTGGGCAGGATCGCCGCAGTAGTCGTCACCCGGCCTCCAATAAATATTGGTCTCAGACTGGCCTGCAAGTCCTCCCCAGCCCCAGAAATTCAGGCCGGCAAAGAGTCCGCCGTTTCTGGCAGAATCCTCTATACGTCCAAAGACATGGGTATAGTAGGCATCACGGGCTGTTGTCGGAGTTCCCTGCTTGAACTGGAAACCGTCGCGAGGAAATCCGAACTCTTCAAGCACCACAGGTTTTCCATATTTTTCAGCAAGAGCAAGATGATCATCTATATACTTGTCCGTGTTGGCTATAGCTACCGGAAGGTTTGAGCTGAGGGTGTTTTCGCGCACCCAGCTCCAGTTGTACGGCCAGATGTGGATGTTCATATAGTCGATATCCGGGCAAGAGTGGATTCTCTCATAGAGAGACATGTCGTTCTCGCATCCCCATGACCCTTCGCTGCCGGATGATACCATGTGATTTGGATCGAGGGACTTTATCAGAGAAGCTGTAGTCCACATGAAGTCCACGAACGCAGCCTGACCGGTGGAATCAGCCCTGAAGCAGCGTGGTTCATTGCCGATCTGCCATGAAAAGATTGCAGGATCATCCTTATACGGCTTGCCGGTGACTGTATTCGTACGGCTGACAACATGCTTCACATGGTCGTAGAACAGTTCCTTGGCCTTGTCACATGTCACAAAACGGGAAACTGACTCCATGAACGGGACATATCCGGACTCGGCAGGAATCAGAGCCTTGCCTTCTCCGGCCCACTCCAGATACATTCCGTATCCGCCTGACCACTCCCATGAATTGTTGATATAAAGGACAGCCTTCATATCCCTTTCAGCCATTTCTGCCAGGAGATAGTCCAGACCACGGAAGATGGTGTCGTTATAGACTCCCGGTTCCTTCTGAAGGGTAGGGCTGACGCGGGTAGGGATACCATCGGGTCCATCGCCGCCGACAAGAACACGCAGATTGGTCATACCCAATGACTTGAGTGTATCCAGCTCGGCCTCAAGACGTGCACGGTCGCCGCCTTGGCCATCGCTTCCTAGAATGGCTCCATACCAGAAATTTGTTCCTACAAAATGTGAAGGATAACCCTTACAGACGAAATGTCCGTCCTTCACCTGAACGAAAGACGGCTCTGACACACGGCAAGAGCATGACAGAAATGCCATGGCTGCTGCCAGGACGGAAAAAATCCGAGATAATTTCATTTAATTTAGCGCTACAATTATATGGTAACGCAAAATTACGAATCGGCTTTTTGTTAAACAAATACAATGTTATCCATTAATAATACAAATTAAACAATAACCTTATTCTTCTTGAACATAGCCCTGAAATCACGAGGAGTATAATTGCGTTTAGACTTGAAAGTACGGTTGAAATTGGACAGATTATTGAAGCCGCACTCATAGCATATTTCCGAAATGTTCTTGGTGGAATCCACCAGCATTCTGGCCGCATAACCAAGACGTATATCTACTATATAATCAGACAAAGTCCTGCCTGTACGCTGACGGAAGAAACGGCTGAACGCAACGGGACTCATCCCCACAAGCTCCGCCAGGTCATTGAGTTTCAAAGGCTTGGCATAATGCTCATTGATATACTGCTTCACCTTCTCCACCCTGCGGCTTTCCGCGCCTCGCACAGAATGAGCGAAAGAGCTGGAAGCCAGCACCCTGGAATCATCGGATATAGACAACTCATACAGGACATACATGAACTTCAGAAACTGGATGAAACGTTCCTGCTCACCTGCTATTCCGTCAAGGACAGAGTACACCTTCATTATGGATGAGACCGGGAAAGAAAGACCTTTGCCGGCCCTTCTGAGCATACGCCTGATAGAGGCAAACTGGTTTTTGGAAAGCAATTCACTCCCGAATATATCCGGGGAAAACTGTATGGTTATCTCCCTGATATCCTTCGATTTACAGTTCCCCTGCTCCCACACATGCTCAAGATCCTGACCGCCTATAAGCACCAGTTCATAATCCCCGATCTCCTCAACGCTGTCACCGACAATGCGCCTCACCCCCTCACCATGCTCTATGAAGTTCAGTTCATACTCCTTGTGCCTGTGCAGGGGATAGGTGAATTCCGTCTTATGACGCTCCACAATATAGAAACAGTCCCTCTCGGACAGCCTTGTTATCTCAGTCAGTACCTTTGACATATCATTACTCCAGTTTAAACCTCCGCAAAGATACAATTTTCTCAGAATCTGATACTATTTTAACTTATATTTAATGATTATTATCTGATTTCTTGACCTCAAGGAATGTATAATATATATTTGCATAACACAAAGCCACACAAATGAAGACATCTGCAGAATTGCTAGCGGCACAGGCACTTGCGTCGCAGTTGAGAAAAGAACTGACCGGCAACATCCTTCCTTACTGGATGGAAAGGATGTGCAAAGAAAAGGGAGGATTTTACGGACGCATTGACGGAAATGATGCACTGGACCCGACGGCTCCGCTGGGAAATATCATGACTGCGCGGATCCTATGGACCTTCGCGTCTGCATACAGGATTCTCGGCAAGCAGGAATATCTGGAGATGGCACTCAAGGCTAAGAATCTACTTATCAGCAAGTTCTACGACCCTGAGTTTGGTGGAACCTATTGGTCATTGAACGCCGACGAAAGTCCGCTGGACACTAAAAAGCAGATATATGCGATAGCTTTCACCATCTATGGCCTGGCGGAACTCAACCGTGCGACCGGCGATGACCAGGCCCTGGAATATGCCATAAAGCTTTTTAATTGCATTGAAGACCATAGTTACGATGAAGTGCTCGGCGGATATTTCGAGGCTTTCACCCGCAGCTGGGATACTATCGAAGACATGCGCCTGAGCGACAAGGATGCCAACGAAAGCAAGACCATGAACACCCACCTCCATGTGCTGGAGGCATATACATGCCTGTATCGGGTGTGGAAGAATCCGCTGCTGGAGGCCCGCCTGAAAGGGCTTATCGAAGTCTTCGAAAAACATATCCTCGGTCCGGACGGCCATCTCAGGCTTTTCTTTGACGATTCGTGGAACTGCGGCTACAATACCGTCTCCTACGGCCACGACATCGAGGCATCATGGCTTCTGCATGAAGCTGCGCTGGTGCTTGGAGACCCTGAGGTGCTTGCGCGCATCGAGGCTCTGGTTCCACACATCGTCGCCGCAGCATCCGAGGGATTTTCGGCCGAGGGAGGAATGGTCTATGAAAAGACCGGAGCCGGTTCAGGGGCAGATCCGGAAGATACGGACGCCACTGGGGAACCGGACGGAGACCGCCACTGGTGGGTGCAGGCTGAAACAGTCGTGGGATACTTCAATCTATGGGACCGTTTCGGAGTGCAGGAGGCCCTGGAAAACGCCCTTATGTGCTGGGAGTTCATAAAGGCGTCGCTGATCGACAGGAAGAACGGAGAATGGTTCTGGAGCCTGCGCGAAGACGGCTCGGTCAATCGCCAAAACGACAAAGCCGGCTTCTGGAAATGCCCTTACCACAACGGACGCATGTGCATGGAAGTCATTGAGAGAGTCGGATAATATAAAAGCCTCTGAATGGGCCTACAATTTAATTACAAACGTCATGTAGATGACGTGGTCATCATAGGTCCTTCTTGAGTACTTACCGAGATGGTTGTGGTAGGCCTGACAGATGTATTGTGGATTCAACGTCAGATTATCCAATAGTTTAATGTTGAAGCCTGCATACCATCGGGCCTTCTGAAACCAGGCAAAACTATTCTTCGAGAATTCACACCAGTAAGGCTCTATCGCAAAATAGACAGACAAGGGAGTCTGAGGGATATGATAATCTACCTTAGCACGCGTACGGAGAACCGTTGAATTCATCCCCTGCTCCACCTTCCATGTGGTCATGGCTCTCTGCCTTAAAGACAAAGTGAAATCGCCGACCTTATGGGAAGCTGAAACTTCCGGAATGAAGCGGATATTGAATCCCGAAGAGGTTGAAGCCAGATCCATCTGATAACGCATGGTCAGCCACGGAAGCGCCTTATAGGCGACTCTAGGGCGGACAAAATATTGATCGGTACGGGAAACTCCCTCATGAATCTTATGTCTGTATTCCGACATCAGCCCAAAACTCCACCGTCCAAGCGTCTTGTCAAACGTGACAGTCGTCCATGTGCACAAAGCATCCTCCTGCGCATGCGCACAGACGGCAAAAAACAAGGCTAGCAGCAATATTAATGTCTTTCTTACCATGTTTATTTGTCATCGGATTTAGATGCCTGGAAACTCTTTGGCTTTATACCGAACTGTTTCACAAAACATTTCGTAAAATATGACGGGCTGTTAAAACCTACCAAATAGCAGACTTCACTGACCCTATAACCTTCATGAGACAAGAACTCGGCAGCCTTCTTAAGTCTGATCAATCTGATGTAGTCGTTTGGTGTGCTTCCCGTCAGGGCTTTGAGCTTTCGCTGTAACATAGTCCTGCTGACGGCCATATCTCCGGCCAAATCATCTATACAATAAGTATCATTCGACAAATTCTTCAATATCAGCGAATTGACTTTTGACAGCCAGTCTCCATCCGGGCCTGCTATACCTTCCCTGTCGATATCGATCTCAAGAGAAGTCTGTACCGATCGATGCATGCGATTTCTTCGTGACAATAAGTTATTGATTGTGGCTCTTACGTGCTCCAGTGAAAACGGCTTTTCTATATATGCATCAGCTCCATACTCCAGACTCGCAATCTTCGTCGCCATTGAATCTTGAGCTGTCAGAAGAATAAACGGAATATGGCTTACCTGCTGATTATTACGCACCTGCTTCAAAAGCTCCAGACCGCCCATTTCAGGCATATACAGATCACTGAGTATTATGTCCACATTATTCTCATCCAACATCTTCAAGGCATGAGTTCCATTATCTGCCGCAAGAACAAGGAATTCTGTCCCGATATTATTCACGAGGAACTCTTGCATATCCTTTGTATCTTCTACCACCAGCACACAGGCCTTGGAAGATTCTGACTCAACCATCTTGGCATCATGCGCAGCAGTAAGGCCATATGGAATTTCAACAACCATCTCACAGCCATCCTCATACCCGCTGTCAACATACACTCTTCCACAGTGCAACTCGACCAGATGCTTCACAAGGCTCAAACCAACACCAAATCCATTTACCTTTCCGGGATGAACCTGATAAAACATATCAAATATCTTATCCCTTAACTCGACAGGCACCCCAGGGCCGTTATCCGCAACCCTAAGCTGAATACAACCAGATGACTGCGATTGAGTTTTATCTACTTTGACAACGATTTCATCACTGGTATACTTTACCGCATTAGTCAAAAGATTGCTAAGCACTTTGACTAATGCTTCAGAGTCGACATTAACCACCGCATCATCTGCAGCCAGCTGAATCTTAAAGGTTACCTCCGGACGAATAAGCTTAAAGCGTTCTATCGTTTCTGTTACTATCAGATTTATGTCTGCCGGAGCCAATGTAAGTTTGAAACTATCCTTCTCAATCTTTCTGAAATCAAGAAGCTGCCTCACAAGGTTGAGCAAACGGTCAGAGTTCTTCTTCATGACACGGAGGTTGCTTTCCACCTCATCATTCCATTCTCCTGTTTCAATAATCTTATCCAAAGGAGCGCTTATCAACGTTACCGGCGTCTTTATTTCATGAGCAACGTTTGTAAAGAAATTCATTTTACTCTGAATGCTCTCCTTTTCGTTCTCCAACTCCAATGCACGTAACTCCTCCTCTTTCCTGCGCTTGAAATTCCTATCCATGAGCATATAGATCAGCACTGCAAGTCCGCAGGCGATCACAATATATACTATTATGGCCGGAAGACTCCTTAAAGGATGCGGAAGCACTTCAATTTTCAGAATCGCATCTTCTGCACTCCAATACCCATCATTATTACATCCTTTCACCCTCAAAGTATAGGTGCCTGGAGACGGATTCATTAATGTCAATGCCCTTTGCGGAGAGATTTCCCACGTTTCGCTGATTTCCTCAATCATATAAGCCACCTGATTCTTGCCAGGGGCAATGTTACTCAATACATCAAAAGTTATATCGATAGAGGATATATCATGCGGAATCCGCACTTCTCCGTCAACTATCAGCAGCTTTTCAGCCTCTCCGAATGTCTCTTCAGAAGCTGTGGTGACAGAAGCTATCCTGACGTTAGGCTTTACTGTGTTCTCCATCAAGTTCAACGGATCTATACTATTCAAGCCATTGACACCGCCGAACCACAATCGTCCATCTGATGCCTCCAATGCAGAGTTATAGTTGAACTGATCACTCTGTAACCCATCTTCAACAGTATAGAATACCACTCTGTCTGAAGTATGATTGAATCTGAACAATCCGGAATTAGATGACACCCAATAATATCCCGCATGATCCTGTAGCATCTGATAGCACACACCCGGGATATCGGTGTCAAACTTTACAGATATAAATCGATCGCCATGGGAATCATACCTACATATTCCCGCACCATTGGTACATAACCATACAGTAGAGTCTCTATCTACGAATATGCCACATATTCGATTTGACGGTATGTCCGGATACTTCCATGAACGCCACTGACCAGTCTGAGATGACAGACAATAAACGCCATCATTTTTTTCCGCACACCATATATTACCCTCACTGTCTTCCTTTATATCACATATGAAACTTTCCGAGAGTTCCTTAATTGCCGCGAACTTGCCTGTTGTCGGATTAAAGGTGCATACTCCTTTCAATGTGCCTATATATATAATGCCTTTAGAGGATTTGAATATAGAATAAACAAAGTCATTGACTAATGAGTGCGGGTCGTTTTGATTGTTGACATATCTTCTGGTTTGACCTGTCCTGATATTCAAGACATCCATACCCTTTGAGAATGTTCCGATATAGAGCTTTTCACCATCGAGACACAATGCATGGATATTACCGAAACTCTTATCTGTATAATCCTTTACTCTATGTGATGTTACATCAATATAATTGAGTCCTCCATTTTCTGTAGCGACCCACAGGTTTCCAGACTTATCCTCACAGATATCACTTACGGCATTACCTTTTAGAGAACCAGACAATCCATTGTCATAGTACCACTTTATATCCTTGTGATTGGGCTGCTTGTAAAAGACTCCACAAAAGTACGTGCCGACCCAAAGTGCGCCTTCGCGATCGATACAGAACCGATATATACTCTCGCGGCCCAACGCTCCTTCCGTACGACTGAGGGTTCTGTCCTCTTCATCATATACATATAGTCCCGAGTCAGAGCCTATCAACAGATTCCTTGTGCCGGTTTCCTTTTGAAAGTCATGTATTCGACTATCAACACAGGCCAGCACCTTGAACGTCCTGCCATTATTGAGGCTAAATGAGTATACTTCACCATTATAAGTTCCGACCAACAGTTTTCCATCTCCAGAATCATACATGGCGGTCACCTCATTGCCAGATGGAAGAGCATACCTGATAAAATCATCTGATTCCGGTATATATCTATAAACCGCACCTCCCATTCCAATCAAAACATGGCCATCTGAATCCTTTACGACTGCCCTGGCAATAACTTCATCGGATACGTCTTCAATATCATACTTGACCGGATTACCGGTCCCGTCCCATCTGAATACTCCTGTTCCTGCCGCAATCCAGAGATTTTCCCCATCATAGCATAAACTCTGAACACCTGTTATTCCATCCAATACAGGGTCCAGATAGAAAGACTCTTCGTAAGGGTCAAAGAGAAGAAGCTTGCTGTCGCTTCCCACCCAAATTCTCCTTCCGTCTTCGTGCGGCAAGAGAGCATCAATCTTTAGATTGACGCCGTTTATATTCTTTCTGAACACGTCGAATGTGTAACCGTTGAACCTGTTAAGTCCATCCTTGGTCGCCATCCACATATAGCCATGTTCATCCTGGAATATATCAAGGACACTGTTTTCCGAAAGTCCGCTCCTGACGTCATAAATTCGGTAATTTTCCGACGCTGCTAGCAGGACACACTGGACAGATAAGCAGAATAGAAGCAGGAATCTTCTCATCATTCAAAACATTTATTCTTTACCCTCGAATACTTCAATCGTTGGTTTCGTATTCACATCATGCCATGTAATGCGGCATATACGATTTCCATACTGAATGCTCTGGCACTCGGCGGTGTTTTCAAGAATCCGGACCTTCGGTTGTTTCGCCCACTTCGCAACTCCTCTTGCAGATGTATTCGGAAGAATGACATATGCATAGGAATTATTCATAGAAGAGGTATCATGTTCGACCCATAGCTTAAAGACATGTCCGCTGCTTGGCTTGGCCGGCAAGGTGTTATCGATATCATACCAATCACCATGCTGAACATCTGTAGAAAGGTGTAAAGAAGCACCGTCAAGAACCACATAGCCACGATCATTATGGTACACCCAATTACGTCCGACCTTCTCTCCACTATAGTAATGAGTCTGGTCCAATGCTGTAGTAAGGTGCGACACTCCAGGAAGAGAACAGCCAAGACCGGTTCCAAATGCAACAACACAGTCCTCAAAGCAAACAACGACCTTCTTTCCAGACATTCCATCCCTACGTAATTCAAAAGCCGTCACCAGACAGTCATCCGATGCGTATCCATTGACAGCTTCGGTATCATTCGGAACATACTGACGACCTTCCAGAATATCAGCTACAGCAGATAAAGGTATCTTATTTCCGTCCTCATAGGCTGTGACCCCCGGCAATTTTCTCCAATCCCAGATGGCCTGAATATTTTCATACTCATCACCGCTCTGCATGAACATCAAAGCTGCATCTGCGCTAAAATGAGCGTGCTGATTCTCTCGGTTGGTATATTCATAACCTATCGTCCTCTTTGAATGCATTCTTACAGAAGCAAACCAATCCTTTTGTCTGAATACGCCATAATCAGAGCGATGAAAATATCTTCCACCTGTAAGTTCACCTTGATCTGGCATCATGTCCCCAAATTGCCTTAAAGCAATGGTAACTGAAGCTGCCTTTCCGGCCGGGCCATTCCTGAACGGCTGTCTGCCACATGCATTATGATCCATTATGCCGTTATAAACAGTCCAATTCATACCATCTGAAATGAATCGCATCACCAAAGCATTCTGCTCATCAGAAAAGGCATAATCAGTACCGTAGAGCACAGAACACCAGAAAGACATTACATCAATAAATGTCAAGCCATAGTTGCCAAACTGCATCTGCGCTCCATGCTGATGAAAGGAATAATCTTCCTGTATTCCCTCCTCATCAGTCATCACGATCTCTTCTGCTATTACATTCCTTGCCTTAATAACCAGCGCCTCATCATCCAGAAGAAGGCCCTTCATGAGCTGATTGCCTGCAAGCCATACCTTATTCTGGCCTGTCTTGCCAAATGCTGAGCGTTCCAACACCTTCAGGCCGACAGCAACTTCTTCCTGAGTCAACTCCTCTCGAATACAGAGCATAGAAGATATCATCTTCTTAGGAACGCCAATATCATTATGCCACCAGTTTGGACATTTAGGCATCAGCTTACCCCAATAGGTAATTGATTTTTGGATAATATCATGAAGTCTTTCATCCTTATACCACTGGCTGGATGAATAACAATACAGCTTGGTCAGAGCAAGCATTCTTGTAACATGCAGGGTCGCATGCCAGCTTCCTCTATCCTTTGTCGTATAGTCTATATCATTCCAAGCTCCTGTTTCAAAATTAAAGTTAGCTATAAGCCTGTCAACTTCATCTGACGGCAAATGTCCGTACATGTATAGCTGAAGAAGAATCAGATCATTTGCTCGTCCCAATTCTGAGAACAAAAGATAATCCTCCTGCTCACTCTCGGAATATGCATAATTTTCGATTGTCTTCTCTACAAAGGCCTTGCGCACAGCATCAAGCGGTGAGGCATTCAGAGCTCCTGACAAGAAGATGAGTAATATAGTTGAGATAAATCCACGCATTTTATCTATTTCGTTTTAGAGAGTTTTGTGGTCAATGTCATTGTAGTGTTCTTTGGTACAGTCACAGAGTAGCCCACCACTGAGAAGCCAGAATTCGCCTGATCCCATGATCTGGTTCCCTCCGCTGCCTGCGTAAAGTAATTCGGCGACACTGATGCATCGCTTGCTGTTGCGACCAGATACATAGTATGTGCACCACTGCTTAAGCGTATTGCATCAGACTCAAGTGCAACATTAGTCTGTGTAAGCATCCTCCAATCAATCTTCGCGTCCCTGTCCTTGTTGGCCTTTATCACATCCGTTATATACAGGTCTTCGCCCGAAAGAACAATCGTACGCTTGACTGACGCAGCCTGATCAGCGAAAACAGCAGACAGATCCATCGTACCTCCCAATTCATTTCCACTATTTATCACACTCTCGATGACACCTCGACCGTTCACCCTGTGTTTTGCATCATTGATTGTCAATGTACTATGGGAGAGATTTCCAAGACGATACACATCCCATCTCAATGAATTCTGCGTCATGTCAAAAAGTTCTCCTCCCTGGGCCTCAAGAAGCGGCTCCAGATATGAATACTCCTGACGCTGCAGGTCCGAACTCCATCTGACACCATATGCATCATACACAAAGCTGCCGGCATCCATATGTGCATGTGAATAGCTGGCATTACCTCCCTTGAATCCCAAATACTTATCGGTCTCGGAGAAGGTCCAGTCTGTATGTACCAGGATGACAGGAGTTGCACCGCCGCCATGCCATATCTTTTCTCTCGGATATGTTATATTCAATGTCTGAGGCAGTTGTGATGTCATGCAAGGAATCATAGGCAACAGGCGAAGTTCATCCGATTTTGATGTATATTTATCAATCATCTTCAATTCGTTCGCCAGCAACTCAGGACGGGAATATTCGTTGGCAAACCACCACATGGCATAATGAGGGAACTCATATGACTTACAGTCAGAATAGTTGAAACACTCGCCTGTGGTACCTGTCATGTAAAGGATATAGTCTCCGGTCTTGGCAAATCCCGGAACATTGTCAACGATACCACCATCATTGCCGAACACTTCGTTAAGCAAAGACAACAAAATCACCTGATATGACGTTCCATATGACCAATAACTGTAACCTTCCGGATAGTTGCCATCAGGAGCATACATCGCTTCAACAGCTCTCTTATTGCTTGCAATCGCCTCTTCTATCATATTTGAGGCAATTGTGACATCTTTATCATATATTGCAATCGACGCTGCGACAAGTCCACCATAGCACACCTGATTCCAGTTACCCTTGCTGTTCTGGAAACTCTTGCCCGGCGCCTGGGTTATGGCAAAGTCCCTCAGACGGCTTATTGCCTTGGCCTTCGTCTTACCGGACAGTCCGGAATGACACCAGTCATAGCCGATAGCCACTCCAAGGGCCATTTCGCCAGTATCAAGAAAATGCTCGGTATGCCAATCCGGGAATTCGCAGACCTCGGTCATTGTCTTCTCAACGTAATCAAGATATTTTTTTTCTCCGGTCATTCGCCATGCGTAAGCACAGAACCATATCCTTGACAAAGCATCACGTGAAACAGACAGTAATCTGCCGCCTGTCACCGCATATTGCAAAGGCGCCATATAACTTATCAAGTATGTGTTCGCTCTACCGATTATATAATCATGGATCTTACCGTAGCTTGATCCGTTTACCGAACACCTCTCTTTCCACTGGTCCAAATGAGTATCCGTCATCAACAGCCTTGGATGAGGAGTCTTACGAAGAATCGAGTAGTCGAATGTCCTTATTGGGTCCGGAGTAGTATCTTCAATGAGCTCATCGCTCATATCTGTCGATACCGTATATATATCTTCCAGCCAAGTAATCTTACCCTTGGATATCTCGGCAGGATCTTCAGCCACGAAAGTTGTCTTATTCTGAGCGTCATCGGTAAACGTCAATTCCACACCCTGACTGAAAGAGCCAGTCAGAACAGGTACGACAATCTTTATCGTTGAGTTTGAATTGAGCAGCAGAGGCTTAGACATCTTCATGGTCACCGCTCTATCTTTAAATTTAGGAGAGTTTTCTACGTCCATAACATCATCTGCAACAGTGATGCATATGGAGCCGGAGAGTGACTCATTCGTGCTTACCGGGGTGATGGACAAGGACTTGATTTTAGCATCGCCTTTAACCTCAAGTCCGATGTATCCGCAACAATCCACGAAGTCAAGGCTTGGTTTCTTACCATAAGCACACATTGGGGCAAGGGTCATTCTTGCACTAGAGAAAGTGTACTCAGAAGGTAATTCAAAAGTAATTCCATCCTCAGACAGTTCGAGATTCTTACCGCCATACACAGCAAACACACCGGCACCGATATCAATGGATTCTCCTTTGAATTCGGCAACTCTTACCTTGTCCGTTCCCTTATATAAGTACTTCGCAGTGGTGGATGAGGTCATGAGCTCTATTGCATCATAATTGTTCCAATAGTATTTCATCGGCCCCGTTCCATTTTCAAACATTTCCGCTTTCGTAGAGTTTTGCAGAAATGAAGCCTGTATCGAAGTTACAATATTTTCTTCCACAGTCGGTCCCGGCGAAGGTTTGTCCGGATTTTCACCCTGGACCTTCTTTTCACAAGAAACCAAAACCATGCAAACAAGCGAAATTACTATAAAATACCTTCTAAGCATTTTCTACTGATTTAAGATGACCGTACAAAAATAGTTCTCAGTGAAACACCTGACCTGATAATCCTCATTGTCCACAATTATGCACGAGAGAGGATCCTTGGATGTAAGGGTTGATGCCTGTTCCTTGGTGCAGGTCTGTACAATGATGTTACCAGCTTTGTTGCTGAGGGCGACAATACTGATATCTATATTGCCTTTTACAGCATTCTTCCATGTCAGGACATATCCGCCATCTGCCTGAGCCTCAAGCGTATTACCCTTTGAATCCGTTACCTTGAAATCTACATTCAGAGCAAGATTCTCGTCAGGATAGACATATATAGGAACATTCACATCGAATTCACGAGTAAATTCGCTCCAAAGGCGGAATGGCATTGTAGCCGATTCGCCCTGCGAAATTGTATATTTCAATTTATTGGTTCCATCGGTTCGCTGCGCAATCCACTCATCATAGCCACAGTAAAACACATTTTCAAGCTCCTTATCCCACACATTATCAAGAGCATAAAAATCGCAAGATGATAGTGCAGAAACAGCGAGTATACCCGTAATCAAAAGAATCAAATATCGTTTCATATATTTCTTACATATTTCTATTAAAACCAACCCGGATTCTGGAAATCCTGTACGCTGTGACCAGAAAGAGTGATTTCATCCAAAGGTATCGGGTAAAGATAATCCTTGTCCGGATCAAAAACACGGTCTGTCGAGAATTCCAGCACATACACATTCGCCTGGTCGCAGACCTGTACCTTACGGCCACGCCTGTCTCGAGCCTTTCCCTCAGCATCTGTCAGACGGTTGGCAACCGACTCACGAGATACACCATTGCCATCATTGTCACCATACAGGGCGCCATATAATGACATCGGCAGAATAATCTCAGCCTGCTTCCACCTGATCAGATCATCATAACGGAACATCTCATGAACAAACTCAACGGTTCTTTCCCTGCGGATCTCCTCTCTCATATCAAGGCCATTGGCAGCCACATGAGCGTTGGTGAGTCTGAAATCAAATCCGGCTCTTTCATGCAGACGATTAATTGTCATGTCAAGCACTTCATCCGAAATTGCTCCATCCCTCTCATAAAGAGCCTCAGCATATGAAATCAGGATTTCAGCATAGCGCATAAGCATGTGATCCACAGAGCACTTGTCTCCCTCTGCCTGGTTCTCTGCATGGTCGTAATACTTCTTCACGCCAAGTGAGAATGTAGATCTGTTTGTTGTAAAAGGTACATGTCCTTCCCTATAGGACATCTGGCCCAACTTGAACAGCACCTGCTCTAGACGCGGATCGCGATCAACGAACATGTCATCATATGAGGTTTCCTGCTTCTTGGCATAAGCACTCTTGCTGCGTGGAAGTCCGTCCTTATAAAGATAAAGGTCCGCAATATTACGTGTAAGGCCACGAGTGTTTCCGAATTTACCGAAGAGATTGTTGTTGTAGTTCACTCCCGAAGCATCTCCTCCGAAATTGTAAGGACCATAGACCTTCACCCACATGTTTTCCGGATTCTGGCGACCTTCACCACCAAAACGGAAGAGAGTATTGCCATAACTTGGGTAGAGATCGTGCTCCTGTGATTCAATCAGGTCTTCTGCAGTCTCGATTGCAATATTCAGCCACCTGTTATAATCCTCACCGGTCACACGCGCAGTTCCTGCATGGAATTTATCATATGTACCCTGATAAAGGCATGCACGTACAATCATACCCTGAGCTGCCGACACTGACGGATGGCCCCATGTGGTCTCATCTATGTCGGGCAGATTCTCCTTTGCATATTCAAGATCGGAAAGAATCTGCTCCATCACCTGAAGACGAGTCGCCCTTCCCTTTGTAATAGTCGTGTCCGCGGTGGATACCGTAGGAGTCAGCAACAACGGAACTCCACCATATTTCTTCATCAAAGTAAAATAGTTGGCAGCTCTGTAGAATTTAGCCTCCGCAACATATTTCTTCAGGACTTCCTCATCCAAGGTCGAGCACTTTGAAGCCTGATAGATTATCGTATTGCTGTAATAGATGCTCTTATATGGAGTAGACCAATCGGACGAAGTTGACGGAACCGTACGTGATCCGTTGGATATTGAATTGGACGACTCCGAATCTATCATCTCGTCCGCCCTGAAATCCTGATTCAGGCCGGGTGTCAGATAGACAAGGTATGACGCCGCTCCACTGAAATCCTCTTCTGTCATCCAGAAGGAGTTTTCCGTCAACGTAGTTTCAGGAAATCTATCCAATTCGCATGAGACCAGGCCGCAGAGGAGTATAAATGTCGTTAATATATTCAGTTTTTTCATCTCTTGCTTACTTTAGAAAGTTAAATTGAGACCTATTGCCCATGTTGCAAAATAAGGATAGAAATTAATTGTGGTGTAGTTAGGACATTCCGGATCAAAAGCATCTATAAGCTGGCTGTAATCCCAAACGTCCTGACCGGTCACATACACTCTCATCTTGCTTATAACATTGCTCTTGAATGGGATAGTATAGCCAACCTGGAAGTTCTTGAGCCTTATGTATGCTGCGTTTTCAACCCACTTGTCTGATGGGCGGTAATTGAACTTGCCGCCATCGTACATTCTTGGGAAGCGGGCATCCTGATTGTCCTCTGTCCAATAATCCGTCATATGCTCAAGCGGCACGGAAGTATTGCTGAACGGACAGATTGATGCTGAATCATAGATGACATTACGCTTTCCTACTCCCTGGAAGAGGATTGAAGCATCCAATCCTTTCCAATTTACACCTAAGGTAAGACCATAGATAAATCTAGGAGAAGTGTCTCCCATATGTACAAGGTCGCCACTGTCACCCGGCTTTGCATTTCCTATACCTATCGTATGGTTTGCCTTGCCCTGCGCCACATAGCGCACGTCACCGGCACTGACTTTAGCATCCTCAAAGGACTGATAACCAGGATTCTCAAGCTTGTAATCCTCGTATTCTTCTCGGCTAGACCAGAAACCGTTTGTCTGGTACGCCCAGATCGTATTCAGAGGATAGCCCTCGATAAGAGAGTTTACACCTTCTCTTACAGTACTTTGACCACTGTATGATACCAATCTGTTCTGCGAGTCGCTAAGGTTGAAGGCAGCATGGAAATCAACATCTCCAAAACGATCGTTGTACGATACTTCAACCTCCCATCCCCATGTCTTCAACTTGCCGACATTAGCCTGTGAGGCGCTGATTCCGATTGTGCTAGGAAGCTGCACGGTCGCCAGCATGTTGTCATTGGTCTTCCAATAGTAGT
The DNA here is from genome assembly GCA_045127905.1 of Candidatus Cryptobacteroides sp. Taxonomy (GTDB): domain Bacteria; phylum Bacteroidota; class Bacteroidia; order Bacteroidales; family UBA932; genus Cryptobacteroides. The sequence goes on from JBGVQX010000046.1 coordinate 46,002, forward strand.
CTGCCGAAACATTCAGCTTACCATCAAACAGGCCGAGATCCACTCCCACGTTGGTCGATGTTATGACCTCCCATGTCTTATCCTTTGAAGCAAGCTTACTCTGATAATAGATGCTTTCAAGCAGCGAACCATCTCCGATCGGCTGAGATGAAGCATTGATAAGTGCCAGATAGTCATAATATCCAAGTACGGCACCGTTACCCAACTGTCCCCACGAAGCACGCACCTTAAGATTACTGATTACAGGAACCTTGAACCAGTCCTCCTTGTCAAGTCTCCAACCTGCAGAGAAAGACGGGAAGAGATGCCAGCGGTTTGACGGGTCAAGACGTGAAGATCCATCATATCGCGCATTGGCCTCGAAAAGATATCTGTCTTTATAAGAGTAGTTGATACGTCCGAAATATGAACTCATCGCCCAAGTTCCGATATAATCAGATACGTCCGTATTGTTAGGATCAGAATTGTCATAATAATTAAGCGAGAAGAGGTTCTCGTATGAGAGGTTCTTCACGGTCGTAGTCATGGAACTGGTCCTATATGACTCATATGTAGTTCCAAGCAGAGCACTCAGATTATGACCGGAAGTGAATTCCTTGTTATAAGTTATGAGCGCCTCATATTTATCCTGGATTGAATTCGCCTGCTTGCGGGTAAAGCTGTTCGGACTATTCACGGCGTACTGCTGATGCACACCGCTGTTATCCGCAAGACCGTGCGCACCGAGAGTCTTGTTCTCCTCGGAATAGTCCTGTCCAGTATATCTGCGAGCGACATTGAAATTGACCGCCAGTCCAGGGAGGAAGTCATGAATCTTCAGGTTTGCATTAACCGTATAATTGTTCCTGATGTTCTTCTCAACTCCTCCATTGTTCATGACATTGATAGGATTCTGCTGAAGGTCATGGTTATATGTCGTACTTGCCTCCGTATCGTAATTATGGATCGGCTGGCGGTTGCGGCACTGCATCCAGAGACATTTGAAGACGGCAGAAGCACCTGTCGTGTTGTGATAAGTGAAGTTTGCTGCCGGAGCATACTGGGCATTATTAGCATATTCTCCATTTATCGACAGATCCATATACCTGTTCAATTGGGTGTTAAGGTTCATTCTGGCACTGATTCTTTCGTTCTTGTCATGATCAACGCGAAGCAGACCGTTCTTACGATAATAGCCCAAGGAGGCCATATAATTGATCTTCTTGCTTCCACCGCTGACACTGACATGGTGATTATGCTGGGTTACCACATCTTTCAATGCGGCATCCACCCAGTCCTCCTGACCGAAATACTCCCAACGTCCGTTGGTATTCTCACGGTAGTTGAAGTTCGGATTTCCTACCCATGATGTCCATTCAGGATTATATTCCGCTGCTCCATTGGCATTCAGACGGGCCAGGTTGATCATCTCCTGCTCCTTCTGAGCACTTACACGCTTAGGCATGTGGGTCGGGGTCAGGAAAGAGACATAACCGGAGTAGTCAATCTTGGCACGATCCGACTCGACTCCTTTCTTGGTGGTAACCAGAACCACACCGGCAGCTGCACGAGCACCATAGATAGAAGCGGCGGCAGCGTCCTTCAATACAGAAATCGATTCGATGTCGTTCGAATTGACCAGAGCCAGGTCACCTTCGACACCATCTATAAGGACAAGCACACTTGTTGAGTTAGTCGATGTGAATCCACGGATCTGAATGCTCTGACCTTCTGCACCAGGCTGTCCGCCGGAACGGTTGATCTGCACGCCAGGCATCGCTCCCATCAGGGCATCCATGGCGTTGGCCGTAGGTTTTGCTGCAAGCTTGTCACCATCGACCGCACTCACTGCTCCAGTCAGGTTTACCTTCTTCTGCACGCCGTAACCCACCACCACAACTTCTTCAAGGTACTGGGTATCTGGCTCAAGCAGAATCTTCGCAGGAAAATTACCTGCAGCGAACACCTGTGTCTTATAACCCATGCAAGACACCTCAAGAGAAGAGTTGTCCGGCGCGGTTATAGTAAACTTTCCGTCGACATCGGTAATCGCTCCGTTCAGCGTACCGACCTGAATGACGGATGCACCAATGACAGCATCACCGGCCTTGCTGTCGAAGACCGATGACGCTATGGTGATTTTCTGCTGGGCAAAAGCACAAAGACTTATGCCCAGACATAATATGGTTAATAGTCTTTTCATTCTATAGAACTATCGATTATTGTATTTTCTGGCAACGGACCGCAGCTCCAGTCGTACGTGGACAAGATTTTGGATTAGTATAGGTGTCATTCTTATGATAATACAATGATTTTGCATTGACGCCATCTACTTCATTAGTCCAGATATAACCATAGTCGTTACGTCCGTTTCTCTTACCATACTCTGTCAGATAACCAAACCAATAATATTCAATTTCGTTATCACCTGAGAAATTCGACAAGTCATAAGTAAATCCATTCTGTGGCCCTGTTGCAGATGTACTTGAACTGATATTTGCAAAAGCAGCAACGTCTGCTACACGATAACCGGCAGGACACGGGTCATAAATAGTCTTTACCGTCGACCAAAGTCCGTTATTGTGGCCATCATTCGGCAGCCAGTCTTTGTCTGTATGAGTTGTTCCATAGGAATCAGTACTCGACTCGTATTTATAGAATGTCTGAGGGAATCTTATTGAAACACCTATAGAACCACATGATGTATTACGGCCCACATTATACGGAGTACTCAATGCACTGCCATTGGCCGCATTTGTGAAATACGGATCCTTTCTTCCCCACTGATAATATGCACCGGATACACTGTTAGCATTGTTGCTTGTATTTGATTTGAAGCAAGAACCAAGATTCCTGTCCATCAAAGTATAAGTACCTGAATATTTTTGATCTACAATCTCATCACTTGGTTTCCAGATGTGCCAGCTCCAGAGAATATCGCCTGTGCACTCTTCACCGGAATAAACTGCAATGATGGCATTTCCTACACCATTTGTTTCTGATGGAGACTTAAACACAACTCGGCCTTTACTGTCAAGAGATACTGAAGATGTATTTACAGCTGCCTGATTATCGGTGGTATTTGCAACCGATGCAGAACCGAACTTATACAACAGTTTTGCCGACTTCGGTGCAATGTTCGCTGACTCTGTGTGAGCTCCGCTGATAAGACCTGCGCTGCCGTTACCGATGACTGTTGCATCGAAACGATATTTGCAGAATGTAGTCGGAGTTAGCACATAGCAGTTTGCATGGCCGTCTGCATGAAGGTCAATGATATACTCAAGCGAGATTGTCTTCACCTTTGAACGCTTGAGGTCCATAGTGTTCGAAGTGGTCTCGATCATCTGATAACCATTGGTGTCATATACCTTCAGAGTGAAACCCTCATACTGCTGTGCTGGAAGAGCGATGTAGAATTTTGTTTTCTCCTCCTTGTCATTGCTCAGGGTCACTGGAGCCGCACAATTCAATGTAATGATCTTGCTCTGGGTATCAGTCAGCACAAGAGAAGGCTCTCCTTCTGCTGAAGCTGTAACCGAAGCAGCACCGCATACAGGTACGTTTGCTATGAACTCGATCTTGCTTACAGAAGCAGCGAATTCACTGTGCAGAGCGACTTCAAGAAGACCGAGAATGTTCTTCATGCCAAAGCTTTCCACAGATTCAGACACTGCAATCATAGGGAAAGCGCCTGATTCGAAAGAATCTGCCTTATATACCTGAGTGGCTGGAAGACTGAAGTTGACGGTCGCAGCACCCTCAGACATTAAAACTGTAGCATCCGCATTATAAGGATAAAGCAGCACGTTTGCGTCCATAGCAGTTCCTACCACACCTGAAGTCTGGTTGAATGTTCCGGTTGTAGAGCCGGCATCCTCAGAGTCAAGAGTATATTGAGAATTTCCATCTGTTCCGATGAAAGCCGAAATGGCATCACCCTCACTCCAAAGTATGTTACCGGCATAATCTCCGCTGTTGACAAGCGAGGTTTTGGTCTGGTCTGACGACTCCACGCTCAATGTGGCAGGAAGACAATCAAGCACTGTTCCCTGTCCGGCTCCGGAGTTCATTCCATCGTTCATTTCCTGCTGACAAGCTGCAGCCAGGGCAGCTATAGTCAAGATGTTTATTATCTTCTTCATATCAGCTCCTCCTTATATTACAAATTCATCTGATTCCCATTCAAGATTCTCATTTGTCACCGAAGCAGCCAACATGCCTTCTACCTCCATTGTCATAATATCAATGACTGGAGAGTCATATAATTTTTCCATAACAAATGTCTTTTAATTATTTGATTCTCTGACAACGTACAGGATGTGCCAAAGCACGTTCTGCCTCTATCATTTCCACTGTAGCACCTGTAGTGATATAGCTGAGAGCCTGGCTCTTTGTAGCGTCTGAAGTACCAGCATCAACAGTCCAGATACGACCGGATTTGTTACGGTCATGACGCTTACCTGCATCATAAAGAAGATATCCAGAACATGGGAACTGAGTAGCCACTCCACCAAGAGTGTACTGAAGCTGGTGAGTTCCACCACCTGTTCCATTGTTAGGCATAAGGGTCGGAGTACCTGCTACGACACTTGCGAAAGCCTCTGCATCAGCCACGCGATAACCTGCTGGACATGGATCGTAGATAGTCTTCTTCTCTGCCCAAAGCTTATCATTCTGCATTGCATTAGGCAACCAATCGTTATACTCGAAGTTAGCAGAGCCAAGAGATGTAATAAATGTTGTAGGGTTTGCTACAGTGTATGCAATGTCACCATCTGTTGCAGCGTTGTCCACAAGCGTAAAGAATGCAGAGGTTGCAACACTATTTGCGTGGAAGAACGGATCCTTTCTTCCCCACTGGAAATACAGACCAGACACCTCATCAGGATACTTGACAAGGTAGCCTGCGCCAAGGTTTCTGTCCATCAAGGTATATGTCTCGTTGTAAACGATATCCTTGACTGCATCCAAACCGCCTTCCGGTTTCCAGAAGAGCCATGACCATAATGGTTTTCCTACACACTCTTCGTTGTCGTAGACAGCAATGACTGCATTACCGACCATGCTGTGAGTGTTGAATGTCACCATACCGTCTCTGTCGATCTTAACTGAAGATGTCTTGATAGGCTGTCCGTCATTGTTTTCCATGATCTTGCTCGAGCCGATGATCTTCCAAAGAATCTTAGCACCCTTAGGAGCAATTTTAGTGGTTGTCACATGTGCGCCTGGGAAGAGTCCCTCGTCACCGTTACCGATGACTGTTGCATCAAAGCTGTAATAAGCCGGTGCGTCCTGAGGAATGATATAGCAATTTGCATGACCGTTCGAGCTCAAGTTAATAGGCTTAGGATCAGCAACGAATACATACTCTGGAACATCTGAAACTTTTCCGCGTTCAACGACAGTCACCAATTCTTCAGTACGCTTCATATAGTTGCCATCGTCTGTGTTTACGATGAAATAGATACCTTTCTCATATGAGCCTGCAGCAAACGGTACCACAATCTCTACTGGAGTATTTGGATCAAGCTGCACCGGAGCAGCGCTCATATCCATTGTGATTGCAGTGTCTCCTGTAGAATTATAAGTAATTCCCTTTACTGCTCCTCCACTTGTAAATTTAACTGTCGCTTCTCCACTGACAGCCTCACCTTTAGCTCCCGACACGATGATTGACTCGATGCTAGGCTGAGGACCCTCAAGTTCAGCATCTCCATAAAGGCTGAAGCGAACAAAACCTTCTACATTATGGAATGCAAGATTTGAATCCTTGCTATATGCTGCCATAGTTCCCAACGGAAGATTATCAGGATCATAAGTCCATACGGAAGGAACATTGAATGTCATAGAAACATCTGCAGCGTCAGCTGTTACAGAAGTTGTCTGTTCTCCCACATATGCTGCGAACAGTCCGTCAGCAGGAAGAGAAAATGCAGGGCCTTCAAAGCTTGCTGTATTTGCAGGTTCCTGGCCATTATACACATAGGCATTCTGATTGACATTCAGGAAGATGGATTCACCACCCTTCCAAGTCAGCGATTCATTATCTGCAATTGTAGCAGATACTGTCTTATTTTCTCCGGAAGGCTTATCACCGCCTCCATTGCCGTTGTCTTTATTACAACCGACTGTCAGCGCCATAATAGCTGCTAAGAATAATACTGATTTACGCATAATAGTGTAATTTATTTAGTGATTAATTATTGTTTAGATTAATATCAGAACAGACTGTTCAGCACCTTAGCCAACCTGTAGCCGGCATACTGCATCTGAGTCTCGATGAGAGGCATGGCGGCGTTCACGAAATTCTGGTCCAGCGTGTCACCAGGCTTTGAAAGATCGAACTGGACCAGACATCTGCTGACATTGTCTGCAGCCCAATCCTCCACTGTACCGGCTGTGACTGCCTTGATTTCCTTCTTTGTCAGAAGGTCGAGTTCATTGGCATATTCGGTCGCAGACCATTTCCTGCATGAAAGGAAAGCCATATAGTCCCATACGCTGTGGATCTTGATGTCGACTGCCGGCTTGTATGTTCCGGCACAGAACTTCACCCAGTAGTTGTACTTGCGCCCTTTGAACGCAATGTGAGACGGGCAGTGCATGTCTGCAACACAATGGATGATATATTTAAGGTTGACTGCGACTGTCGAGTCCGTCTGATTTTTATAATCTTTCAGGATTTCGACAGCATTATTGATCGCCTGTACGGCATCACCTTGCGGACGGGCGAAATATTTCAGATTCTCATCCACAGCAAATGCATGCCATGTATCGGTAAACTCATACTTGGTACCCTTGCGCCAATCATCCATCCATGTAGAATAGTACATGATGGAATGACCTCCGAGATACTTCTTGATTGTCTTCTTAGCCGATGGATTCAGATGTCTGTCGGCAAGAACTGTAATGATGTCATGGCATTCATGTCCAAAACCAAAAGCAGGACTGCAAAGTATCATTCCTGCAAAAAGCGCAATCACGAATCTTTTCATAAATTAATTCAGATTATTGATTCTCACGAGAGCTTCCATGAAGTAGTAGTCAGCATAGCTGAGAGGCACATCAATTTCTGAATTTCCCGGCTTATTACCGGTACTATGCTTGAGGATGAAGCCTGCACAATCACCCTCTGCTGCAAGATACTCATCCGACGAAAGCGTACGGAGCTGGCGTTCTGCCATCGACAGGCAGTCGGCAGCAAGCTTCTCATCCTTGGTAAAAGTGCTGAGTTCGATGAAACCGGAAGCCATCACAGCGGCAGCTGATGCATCCTTGTCATCCTCAGGTATTGCAGGAGAATCAAAGTCCCAATATGGGACACCGTCTTCTGGAAGCCTTCCAAGAAGCATTCTCGCTACATTTTCCGCCTGAGCAAGATATTCCGAAACTCCCGTTTCTCTGAACATCATAGTGTATCCGTAAACTGCCCATGCCTGACCTCGTGCCCATGCTGAGTCGTCAGAATAGCCCTGGATGGTCTGTTTGCGACGGATTTCACCTGTTTCCTTATCGTAATCCACGAGGTGGAAAGTGCTGTAATCTTCACGGAAATGGTTCACCATTGTTGTGTTTGCATGAGTCAATGCAATAGTCATCAGAGAGTCAGCACCAAAAAGTTCATGAGCATTGGTCATCAGTTCCAGATTCATCATATTGTCGATGATCACTGGGCATGACCACTTGTTACCTCTGATATTAAAGTCCCAGCTGCGAAGAACGCCGGCATTAGGATAGAAGCGCTTAGCCAACTTTGCAGCACCTGCCTCAATCTCTGGAAGATAAGTCGTATCGCCTGTCAAGCGATATCCGTTTCCAAAACTGCTGTTGATCTGGAATCCGATATCATGGTCTGTCTTCTTGTTGTAAAGTCCATATAACTTCGCTGTCTGCTTCTTAGCGAGTGAAAGTATCTGCTCATTTCCTGTATACTCATAAATATACCAAAGCGTTCCAGGAAAGAAACCACTGCACCACCACTCGCAGTTTGATGTCACAAGACTATCGGCAGTAAATGATCTTGGAAACTCATCATCACCCAATTGAGAATCCATCAAGACGGACTGTGCGATTGCTCTTTCAAAAACGCGATCTGACATTTCGCGGAGAGATTCTTCTCTGCAGCAGCCTGTTGCGGCAAGAATCAGAAGGAATAAAAACAGTTTTGATTTCATATCAGTTTCATTGTTATTAATAATGGGCAAAATTAACCCGTCTAAAAAAGAAAAAATAGCACAATCCGGTACATTTCTAATACAATCCGACAGAGCCAGAGTATTCGCCACAATGATATAGGATAAGTAAAATCAATACTGTATCTTTGTCATATTACCTCTATTATTAAAGAGGATGAATGTTAAATACGATGACTATGATCAAGAGACTTTTACTTGGAGTTTTGGCTGTTGCATGCGTGGCTTGCGCTGAGACAACAGCAGTAAAATTGTTGAATGCTGATGATTTCAAGGCTGAGATCGACGGAAAGGAGGTTTCGCTTTACACATTGAAGTCAGCAGATCTGACCATGCAGGTGACCAATTTCGGAGCACGCGTCGTGTCTCTCTGGGTACCGGACAAGGACGGCCATCACGAAGATGTCGTCCTTGGATATAATAATCTGGAAAATTATGTGAACAATCCGGGAGAGCGTTTCCTCGGTGCAGTCGTGGGACCGTATGCCAACCGCATTGCCGGAGGTACATATACTATAGGCGAGGAAACCTACAACTTCCCTCAGAACAATAACGGCCAGACTCTTCACGGAGGACTCAAGGGTCTTGACATGGTGGTCTGGGATGTGGACAGCGTGACAGAAGACGCAATCGTGCTTTCATACCTCTGTCCTGACGGCCAGGACGGTATGCCTGGCAACCGCAAGATCGTGATGACATATACTCTCACTCCGAAGAATGAGTTCAGAGTGGACTATGTGGCACAGACTGACAAGGCTACCCACATGAACATCTCCCACCACTCATTCTTCAACCTCAAGGGAGAAGGCAACGGCACTATCAACGACCATGTGCTTTACATCAACGCGTCCAAGACAACCCCTGTGGATGCTGTGCTCATCCCTACAGGCGAGATTGCCGATGTCACCGGCACTCCTTTCGATTTCCGCGAGCCAAAGTCCATCGGCCGTGACCTCGCAGTGGAGAACGAGCAGCTGACAAACGGCGCAGGCTACGACCACAACTGGGTGCTTGACCGCGTTTCCGCAAATGAGCTCGAACTTGCGGCGTCTGTTCATGAGCCAGCATCGGGCCGTTATATGGAGGTGTGGACAGACCAGCCTGCACTCCAGTTCTACGGCGGAAACTTCTTTGACGGCAGCACTTACGGCAAGTACGGCAAGACATTGAACTATCGCGAATCCATCGCTCTGGAGACTCAGAAATATCCTGACACTCCACATCACGCACACTTCCCGTCAACCCTCCTGAATCCAGGTGAGACATATACTCACGTTTGTGTATACAAGTTTGCAACAAAATAAAGAGTTCATCCAATCCTATACTCGGCAAATCCCTCTCAGAATAACTTCTAAGAGGGATTTATATTGCCCCATTCAATCCGGAGGACGGTTTTGAAAGGACCCTCCCGAAGTCCCCGAAAGAAAACCCCGGAAGCTTTTGTCTGACTTTCGGGGTTCATAAGATTGACTGCCTGAATGATATTTCAGAACGGTTCCTAACGCTCAGCCTTAGACTCGAGGAAAAGCTCGTCCATCTGCTCCTGGTCGATGTATGATGGAGAGTCGATCATCACGTCGCGACCCTGGTTGTTCTTAGGGAATGCGATGTAGTCACGGATGGTCTCCTGACCGCCGAAGAGCGAGCACACGCGGTCGAAACCGAATGCGAGACCTCCGTGTGGCGGAGCACCGAACTTAAAGGCGTTGATGATGAATCCGAACTTATATTCAGCGTCTTCCTTGCTGATGCCGAGAACCTCGAACATACGCTCCTGCATTGCAGCTTCATGGATACGGATTGATCCGCCTCCGAGCTCCGTTCCGTTGAGAACGAAGTCGTATGCGTTTGCACATACCTTCTCGAGGTCTTCCTTCTTGTCGCTATAGAAGAGATCGAGGTGCTCAGGCTTAGGAGCTGTGAACGGATGGTGCATTGCGTAGAAGCGCTGTGTCTCATCGTCCCACTCCACGAGAGGGAAGTCAACCACCCAGAGAGGGGCGAAGTTGAACGGATCACGGAGACCGAGTCTGTTACCCATCTCGATACGGAGAACGCCGAGCATGTTCTGGGTCTTTCTCTTGGCGCCGCAGAGAACGAGCATCATGTCGCCCTTCTTTGCGCCGAGGCGGTCTGCCACTGCCTGAAGCTGCTCAGGAGTATAGAACTTGTCGATAGAAGACTTGATGCTGCCGTCCTCGTTGACCTTGATGTAAACAAGTCCCTTAGCACCCACCTGAGGTCTCTTGACCCACTCCGTGAGTTCATCAATCTGCTTGCGGGTATAGTTTGCAGTGCCCTCTACGTTGATTGCACCGATATAATCTACGCCATCGAACACCGAGAATCCATAACCCTTCACGAGGTCAGTAATCTCGTGAATCTTCATATCGAAGCGGATATCCGGCTTGTCGGATCCGTAGAAATCCATTGCGTCATACCAGCTCATGCGTGGGATACGCTCAGCAATTTCTACATTGAGGACATTCTTGAAAAGTGTCCTCATCATGCCCTCGAATGTATTGAGGACATCCTCCTGCTCCACGAATGACATCTCACAGTCGATCTGTGTGAACTCAGGCTGGCGGTCAGCACGGAGGTCCTCGTCACGGAAGCAGCGCACGATCTGGAAGTAGCGGTCATAACCTGCCACCATGAGGAGCTGCTTGAATGTCTGAGGAGACTGCGGAAGAGCATAGAACTGACCTGGGTTCATTCTTGATGGCACCACGAAGTCACGTGCTCCTTCAGGAGTCGACTTGATAAGATATGGAGTCTCGATCTCAAGGAAGTTCTGAGCATCAAGGTAATTGCGTACCTCGTGCGCAATCTGGTGACGGATCTTGAGAGCCCTCTGGAGAGGTCCTCTACGAAGGTCGAGGTAGCGGTACTTCGCACGGAGTTCCTCACCGCCATCGCTTTCCTCCTCGATTGTGAACGGAGGAGTGTTTGCCTTGTTGAGCACCTTGATCTCGCTGAGGCTGATCTCGATGTCACCTGTAGGCATTTTCGGGTTCTTGCTCTGACGCTCGATAACCTCTCCGGTAACCTGGATCACCCACTCGCGGCCGAGGCTTGAAGCTGTCTCGACAAGTTCAGCTGCCGCATGAGCATCAACAACAAGCTGAGTGATGCCGTAACGGTCCCTGAGGTCCACGAATGTCATTCCGCCAAGCTTTCTTGACTTCTGTACCCATCCGGCCAGAGTCACCCTCTGACCTACATTTTCTATGCGGAGTTCACCGCAGGTGTGAGTTCTGTACATATATGTGTTGTTTTATATTTCCTCATTCCGTCAGTCGGAGCTGACAGATGGATGGAATCGGCATTTTCGCACCCCCGCGTAGGGGGAGGGGCCCAGCTTGCTGGGAGGGGGCCGATGGAATCCGCAGTCTGTCCGACTGTCTGCTAATAAAATCTGACAAAAGTACGAAATAAATAATAATTGTAATACATTTGCAGCCCCAAAATGAATTTAACTGACATATGTGGCTGATACTTGCATTTATCTCCGCGACATTCCTCGGATTTTATGATGCCTCCAAAAAGGCAGCTCTTAAAAATAACGCCGTACTCCCCGTGCTGTTTCTCAACACGGTGTTCTCAACTCTGATATTTTCGCCGTTTCTTATAGATTATATCGGAGGTTTCGGATGGTTCAGCGGCACCCTTCTGGATACAGCGGCATTTCACTGTGACGCTAAAATTATTGACAGTCAGCAAATTACGACATCATCATCCTTACATAATGCCGGACAATCAATCAACAATGGCTTGAGTATCAATAATTTATCCATCACGCTCAAAGCTCACCTTATGGTGTTTTTCAAGGCCTGCATCGTCCTGACTTCATGGATATGCGGTTATTTCGGTCTGAAGCATATTCCGCTGACAATAGTAGGCCCGATCAATGCAACCAGGCCTGTAATGGTGCTGGTGGGAGCAATGCTGATTTTCGGAGAACGCCTCAACCTCTACCAATGGGCCGGAGTGCTCCTGACTATAGTGTCAATCTTCCTGATGAGCCTCTCCAGCAAGAAGGAAAACATCGATTTCAAGCGTAACAAATGGATATGGTGTGTAGCAGCTGCTGCTGTCACCGGAGCCATAAGCGGCCTTTACGACAAGCATGTGATGAGTGTGCTGAATCCTATATTCACTCAAAGCTGGTTCAACTTCTACCAGATGCTCATCATGACAGTAATCTGTGCTGTCATATGGTATCCGACACGTGCAAAGACTACCCCATTCCGATGGAACTGGGCTATTCCTTTGATTTCCATATTCATATGCATCGGAGATTTTGCATATCTCACATCATTGAACGATTCCTCATCGATGATTTCCGTAGTGTCTCTGGTGCGCCGCAGCTCGGTGATAATTTCGTTCGCATGCGGAGTCATCATCTTCAAGGAGCGCAATCTCCGGGCAAAAATCATCGACCTCGGCCTGATCCTCCTCGGAATGGTCCTTATATGGATCGGAACGAACTGATATTATCACTCTATACGCCTATCCTACGGGGACATACTGCTAAAAAATACTATCTTTGCAGATATTTAAAATATGACTTTCATGAAAAGGATACTGACTGCATTTGTAATCGTTTTCGCATCTATCACCGCTTCAGCACAGGAAGAGTACCAGCGCAAGGTTTTTACTTCCGCAGATGGAACTGAACTGAATTACCGCCTGCTCACTCCGGAAGAGAACGCCAAGGGAAAGGAGTTTCCGCTGGTGATATTCCTGCATGGAGCAGGAGAAAGAGGAGACGACAATGAAAAGCAGCTGGTGCACGGCAGCCGCATGTTCCTCAATCCGGTAAACAGGGAAAAATATCCTGCATATGTCCTTTTCCCTCAATGCCCTAAGGATGGATACTGGGCTTATTCCCAGAGACCTTCCTCATTCGACAGACTTACGGCAGATGAAGAAATGCCCCCTATATTCAAGGCAGTAAAGGGACTTATCGATTCTTATATAGCAAATCCGGATATTGATAAGAAAAGAGTGTATATTATCGGATTGTCAATGGGAGCTATGGCTACATACGACATGGTCATACGTTTTCCCGAGATATTTGCTGCTGCCATTCCTATATGCGGATATGTGAAGTCTGACAGGCTTGCTTCTGTAAAAGATGTGAGTTTCCGTATCTTCCACGGAGATGCAGATCCGGTAGTACCAGTAGAGGGATCACGTAATGCATATAAGGCGCTGAAGAAAGCCGGCGTAGATGTGGAACTTTATGAATTCCCAGGGTGCGACCACCTGAGTTGGAATCCGGCTTTCAACCGTCCGGACTTCATGGAGTGGCTTTTCAAACAGAAAAAATAGAGTTTAAATGGAAGTTAGAGCTAAAAAGGCCTTGGGCCAGCATTTTTTGACAGACCTTTCGATAGCACAGAGGATTGCAGATGCGCTTATTGTGCCTTGTCCGGGTCTGGATACCGTTCATGATGCAGCAAACCCGATGCCGGCACTGGAAGTTGGCCCGGGAATGGGAGTATTAACCCAGTACCTTCTCGAAAGACCTGAGGTCGATTTGAGATGCGTGGAAATCGACACTGAATCTGTTGATTATCTGATGGTTCATTTCCCTAAGATTCATGGCAGACTGCTTGAAGCGGACTTCCTGAAACTGAAGCTGGAAAAATTCTTCAGCGGACAGTTCGCCATCATCGGAAACTTCCCATACAACATCTCTTCTCAGATATTCTTCAAGGTGCTCGACTACAAGGAGCAGGTGCCTCAGGTGGTCTGCATGATCCAGAAGGAGGTGGCCGAGCGTATCGCAGAGAAGCCGGGTACAAAGACATACGGCATCCTGTCCGTTCTGCTTCAGGCATGGTACGACATCGAGTATCTTTTCACCGTGGGCGAAGGAGCCTTCAATCCTCCTCCTAAGGTAAAGTCTGCAGTGATAAGACTCGTGCGAAATTCACGTACAGAACTAGGTTGTGACGAATCACTCTTCAAGACGGTGGTGAAGACAGGATTCAATCAGCGACGCAAGACTTTGAGAAATTCGTTGAAACCGCTCATCCGCGCAAAGGCAGACCGCCTCGGATGGTCAGAGGAACAGCTTGCGGAGTTCACTGCAGACCCCGTATTCGAACTTCGTCCGGAGCGTTTGAGCGTGGAGGACTTCATTGCCCTTACCCTGAAACTGGCATGATAAATGCGTTTGGAAGACGCATGAAAAATATGCTTACAATCATGCTGGCAATCATGATGATTTCCATATGCCAGCATGCATCCGCCGACGGAAAGAAGGTGGCGGAAAGTCCGGCAGTAACGCTCCTGGAAAGCCGCAGGGACATGAAAGGAATCAAGGATATGAAGCTTGAAGGCTTCATGCTGAAAATGGCAAAGGGAGCCATGAAGAAGAGCCCGGTGGTTGCTATTTCGGACAATCTGGACAGGATGTATATATTCGCGATTGAAGATGCTTCCGAGGTGGATGAAGTGCGTTTCCGGGCAGACGCCGAGAAGGTTTTAGCCGGCTACACGAAAGTTGCAGAAGTCGTGGAAGACCATGCAACGACTATACTTTATATAAACGGGCAGGTCGGGGAGACATTCAATGAAATGATAATGTATGTCACCAGACCAGGAACATCGATGATGATATTTCAAGGCGAATTCACGACAGACCATCTGGTGAAGATGAACGAAATATCGGAAAGACAGAGAAAGGAAAGAAAAACAACTAAACGATAAATTATATGAAAGTACTATTGGTAAACGGAAGTCCTCATAAGGAAGGATGTACATATACTGCCCTGCAGGAAGTGGAAAAGGAGCTTAATGCAGCCGGAGTGGAGACCGAGATTTTCTGGCTGGGTACAAAACCTATCTCAGGCTGTCTCGGATGCGCCCAGTGCATCAGAAGAGGCCCCAACGGAGAGCCTGCATCACTGCGATGCTTCATGAACGACGTAGTGAACGAATTCCTTGACAAGGCCTCTGAAGCCGATGGATTCGTATTCGGAAGCCCTGTACATTATGCAGCACTTTCCGGAGCCCTCACCTCGTTCATGGACCGGGCATTCTACGGCAAGGGCAAGTTTTTCCGCTACAAGCCGGCAGCAGGCATCGTAAGCGCCCGCAGAGGCGGCACCACAGCCGCATTTGACCAGATCAACAAATATTTCACCATCTCGTCAATGCCGGTAGTGTCATCGAAATATTGGAACATGGTCCACGGCAACACTCCAGACCAGGTGCGTCAGGACGAAGAAGGCATGCAGATTATGCGCGAACTCGGCCGTAACATGGCATGGCTTCTCAAATGCATCGAAGCAGGCCGCGCCGCCGGAATCCCTGACCCTGTAAAGGAAAAACCTATCCAGACCAACTTCATCAGATAGACGACAGCAATGATTTCCATACGTCATTGCTACTAGGACCGCCCGGAATGGCATATAAGTGTGCACAAATGTCTATTGTTCCGGAAGGAGCATTTCCACAGGAACCGACATCCGGGAGAAGGCAAAGAGTTTCCTACCGAGATCCTTCAAGGAGGCTCCGATATGGTACACATCATCATCCACGATCAGAAAACGGTCGTGGATGTTTTGTGTCCGGACCACGCTGACCGGATCATACTGACTATTGTGCTTCTGTATATCCAGCTTCAACTGCTCGGAAAGCTTGCCTGTACGGATTTCAGCTGTCACACCGGACACTCTTTTGGACAGCATGACCAGCACGCTCTCATCCACATAGTTATCTATCAGCACAAGACGTCTCTTAGCTGCCTTTATCAGGTCCGCCACAAACACATAAGCATCGAAGATCTGACCGTCGAAGAACACTCCCTCCACAGGCGGAAGTGACGTCCGGACAAAAAAGTCGATTTTCTTTTCGTGGGCGTCGAGACGATGTTCAATTGACAGCAATCGCTGACTGACAGAGTAACCGCGAAACAGATATTCCTTGATGATTTTATTTGCCCATTGTCGGAATTTCGTCCCCTGGATGGACTTTACACGATAACCCACAGAAATTATCACATCCAGGCTAAAGAGTTTTACCGGTTTATCTGAATTAGCAAAGTGCAAAATTTGCACATTACAATCTTCATCAAGTTCATTTTCCGTAAAAATATTACGAATGTGTTTAGTAATTACGGTTCTGTCTCTTCCGAACAGATCTGCCATTTGGAGCTGTGTCAGCCACACGGTCTCACCTTCGACCCTAACCTCCAGACGGGTGACCTCATCTGGCTGATACACCACAATCTCACCTTTTCCTTTATCAGTTTCCATGTTGATATTACTTGTATGTTTTCCGGACCAAGTTCCGATATATTAGGGCGCAAAGTTCCGGACCAGAAACATATAAGTCAATATGACGCATGAAGGTTTTTCTCTTTTTTATAATAACTTTTTCTGAATTTTATAAGTTTTGTCTTTTTTATAAGATTGCCACGCTTCGCTCGCAATGACGTGTGAGGAGAAATACTCGCTATGACGTGAAGGACTCATCCGGAAAAACATAGGAAATCCCGGACAGAAGCAGCTAAAACAAAGGTCTCATCCGGAAAATCAGCCCAATTCCCGGACAGAAAAGCATTTCAGAGAGGGACTATCCGGAAAAAGAGGCCAAATCCCGGACATCAAAAAGACACAAAAGCGGCGGCCCAGTGAAGGGTCGCCGCTCTGCGTTTGAATTTATCTTTCTTCGTTTATTAACTATTATGTGGAAGCGACATGCCACCCCCGGCTATGGGGTGTCTGCCGAATGAAGAAATATTCATTTTTAGAGAGGGATTGCAAGGCACTTGAAGTTCGACAAACCGGAGCAACCTGGTGGTTGTGAGGATTTGGAGAGCAAGAGTAACGCAGCAATCACCTCTAAAAATAATATTTAGTCTTCCTGCTCCTCTTCGAGGTAAGCCTTCAGGAGCTTCTCCTGAACATCACCTGGCACTGGCTGGTAGTCAGCGAAGTCCATTGTGAAGGTAGCGCTACCTGATGAGAGGGAGCTGAGGGTTGTAGAGTAACGGTAGAGCTCTGCGAGCGGAACACGTGCCTTGATGACCTCGAATCCCTTCTCTGAACCCATTCCCTCGATGAGGGCACGACGGTTCTGGAGATCTGACATACATGCACCCATGTACTCTGATGGAGTAAGCACCTCAACATTGTAGATAGGCTCCATGATCTTAGGACCTGCTACACGGAATGCTTCCTTGAATGCGTTGCGGGCTGCAAGAACGAATGAGATTTCGTTTGAATCAACCGGGTGCATCTTACCATCGTAAACATAAACGCGGATATCACGTGCAAGCGAACCAGTAAGAGGACCTTCGCTCATCTTCTCGTTGATACCCTTGAGGATTGCAGGCATGAAGCGTGCGTCGATAGCACCACCCACGATACAGTTGTAGTACTCGAGCTTACCGCCCCATGGGAGGTCGAACTCTTCCTTACCCTTGATGTTGAGGACAACTTCCTTGCCGTCCACCTTGAAACGGTTGCCTGGATCTACACCCTCCTGATAAGGAGCGATGAGGAGGTGAACCTCTCCGAACTGTCCGGCACCACCTGACTGCTTCTTGTGACGATAGTCAGCTGTAGCAACCTTTGTGATTGTCTCACGGTAAGAAATCTTAGGAGCTGAGAACTCGATCTCAAGCTTATTCTCGTTCTGGAGTCTCCACTTGAGAGTATTCACATGCTGCTCGCCCATACCCTTGAGGATGGTCTGCTTCTGCTCCTTGTGGTACTCGATGATGTATGTAGGATCCTCAGCTGCGATCTTGGCCATAGCCTCGCTCACCTTCTCCTCATCCTTTGCATCCTTTGCCTTTACGGCGCAACGATACTTGTAGTGAGGGAACTCGATGTCCTTGTAAGCGATATCTGTACCAGGAGTGCAGAGGGTAACGTTGGTCTTCGCTGCACGGAGCTTCACTGTACATCCGATGTCTCCTGCAAGAAGGTCTGTAACTTTCTCCTTCTTCTTACCTGCCACAGCATAGATGGCTGTGATTCTTTCCTTGTCGCCAGTCTCCGGATTCTCAAGGTCCATACCCTCGGTGAGCTCACCTGACATGACCTTGAAATATGCCACCTCACCAAGATGAGGCTCTACGGCTGTCTTATATATGAAGAGTGATACAGGAGCCTCCTGCTTGCACTCTACCTGCTTTCCATCCTTTGTGACGCCGATGCGCTCTGCTGGAGAAGCCGCTACGCGGATAGTGAACTCCATGAGACGCTTTACGCCGATGTCTTTCTTTGCAGAAAGACAGAATACAGGCATCACCGCACCTTCACGGATACCGATGCCAAGACCCTTTCTGATCTCATCCTCTGAGAGAGAACCCTGCTCGAAGAATGTCTCCATGAGGGTGTCGTCATACTCAGCTGCACGCTCGATGAGTTCGTTTCTGAGCTCTTCCGCAGTCTCAAGCATATCTGCAGGGATCTCGAGATCCTCGCGCTTGCCTGTGTCGCCTGCGAAACGATAGTATTTCATCTTGAGGACATCCACGAAACCGTCGAAGTCAGGACCTGTAGTCACAGGATACTGAACCACTACCGGCTTGTTTCCGAACGCCTCCTTCATTGATTCGAGAGTGCCTTCCCAATTTGCCTTCTCACCGTCAAGCTGGTTTACAGCTACGATAAGAGGAATTCCATAATCTCCTGCATAACGTGAGTAGATCTGAGTACCTACTTCCACGCCCTGCTGTGCATTTACCACGAGCACACCTGTGTCACAAACCTTGAATGCGGAAACTGCTCCACCTACGAAGTCGTCTGCACCCGGAGTGTCGATGATATTGAACTTGGTGTCCATGAACTCTGCGTAAAGCGGAGTAGCATAGATTGACCTCTGGTTGATCTGCTCTATTTCAGCATTGTCAGAAACAGTGTTCTTGCCTTCTACTGTACCTCTTCTGTCAATAACCTTACCTTCGTAAAGCATCGCTTCAGACAATGTGGTCTTACCTGCCTTGGTGCTACCAAGCAGAACCACATTACGGATGTTTTGGGTTGAATAAGCTTTCATCAGTTTTTGTGTTATGTGTTTGTATTATGTGTTTCGTTCAGTGTCGGTGAAGACACATCCTCGCAAATCTAATAAAACAAAGTCACAATATCAATAAAACGGGCAGGTTTTTAATCACACATCTCTTTCAAAGTCTCCGAAAAGCAAATTCTTCACATCATTTCCGGACATGCCGAACTTCTCAAAAAAAAGGTTGTCTACACCTTCCTGAAAAGATCTGTCCTGGAAAGCGGAACAACCGGAATGCATCATAATCGTGCATGCATCTTCAAACATCTTTATATTCATGGCCTCTACTTTTTCTGCAAAACTGACAAGCACATGGATAAAAAGCAAGATGGGGGATGAAAAACAACAAGAAAAACCACCGATTATTTCTCTTTTTTATAACTTTTTCTCTTTTTTAGTCGGGTTTTCTTGTCATTCGTCGGATTTTCTTGTTTATAACACATTTGTTTAACCGATACTTTTGTCCAAATCTTAATTTAAAAGAGGAATGGACAACAATTCCATCAAGAAAAACATCAGGCATATCCGCAAGTCGCGCAAAATAACCCAGGAGGAGATGGCACATAAACTGGGTATATCCCTCACTGCCTACAGGGATCTGGAAAAAGGCAACACTGCGGTAATGAATGGAAATGTGATGAAGATGGCAGACCTGCTTGAAACATCTGCGGAAGAACTGATTCTCGGATATATGCCATCCCAAAGCGAAGGATTCGCACTTGAAGATATCAGACAGGAATATGGTGTGCGCATAACAAGCCTCGAAAAGAGAATCATGGATCTTGAAAAACTCCTGTCTTCTCAGGAAGAAAACATCAGAAGCAAGAACGAAATCATATCAATGCTCAAAAAAAGGCTTGGTGAGGACAATTAGTTTGTGTATTTTTGCAGAATGCGCAAAGAACCACAACTATTGAACTACCTGCATGAAAATCTTATAGAAGCGGGATGTGACGAGGCCGGACGAGGGCCTCTGGCTGGCCCTGTATATGCCGCTGCGGTCATCCTTCCGAAAGATTTTCATCATCCTCTTCTGAACGATTCCAAACAGATGAGCGAAAAATCGCGTGAAATCCTCCGCCCTATTATAGAGCGGGAGGCTGTCGCATGGGCAGTGGAAGAGGTCAGTGCAGAAGAAATAGACACTATAAACATTCTTAACGCATCCATAACCGGCATGCAGAGAGCCGTGCGCCGGCTTGGCGTAAAACCGGAATTCCTGCTGATAGACGGCAACCGGTTCAAGCCGTTCGACGGATATGCCTACCAGTGTGTGGTCAAGGGTGACGGTAAATTCGCCTCAATAGCCGCAGCATCGGTCCTTGCAAAGACCTACAGGGACGAACATATGAGACGCCTGGCCGCAGAATATCCGCAGTACGGTTGGGAACGCAATATGGGCTATCCCACCAAGGAGCATATCGAAGCGATAATCACCCACGGTTATACCCCGCACCATAGGAAAAGTTTCCACCTGAAGCAGCTTGAGCCTACATTGTTTTAGAAAGACTCTTTTCTGAAGCTCAAGAAGAATTTCAAATAAGATAATTGATAAATAAACATAATATGAAAAGGATTTTAAGCATCATCGCGGCACTGTCCATTTTCTCAGGCAGTGCTTTCGCAGACGAAGGAATGTGGCTTCTGCCGCTCATTCAGCAGATGAACGGTAAGGCTATGCAGGACCTCGGATGCGAGCTCACCCCTGAACAGATCTACAGCATCAATAATACATCCCTCAAGGATGCAATAGTGCAGTTCGGAGGCGGATGCACCGGAGAGATTATTTCTCCTGAAGGTCTCCTCGTGACCAACCACCACTGCGGCTACGGCAGCATCCAGAAGCTCAGCAGCGTGGAGCATGACTATCTGAAGAACGGATATTGGGCGATGAGACGCAGCGAGGAACTCCCCTGCAAAGGCCTGAGCGTAACCTTCCTCGAATACATGAAGGATGTGACAGGAGAGGTCAAGGCCATAGAGGCGAAGGCTGAGAAGAAATACAGGCGCAAAAAGGACGCTGAGAAAAAGATACAGGATGCCGTAAAGAAGGACCTGGATAAGATGAAAGCGGAAGTGGAGAAGCAGAATCCATATTGCAAGGTCGTGCTCACTTCATTCTACAACGAAAACGTATATTATATAATAGTATATAAAGTATATAATGACGTGCGGTTTGTAGGCGCACCGCCTTCATCAATAGGAAAGTTCGGAGCAGACACCGACAACTGGATGTGGCCTCGCCATACGGGAGACTTCTCGATGTTCCGCGTATATGCTGACAAGGATAACAACCCTGCGGAGTATTCTCCAGAGAATGTGCCACTTAAAGCTAAAAACCACCTGAAGATATCTCTGAAGGGGGTACCAGAGGGTGGCTACACCATGATCATGGGTTATCCGGGACGCACGACTCGATTCCAGACATCTCCAGAGCTAAAGAATCAGATAGCTACAAACGACATCCGCATCGCAGCCCGCACAATACGTCAGAACGTGCTTCTGGAGGATATGCTTGCCGATCCTAAGGTGAAGATTCAGTATGCCAGCAAATACTCAGGTTCATCCAACGGATGGAAGAAGTGGCAGGGCATGAAGCTGGCTTTTGATAAGCTTGACATCATCGGACGTGCTGAAAAGGAAGAGGCTGATTTCCAGGCATGGGTGGAGGCTGACCCTGCGCGCCAGGCTAAATATGGCACAGCCTTGACCGATCTTGCTACAGCAGCCAAGGCAGGAAGAGAGGCAAACGAAGCGTTCACAAAGGCACTCGAGACCATATATAAGATAGAAATCACCAATTTTGCAGCAACCTTCGATGCTCAGGTAAAGAAGGCTATCAAGGGAGGTGCCGACACCTTGAGTGCGCTTAATGAAGCATATGAGAAGCTTGCTCCGATATACGCTGATTATTCAGCTCCTACGGACCGCAAGGTGGCAAAGGCCATGATGAATCACTACCGCGACATTGCAGACACCGAATATGCACGTTCTCTGGAGGAAAGCAATCTGGACGGATTCGTGGACGATATGTTCAAGTATAGCTCATTTACATCAGCAGAGACCCTCAAGGAGGCAATCGCGAAGAAAGGATACGGCGTACTCGAGGATCAGGCGGTATGGGCCGGCAGGAATATCCGCGAAGAGACCATAAAGACACAGGAAGCAACAAGAGCGACAGAGAAAGCCCTTGCGGAGGCACGCAAACTCTATACCGAGGGTCTTCTGGAATGGAAGCAGGGAGCGCCGTCTTATCCGGACGCCAACTTCACCATGCGCCTCACATACGGCACCGTTAAGGGATATTCGCCTAAGGATGCTGTCAGATACAGATATTACACGACTCTGGACGGAGTGATGGAGAAGGAAGATCCTGACAACTGGGAGTTCGTGGTTCCTGCAAAGCTCAAGGAACTCTGGCAGAACAAGGATTTCGGACAGTATGCCATGGTTGACGGCAAGATGCCTGTGGCATTCCTCAGCAACAACGACATCACGGGAGGCAACTCCGGCAGCCCTATAATGAATTCACGTGGAGAGCTTGTCGGACTGGCTTTCGACGGCAACTGGGAGTCCATGAGCAGCGACGTGATGTTCGAACCGGAGCTCCAGAGATGCATCAATGTAGACATCCGCTACGTGCTTTTCATCGTGGATAAGTTCGGGGGAGCAGGCTGGCTGCTTAATGAGATGGACATAGTTAAATAAGAATTCCATTATTATGATAAAGGAAAACGAAGTAAATAAATGGCTTCTGGAAGTGGAGCACCCTGCCAAGGGGGATAAGAGCATCGTTGAGCTCGGGATGGTGGAAAAGGTGGAGATTTCGGAGGGAGCAGTCACGGTGACTCTCGGATTCTCAAAGCATCGTGACCCGCTGGCGGAATACCTCATCGGCAGTGCAAAGGCTGCCATCATAAGGAACGCTCCTGAAGGCACGATGGTGGAGGTGAAGTCATTGATAAAGAACGAGGCTGCGCCGAAGAAAAAGCCCGGCCTTGACCTTGGATTCGAAGAAATCTCTAACGTAAAACACATCATAGGCATAGCCTCAGGAAAAGGCGGTGTGGGAAAATCCACCGTTTCAGTCAATCTGGCTGTGGCTCTGGCACGCCTCGGCTATAAGGTAGGACTCGCTGATGCAGACGTTTACGGTCCTTCGGTTCCTAAGATGACAGCGACCGAAGGTCTGATGCCTGACGCATTTCAGGAAGGTGAGAAGGAAGTAATCATGCCTTTGGAGAAATACGGAGTGAAGTGGATGTCAATAGGATATTTCGCAAAGCCGGAACAGGCCCTCATATGGAGAGGCCCGATGGCCTGCAACGCCCTCAAGCAGATGATTCTGCAGGTCCGTTGGGGCGAGCTTGACTTCCTGCTCATCGACATGCCTCCGGGAACAGGAGACATCCACATCAGTCTCGTTCACGACATCCCTATGGAGGGTGCGGTGATTGTCAGCACCCCACAGGATGTGGCCCTTGCCGATGTGGAGAAGGGAGTTAATATGTTCCGCAACGAAAGCGTGAATAAGCCTATT
Source organism: Candidatus Cryptobacteroides sp. (assembly GCA_045127905.1). Classification (GTDB taxonomy): domain Bacteria; phylum Bacteroidota; class Bacteroidia; order Bacteroidales; family UBA932; genus Cryptobacteroides. The sequence continues at coordinate 69,753 of JBGVQX010000046.1, forward strand.
TTCGGACTTGTGGAGAACATGGCATGGTTCACCCCTGCCGAACATCCGGACGAGAAATATTACATCTTCGGCCAGGGCGGAGGACTTCGCATGGCTGAAAAATACGGAATCCCACTCCTCGGCCAGATTCCGATCGTACAAAGCATCCGCGAAGGAGGAGACAGCGGCGAACCCGCAGCCCTCTCCTCACGTCCCGACGGACTCGCCTTCGTTGCTCTTGCGGAGAAGGTAGCGGCGGGACTGAAATAATTATTATAAATCGTAAAAAAGCTTTTACATATATATGGCAGAAAGGAAACCGACCGAGACACCTATGATGAAGCAGTTCTTTGCCGTGAAGGCGGAACATCCTGAGGCAGTGCTGCTTTTCAGGTGCGGCGATTTTTACGAAACATACGGGGATGACGCCCTTACAGCCAGCAAGGTGCTCGGAATTGTGCTCACAAAGCGTTCCAGCGCCACTCCCGGCTCGATTCCTATGGCCGGATTCCCTCACCATTCCCTTGAAACATACCTTCCGCGACTTGTGCGTGCCGGATACAAGGTGGCAGTGTGCGACCAGCTTGAGGATCCTAAGCTGACTAAGAAAATCGTAAAGAGAGGCATCACCGAGCTTGTGACACCGGGAGTAGCTTTCAATGAGCAGCTTCTGGAGCAGAAGGAACATAACTATATTGCCGGACTTACATTCCATAAGGACAAGTGCGGAGTGGCCTTTCTGGATGTATCCACAGGTACATTCCAGGTGGCTGAAGGCTCACTTGACTATGTGGGCACGCTGCTGAGTTCATTCTCACCGAAGGAACTTCTGGTGGCCAGGGGATATGAAAAAGGGGTAAAGGAAAAGTACGGAGACCATTATTATATATCCACTCTCGAAGAATGGGCATTTGTGTATGATAATGCCGTGGAAAAACTCAAGAGACAGCTCCGTGTGGACTCGTTGAAAGGCTTTGCAATAGACACATTCCCTCTTGGAATCACATCTGCCGGCGCCCTGCTGATATATCTGGAACAGACCCAGCATACAGGACTCACCAACATATGTTCGATATCACGCATCGACGAAGGATCGTTTGTGTGGATGGACCGTTTTACGTTCAGAAATCTGGAAATATTCTCATCCACTGCAGGAAAGGAGGGCACTTCACTCGTAGAAGTGATAGACAGATGCTCTTCACCTATGGGAGCCCGTCTGTTAAGGACCTGGCTGTCGATGCCTGTGATGGATCTGGCAGAACTGGAGGACAGATATTCTGTCGTACAGCATTTCGTTGACAACCGGGAAGACCTGATGCGTCTGCAGGAGTTCATCGGAGACATCGGAGACCTTGAAAGAATCATTTCACGTGCCGCTGCCGGGAAGATAATGCCTCGCGAAGTGATGCAGCTGCGCAGAGGATTGAGCCGCACCGCGCCAATCATGGAGATCTGCGCCGGAAAGGGAGTACAAGCACTCGAGGACATGCTTTCGCGCATGGGGGATTGTGCAGACCTTTTAGATTATCTCGGAAAGACCATGCATCCGGAAACGGCTTCGCAGCTCGGTAAGGGAGATGTCATCGCCTCCGGAGTTAATGAGGAATTGGACGAACTGAGAAAGATCGCACGTCACGGAAAGGATTATCTGCTCGAAGTACAGCAGCGCGAGATAGAACGCACGGGAATATCTTCACTCAAGATAGGATTCAACAATGTGTTCGGCTATTATCTTGAAGTGCGCAACGCATATAAGGACGTGGTGCCTCAGGAGTGGATAAGGAAGCAGACCCTCGTGAATGCAGAGCGTTACATTACCGAGGAGCTCAAGGAGTACGAGCAGAAGATCCTCGGAGCCGAAGAAAGGATATATGTGCTTGAATCACAGATATATGCTGCTATGGTGGCAAGAATACAGTCTGAAATATCTGTGATTCAGAAGAACTGCCGCATACTCGCACGTCTGGATGTACTTTCGGGATTTGCAGACCTCGCCATATCCAACCGATACTGCCGCCCTCAGATCAATGACAGCAAGGTCATCGATATAAAGCAGGGACGTCATCCTGTCATTGAGACCATGATGTCTGCAGGCGAGGAATTCGTGCCTAACGATATCTATCTTGATAACGATAAGCAGCAGGTGATTATCCTTACGGGTCCTAACATGGCCGGTAAATCCGCACTCCTCCGCCAGACAGCACTCATAGTGCTGATGGCCCAGATCGGCTGCTATGTGCCCGCAGAGTCGGCTACTATAGGTTATTGCGACAAGATTTTCACCCGTGTGGGAGCTTCTGACAACATCTCGCGAGGTGAATCCACATTCATGGTGGAGATGCTCGAGACATCAATGATCCTCCACAATATATCGTCACGTTCGCTCGTGCTACTGGACGAAATCGGCCGTGGAACATCCACATACGACGGCATGTCGATTGCGAGGGCCATCGTGGAGTATATCCATGAGTACGGAGACGGTGCAAAGACCCTGTTCGCCACCCATTACCACGAACTCAACGACCTGGAAAACATTTATCCGCGTGTGCGGAATTTCCATATTGCTGTCAAGGAAGTCGGCAAGAACGTAATCTTCCTGCGCAAACTAAAGGAGGGAGGAGTGGCCCACAGCTTCGGTCTTCATGTTGCCAGAATGGCAGGAATGCCTAAGCAGGTGCTTGAATCAGCAGAAAAGACACTTGCCGCTCTCGAAAACGATGGATCAGGTCCACGAACAATCAAGCCGCACAACATCAAGGAAGGAAGGGTCGAGAGCGACGGTTCCATCCAGCTCTCGTTTTTCCAGCTTGAAGACCCGCTTCTGTCATCTTTAAAAGACGAACTGGATAAGGCTGATTTAAATAATATGACTCCATTGCAGGCATTTGACCTTCTACGCAGAATGAAGGAACAGATGGGACTATAATTACTGAAAACCAAAGAATTGCATTTATTGATTTACAATTTGTGTAATTACATAATTTGTGTTACATTTACATAAATTATAGATGTAATATCAATGGAGACCCCTTTTATATTTGGTGATATAGCTAAGAATCAGCAATTTATAGGATATAAGGACGAAACCGAGGCATTGGTGTCGTCCTTTGTTTCATCTAAGAACGTAGTGGTAACTGCTGCCAGAAAATCTGGCAAGACATCATTACTTGAAAAGGCAATATCTAAAGCGCAGAAAACCTGTCCTGAGCTTCGTATATGCAGGATATCTCTCGCAAATGTGAGGGATGAGCACCTATTCTTCACTCTGCTGGCCCAACAGACCATCAAAGCCCTTTGTTCCACATGGGAAGCAGCAGCATCTATAGTAAGAGAGTATTTCTCGGGAATGGATGTGAGGATGTCTATGGATACAGGAAGGCTTTCAGACATGAAGCTAAGCTTTGACCGACGTGACACGTCCTCTTTACATGAAATATTCTGGAGGATGCCGGAGTCACTGGCGGAGCAGAAGAAAGTGAAGATGACCGTGATTATCGATGATTTCAGCAACACGCTGAACTTCAAGGAATGTGATGCCCTTTTCGAAGAAATGTTTTCCGAATGGAAGGAAGGAAGAAAGGTTGCATATTGCCTGGCAGGCAGTCATCGTGCCTTGATGCTGGAGAGGTTTTCTGAAAAAGCGGCTGCAGATGCCGGATTCGGAAATATAATATCGCTTGGTCAGATAAACGAAGGGAATCTTATAGAATTCATAAAAGCGGAATTTGCACGCACATCCAAATATATAGATGATGATGCAGGCAAAATGATCATACGGCTTGCAGGGTCACATCCTTATTATATTCAGCAGCTTTCGCAGATTTCATGGCTCAGAACGTATGTGGTATGTACGATCGACATTGTCAATGAAGCATATGAAGCCCTTCTGAACCAGATGGACATGGTTTTCGGTGCTCTTACAGACACGTTGACCGATCAGCAGCTATGTTATGTGAAAGCTATTGTTTCCGGCGAAAGAATCGTAAGCACAGCAGACGTGCTTCACCGCTACGGGATTTCATCCGCTACATCTGCATCACGCTCCAAGACAGCTCTCCTGCAACGCGACATTATTGATATACATGATGGATATCCAGTCATTCAGGACCCCATTTATAGCGCTTGGATAAAAAAACGTAATTTTCTGATTTAAGCCTAAGTATCTTTGCTCTTGTCAATTAAAATTCGTTATTTTGTATTGATATGACTAATTAATATACCTATGAAAATTATTAAGTTTCTGACCATCGTCATCTCTGCTGTAATTGCTTTTGCAGCATGTACTCCATCCATCAAGCTAAAAGATGCATATTCCATTGAAGGTGAGTATTTTGGAACATTGTCATTAGTTACCCATTCAGATGAGCCGAAAGGGGCAAATGTAAAGATTACGGCAGTAAATGCAGAAAAAGTAAAGATTGACATATATAGTTCCATGATGGATGACCTGAATATAGAAAGAACCGACGAATCAGCTTTACTGGAGGTGAGCGAGGGTTATGCCAAGGTGATTTCCGACGGAACGATGATTTCAGGTATGGTAAAGAACGATGTACTTACTCTGTCATTCTCACATAACATGGGAAATCATGTCTGCGATATGAACAACGACGGACACATAGATGAGGACACTGAGTATATCAGGGATATCGTATCGTTTATTTTTGTAGGAACAAAAAATAAGTAAAACCACATAAAATTAATAATCATGGAATTACCTTTTGCAGAATCTTGGAAAATCAAGATGGTGGAGCCTCTCCGCATGAGTACACGCGAAGAACGCGAACAGTGGATCAAGGAAGCTGATTACAATCTTTTTCAGCTCAAGTCAGATCAGGTTTACATTGACTGTCTCACAGACTCAGGTACAGGCGCAATGAGCGACCGTCAGTGGGCTGCTATGATGATGGGAGACGAGAGTTACGCGGGCTCGGCATCATTCTTCCAGCTCAAGGACACTATCACAAGAATCACTGGTTTCGAGTATATCATCCCTACTCACCAGGGACGTGCTGCCGAGAATGTCCTCTTCAGCCACCTTGTGAAGGCAGGAGCAATCGTTCCCGGCAACTCTCACTTCGACACCACCAAGGGTCATATAGAGAGCCGCAAGGCATTCGCAGTAGACTGCACAGTTGACGAGGCGAAGGATACACAGCTCGAAGTTCCTTTCAAGGGTAACGTGGATCCTAAGAAGCTCGAGAAAGTGCTTGCAGAAAAAGCTGACCTCGTTCCATTCATCATCGTTACAATTACCAATAACACTGCAGGAGGCCAGCCTGTATCTATGCAGAACCTCCGCGAGGTGCGTGCTATCGCAGACAAGTACGGCAAGCGCGTGGTATTCGACTCTGCACGTTTCGTCGAGAATGCATACTTCATCCGCACACGTGAAGAAGGTTATGGCAACAAGACAATCAAGGAAATCTGCAAGGAGATGTTCTCTTATGCCGACGGTATGACAATGTCATCAAAGAAGGACGGACTCGTGAATATGGGCGGATTCATCGCTACACGTCATGAGGACTGGTTTGAGGGAGCAAAGAAGTTCTGTATTCCATTCGAAGGATTCCTTACTTACGGCGGTATGAACGGCCGAGACATGGCAGCCCTTGCTGTGGGTCTTGACGAGAACACTGAGCTTGAGACTATCGAGACACGAATCCGTCAGGTACAGTACCTGGCTGCGAAACTCGACGAGTACGGCATCCCATACCAGCGTCCTGTCGGAGGACATGCTATCTTTGTTGATGCAGACCGCGTCCTCGACCAGATACCTAAGGAGGAGTTCCCTGCGCAGACTCTTGCAATCGAACTCTATATCGAGGCTGGTGTGCGTGGTTGTGAAATCGGATACATCCTTGCCGACCGCGATCCTGTGACACGCGAGAACCGCTTCGGAGGTCTCGACCTTCTCCGTCTCTGCATCGCACGCCGTGTATATACCAACAACCACATGGACGTGATTGCTGCAGCACTCAAGAACGTTTATGACCGTCGCAATGAGATTACACGTGGCGTAAAGATTGTGTGGGAGACAGAATTGATGCGTCACTTCACAGTGAAATTGGAGCGTCTCTAATTATTATCTGCTCAATATTGATGGCCGGGAATGTATTTATCCCGGCCTTTTTTAAATTTGCAGGATAACTATCACAATTACTTATAACCTGCAAAAACCATAGATATCATAAATTATGAAGAAGTGCTTGATAATTATAGGCATGTTTCTGGCTGTCCACTCTTGTGAAATAAACAGGGAGCACACAATGTCCGGCCTGCGTACCGACGATTTCCGAGCGGAGGTGGACGGAAAGACCACGTCGTTATATACTCTGACCAATTCCAAGGGAATGGAAGTGTGCGTCACAGACTATGGTGCAAGAATCCTTTCCATTATGGTGCCGGACAGACGAGGCAGGATGACCAATGTCATCGTAGGATTTGACAATATAGCGGAATATCTGGCGAAACCTGTAAGTCACGGCGCTGTAATAGGCCGCTTTGCCAACAGAATCGGCAATGCATCATTCGTTCTCGACGGACAGAAATATGAATTGGACAGAAACAGCGGGCTGAACTGCATCCATGGAGGAGCAAAAGGATGGAGAATGCAGGTATTTTCTGCCCATCAGCCTGACTCTTCGACCCTGGTGCTTGCCATTGATTCTCCGGACGGAGAAATGGGCTTCCCGGGAAACGTACATGCGGAAGTGACATATAAAGTCACCGAAGATAATGCACTGGATATTTCGTACAAAGCAGTCACCGACAAACCTACGGTCCTAAATCTCACAAGTCATTCATTCTTCAATCTGTCAGGAAAACGCGATTATGAAATATGGGACCATGTGCTTTATGTCGATGCTGACAGATACACACCTGTGAATGACGCAAAGGTGCCGACCGGTGAATTTCTACCTGTGGGAAACGCAGGGATAGATTATAAGGTTCCGAGACCTCTGGATAGGGAATTCGATATAAATATGGTGCTGGATCATCCGGGAGATACAAGCATAATTGCTGCAAGTTTGTATGCACCCGACACCGGTATAAGGATGGACGTCCATACTGATCATCCGGGCATAGTCACCTATGTCAAAAGCACATCCGTATGCCTCGAGACCCAGAATTTTCCGGACTCTCCTAACCAGCCGGCATTCCCGTCCTCAGTCCTGAGACCCGGAGAAACCTACCGCCACCGCTGCATATACCGCTTCTCCACAGGCAGACTGCAGTTATAAATATAAAATCTTGTATCTTTGCAGTCTATGAAAAGAGTGCTGGTCATATCTTATTATTGGCCGCCGACAGGAGGGTCGGGGGTACAGAGATGGGTGAAGTTTGCCAAGTATCTGCCTGCTGAGGGATGGCAGCCGGTGATCTATACCCCGGAGAATCCTGAGCAGCTCGCTGTGGATGCCTCTCTTGAGAAGGAAGTTCCAGCCGAAGCAGAAATCATAAAGACGCATATCACAGAGCCTTACGAGATATACAAGAAACTGCTGCGCCGCTCAGGACACAGCAAGGAGGCTATAGAGGTCAATCCGGTGAATGCACAAAGCAAATCCCTTCTCCAGAGAACTGCAATGTGGGTCAGAGGTAATTTCTTCCGACCGGATCCACGTTGCATGTGGATAAGGCCTTCTGTAAAATTTCTCAAGAAATACCTGAAGGAGCACCCTGTGGACCTGATTGTGAGTACGGGACCTCCCCAGTCGATGCATATGATCGGAATGAAGCTGGCTCGCGAAACCGGACTTCCGTGGATTGCCGATTTCAGGGACCCTTGGACCAGAATATTCTATTTCAAGCACTTGTCCATGACGCGCATGACTGAGAAATGGCATCACAGAATGGAGAAGAAAGTACTGGATTCGGCCGACGTGGTTGTGGCTGTATCTCCTTTGGTACAGCAGGAATTCCAGGCTATGACACAGACACCTGTGGAGCTTATCACAAACGGATTTGACGAATGTGACTTCCCGGGGGAAAGAGACCGCGAGGCAGATGGTGGTCCTGACAAGCCATTCATAATAACCCACACAGGATTATTTGCAGCAGACGGAAATCCGACGACACTGTGGAAAGTCCTTTCGGAGAAATGCGCCAAAGATGAAACCTTCGGCAAGGCACTGCAGATTCATCTCGTAGGAAAGACGGATTCACAGATTCTGGAATCAATAGAATCAGCCGGACTTGGAGAGAAGGTCACGGATATGGGATATCAGCCACATAATGCGGCGATTCAGGAGCAGAGAAAGGCTTCTCTTCTGATACTTCCTCTGAGAAAGGAGCCTGAATACAAGGCCGTGCTTCCGGGAAAGGTGTTCGAGTATCTTGCTTCATGGAGGCCTGTGCTCGGCATAGGACAGCCAGACGGAGCGATGTCCTTAATCCTCAATACGACAAAGACAGGAGTGGTGCTGGACTGGGAGGACAAGGCTTCATTGGAATGCTTTGTGAATCTGTGTTGGGAAAGACATCTCAAGGGAGAACTTAGAGTCGAAGATGCTGATCTGGCTCAGTTTACAAGAGTGGAACTTACGAGAAAGATGGCGAAACTTTTCGAGAGGACAGTCGGCCACAAAAATGGCACTTTTTGTTCCCTAAACAGTAAAAAATAGACTCTTGGCCACAAAAACAGCTGTATTTGTGGCCAGGTAAAGAATAAACAACACATGAACAGGAAACTACTGAAGAAAATAGGTGTATATGCAGGAATAATACTGCTGTTCGCGGGAATCGCCTACGGATTCGTACCGCAGGTTCTGAGCGGCAAGATCGTCAACCAAAGCGATATAGCCGGATGGAAGGGAATGGCCCAGGAGACAATAACCCATAACCAGGCACACCCTGAAGATCCTACCGTGTGGACAAACTCGATGTTCGGAGGAATGCCGGTTACAGCCATGTATGACGACTTCAAGGGAGACTGGACGGATGTCATCTATGATTTCATGCTGCTTGGAAGACGTCCGGCAAGCTATCTGTTCATAGCCCTGGTGGGAGCGTTCCTGCTGATGCTGTCGATGGGGGTAAACGGGATAGTAGCCGTGGCCGGAGCCATCGCGATAGCCTTCTGTTCATACAACATGCAGATCATCCAGGTAGGACACAATACCAAGATGCAGGCAATCGCATATCTGCCTTGGGTGATGGCTGGAGTTATATTCACCTATAAGGCAGTCCTCAAGGGCAGATGGGCAAAGACTGTGCTCGGAGCCGTCCTGTTCGCCCTGGCGCTCAGCATGCAGATAAAGGCTAACCATCTACAGATCACTTATTATCTGGCGATTGTCATTTTCATATATGCCATAGCTCTTCTTATCAGTCTGGCCATCGACAAGAGGAAAAGACAGAGCATAGGACGTTTCTTTGCCGCATCAGGGATTCTTTTGGCAGTGGGATGCATCGGTATTGCCACAAATGCCAACAAACTCATCCCGACATATGAATACACTCCATATACCATGCGAGGAGGGTCAGAACTCTCAGGAGAAGGTGCGGGACATAACGACAAAGGTCTGGATCTGGAATATGCAACAGCATGGTCATACGGCATAGAGGAAATGCCTAACCTGCTGATTCCAAACTTCAACGGCGGCTCGTCGTCAGGAGAACTGGCCACAGACTCCGAGACAGGAAAGCTGCTTAAAAGGGCCGGCCAGCCTAATCTGCGCCAG
>JBGVQX010000047.1:0-7815 GCA_045127905.1 Candidatus Cryptobacteroides sp.
AAAATGCGGAGCCGTCACAAAACACAAAACATTGATATGAAAGCGGTCATCATGCTCATGACCAGTGTCAATATTTTAGCATTTTTTAACGTGGTTGCAAGCAGCCAAATCTCTCCACATTTTTCGGGCTGCAAAGATATACAAAATTTATTACTTCCAAACATTTAAATAAAAAACTTTCACGCTGTCCAAATCAACTTTTTTCAGATGTCCCTGAGATTGTGAAAGAGAAGTAAAAAGTGCGTATAAAACTTCCTAAAACCATTAAAATATGTTATCTTCGCGCCATAAAAAACCTATTATTTTTAACTAAAGCATTATGAAACAAACAATTAAGTGTCTTATTGCTGCTGTAGTGGCAATGTTCGCTGTTGTTTCTGCCTACGCGCAGGTTACAACATCTTCTTTCGCCGGAAGAATTTCCGACGAGCAGGGAGTAGTTGAAGGTGTAGCTGTGATCGCTACCCACGTTCCTTCAGGAACAAACTACTACTCGACCACAGACAAGAACGGTACATACCGTATCAACTCTGTGACTCCAGGTGGCCCTTATACCGTAAAGGTAGAGATGCTTGGTTACAGACCAATGGAGTACAATGGCCTCTATGCTCCTCTTGGAGAGACTACTACTCAGAATGTAGTACTTCAGGTTGAGGCTCTCGGTCTTGAGGCTGCTGTGTTTACAGCTGACGGTCTTCAGTCAGGAATGAACATCAATCGTGCCGGTGTAGGTACTTCAATCAGCGAGCAGACAATGACTGCTCTTCCTACAGTAAGCCGCAGCATGAATGATGTGATGAAACTTACTCCTCAGGCTTCATCAACAACCAACGGTCTTGCTATCGGTGGTGGTAACTACCGTTCATCATATGTGACTGTCGACGGAGCTTCATTCAACAACGCTTTCGGTATCGGTTCTAACCTCCCTGCAGGCGGTGCTCCTATCTCTCTTGACGCTCTCGAGCAGATGTCAGTGAACATCACTCCGTTTGACGTACGTCACTCAGGCTTCACAGGCGGTGCTATCAACGCTGTGACCAAGAGCGGTTCTAACGAGTGGCACGCTTCTGTATACAACTACTATAACAGCGACAAGCTTAAGGGAAAAATGGTAGGAGATACAGATCTTGATGTGAATGAGTCTCTCAACAACACTACAGGTTTCACTGTAGGTGGTCCTATCATCAAGAACAAGCTCTTCTTCTTCGCTAACTTCGAGTACGCTGCAGACGTTACTCCAGGCTCAAGCTACCGCGTAAGAGAGAGTGGTAGTATAGAAGATAATTTCGTTCCTTCAGATAAGGATACTTTCGTGCGTCCTACCCGTGCTTTCATGGATGAAGTAAAGGCATACCTTGCTAAGGAGTATGGCTACAACCCAGGTCGTTATGAGGGTTACTCTCTCAGCACTCCAGACTGGAAGCTCATGGCTCGTCTCGACTGGAACATCAACGACAACCACAAGTTCAACGTTCGTTACAGCCAGACTATGAATAAGTACTCTTCGAGCCCTTCTTCATCAGTGAACCCTATCAACCCTAATCCATACAACCGTAACACTTACGGACGTACTTCAAGATACGCTCAGTTCTTCGAGAGCTCGCGCTACTATCAGGAGCAGAACTTCATGTCTCTTGCTGCCGAACTCAACTCACGTTTCGGCAACAACGCCAGCAACGTGTTCCGTGTTACATGGTCACACCAGTACGAGCCACGTAGCTTTGAGGGTGACCTCTTCCCTACAGTGGATATTCTTCAGACTCTTCCGGACGGGACAAAGGCGGTCATCACTTCATTCGGTCCGGATCCGTTCACTTACGGTAACCTCCGTGACGTGCAGACAGTTGTAGCAACTGACGAGTTTACTTATAACATCGGTATCAACAACATCGTTGCAGGTCTCCAGTTCGAGTGGGACGACACCAAGAACGGTTACATGCAGGGTGGAGCAGGTTACTATGTATATGATTCATGGGAAGCTTTCAAGGCTAAGGGTACGCCTATGGCATTCGCAATAACTCACGCAAACCGTGACGACCTCAAGCAGGTTTATCCAAGCTTCCAGTATATGCAGGCTTCTGCTTATCTCCAGGATGAGCTCACATTCAGCGACTACTTCAAGCTTACTGCCGGTATCCGTTTCGAGATGCCTTTCTATCCTGAAATTGCAGATAACTTCAACAAGGAGTTCGCTGAGAAGGCTGCTACAAGCACATCTTTCAAGGGTCTTTCTACTGCAGACATGCCTAAGGCTCGTCTGAACGTGTCTCCACGTATCGGTTTCAACTGGGATGTTCTCAAGGACCGCAACCTTATCGTTCGCGGAGGTACAGGTATCTACACAGGTCGTATCCCATTCGTTTGGATCGTATCTGCAGCAGGAAACAGCAACTGCCTCCAGGCTCAGTATATCGATGCTTACGGAACAAATTCTATGACTCCTTCGTTCCATACCAATATCAATGATATCCTCAAGGATCTCTATGGTGGAACATTCAAGGCTCAGGATGGTGCTGCTCCTGCATCTACAACAATCATGGATAAGGAACTTCAGATGCCTACAACATGGAAGTCATCTCTCGCTATTGAGGGACGTCTCCCAGGTGGCATCAAGGCTACTCTCGAGGGTATCTACAACAAGGACCTCACAGCTGTGTATGTACACAAGCTTGGTCAGGTTCAGAATGAGGCTGGAGTAAAGCTCCCAGGTGAGCCTCAGGCAAGACCTTCATGGAAGTCAGAGAATATCAAGAACTCTCAGGATAGTAAAATTACTCCTTATTACATTACTAACACAGATGCAAAGGGCCACTACTACTCTCTTACTGCAATGCTCCAGAAGGACTTCAACTTCGGTCTTTCGATGATGGCTGCTTACACTTACAGTGCATCAAAGAGTGCTGCTGAGGGAATCGGTGACCAGGTGTCTTCAGCTTACAACACCATGACTTACTCGTCAATGGGTTCTAACATCGCTGAGCTCGGACACTCTGCATATGTTTCTCCAAACCGTCTTATCGCTAACGTAAGCTACCGTATCGATGAGGGTAACTTCGGTGCTACTACTCTCGGTCTCTTCTATGAGGGTTACAACCACTGCTATGTAGGTAACTACTCTTATACAAGATATTCATACACTATGAATAACGTGACTGGTGACGGTGGTGCAAACAATCTTGTTTACATCCCTACAGACAAGGAAGTGGAGGCTATGCCGTTTGCTGATGACGCAAACAAGGCTGCATTCAAGGCATTCCTCAACTCAGACAAGTATCTCAGCAGCCACAGAGGCCAGTACTCAGAGAGAGGTGGTGTAGTTGCTCCATGGCAGCATCGTTTCAACTTCAAGGTTGCTCAGGACTTCAACTTCAACGTAGCTAAGAAGAAGAATACTATCCAGGTTGCTCTCGATATCAACAACCTCGGTAACCTCCTTAACAGCGACTGGGGTACTATCCAGCAGATGAGCAGCGACCAGATCCTCAAGTGGGATTCTGCGAAATCTACTTACACATTCACTAAGCCGACTTGGAATAAGCTCACTACAGTTTCTTCAACTTGGGAGATGCTCCTCAGCCTCCGTTGGTTCTTCTAAGAATACTCTTAGTAACTTTATATATGATCGGGCAGTTTTTCGGAACTGCCCGATTTTTTATTGCGGAATCTTTTTGCTAAGGACGGAAATCTCTTGCATAAATGCAGACTGATAATTATCTTTGCAACTTGACTGTACGCAATAATTGTAAAATATTTAATAGAATCAGACACATGAAACTTAGAAATTTATTTCTTGGAGCAGCTGCAGCGGTAGCTATGTTTGCTGCATGTGCTCCTGAGACCGAGAATCTCGGTACTCCTAGTATTACTATCAGCGAAAGCACAATGGAATTTGAGGTTGCCGGAGGTGAGCAGTCTCTTTCTCTCAAGGCAACTCGTGACTGGGAGGTAACAGGTGTGCCAGCTTGGCTTTCTGTTTCTCCTGAGGCAGGTGAGGCTTCTGCTGATGAGCAGACTGTGGTTGTTACAGCTCTTGCCAACGATGGCGGAAACCGCAATGCTGATCTCAAGTTCACTATCGGAACACTCAGCAAGACTCTTAAGGTCTCTCAGGCCGGAGAAGGCGGAAATGTTGCTCCAGAGCCAGGTGAGGGAATGACACCTATCGCAGACGTACTTGCGGCTACAGGAGCTCTTCCTGCAGGAACCAAGATTCAGGGTGTCGTTATTTCAAATATGGCACTGAATAACCTTACTTCAAAGAAGGGTATGTATGTTCAGGATGCAACGGCCGGACTTCAGTTTTATCTTGGAGCCAACCATACATTTGCATATGGTACAATGGTTGAGGTTGACCTTTCGGGAGTAACGCTCAGCGAGTACAATGGTGCTGTTCAGGTAAATGGTCTGACTTTGGATAAGATTACAGCGGGCTCTACAGGAAATGTGGTTGACGCAAAGACAGTGACAATGGCTGACTTCCTCGCCAATAAGTATGAGGGACAGTATGTTGCTCTTGAGGGAGTACAGGTCAAGGCTGCAGATCTCTCTAAGACTTGGGTTGTTGGAGATGCTCACACTAGCATCAATTTCGAAGATGCAAACGGCAACTCGTTTGTTGTTTTCTCTTCAAAATATGCAACTTACAAGGATCAGACAGTAGCTCAGGGCTCGGGTACTATCAAGGGTATTTCTTCTATCAACAATGGAACAATGCAGATCATCTTCACCCAGGAATCTGACTTCGCTGACCTTACTGGTGATCGTTTTGATGGTGTGACTCCTCCAGCAGGTGGAGAAGAGGGCGGAGATGATACTGGCGACGATAATACAGGTGGTCAGACACCGGTAACAGGAAATCACGCTGACTTTGAGACGCTGACAGCCAGCAAATATTATGAGGCGTCTACTACTACAACAAATGGATGGGTGCTTAATAATTGTCAGGTGCATACCTATGGTACTGCAAATAGTAATGATACATTTGCATATGTGCCGGAGGGGACAAAGGCTGCTTGTATGAATGGTAAGACTTCTGCGGCAGGAACTATCACATCTCCAGTTATTGCAGGTGGATGCGGAAGTCTCTCTTTTAGTTATTGTCACCCTTTTAGCGAAAGTAATGGAATTTCTTTCAAGGTTGAGGTCCTTCAGAATGATGTAGTAGTAAATACTATTAATGTTGAAAAGAAAGATGCTGTTAAACTTACTCCTTATACTCATACAGCAGAAGTGAATATCACAGGTGATTTCAAACTCAAGTTTGTTAATAATTCGCCAACTAATAATAGTAGCTCGAATAAGGACCGCTACTCTGTTTGGGGCATCACTTGGACAAGCAAAGCTGAGTAATCCTATAGATATTCAAATCATAAAAGGGACTGACTTGAGGGTCGGCCCCTTTTAGTAGTCTAAACGGAATGATAAAATTGAGTTCAATATTCAGGTTTGCAGTCGTCGTGATGACTGTCTGTGATCTGGTGTTCAGTTCTTGCTCGGATCTTGCTACCGAAGACACTCTTCAGGTGTCGGTTAAGTCTCCGACGGTTGAAGCCCGGGCAGGGTCGCAGTTCGTTTCCGTGATATGCGCTTCGGACTGGACGCTGTGGCTTGTGTCCGATGATGAGGATGAAGTCAGCTGGGCAAGGCTTAGTGTGACTTCCGGCACGGGGAACAAGAACAATGTCGTCCTTTCGTATGATGCCAATGATTCGGGCGAAAACAGAGAGTTGAGGCTTGTCCTTGATGATGGAAGAAAGATGGTTCGGTGCAGTGTTGTTCAGCAGTCTGCCGGCCAGACGCAGGATCCTGACAAGCCGTCTTCCGGAGTAGATTTGAAGAAGACCGGATGGATGGAACTTCCGGCGATGGACAATCCGGAACTGGGCTACTTCAGCCATAGCTTCGATATGAACGGAAAGAAGGTGCGCAACTATTCTTTCGGCTGGAGCCAGAAGGACAGAGTGGCGTTTTGGGTGGCATATCCGTTGTCCCGGATTTATCTGTCAGGATTTGACGGCAGAACCGATGCGTGGAATCTGGATCCGCTTTTGGGTGGCCTTTCTGCGGCACCATTCAGTGGATATGCTGGTTCTTATGCGCGTGGTCATCAGCTTCCGTCTGCCGACAGGCAGTGTACATATGACGCAAATGCGCAGACGTTTTATGGCACCAACATAGTTCCTCAGATCCATACGAACTTTAATGATGGGGTCTGGTCTGCTCTTGAAGGACGTGTGCGGACTTTTGCTCAATCTGCAGATACATTGTATGTTGTGACAGGGGTGACCGTCAGCGCATCAAGTGAGAAGGAAAAAGATTCGTACGGAAACAGTGTGACGGTGCCGGATGCGTTTTTCAAGGCTTTGCTGAAATATAAGAAAGGTTCGACCTTGGGAGATTGGAATGCTGCTGCATTCTATTACGAGCATAAGACATATTCCGGAGGAGTCCAGAAGTCTCATTCGATGTCGATAGATAGGCTGGAGGAACTTACGGGAATCGATTTCTTCGTGAATCTTCCTGCGATGATCGGTGAGACAAATGCGGCTAATGTCGAGAAGCAGGACCCTGCAAACAGCAGCGTCTGGTGGTAAAAGACAAATGATTTAAATGAAAAAGATACTTATCGTTTTTGCGGCGTTCCTGCTGTTTTGCACAGGCGCTGATGCCCAGAACAAGGGCTCAAAGAACTATGTCATCGGATTCTACAACCTTGAGAACCTGTTTGACATCTATGACGACCCAGTCAAGAATGACGAGGAGTTCCTTCCTGAGGGAAAGAACAAGTGGACTGAAGCGAAATATCAGAAGAAGCTTCAGAACATGGCTAAGGTCATTAAGTCCATGAAGGAAGAAAATGGCGCTTGGCATGCTGTTCTTGGCGTTTCCGAGATAGAGAACCGTCTTGTGCTTGAGGATCTTGTGATGGAACCTCAGATTGCAGAGGCAAACTATCAGATAGTTCATTATGATGGTCCGGACAGACGTGGCGTGGATGTGGCTCTTCTTTATAAGCCGGAAGTGTTCACGTTCCTTGATAGCGAGTCGATACCTTTCACCTTCGAGGGAAGTTCAATTGAATGGATCCAGTCCAAGGAGGACCGCGACTATTTCAGGACCCGTGATGTCCTCATGGTTCATGGCCTTATTGATGGTGAGCATTTTGCATTCTATGTCGCTCACCTACCTTCGCGCGCCGGTGGAAAGAAGGGCGGTAACCAGCTCCGCGACCGTGGTGGCGAGATTATGTATAACCACGCGATGATGATGCAGGAGAAGTATCCGGGCATCAAGATTGTCTGCATGGGTGACATGAACGATAATCCTACCGATCCTTCGATGGCGGAATATCTCCATGGAAAAGAATTCAAGGAGGAAGTGACAGATAAGGATTTCTTCTCTCCTTTTACATCTATGCTTAAGGCTGGCTTCGGCTCTCTTGCTTATCAGGGAGTTTGGAGCATCTATGATCTTCTGCTTGTAAACAATGCACTTGCAAATGCCCCAGAGGGAACATTCGCTATCCGTCAGCTCCACAAGAAGGGCTATTATGGACGTGTTTACAATCCTAAGTTCCTGACCAATCAGAAAGGACAGTACAAGGGTACTCCGTTCAGGACATTCTCCAACGGAGCGTTCATCGGAGGCTATAGCGACCATTATCCGACTTATATCGTAATAACTAAATAGTGAAGAAGATTTCTCGACTCGGTCTTCGACCTCGCTCGAAATGACAAATGGAACGATATCGTACTGTCATTTCAACCGAACGAGAGTTACCTTGTCATTTCGACCGAACGAAGTGAGTGGAGAAAT